>NZ_KE383831.1:0-68004 GCF_000422425.1 Oceanospirillum beijerinckii DSM 7166
GCTTGAGTTTGGCGGTGAATCCGACCATATCCATCTTTTGCTTAAACTTAACCCGACGATTCAGCCATCTAAGCTGGTAAACAGCCTAAAAACGGTCACAAGCCGAAAGATTCGAAAAGAGTTCTCAGAGCACCTAAAAGAGTATTATTGGAAACCAGTGCTCTGGAGTCGAGCTTACTGCCTGCTGACTGCAGGCGGAGCACCAGTTGAAGTGCTCAAAGAGTACATCGAGAATCAAGATAGGCCAACTTGACGTTGGCCGCGCTATCCATCTCCCACCAAAATATCTCGCCTGAGCTCGTTAGTTTTGGAAGGAGAATTACGCGCTATCCGTTAATAGCAGCTCTGTTCAGAAACAGTCTTGAATCTCAAGAGGTTAATTCTCAAAAGTATAGCCACTAAAATATGTCAATATAAGCCAGTCACTCTATCAGCATAAACTTATACTCTAGAGGCTTACACCCCCTAACCAGTTAAGGCGGATTGCACCAAGGCTGCTGTGCTAAAAATGCTGTCAACTCCTGCTTAAACAACGCCCCTCTTGCAGACAAACTGCGCCTATGAGGCCAGACAAGAAAAATATCGCGCACAGGCCCCTGCCACTCTGGCAAAATATGCTGCAACTGCCCACGCTCAATCAAGATCTGCACCAAACTCAGGGGCAACATCGCTACACCAGCCCCAGCAACAACCAGATTGATAACCATCTGTAGATTATTACTAATATGACGGTGCTGCTTGCTAAGGCTCACCTTCTCGCCATGAATATCCTGCAAATCCCACTGCTGAAGCAGATCACTGGCGATACTGGGACAAACCTGCAACTGTTCCAGATTCACGGGCACCTCACGCTGCCCTACTCCTGCGACCAGTACAGTCGACGTCGAGCCCAACTTCTTCTGTATCAGACTGGAGTCAGGTTGTGGCCCTACACGAATAGCAATATCTGCCTGACTTGCAACCATATCTTCACGTATATTGCTAAAGTCCAACGTCAGCTCTATGTCTGGATAGCACTGCGTAAAATCCTGCCAAAAATCATCCAAAGGTCCGCAAGCCATATTCGTCGGAGCCAATACTTTTAAGGTACCTTTCAAACTATTCAGCGTCTGATCCAGACTTTCCAGCCGGGCATCCAATGCCTGAATTAAATCAGCACATTCAGAAAAGTACATTTCTCCACTGGCTGTCAGCGTGAGACCTCTGGGAGAACGGTGTAATAACTGGCAACCCAAATCACTTTCAAGCGCATTAATACGTCGGGATACCGTTGCAACAGTAAGATGCATCTGCGAAGCCGCACGGCTCAAGCTCCCATATTGAGCGGCTGCAACAAACACCTTCAAATTATCTAACATCATAGTTACCACCTTGAGCATTGCAAATATGCAAAATAGCTTTTTAATAATCAGACTATTTGCAAATAACCTCCTTTGCTAAGCTCATCTTAACAGTTTCTGATCACTGCTTACTTGAATCCAAGAATTGCTTACATAGCTCAAAGGTAAATAAATGAAACACCGCATCCTGTTCGCAACCCTGATGTCTTTGATTCTTTCCTGCCTGATGACGGCATGGGTGACCTGGCTAAACCTGGGTTTCACAACAGATTTTATCCAGCACTGGCTAAAAGCCTGGATCAGCGCATGGCCTGCTGCGGGCATTATCTCATTTACATTTGCCCCTATGGTGCAAAAAGTCTGCCTGCGATTGACCAGCCAAAGATCGTCACCACTACAAACAGAGTCTTAGCAGATAACCGATCTGATTCAGCTCAAAATTTTCTTTTTGTCATAAAAAATGCCAACCCAAGGGTTGGCATTTTCGATTCACTAAAAACAAGCTTATGGCTTATTCAGTAATCTTTGGCGGATCAATTTCCAGCTGTTTCGCTGCAATCACCGCTTGAGTACGACTGTGCACACCCAGCTTACGTAAAATAGCGGTCACATGGGCTTTAATGGTTGCTTCAGAAACATTCAGCTCATAAGCGATCTGCTTATTCAATAGACCTTCAGTCAGCATATTCAGCACACGGAACTGCTGCGGTGTCAGTGTCGACAGCGCTTCAGCAAAACGCGCCTGCTCTTCACTGATCTCACTTAAAGTATCTGCGATTTCAGGGGGAAGCCAAACCTCACCATTCAGTACTTCTTCAATGGCAGAGGCGATAGTATCAAGGCTGGATGACTTAGGAATAAAGCCTGAGGAGCCAAAATCAATGGCCCGTTGAATGACCAGAGGCTCTTCAGTACCGGATACAACGATAACCGGAATACCTGGGCACTGTCCACGCAGGAACACCAGGCCGGAAAAGCCATGGGCACCGGGCATATGTAAATCTAGTAGAATCAGGTCGGCATCTGGATGATCACTGGCTGCATTTTGTACAGCTTCCATCGAGTCAGCTTCAACAATTTCAGCTTCAGGGGCCACCTGTTTAACGGCCTGCTGCAAAGCTGCTCGGAATAAAGGGTGATCGTCTGCAATGATGATCTTCTGGGCTAGTGCCATTAATCTCCTCCAACTCCCTGCTAGTATTATAATTTTAGCTATTCTTCCATGAATAATACCTTATTGCAGCGGTTATTGCCTGCAAAAAAAAGCTCCCATGTGTTATCCACATGGGAGCCTTTGGACTCTGAAAGCTAAATTAGCGGTTCAGACGCTCATCAATCAGGCTATCCACCACTGACGGATCAGCCAAAGTGGACGTATCACCCAGACCATCACATTCGTTCGCTGCGATCTTACGCAGAATACGACGCATGATCTTACCGGAGCGAGTCTTAGGCAAACCATCAGAGAATTGAATCAGGTCAGGTGTTGCGATAGGGCCAATCTCCTTACGCACCCACTTAACCAGCTCTTTACGTAAATCATCACTCGCTTCAATACCATCATTCAGTGTGATGTAGATGTAGATACCCTGACCTTTAATATCATGCGGGTAACCCACTACTGCAGCTTCCGCAACGTCGGCGTGCGCCACCATGGCGCTTTCAATCTCAGCAGTACCCATACGGTGACCGGATACGTTGATCACGTCATCTACGCGACCTGTGATCCAGTAGTAACCGTCTTCGTCACGGCGAGCACCGTCACCAGTAAAATAGGTACCCTGGTAAGTGCTGAAGTAAGTCTGAACGAAACGCTCGTGATCACCCCAAATGGAACGCGCCTGACCAGGCCAGCTGTCTTTCAGGATCAGACCACCCTCAACTGCACCTTCCAGTTCTTTACCTTCTGCATCAACCAGCGCAGGCTGAACACCAAAGAATGGCAACGTTGCAGAACCCGGTTTCAGGTCAGTGGCACCTGGCAGAGGTGTAATCAGGATGCCACCGGTTTCAGTCTGCCACCAAGTATCCACAATAGGACACTGACCGTTACCGATGTTTTTGTGGTACCAGGTCCAGGCTTCAGGGTTGATCGGCTCACCAACAGAACCCAGCAGACGCAGAGATGTACGCTTGGTATCACCCATTACGTCATCACCTTGAGCCATCAGAGCACGTACCGCCGTTGGCGCTGTGTACAGAATCGTCACGTTGTGCTTATCAACCACATCACCGAAACGGCTGTGAGATGGGTAAGAAGGTACACCTTCAAACATCAGAGTCGTTGCACCGTTTGCCAGTGGGCCGTAAACGATATAGCTGTGACCGGTAATCCAGCCTACGTCAGCAGTACACCAGTAAACGTCACCTTCCTGATAATCAAACACATACTGGTGCGTCATGGATGCATAAACCATGTAACCACCGGTCGTGTGCTTCAGGCCTTTAGGCGCACCGGTTGAACCAGAGGTGTACAGGATAAACAGCGGATCTTCTGCGCTCATTGGCTCTGGCGCGCACTCTTCTGCTGCTGCCTCAAAGATATCGTGGTACCACACATCACGGTGCTCATGCCACGCGATATCACCACCGGTGCACTTCACAACAACCACTTTCTCAACGGTTTTAACACCTGGGTTAGTCAGTGCTTCATCAACATTTTCTTTCAGAGGAACCGCTTTACCACCACGGCGACCCTGATCCGAAGTAATTACGATACGGGAATCAGAGTTCATAATACGGCCAGCGATGGCGTCTGGAGAGAAGCCACCAAAGACAACAGAGTGCACCGCACCGATACGGGCACAAGCCAACATAGCCACTGCCGCTTCTGGAATCATTGGCATGTAGATGGTCACTACATCACCCTTGCGTACGCCCTGACCTTTCAGTGCGTTAGCGAATTTACATACGCGGGTATACAGATCACGGTAAGTAATTTTCTCATCTTGCTCTGGGTTATCACCTTCCCAGATGATCGCAACCTGATCACCACGACTTTCCAGGTGACGATCCAAACAGTTAGCACTGGCATTCAGCACACCGTCTTCGAACCACTTGATATTCACATTATGTGGATCGAAGCTTACGTTCTTAACTTTGCTGAAAGGTTTGATCCAGTCGATACGTTGGCCCTGCTCACCCCAGAAACCATCTGGATCGTTTACAGACTGTTCGTACATGGTCTGATACTGCTCTTTGTTAATCAGAGCTTTCTCAGCCACTTCTGCAGCTACTGGATACACTTGTTGTTCGCTCATTATCTTGCCTCTGTGCCTTGGAGGAATAAATTCCGGGCGTTTTATTTTTATGATGTGGAGTTGGTAAAAATAACCCCACCCGAAAATCGAAATTTGTGCACAAAGTTATACTTTCCCTGAGAGATGGAAAACATTAGACCTTGGTAGCAGTATTTTTTCCTTTTAAATCAATAAGTTAAAAATAGATTATATTATTATGACCATTCAGACATTTTTTGTTCATACCTTTCGCTAATGCAAAAAAGAAAAAATACGACTTTAGGGTCATACTTTTCGCTCTACTAAAAAAACATCTGCTTTATAAGTTTCCGTATCACTTTGCGTTACGTTCACTGTCAAATATCAAAATACTATTGCAACTTTTACATAAGTAATTGGTACCACGAACAATCTTATTATGGCGACGTATCGTCAAAGCATGGGTGCGCTCAGGACAAGCACAATGGTAGAGGTAATTTTGCTTAGCGGTTTGAGTCACATCGAACTGGTGCGTCGTTCTGGCTGGCACTCCCAATACCTGCTCCATCACCCAACGCCACTCTTTGCCGTGGGGGCGAATTTTGCCGCCAAATTCACGAAAGGCGATCAGATGAGCTAACTCATGAGGCACCACTTCCTGCATAAAGGCCTCATAGTTCTCTTTTAACAGCCCCAGATTAAAACGCACTTTCCAGGTTTGCAGATACGCTTGCCCGGCACAACGCCCTCTCAACGACAGATCCAATTCCGGCTGTGGAAAGTTCTTATTAAAGTGCTGTTCAGCTTTCGCGAGCCAAAACAGCATAGCATAACGCAAAGCCATCTCAGCCTGTACAGGGTCAGCAGGGTCTGAGCATTCAGGCAGACTGTCATTTAACTGAAATAAGGTAGCGATTTGAGACAAGAGATCCTCCTTTATTTAGCAAGCAGATCATCTTACCTGAGATCTGCTTTTTTTCACTGCCAAGACAAGACTTGTTCAATAATTGGAGACACATTGCTCACACAAAGCAAAGGCAGAAACAAAAGTCTCCCTAGAAATAAAACCAAGGGTTACAATAGGTCATCAGGTTGAATATTGATGCTCAACCAGGACAAGTTAACGAGGTCAAAATGAAAGAAGAATCGATCCCGGTATCCGTCATTTCCGAAGAGATCCTGGACCAGATTTATGATTTTCTGGAATCGGATCAGGTTGATCCTGAAGCACTGGACATAATTGGCCTACATGGTTTTATGGTGGCGCTGGCCATCTGCCCGGATCCGGTGCCTACCGGCGAATGGCTGCCAGTGGTCTTTAATGGCATGCCTAAGTTTGATGACGAGCTACCTGAAGAACAGATGCTGGACTGGCTGGAAGCGATGCAGGAAGCGACCCGCACCGTTCTTTATCGCGGTCAGACTATCGAGCTGCCGTTTGAAGCTGAGCTGGAAGAAGACGAGCAGCTGGAAGACAGCGAAATCAGCGCTTGGTGCGCTGGTTTTATGGAAGCGGTCATGCTGCGGGAAGAGATCTGGTTTGGAGAACACGAGCAAGATGTCGCTGAACTCCTGCTGCCTTTTATGGCTATCTCCTGCCTGTTCCCGGATGAAGAGCTGGATGATATTGTCTCCGATCTGGATATCACCAACCGAATGGTCGTGCAGATTCCTGAGCTGCTGGTTGATCTTTACCTGCTGTTCCATGCACCAGCGGAAAAACCCGCACCATTTAAAAAACCTGGTGGTCATGGTGGTAAAGGCGGCAAGAGTGGAAAAGGCGGTGGCCGTCGTGGTGGCAAACAACGTCGTTAAATTTCCACCAGTAAAGTGGTACTGGTAAAGTGATACCAAGCCCGATAAATTGTTACAGGTCGTAAAAGCAGCAAGGTGCCTTCCGACAACTATCCGCTAGCGGAGTCAATGTCGGATGGCGCTTCGCTGATCCAGCCTTGTATTCAAACAAAAGAAAAAGCTCATCCATTTCCTCAAATTCCAGGCACAAGCTACCGTTAAGTAGGCATACAGTACTTTTCCCTACATAAAGCCCGTATTTTCCGGCCGCTTCGGCCGGAAAATATCGGAATATTTATGTTCGGGTACTTAACAGGTTTATTGGCATCACCTTCGCTACCTTTCAGCCAGCTCCTGGAAAGTCGATAATCCTGTTTCAGATGCCCTACGATGGGATCAATCGCCTCCTACAGAGCATACTCTTTCGGTTCTTCTCTTGTTGGCTGTCTCTTTTCAACCGTGGGCCAGGCAAAATAACTTCAGCATCAACCGTGTGCTTTGAACCTCGATACCCCCGATCAACCACTGCTGTTTCAATTGGCGTCTGTCGACATTGTTCGGCATGATCCAGAGCGGATTTGAGTGTTTTGGAGTCGTGCTCATTGCGCTCATGGCTAACTAAATAATGTGCAACATTCGTTGTTCATATTCATCTATGGGTCTAATCTTTCTAATGTAGTTTTAGTCTCTAAGCTGCAGAGCAAAAGCTTTCCAGGCACATCACTGTATTGTTATTCAGTACAACGAATAAAAAGTATTGATCGGTCTTGATAAGTTCTTTGTTTCAGTGTGTTCAGGATTGGGTGTGCCAGGGACGCCCAGTAAAGCGCTACGTCCAGTGGAGTTGCTCATGCCTAATCGATTTATAAACTGCATTCTACTGCTAATACCCTTGCTCTACGCTCCCCCCCTTAAGGCTGCTGATCCTGTTCGCCTGCAGCTGTTATGGAAACATCAGTTTCAATTTGCCGGTTACTATATGGCGGTCGAGAAAGGGTTTTATGCTGATGAGGGCTTAGATGTTGAACTGATAGAGATGACCAATGGCATTGAGCCTTCCCACGAAGTGATGTCGGGGCGGGTGGAGTTTGCTGTCGGGCGCTCATCGTTGTTGATAGGCAGTGCAACGGGTAACAATATCGTTGCAATGCTGGCCGCATTTCAGCACTCACCGCTGATGTTACTGACGAAGAAACAGTCCGGTATCATGCGTCCAACGGATCTACGTGGTAAAAGAATCATGATCACCAATGATGCCAAGCGGGTGGGTGAGCTATTAGCCATGTTACTGCAATCGGGCATCAGTTCATCAGATTTTATTCAACAACAGCATAGCTATAACGTGCAGGACCTGATTGAGGGTAAGACCGATGCGATGGCGCCTTATATCTCAAACGAACCCTATATCATGGCGCAGCAGGGGGTGAAATATAACATCATTCATCCAAAAGATTTCGGCTTTGATATGTACTCCGATATCTTATTCACTTCCCGGGAATTTGCCCGCAAAAATCCAGAGCTTACCGAGCGTTTCTACAGGGCCTCCATACGGGGCTGGGAGTATGCCTTCAATCATATTCCGGAAACCGCCGAGGTGATTCTCAACGGTTATAACAGTCAGAACAAAACACTGGAAGCCTTGATGTTTGAAGGCCGTGAACTGAAAAAGCTGGCTTATGACGAGAATGGTGATTTTGGAACTTTATCTTTGAATAAGTTTAATCAGATGGCACAGGTTTACCTAATTACCAACAGCATCTTTCGCGATTACAACTTTGATAATTTCATATACAAACCGGCCAGTAATCGTTTACGCCTGACACAGAACGAGCTGGATTATCTGAATCAGATCCGGGACGATAGGCTGAATGTGTGTATCAACCCTGATTGGTATCCCTATGAGTCCTATAATAACGGGCGGCACCAGGGCATGATCTCAGAGTACCTGCAACAGATCCTGGCGGATGTCGGACTGAATTACACGATTTTACCTTCAAACAGCTGGCGGGAGACATTAAAGCTGGCCCGGCAAGGGCAGTGTAACCTGGTTGCCGGAGCAATGCAGACCGTACAGCGCAGTGATTATTTACGTTTTAGCCGCCCCTATCTCAGTATTCCGGCCGTTGTCGCGACGCTGCCGGAAAAGCGCAATATGGTTTTAAAGAACCAACGTATTGCGGTACAGGATAAGTCCGCTTTCCACGATATTCTGCAGGATCGCTTCCCTGCAGCTGAACTGGTGCCTGTACGTACAATGAAAGAGGGCTTTCATATGGTACGTAATGGGGATGCAGACGCTCTGGTAGGAGCTGAAGCCAGTTTAATGTATCAGCAGCGAGAGCATCAGATCACAGGTGTTGCGATCAGCGATCTGCTGCATGATAACTGGGATATGAGCATCGCGGTCACCCACGATCATGTCGCCTTGCTGAGTATGATCAACAAAGCGATTGCAGCCTTCTCTCCTGAACGGCATGAAGCGATTTCAAAGCGCTGGTTCCAGGTCGATTTTAATACTGTCGTGGATTACTCCCTATTATGGAAAGTATTGGGGGGCATCGCTTTGCTGGCGCTGTTAGCTCTGTATCGTTATCAGAGTGTGATGCGCTACAACCGCAGAATTACTCAGTTGGCGGAAAGGGATGAACTCACCGGAATACTCAGCCGACGTAAGATCCGGCAGGAACTGGAAGAGTTTATTGCGTTGGCAGAGCGTCACGACTGGGCGTTATCGCTGATATTCTTCGACATTGATGATTTCAAAAAGATTAATGATACCTTAGGCCATGGAGCCGGGGATAAGGTACTCATTAATCTGGCTGCTTTGGTCTCAGGTGAAATCCGTAAAACAGACCGCTTTGGCCGTTGGGGAGGCGAGGAGTTCATCTTTTTGACGCTGGAAAGCAATCTGGAGCAAGCTCACGGTACTGCCGAAAAACTCAGAATAAGCATTGCAAAACATGACTTCCAGATTGGCCGCCCAATTACTTGTAGTTTTGGGGTCGCTCAGTATCAAAAAGGCAGTACTATTGAGCACCTGATCGGTCATGCGGATGAAGCCATGTACCAGGCAAAACACAGCGGCAAGAATTGTGTAAAGGTTGCAGCTAAAAGATCATCTTTTATCAAGATGATGGATTGTTGAATTGATTCAGCAAGAAAGAAGCCAGGGGTAACCTGGCTTCTTGCGATATCGGATCAGCTTCTCTTTCAGGAGGGGGTATCCGGTTCAAGGGAGCTATCTTGGTGTTCCCGTTTTTTGCTGTTCGCGGTTAACTGATCCGGCTGCCACTGAGCCAGTTTGACCAGTTGGCGATAGCTCGTTTCCGATAACTGAAAACCATAGTACGCTTGCTCAGGTTTCAGATAGTAACGCTTATCCTGTTCAAATAACGCCAGCTTCAAGGGTTTTTGCCCCTCGGCTGACAGTTCCAGAGTATAAGCCGGTGATATTGAAGGCAGACTGGCTGAGAAACCTGCCACCGTGAGCCCTGAGAGCTGCTCGGCAAACTGCTCTGCCTGATTCTGCAACGCTTTCTCATCCAGCGCTGCGATCTGACCTTTTGTCAGCTGCCAATAGCCCTGCTGTTTCTCTAAACTGAACCCGTCCGTAGTGATCTCCAGCAGATCTTTCTGCGCCAACAGTTTTTTATCCAGCCAATGATCTGCATCGACAGGGAAATCATGGTGATTGAGTTTTACCCGATATACCTGATCGCTCCCGGCAGGACGCAGATAGAGCTGGCGATAGCCTGGGGAGGTCCCCAATAACAGGTCACCTAAAAGCTTTTCATCATGATACAGTCGAATACGGCGCTGATATGTGTCGTCAGTCAGATCAAAACGTCGATGACTATCGTGACTGTCGGAAACTGGCCAGCCTGCTTTTAAAGACTGTAGCTGCTGCAAAGCATGATCGATCAGACGCTGATCAACCGGCAGGTGATGATATTGCGGCAGTTGCCAATGAGCCTGGTCGGGGTGCTGCGTTTGTGCCAGGCGCAGTATGATCTCCTCTTTCTGTTTACCCTGGTTATTATTCTGCCCGTCCGCTTCGCTTTTATCTGAACGGCTATCTGAGTGGTTAGCTGAGCGGTTATCCGGTTCATCCGCGTTATTCTTAATCCCGGTATGGCTCTCGATCACTATTTTATTCACCGCCAGCTCTGTGCTGACCAGTGATGTTGGCGATGTATCGCTTTGATCCCGATAATAGCCGTAGAGCCCCAGAGTAAGCACAAGCTGAAGAATCAGTACGCCAAACAGTCGCTGATAATGTCTTTTCATCGATCTACTCCTTTACGACAGTACTAAACTGCGCCAGATAGCGCTGACTTTTCTGATGTTTTCGGTGTTTTGCCAGCAACATCACCAGTAGCAGGGCTATCAGAGCCAGAGCGTAATTGACAGACTCCCAGAAGATCTGTTCCTGCTCTGACATCGGGGGCAGGGTGCGATTGAAGTGTCCTCTGGCGCGGATACTGAGCAGCGCTTCATCTTCCAGTGACCAATCCACGGCATTAACCGCCAGTTGCAGGGCGTTCAGGTACTGGTTCTGAACCGTATTGGCCAGCAGGGTCAGGGTCTGATCCCGGAAGACATCATTGGAGCTGATCAGAATAATGCGAGCCGACTCAGGCGAGCGTTTAATCACCCGATTCAGTACCAAAGGTGCCGGAGTCTCCTGATCACTTGTGGCATCTGATGGACTGGCGCTCTTGTTCAGATCGCCATCTCCAGTGCCCTGATCCGCTAATGGTGAGGGCTTATTGGCGAAGTATGAGTCAAAGCGTCCCTCATTAATCAGAGCCAATAACTGTTTACTTTGAGCACCTTCGGGCCGATAAGGCACCATCCCCGTTGCATTGAACTCGGGTACGATCCGGGTTGAGGTCGATAACCAGGAACGGTCTGAGCTATATAACAGCGGTGTAATACGCCGGTCAGCGTTTTTCTCTGTATCCACCTCAATGGGAGAGGCCCAAGGCAGAGTGACCTGTGGCAGTTCTGAAGTGATCAGATGCTTTTGGTTCAGCTGTTCGCCCCGGATATCGGCAAAGTAGGGGTAGTCCAGTAGCTGCATCTCCTGAATCGTGAAGCCGCCAATATTGCGTTCCACAGGAACCGGGAAAGCGGTGTTCTGAGGGTCCATCACCAATGATGCCGTTTGTGTCAGACCATGATGGGCCAGCCAGTCGGATAAACCGCTTTCGTGAGAGTTTAAGGTCAGTTGCTGCCGGGAGCATTGAGCCTGGAACGGCGAGGTTGCTGCGATCACTGTGCCACCACGCATTAAAAACTGGTCAACGGCAAACAGCGCCTTGTCATTCAGGTTTTCAGGCGCTGTCAGGAACAAAATATCAGCCGCCCCGGAAATCTGGCCATCACTCAGATCTTCCTCGGCAACATTCATCGTTTCGCCTAACAGGTGCTTCAGTTCTGTAAACCGAGGTCCGTTATAGGCTTGATACGGATTGCTGGGCTGATAGGGATTATTGGATTGATAGGGGTTGTAGCCTTGAGAGGCCTGTGGTGTGACCAGTGCGACCGTTCGGGTGAATCCCTGGGCAAAACGTTTAATTGCTGCATCCAGGTTGCGCTCAAAGCTTGCCGGAGTCATATCATCCAGAGGAATCTGGACGATCTGTTCCCCCTGACTCAGCGTGAGATAGAAATAAAACGACTGATCAGAGAACAGTCCGGCACTCATCGGCTGAAAACCATAATCCTGTGCCAGTTGGGTGGCCAGAGAACCGCCATCGGCTTCCGGGATCTGCCATTGAACTGCAAGGCGTCCCTGAGCCTGATCACTCAGCTCACTCAGGTGCTGTTCAATCTGCGATTTAAATTGCACCAGAGCTTCAGGTAAGCGGTTATCTTCTGAGATATAGCCGGTAAACGTCAGTGGCGTGCTGACGGCGCTGAACAGTTCGCCAGAGGATTGATAGTTCTGCAGAACATTCTTGATCGCCTGGGTCAGATCGTGTTCCGGGTTTCTGAGTTGTACATCGATATCGGCCTCACTATCAGAGCGTACCTCGATCAGATCCCTGAAGCCCAGTACCTGATGTTCACTACCGTACTCAATCAGCACATTAAAATAGGAGCTGACAATGGAGGATTGATAGCGATCCGAGATCTGGAAAGGAACCGGTTTAATGCCGTATTGTTCATTGGCTTCCTGCTCCAGTGATGGCTGAGTGGCCGGATCAACAAACTCAACCCGGATACGTCCCTGGCCCTGTATCTCATACTCCTCAATCAGATCCTTCAGTTGAGGAACTAATGGTGCCAGTAATGGATGGGTTTGAGCACTGAAATAGCCCCGGATCAGCATAGGCTCCTGTAACCGGTTCAGATAATGGCGCGTGGCTTCTGAAATGGAATAGATGCGCCCCTGCGTCATATCCAGGCGCAGCGTACTGAGCTGTCCCAGCCAGAGGTTCAGAGCCAGCGCATTGACAATCACTAAAGTGGTCAGGGCATACCAGTGTTTATGGCTTTTATGTGCTTGTCCGCTCCAGCGTGAACGTTCCAGAGTCAGTGTATTTAACGCCAGAAAGCAGAGCATCAGGCTAAGATAGTAGCCCAGATCAGACAGATCAATCACACCCCGGGCGATCGACTCAAAGCGTGATCCCGTGCCTAATAGCCGTAGCTGTTCGGCCACATCGATACTAAACAGGCTGGTGAATAAAGGACTGCCTAGCAGATAAAAGGCCCCGGCCAGCAGACAGCTGAACATCAGACTGACAATCGGGTTATCGGTTCTGGAGGAAATAAATAACCCCATACTCAGATACGTTGCTCCGAGCAGAAGCGTTGCCAGATAGCCTGCAGCGACAGGTCCCCAGTCCAGATCTGCGAGAAAAGAGAGGGTGATCGGCAAAGGCAGGGTCAGTAGCAAAGCCGTAGCCAGTAACATCAGACAGGCCAGGAATTTACCCAGTACAAAATGCCAGATCGGTATGCCCTGAGTCAGCACATGCTCCAGCGTGCCTGTGCGACGCTCGTCACTCCAGATGCGCATTGTCAGGGTCGCACTCAGGAAGATCAGTAATACCGGCATCCATTCAAAGAGGGGACGGATATCGGCGATATTACGGGCAAAAAAAGCTTCGGCCCAGAAAAAAATAAACAGAGCCAGTGCCACAAAGCTGGCCAGAAACAGCCAGGCCACCGGCGAGGCAAAAAACAGCGTGACCTCTTTTTGTGTAATCCGCTTCAGGCTGGCACGCAGTGAAATATCAGGCTGCATGGTTAACCCCCTCTCGATTTATTTCTGGTTCTTCTACACTGCGAAACAGGCTTTCCAGGTCTCGTTTTTCCGGTTGCAAGCGGTAGATTCGATAACCCTGCGCGATAATATGCTCCGCGATATCGGCACAGAGCGTGTGTACATCGACTCCCGGTTTAAGCTCAATGCGCAGTGATGTCTGGTTCGGTGCCTGTTCAGGTTGACTTGCAAGCTGACTCTGGCGGTGGGAAATATGTTGAATATCCGGGTGTTGACGCAGGCTGTTAATCACAGTTTCCGGGCTGTTGGTATCCACCTGAATAAAGGCGCTTTGGTAGAGATGGGGCAGATCCGCATCCATCGCCAGACGTCCCTGGTTGATAATGAGCACCCGGGAGCAAAGGGCTTCAACCTCCTGCATGATATGGGTGGAGAGAATCACCGTCGCATGCTGTGCGATCTGACGGATCAGTTGGCGCATTAACTGAGTTTGTTCCGGGTCCAGACCGTTGGTGGGTTCATCAAGGATCAACAACTCAGGCTGCCCCAGAATCGCCTGGGCAACCCCCACCCGCTGTTTGTAGCCCCGGGACAGATTGGCAATGGGCGTCAGTAGCCGGTCGGCCAGATCAGTGGCGGTCACAGCCTGTTGGATCGCCTGTTGTTTTTCCGGGCCTGTCAGCCCCTTAAGCTCAGCTGCATAATCCAGGTAATCGGCCACCTGCATCTCAGGGTAGACCGGCAGATTTTCAGGCAGATAACCGATTTTACGCTGCACCAGAGCCCGCTGAGTGTTCAGGTCCTGTTGGTCCAGCAGGACGCAACCCTGATCAGGCTCGGTGTAACCGCAGATCATCTTCATCAGTGTGGTTTTACCCGCGCCGTTATGGCCCAGCAAGCCGACAATTTCACCTTTGCCAATGTTAAAACTGACCTGGTGTACGGCTTGCACTGCACCAAAACGGCGGGAGAGTTGTTTAACTTCCAACATAGGCTATTCCTTTTATCAAGGCGTACTTATGATGTGGTCCGGAAAATAGAGCCGTCCGGAAAATAGAGTCGTTCAGAAAGTGACGTTGCTCGAAAAGTGACGTTGCTCGAAAATTTGATACGAGGTTGTTTAACGAACAGCCGTACAGGGTAAAAAGGGGGGCGCTAAGCCCCCCAAACGACTTGTCAGTAAAGGTCTGTAAAGACTAAAAAATGCAGGACTATTCGCTTACAACACGCGAAGGCAAGGTTTTACTACCCCCAATCGTTGTGGGCGGGTAAAGCGGAAGCCTCCTCATCTTTTGGTGCATCGGTCACCATCACTTCGGTGGTTAACATCAGGCCTGCGATTGAGCCTGCGTGTTGCAGTGCTGAGCGGGTCACTTTAGCCGGGTCAATAATGCCCATCTCCAGCATATCGCCATAGACTTCGGTTTGTGCGTTAAAGCCGTGGGTGGTGGAGTCCGCGCTGCGTACTTTTTCCAGTACCACACTGGTTTCCAGACCCGCGTTGGTAATGATCTGACGGAAAGGCTCTTCCATCGCACGCAGAGCAATTTTAGCCCCGACTTCCTGATCCCGGTTTTGCAATGCCAGATTATCGAGCTGGATATTCTGGGCAATGCGCACCAGACTGACGCCACCGCCCGGTACTATACCTTCTTCCAGAGCCGCCCGGGTGGCATGCAGGGCATCATCCACCAGGTCTTTTTTCTCTTTCATTTCCACTTCTGTGGCGGCACCCACTTTGACAACGGCAACACCGCCCGCCAGTTTCGCGACGCGTTCCTGCAGTTTTTCCTTATCGTAATCGGAGCTGGTTTGATCGATTTCACGGCGAATCTGCTCAACACGGGCCTCGATGTTGCTGGCTTCACCGGCACCGTCGACCAGGGTGGTATGGTCCTTAGTGATCACGCAGCGTTTGGCCTGTCCCAGATGTTCCAGGGTAGCGGTTTCCAGGCTCATACCAGTTTCTTCACTGATAACCGTTGCGCCGGTTAATACCGCAATATCTTCCAGCATCGCTTTGCGGCGATCACCAAAGCCAGGGGCTTTAACCGCAGCGGCTTTAAGGACTCCGCGCAGGTTATTCACCACCAGTGTGGACAGGGCTTCCCCTTCGATATCCTCCGCAATCAACAGTAAAGGCTTGCCTTCTTTAGCCACTGTTTCCAGTACCGGCAGCAGATCCCGGATGGAGCTGATCTTCTTGTCGTAAAGCAGGATCAGGGGGTTATCCAGCTCCGTCAGCATCTTATCCTGATTATTAATGAAATAAGGAGACAGATAACCACGGTCAAACTGCATCCCTTCCACGACATCCAGTTCGTTGTGCAGGGATTTACCTTCCTCAACGGTAATCACACCATCGCGGCCCGCTTTCTCCATCGCTTCGGCCAGAATATCACCGATATCGGTATTCCAGTTGGCTGAAACGGTCGCCACCTGACGAATGGAATTAGAATCATCACAAGGTTTGGATAGCTGCTTCAGCTCATCAACGGAGGCTTTGACCACGGCATCAATACCGCGTTTCAGATCCATAGGGTTCATGCCGGCAGCGATGGACTTGTGCCCTTCCCGTACCAGAGCCTGAGCCAGTACCGTGGCCGTTGTGGTGCCATCTCCCGCAACATCGGCGGTTTTAGACGACACCTCTTTAACCATCTGGGCACCCATGTTTTCGAACTTATCTTTCAGCTCGATCTCTTTAGCCACGGATACACCGTCTTTTGTAATACGAGGGGCACCAAATCCTTTGTCCAATACGACATTGCGTCCTTTTGGACCCAGGGTGGCTTTTACTGCATCAGCTAATACATTGACACCGGTTAACATGCGCTCACGGGCTTCAGATGAAAAGGTTACAGCTTTAGCACTCATGCGGCTTTCTCCTCTGTCACTGACCATTCAACAACGGCCAGAATGTCTGACTCTTTCATTACCAGTAATTCTTCACCATTCAGTTGAATTTTGGAGCCTGCGTATTGACCAAAAATCACCTGATCTCCCACACTGACCGCGAGAGGGCGACGTTCCCCCTGCTCTGTCAACAGGCCGTCACCGACGGCTACGATTTCGCCCTGAGCAGGCTGCTCAGCGGCAGCGTCTGGAATGATAATGCCACTTTCCGTGGTGGTTTCAGCTTCTAATCGACGCACAACCACACGGTCATAGAGAGGTTTAATCGACATTAAACAGATCTCCTATAATGAGGTTTAATCAGAAACAAAACAGGGTCAGATCCTGTCAAAATCGCTAGATAGGGTCACTGAAAAGAGTTTCAAGACTTTTTCTGAAAAAAAATCAAAAAATTTTTCTGGCGATAAAAGTCATGGAATACAGCAGGTTAAACTGAACCCATAAACTTTTTCTGTATTGATTTGTCGATTGGTTCAGAGGTATAGCGAAAATACGAAATACCTGTTTATGCTTGGAATATGTGTATTTGGAGGTGCTTTATGGCTTCATCTTCCATTATCCAGAAAACATCACTCAGTGCTTATTTTCATGAAGAGCTGATTCATTTTGGTAACAGGCTTAAACCTCAGCCTCATGAAGATACCCTCTGGTATCTGGGTGAGATGCTTGCCCGTTTGGGAGACAGTCGACAGCTGTTTGCCTATCAGGATGGTGAATACGGTCTCAGGCCCCTGGCGCTGTTGTATCAGGATGCCTTAAACAGTGAGCGTATGTGGCAGCGCTGCTTAATTCTGCGCCAGTTAGGCGATCTGTCACTGTTTATGTCAGCATTGTTCCCTGAAGTTTTTGCCCGTAAAGGCCTGGGTAAAGACTACCTCAGCGGTATGGGCGGCGGGGCCTATGAATATCTGGCTGACAACGACCGCCAGGCACCTCATATCTTTCAGGAACTATCGGCCACCTTCGACAGCATGACAGATCTGATCGCAAGAGTGTGCAGTAAAGAGCAGGTATCGGATACGGATCATATCATTGCGCTCTATCAACAGTGGCAGAAGACGCGAGATCCTGAGCTGGCAAAACAGCTCAAACAGTGGGGCATTGATGTCAATCTGGCCGGACAGCACCATTGATTTGCCCTCTGCCTGCCCTTATACCCTACCGTAACGGGCAGGTCGCTAACAGAACCCGTGAGATAAAGAGGAGGCTGGCGATGAATCGTTTTAATGCGGAAAAACACCATCAACGTAATGTGCTGCACACTCTGTTGCTCGTCTGCTCCATGTCGTTGCTGCTGGCGTTCAGTGTCTATCTGTTATTCGGCTGGAACTTCTGGTTGTGTCTGTTGGCGGTCAGTACTGTTCTGGTGATCACTCTGCGCTTGTTGCCCACGCACTGGACGTTGCAGATCTATAATGCCCGTCGGTTGAGCTATCAGGAGGCACCTGAGCTGTATCGTGTCACTCAGATACTGTCTCAACGTGCCGGACTTAACCGGGTGCCTGAGTTGTATTGGATACCCAGTCGTATGTTGAATGCCTTTTCTGTGGGCGATGAAACCCGCTCCGGCGTGGGTTTAACCCATGGATTATTGAATACGTTGACCCACCGGGAACTGGTGGGCGTGATGGCTCATGAGATCAGCCATATCGCTCATAATGATACCCGTTTAATGGCCCTGGCCGATATTATCAGCCGGTTAAACTATCTGTTGGCCCTCACGGCCTGTTTGATGACATTGCTATTAATGCCGATGGCGCTATTAGGCTTGGTGGATCTGTCCCTGTTGGCCCTGATGCTTTTAGTGTTAACGCCCTGGCTTTCAGGGTTGTTGCAGCTAAAGCTGTCCAGGACCCGTGAGTTTGCCGCTGATCTGCAGGCCGCTCATTTGACTGGGGACCCCATGGGACTCGCCTCTGCGCTAAGCAAAATCGATATGGGGGAGCGGAAAGGCTGGCAGCGCATCTTGGTCGGATATCAGCAAACCCAACCCTCTTTACTTCGCTCTCATCCGGCGACAAAGGAACGTATTCGTGCTTTGAAGCAACTGGAAGCACCGGTCCACTCTCAGGCAATTGAAGAAGTGAAGCACTGGTCTCATACACCGGCTCACAGTATGGGGATTCAACGACCAAGGCATCGAATTATTATGGGTGTGTGGCGTTAATATTTGTTTAGGACGGCTTTGGAATCAGTTCTCGTCTCTTGACCTATAAACTAGGTAGAGCTGAGGATCTCTTTGATTCGTCTGCAAAAAATTACCCGCAAAAATTATATCTTCAGATCAAATTTTAATTTTTTTACTTGAAAAACAGATCTGCGCTCCCATTTATAACTCCATACACTACCCCGAATAAAAGTAGGACTATTCGTGTTAAATAGGCGCTTTGTTCGGGTGTTTAGCAAAAGTAGTGGCTCTGAATAGCCACTCTCTGAGTTAAGAAATGATCTGACCGATGCCAGATCTGGATTGTTTTTTAGGAGTTTGACGGAATGTCTACAGAAGCACAGAAAGAAACCCTTGGTTTTCAGACAGAAGTAAAACAGCTGTTACACCTGATGATTCACTCTTTGTACTCCAACAAAGAGATCTTCCTGCGTGAGCTGATCTCCAACGCCTCTGATGCTTGTGACAAACTGCGTTATAACGCGCTGGAGAATGATGCCCTGTACGAAGGTCAGTCTGAACTGCAGGTTAAGATCACGACTGACAGTGAAAACAACAGCGTCACCATCAGCGATTCCGGTATCGGTATGAACCGTCAGGATGTAATTGACCACCTGGGTACAATCGCTAAGTCCGGTACAGCAGAATTCCTGAGCCAGCTGACCGGTGATCAGAAAAAAGATTCTCAGCTGATTGGTCAGTTCGGTGTCGGTTTCTACTCTTCTTTCATTGTGGCTGATGAAGTAGAGGTGGTGACTCGTAAAGCGGGTTCTCCAACATCAGAAGGTGTGCGCTGGGTTTCTAAGGGTGATGGCGAGTTCACCATTGAGACCGTTGAAAAAGCAGAGCGTGGCACCAGCATCACGCTGAAACTGAAAGCGGATGAGAAAGAGTTCTCTGAAGACTTCCGCCTGCGTAACCTGATCCGTAAGTACTCCGATCATATCGCTGTACCTGTACTGATGGAAAAGCAGAGCTTTGGTGCGCCGGAAGAAGATGAAGACGCGGCAGATAAAGCACCTGAGTTTGAAGCGGTTAACGAAGCGAAAGCCCTGTGGACCCGCTCCCGTACTGACGTGAAAGACGAAGAGTACCAGGAGTTCTACAAGCACGTTTCCCATGACTTTGCCGATCCTCTGGCCTGGAGCCACAACAAGGTTGAAGGTAAGCTGGAATACACCAGCCTGCTGTATCTGCCAGGTAAAGCACCGTTTGACCTATACCACCGTGAAGCATCCCGTGGCCTGAAACTGTACGTGCAGCGCGTATTCATCATGGATGACGCTGAACAGTTCCTGCCGCTGTACCTGCGTTTTATCAAGGGTGTTGTCGACTCCAACGACCTGTCTCTGAACGTATCCCGTGAGATTTTGCAGCAGGATCCAAATATCACGTCTATGAAGAGTGCACTGACCAAGCGTGTACTGGATATGCTGAGCAAACTGGCGAAAAATGATGCTGAGAAATACCAGACCTTCTGGAACGAGTTCGGTAGTGTACTGAAAGAAGGCCCAGGCGAAGATTTCTCCAACAAAGAGAAGATCGCCAAGTTGCTGCGCTTTGCTTCCACTCACAACGACTCCGATGTACAGAATGTCGCTTTGGCTGAATACGTTGAGCGTATGAAAGAAGGTCAGGATAAGATCTACTACCTGACAGCAGAAAACTACAATACTGCGAAAAACAGCCCACATCTGGAGATCTTCCGTAAGAAGGGTATCGAAGTACTGCTGCTGGCGGATCGCATCGACGAATGGCTGATGAGCCACCTGACCGAGTTTGATGGCAAGTCTTTCCAGGATGTTGCCAAAGGCGAGCTGGATCTGGGTGATACTGAGTCTGAAGAAGACAAGAAGGCTCAGGAAGAAGCTGCAGAGAAAGTAGAAGGTATGGTTGAGCGCGTTAAAGAGCTGCTGAAAGAGCAGGTTGAAGATGTGCGTGTGACTCACCGCCTGACTGAATCCCCAGCGTGCGTGGTTCTGAAAGATGGCGAAATGGGCGAGCAGATGCGTCAGATTATGGCCGCTGCGGGTCAGGAGATCCCTGAAGCCAAGCCAGTGCTGGAACTGAACCCAACTCACCCCCTGATTCTGAAATTGGACCAGGAAGCAGACGAAGATCGCTTTGGCGAGCTGGCCCGTATCGTATTGGACCAGGCGATGCTGGCGGAAGGTCGTCAGCTAAAAGATGCTGCAGCTTACGTTCAGCGTCTGAATCGCCTGCTGCTGGATCTGGCGGGTTAACCTGACCTGGCGAGTAAAAGCACTCCGTAAAAATAGAAGGGGCTGCCAATTGGCAGCCCTTTTTTGTGCTTAAAGCATATATTTTGATCTTGGAACAAACAGGGCGAATAGGATAAACGGGCAGAGTACCAGCCAGTTTCTAGCCAGAAACCGACCGCTTTATACCTTTCGCGATAAGTTTTGATATATGAAGCTCGTAGGTCGGATAAGCGAAGCGCCATCCGACATCTATCTCAATTGTCGGAAGGCGCCTTGCGGCTTTTCCGATCTACAATATTTATCGGGATTGGTATTATTTATTCTTCTGGTTTCAGGTTAGCTAAATGCTCAACCGCGTCATGTAAACCCACACCCTGAGATGATTTGAAGAGTACAAGATCGTCTTTTTTCAGGAAGTTGGCCACCGCCCGTTTAATCATGGTGATATTTTTACGGAAATGGCTATTTACGCCTGCTTCTTTCAGCATGGGTTGGATTTTCTCCATGCGATCACCGATTAAGAAGACCACTCGAGGATTCACCGCTTTGATCAAGGGTATCAGCGCTTCGTGTTCCTGGTCTGAAGCACCATAAGCATCTTGCATATCGCCCAAAATAAGCAGTTTGCGTCGTGCTTTCTGGCTTCCAAGCGCTTGAAGCGATGCCTTCATCGAGCTAGGGTTAGCACTATAAGTGTCATCAATGACGGTAAAAGGATCATCTTTGATGGTGAGCTGTAGTACTTCTCCACGGCTGGAAAGTGGTTGAAACAGGCTAAAGATGCCTTCTGCGGGTGCTCTTTGTAGCCCCAGAGCATAAGTGACACCTAAACAGGCCAGAGCATTCAGCGCCATATGAATCCCAGCACAATTCAGAACAAAGCGGGTTTCCTGATCGCTCACTTTGGCCGTCACAACCCCTGTATCAGGAGCGATATCTAACAGGCGAATATCACTGCCTTCGTGTTCACCAAAGGAGATAACTCGCAGAGATTTAGCTTCAGCTGCTTGTGAAACCGTATCCCACTCAGGCATATCCCGATTGATGACGGCATAGCTACCTGGGTCCATTGCCGCAAAGATTGATTGTGCTTCGCTGGCATTAATCAATATCGCGATATCCGGTTTTACTACCGTTGAACTATGAGCTAAATCTCTAAGGGGTATTTCCAGAATAGTAAAGTCAGTATCCCAAGGCATAGAAGTGATATGTTCTGCCAGATCTTTGGTTTGGGTCGCGTCGTGTCTGCTATGAGAAACTTTTCCGTATGGCGCTAAAGCTTGGCTTAACATCGCTAGCGTCGTTGTTTTACCCGCATTACCTGTAATGCCAATAGCTTTACCCAGTAGCTGTGCACGAGCATAAGCGGCCATCGACATCACTGCCTGATCAAGATCGAATACTTTTAATATTGGAATAGATGCAGCAAAAGCATCCAATGGCCAATCATCTTGAGTCAAGATAGCCTGGGCAGTGCAAGGAAGGCTCTCTATCTCTTGTTTTGAAAAATAGTTTTGTTGATCTTCAGAGCCAGCCACAACCATTTGGCCAGGCTGGAATATAGATGAATCAAGGCAAAGACCGGTCGCGCGCCAGTGATCGTTGCCTGGGGCTCGTAACCACTCACCCTCTGTTGCAGTTTCCAGTCGGCTGGCAGTCCAGTTAATGCCGCCGCTATAGTTTTTGGTGAAGCCTGCAGGCGCGTTTGATTCTGTTTCGGCTGATTCAACAGATGGGGTTACTTCTGAATCATCCAAAGCGCGCATTACCATATCCAGCTCTGCTTTCTCAAAATCAGAGATGGTTTCTTCAACATCAGTAGCGTCAAAGGGCTCTGGCTCAGCTTCATCAACTTCAGCCGCAGGAGCCTCAAGGGCTGCATCAAATTCAAGTATATCAACCACTTCGGTTTCAATATCTTGAGCTTCGGTTTCTAGTGTCTCGATTGCTTCAGGTTCAATTTCCTGACCCCCATCTTCTGGCGGTTCAGTAACATCAGGTTTCTCTTCCTGTATTTCAGCCTCAGGTGCAATGATAGTATCCGCTTCTCCCCCTAGTTCTTCTACTTCCGACTGATCAATGGTATCCCCTTGGGCTTCCTGAACTTCATTTTCAGATAGGTCTGGGGTTTCAAGTTCCGGTGTATCGATTACTTTGGTTTCAACCTCTTGGGTTTCAACCTCTTGGGTCTCAGCCTCTAGTGTATCGACTGCTTCTGATTCAATTTCCTGCCCCTCAGACTCAAATGATTCAGGCTCTACTTCTTGAGTCTCTTCCTCTGGCGTATCGGTAACTTCAGACTTCTCTTCCTGTGTATCAGCTTCCAGAGCTTCGATAGTTTCAGACTCGACTTCCTGTGTATCCACTTCAGGTGCATGGATTACTTCTGACTGCCCGTCCAGAACTTCAGATTGATTGTCAGAGGCAGCGGGCAAAACGCTTTGCTCCTCAGATTGCAACGGATTCAAATAGTGGTTCAGGTATGCCACATAACCTGATAGGTAGTTTTCGACATCATCAATACGAACCCGAAAAGCGTGATGACGAATAAAGAAGCTACCAACAATCGTATTTGGGTTTCTAAAGAACATGGCGTATTCCGGCCAGAAATGCCCGTTCATCAGATAGTGAGCACGGTACTCCAAGGCTCGATAAAACTTATCAAGATCCAGCTGTTTCAGCAGATGATTGAATTCTGGCTGTTCTTTCAGATGTGTCACCATCTTGTGTGCAGCCATCATTAGCTCTAATAGCTCTGGCGACGTTGTAATACGCTGTTGGATAACATCCAGATAGTCCGCAACATTTTGAATACCAAACTGGTAATAGCGTTCCTCAGGACGATATTGGACTAATTCATTGATGCAGTGACTAAGCCAATGGTCACGAGCACGCCAATGATCGGTTTTAATCAGGTAATCAAAGGCTTTTTCTACTATGTTTAGCCAGCGTTCATCCTTGGTTAAAGCATAGAAGCGCATTAAACTGAAGGCGGCTTCGCCGTCATAGTAAATAATACGAACACCTTCTTTAACGGTTAATTCCGGGTAGCTTATCACGTGAATAAACTCGCCGTTATTTGGATCCTGCATATATTGGATGCCCAGAGCCAGGCGCTCCAGTAGAGGCCGGTATTGCTCGTCTCCCATTAACTCGATGTATTTTGTTAGTACCAACAGACTAACGGCATTACCACCCAGCTTAATTTCATTATTTACTTCGATTAAAAAGGCCGCTTCAGTGCCATCACCTAAGGTGACATCTTTAATTAACTCTGAAGTCAGATAGTGTAAGGAGCGCTCAATAGCCGCTTTTAAAGCATCGTCCTGAGTAACTTCCCAGGCTTCCAGCATGGCATAGGTCGTGCTGATATGACGTAAGGTGTTGTAGGCATCGATTTGGCGGCCAAAGCAGGGGTGCCAGCCATAATTAAATTGCCCTGTTTCCTGTACTTGTCCCGCTAGATAATCACTGCTGCTTTGGATCATAGCACGGGTTTGTTCATCACCCAGAGGGTAGATAATGCGGCGACCGGCATTCAGCCCCTGATCATGCAATAACAAAGGATCGCTATCTTCGGCACAGAATATGCCCTGAGTACTGAGGCGATAGACAGTTTTATCGTCAGAGAAATCTAACGTCAGCTGTTTGCCATAACGTCCACTGGCGTAGACAGTAAAGTTCTTTTCATTCAGTTGAGCATGCTGAACTTTATTACCCATAAACAAAGTAGCATTGGCATTCAGCTCCTGTTCCAGAAAAGCAAACTCCAGTTGATCATCTAACGCCAGGCCATAACGAAAATAGTTTCGTTTAGCCTGGGTAATCAACTGTTTCATGTTTTGCCAGGTGTACTCTTTCACCTCATTGACCCAATCAACTCTGAGCCAGCAGGGGGAAATATCAAACTGCTCGGCCAGTGCCAGCACCGCTTCATGGCCCTGTTCCCAGGCTTGTTCCAAGGTATCAGCAGATGTATTCACCACCTGAGCACGTTGCTCACCGTCACTAATGGAGAAGAACAGCGTGTAAGTAGGCCAGGGACTGTCTAATGGTCTGATGTGCTTAGTCAGTTCTGGTTGCAGTTTGTGCAGTAAAGTAGAAAGTGACATCTGGCTTTTCCATCCAAGTTCATGCGTGATCTGCAGTCATTATTGCTGCCATTATCAGACCCGCGATGCTTTTCCAAAACTTTTCATAAGTGTACCTGATCTCTTCGTGACAGGCATGAGTGGCCAACAAAATGATGATTTATCTGGCTTTTATGTATCCATTCAGGTGTTTTTTATATAGGTAACAAAATGTATCTATAGACCAGATCAAGGCAGTATTACGGTGATGTTTTCTAAAATTTACACATTTCTCAGTTGATCATCTGGGTTAGCAGCATTTTTTATATTAGACTTTTGTTGTAAGAAATTGCCCGGACTTTAATGATCAGATGCAGGTTCTATTGCATGGGCAAAAGAAGAAAGGTGCATAAGCCATAACAGGTGCACGATTAAGTCTCAAATAAGCCCCAAGCAATACTTTTCGAACTGAATCTTCTTATTCCCCGGTGACTCACCAGAGGATATTGAGAAAGTCCTGTTTGGGTGCGAACTACAACTAAAAAAGCACAGATTACCCCGGAGGTTACGTGATGACGTTAAAAAACAAAGTGTTGGCAGTGGTTTTACTGCCGGTACTTTTAGTCACACTGATTTTGACACTGATTAGCTATTCCGATCTGGAAAAAGAGATTGTAGGCTCCGTCGGTACAGACACGGAACGTTTAGTACATGATGCCAATATCACGATTGATGCCTGGTTTAATAACAAGATTGCTATCGTGGAGTCTTTTGCCCAGATATCCAGTCAGCAAGAACATCTGATGCCGCTAATTCTGCAAGCAGAAAAATCAGGCCGTTTTGATGTTTTCTATATCGCCAGGGAAGACGGTAGTTTTCTGTTCAGTAAGCCAGATATTCAAACCTATCTGGAAGAGAAGAAATTTGATCCCCGTGTACGACCTTGGTATATGGCCGCAAAACAGAAGAATGGCACTATCGTGACGGAGCCTTATGCGGATGCCAACTCAGGTCTATTGGTGCTGTCAGTCGCTACACCGGTAACCCATAACGGGCGCTTCAGTGCGGTAACCGCTGCTGACCTGGGGCTGTCTGAAGTGGTTGATACCGTGCGTAATATCAGTATCAGTAGTCAGGGATTCGCTATGCTCGTTGATGAAAGCGGCATTGTAGTCGCACACCCGGATAAAGCGCTGAGCATGCAACCCATCAGTCAGGTGGGCCGGGAGCTTGATCAGGCTCTGATACAAAAACTGGCGCAACAAAAACAGCTGGTGACTCAAAAGTTAAACGGTGTTGAGCATCTGATCCGTTTTGAGCAGGTAGGAAGCAGTCGTTTCTACGTTGGCGTCGCATTGGAAAAAGACGCAGTCATGGCTCCTCTGACTGAGTTGTTGATTAAAAATATTGTGGTTTCAATTGTATTGATTGCTCTGTCTGCCCTGATTGGCATGATGGTCGTGAGCCGAGTACTAAAACCATTGAGAGAGATCGGTAAAGCACTGGCAGAGATCGCCCTGGGTGAAGGTGATCTGACTAAGCGCCTTAAGGTGACGACTAAAGATGAGATCGGTGTTTTAGCCGGTCACTTTAATCATTTTGTGGATTCCCTGAATAAAATTATTCGTGAAATCTCAGAACTATCGGTGAGTTTGCGTACGACATCCAATGACAGCGCTCAGGTAGCACAGCGTACCAGTGATGATGTGCAGAATCAGATGCAGGAAGTCGCTATGGTTGCAACTGCGGTCTCTCAGATGGCTACAGCAACCCAGGAAATTGCCAGTAACGCTGAAAATACAGCCACAGCAGCTCAGCAGTGTGCAGCGGCCAGTAAGGAAGGTCAGACAGTGGTTGCCCATAGTCGCAGCTCAATCGAAAATCTGGCAGGGCAAGTACAAAACGCAGCGGATGTCATTGATCGCCTTAGCGAACATGCTCAGCAGATTAATACTATTCTGTCGACGATTCAGGATATTGCAGAGCAGACAAACTTATTGGCGCTGAACGCCGCTATTGAAGCAGCTCGGGCCGGAGAACAAGGCCGTGGTTTTGCGGTAGTCGCGGATGAAGTACGTGTTCTGTCACAGCGTACCCATCAATCCACGGAAGAGATTCAGGAGATGATTATCAGCCTGCAAAAAGCATCTGCGGATGCAGTCAGTATTATGAGCAAAAGCCAGGAGCAGGCAGGCATGAGTGTAGCAGAAGCCAGTGAGGCCTACGATAAACTGATCTACATCACGGATGCCATCTCTCATATCAGTGATATGTCAACGCAAACCGCAGCAGCAACGGAAGAGCAAAGCCTGGTCAATACCAATATATCTGAAAATACTCAGCGCATCAGCGCAATTGCAGATCTGTTGGCCCAGGAGTCTGATCAGGCTAAAGAGCGGGCAGGTGAGCTGAATCGTTTGGCTGACCGCCTGCATGAACAGGTGCGTTTATTCAAGCTGTAAAAACCCGTTAAGCTACAGTTAAAAAGCCAAAACAGCTGCTGTTGATAGTGAATGAAACCAGATAACTTTGCCACGGTGAAGGTATCTGGTTTTTTATTGCTTAGGCTGCAAAGAGGGAACCTCGCACCATCTGTAATGACTTTTGCAGCTCTTTTATTTCTGCAGCTCTTTTTTATTTTTGCAACTCTGTCATATAGCGTGCGACAGAAATATCCAGGGGTTCTGAGCGGTGACTCCAGACAAACCACATGGCATAAAATACGGTAAAGACCACAATCACTTTCAGCCATAGCGCAAAGGGACGGAAAAACAATGGATAACTGATCATAGTAAGCATCATGACGGTAGAGATCAGTTTGGCTTTATGGGGTATCACCTTGTGCTGCTCCCAGGCACGTATCATGGGGCCAAAGGTTTTCTGGTTTAACAGCCACTGATGCAGCCGTTCAGAGCCTTTCGAGAAAAAGAATGCCGCCAGTATCACAAAAGGGGTGGTTGGTAGCAGGGGCAGGACGACGCCGATAGCGCCCAGCACCAGAGCCAGGAATCCAGCGCACAAGTAAAGAGGACGTTTTAACCGCTGCATACAATATTCCTTTACCAAAGTCGCTAACAGTTTGAGCGATATAGATATTTTGGATCAAACAGCGGTTTTTGTCTGCCTAAGATTTATTCTTCCAGCAACTTTTTAGTTTTTTCTGCTGCCGTTTCTGCCCCTTCTTTAGTGGAACAAACCGCACGTTCAGCAACACACTCAGCCATACAGCCCATTTTTCCTAAACTATCGTTAAAGTAACGGATCTTGCAACCGGCTTCACAGGCATCCTGTTTTAGGGCACAGGAGGCATGGCTCATATTGGAAAATGTAATGGCCGTTAGTGATGTAAATAACAGAGACAGGGTTACAATAACCTTTTTCATCGTAAAAACCTTTTCATCGTCAATAGCGACTAAATATAGTCATAGGGTCAAAGACTAAGCTTAACAGAGGCTTACGGGCTCCTGGTAATATTATGGATAAGCTTTAACTGAATAACCCCGAATAGTAAGTGGAATGATTTTGGCCCCATCAAATAATAATTTCGATCTGTCCCCTGATTTTTCAGTACTCGATCTGCAGGATGACTTTGTTGTCATCAATAAAGCCCCAGGTGTGGATGTGCACAGGGATGGCGATGAGCCGGGCATCTGTGAAAAAGTAGCCGAGGCTTTAAACCTGCCGGAACTGTACCTGGTGCATCGCCTGGATAAGGTGACCTCCGGTTTGTTGATTCTGGCCCGAACCTCCGAAAGTTGTGCTCAATTGGCACAGCTGTTTAAAGAGAAAACCATTCAAAAGTACTATCTGGCACTGGCCGATAAAAAACCGAAGAAGAAACAGGGTTGGATTAAGGGCGATATGCAACGCTCCCGACGCAGTAGCTGGAAGCTGGTAAACAGTCAGCACAACCCGGCAGTGACCCAGTTTTTTACCACTTCCGTTACACCGGGTATTCGGGCTTTTTTGCTTAAACCGCTTACAGGGAAAACCCATCAGCTAAGAGTTGCGATGAAAAGCCTGGGTGCCCCTATTTGTGGTGACCTGCTTTATAGCGATGCTCAACAAGCAAGTGACTATGACAGAACCTACCTCCATGCCTATGTCATCGCTTTTGAACTAAAGAGCGTAAGCTATCGCTACTGTGCTCAGCCAGAACAAGGGGGACAGTTTTTAACACCTCAGTTCCTGGCGGCGGTAGAACAGTGGTGTACACCGGAAACTCTTTCGTGGCCATCATAGCTTGAGATTTTTGCCCGATTGCTGGGCACGCATAAGGTTTATAGCCACTGCGTTTCTTATCAATGCACTATCTTAGTTCACTAGTGGCCTACCCACAGTAGTGATAAGGTGTATTAGCGCCTTGCGAACAAAAATAATAAGGGTAGGGTTATTAATATGTCTGAAGGGAATGCGTCATGTACTGTGCAGATTCGTGAACTCACGCCACGGGATGCACAGGCTTTAATTCAGCTGCGTGTACAGTGTATCGGCCATGATCCACACAGCTTCTGTGTGTTATTGGATGAAGAGCGCCAGATCAGTCAGGCTCAGATGTTTTCCATGTTACAGCGTTTTCAAAATAATCCACGCTCAATGCTTTGGGGCGCGTTTTATGGTGATCGTATGGTTGGCATGATAGGGCTGGAAAGTCTGGCAGGTCAGGTCCGGCAGCACAGAGGGATTGTTAGCAGTTTATGTGTTCTGCCTGAGTTTCGCCGTTACGGTATCGGCAGAGCCTTACTTGAGATCCTGATCGATTATGCACGTACCTTGCCTGATTTGCGTTATCTGATACTGGAGGTGAGTGCATCCTCAGAAGCAGCGATTACCCTCTATCAACATTTAGGCTTTCAGCACAATGGTGTTGAACCCGAAGCACTGCACTACGATGATCAGTTTATTGATCTTTACCGCATGAACCTAAGGCTATAAGCCACCTTAGGTTTTCAATCATTTCAGCCTTTGTATAAACCATTCGGGCCAACCGACCCGAATGGTTTTATCTGCTTTGCTAACCCGGTGATAAACCGGCCTCAGCTTTGACAATCGGTTAATATTTAAAGCGACTGACCAGTGCTTTTAGCTCATGGGAAAGCTGTGTCAGACGGGCACTGTTTTCTGCGGCTTGCTCGGAAGCGGTCGCCGCTTCTTCAGACACATTGTTAATCGCCATGATATTCTGTTCGATCTCATTGGCTACAGCGCTTTGTTCTTCACTGGCGCTGGCAATTTGATCGTTCATGGCCGTGATCTGGGCAACGGCACTGGCGATTGCATTAAGCGCCTCGTTGGCCGATTCCGCCTGAATAACGGTTTGCTGGGCGTGCTCGCAGCTCTTGGTCATCACCTGAACCGATGACGTTGTCCCGGTTTGCAGCTCCTCAATCACCTTCTGAATCTCTTCTGTGGCCTCCTGAGTACGACTGGCCAGGCTTCTGACCTCATCGGCTACCACCGCAAAACCACGCCCCTGCTCACCGGCACGGGCAGCTTCAATGGCTGCGTTCAGTGCCAACAGATTGGTTTGTTCAGCGATAGAGCGAATCACATTCACCATACCGGTAATATTTTCAGACTCTTCATCCAAACGACGAATCGCCGACATCGCCTGGTTGATATTGTCAGCTAACTGATCAATATCACTGCGGGTGGCGTTCACCACTCTATGGCCATCTTCGGCTACGGCATTAGCCGTTTGGGCGGCCTGGGCAGCTTCTGCGGCATTTTTAGCCACATCGGCTACGGTGGCGACCATCTCGTTAATCGCGGTAGCGGCCTGATTGGTCTCATGGGCCTGGCGCTCCAGACGTGCTCTGTTATCCGATGCCTGCTGCGTCATCGACTCTGCCGTGGTATTCAGAGAGTCACTGGTTTGCGCCATCTGACGCACCATATCGCGGATATGCCCTGTGAAGTGATTAAACGAGTGGGACAAGTGCGTAATTTCATCATTGCCCTTCTCCACTAATTGAGCGGTCAGATCACCATCGCCTTTGGCAATCTCCTCCATGGCTTTGTTCAGATTATTCAGACGACGCTGAATTACACGCTGGTAGACCAACCACAAACTGACCAGAGTGAGCAGCAACAGTCCAACGACCAGCAGCGTGATTTTGGCACTGGTAGCACGTCCCGCTTCCAACTGGTGACTGATATCGGTTGTCACTTCCAGTACACCCCGCACACCACCCATTTTCCAATCATTCTTGGGTGTATCCGGGTGACTGTTATGACAGGCGACGCAAGCCTCTGCTGACATCGTATCGGCAATAGCCACCTTAACCAGATGGCGACCATTGTCCTCGAATTCTTCGACGATGGTGGCTCCTGGGGTATTACTCAGCTTATCCCAGGCGGAGCGCTCAAAGTCAGACAGGCGGCGATCCGCACGGTTAGGGAATGGATAGGCGCTGTACAGCTTGATTTCCAGCCCCTTCTCTTTCATCAAACCACTCAAGTCATGAATCATGGTTGCTGGCAGTGGTACTTTGTTAGGGTTTGACTTGTGGTCGCTGCCAGGTCTTAAATCATTAGACTTAACCACCTTCTTGATCACATTCTGTGTGTAGTACTGACGTATGGTTTTAAATTGATCAACAGTGGCTTGAGAGTTATTAATCACGCCGTCCATTACGGTTCGATTAAGCTGGTAGGGGATAAAGAGGGCCAGTACCAGTGCGATCAGGGCAATAATAGCCACAATCGGTATGGCCATCTTGCCAAACAGGCCAAGGTTATTCATGGGTAAAGCTCCTTGCAATGGAAGGTCTTAAGTCATTGAAAATATTATCGTTTAAATCGCAGCTCTTGTAGAGGTTTAATTGTTTTGCATCAAACGCAGAAAACTTTTTGACGAAATAAAAATCAGCCTTCAGTGTCACGTCACTTTAACCCTAGTTGGCTAGTCTGCAATTATCAATTTGACCCATTTCACAGGGGGACAAATATTTCGATATTTTCTGTATCAAGGCGTCAGAAAGGATGGGATTACTTGCCCTGAAAACGGTTGTTTCGCTGCTCTAAAGCAGATGGGCTTTTGCACAAGCGAATGCCTTGCTGTAAAATCTTGCCCCCTTCCTATCCCCCCACACAGAATACAGCCCTTTAGAGGAAACAGATGGATTCCAAGCGCTATTTAACGCCCGCGCAGATGAAGAACGATGTCTTGTCGGGTTTAACCGTGGCTCTGGCTCTTGTGCCAGAAGCTGTAGCTTTTGCTTTTGTGGCCGGTGTTGAACCTTTAGTGGGTTTGTATGCGGCCTTTATGGTGGGTCTGGTCACTGCCTGTATCGGTGGTCGTCCGGGTATGATCTCTGGTGCAACCGGTGCACTGGCCGTTGTGATGGTGTCCCTTGTGGCTCAGCACGGCGTTGAGTATCTGTTTGCCGCTGTGGTGCTGATGGGGATCTTTCAGATTGCTGCCGGTATTTTCCGTCTGGGGAAGTTTATCCGCATGGTGCCTCACCCGGTGATGTTGGGCTTTGTGAACGGTCTGGCTATCGTGATCTTCCTGGCTCAGTTGGGTCAATTTAAGTGGAAAGATGAATCCGGCGATATGGTGTGGATGTCTGGCGAACCCCTGATGATTATGGGTGGCCTGATTATTCTAACCATGGCGATTATTCACTACCTACCGAAGTTTACCAAGGCGATTCCTTCTTCACTGGCTGCGATTGTGACTGTAACGCTGCTGGCGATCTTTATGGATCTGGATGCCCGTACGGTACAAAACGTATTGGCAGATATGACCAATGATCCGCTGGCCTCTATTGCAGGTGGCTTCCCAGAGTTCCATATTCCTATGGTACCGCTGACACTGGAAACGCTGTGGATTATTCTGCCGTATTCTCTGATTCTGGCGGCGGTAGGTCTGATTGAATCCCTGCTGACCCTGAGTCTGATCGACGAGATGACGGAAACCCGAGGTCGTGGCAATAAAGAATGTGTCGGTCAGGGTACTGCAAACATTCTGACCGGTTTCTTCGGCGGTATGGGCGGTTGTGCCATGATCGGTCAGAGTATGATCAACATTAACTCTGGTGGTCGTGGTCGTCTGTCCGGTATTACTGCAGCGGTATTCCTGCTGTTGTTTATCCTGTTCGCCTCTTCTTTGATCGAGATGATCCCGGTTGCGGCCTTGGTCGGCGTAATGTTTATGGTGGTGATTGGCACCTTTGAATGGGCCAGTCTGCGCATGATGGGCAAGATTCCTAAGTCCGATGCCTTTGTGATCGTACTGGTATCCGGTGTCACCGTGGTGACCGATCTGGCGATTGCAGTCATCGTGGGCGTGATTGTTTCCGCGCTGATCTTTGCCTGGGAACACGCCAAGCATATTCAGGTGCGTATTATTGAAGACAATGACGAGCGCCGTGTATACGAGCTGACAGGTCCGCTTTTCTTTGCCTCGATCAATAATTTCCGTGAGCAGTTTGATCCGAAAAATGATCCTCAGGATGTGGTGCTGGACTTCCGTAACTCCCGCGTGAGTGATCATTCGGCCCTGGAAGCGATTGATGCCCTGGCAGAGAAATATATCGCTGCGGGTAAAACCCTGCACCTGCGTCATCTGAGCGGTGAGTGTCGGGAGTTGTTGAAGCAGGCCGGTGATCTGGTGGAAGTGAATGTGATCGAAGATCCTAAGTACCATGTTGCAACGGATAAGCTGGCGTAATGATGGAGCTACCGGAAACTGACTCTGGTAACAATAACGGGCAGGATGAGATCCTGCCCGTTTTGTATCAGGATGACGCTCTGATTGTGATCAACAAACCAACCGGCTTGCTGGTGCATCGCAGCCCCATTGATCGTCACGAGACCCGTTTTGCCCTGCAGTTAGTGCGCAACCAGATCGGTCAGCGGGTTTATCCCGTGCATCGTCTGGATAAGCCGACTTCAGGTGCGCTGGTGTTCGCTTTAAGCTCAGAGATCGCCCGTAAGCTCACCGAACAGTTTACGGCTAAGCAGATAGATAAAACCTATCTGGCGGTGGTACGGGGCTATGCTCCTGAGTCCGGCACAATTGATCATGCGCTGGTGGAAGAGCCGGATAAAAAGATGCCGGGCAGCAAGATCAAGTCCGATCCACAACCGGCGGTCAGTCACTACCGCTGTCTGGCTCAGGCGGAGCTGTCGGTATTGATTGAGCGTTATCCCCAGAGTCGTTTTTCTTTGGTGGAAGTGAAACCAGAAACCGGACGCCGCCATCAGATTCGCCGTCATATGAAACATATCAACCACCCGATTATCGGTGATGCCAAACATGGCCGTGGGCGCTATAACCGCTATTTTAAAGAGTGTATGGACAGTGATCGCTTACTGCTGGCAGCAACAGAGATCAGTTTTGATCACCCAGTCAGTGGTGAAAAACTGACGATTAAAGCGCCGGTTCAGGATAATATGCTGGCCTTAATGAACCGACTGGGTTGGCAGTTGTGGGTAGAACGCTATCGTTAGGCAATATGGTTTGCGCCGGGCTTTGGTTTGATTAAACAAGTTGGTTTGATTGAACAGGTTAGCTTGTATTGAAAAAGCTGTAGCTAATCTGAGTTAAATTTGAGTAATAGAAAGATGAGTGATGATTACGCTTACCGCTTTGGCGGTATTGAGCGCCTGTATGGCACTGTAGCGGCCCAGGCGTTTCGTCAGGCCCATGTGGCCGTAGTGGGTATTGGTGGTGTCGGTTCCTGGGGCGCTGAGGCCCTGGCCCGCAGTGGTATCGGTCAGATTACTTTGATCGATCTGGATGATATCTGTACCTCTAATATCAACCGCCAGATTCATGCGTTGGATGGCCAGATTGGTCACTCCAAGGTAGACGCGATGGCCGAGCGTATTCGTTTGATCAACCCAGAATGTCAGGTGAATGCGGTATCGGCTTTTGTCACCGAAAAAAATGTCGCAGAGCTGATGAGCAAAGAGTTCGATTATGTGCTGGATGCGATTGACTCGGTAAAGCATAAGTGTGCCATGATCGCGTATTGCCGTCGTAATAAGATCCCGCTGATCACCATTGGCGGTGCCGGTGGTCAGACCGATCCACTGCAGATTACGACGGCTGATCTGAGTAAAACCGAGCAGGATCCGCTGTTAGCTAAGACTCGTAATCAGTTGCGCCGTAACTATAATTTCCCCACCAACACCAAGCGCCGTTTTGGTGTGGAAGCGGTTTATTCTACCGAACAACTGGTTTATCCCGCTGAAGATGGCTCCGTGTGTCATCAGAAACCGGATAATGGCGAATCCGTACGCCTGGATTGCCGCAGTGGTTTTGGTGCGGTTACCGTTGTTACCGGTACATTTGCTTTTGTGGCGGTATCGCGCATTCTGAAAAAACTGGCGGCAAAGGCAGAGAGGGTTAAAGAAGAGGCTGAAAAGAAAACAGCTTCATAATCTACTCTTCATACTGAGATCATCTGGCACTAACACTCTGAAATAAAAGGCTATTCTTCGGTACCAGACCAGAGAATAGTCTTTTTATATCCTGCTGATCAAAAAGCATTAGCTGTTGTGAGGAAACGTCCTGCGATAGGTTTCAGCCAGTTTATTCAACCTTAGTAGTTCACTAAGATTATTGACTTCCGTGACAGTAAGTAGAAGGCGAACACCCTCCAAAATATCATTGCTCTTCCATTGCTGTAGCGCTTCAAACTCTTGCTCTGACATAGTCTGTATTCCTGAAAATCGTTTGATTAGACTATAGTAAAAAGATGTTGCAGCGCAATATCAAAAGTGTGACATTTCACCAGTCTTTGCCAGATATGATTGATCGGACATTCTTAAAGTTATTAACTCCTTATATATCATAGGGATAGTGCAGGTTCCTACCGTCACGTATTGTCTTTGATCATTTCTGCTGATTGCTTTCTCTGTTGCTTGAGTTGTCGAGCAGCCAGAGCATCAGCACCATCAACAAAATGGAAATGATCTATGCCACTTTGAAAAATCAGACAAGTTAATAATGCAGCCGAGGATACACTGGTTCCGTAATACAACCGACCCTGCTGGAACTCTTCTTCAAGACATTGAATAAGCCGCTCACGCTGTACCTGATTGCCTGCGAGTACCATACGCAACATATCATCAAACTTTCTGTGGTCGGAATTGGCAATCATATCAGCCTTGTATTGCCCCCAGTTATAACCACTGACAGAGATCGAATGCCCCATCATCAGACCGCCAAAAAAGGCGACTACGCGCATCTTGATCTTGTACCACAGCTTATAAAAGGCGCCTCGGTTACGGGTAAACAGACGATACTCACTGCGTAACTTTTCCTGGGAAAAACTCATGCTCAGCTTATCAGCCTGCAAAGGATGGTGTTCTTCCCGTTCGCCGTAGATATGCAGAATCTTATCCATCATCTGACGGTAGGTTTCTGTTTGTTGCTCCAGAGTATCGCAACGGGCTTCAATTAATATAGATACGGTTTCGTCCTTTGGGCTGGGAATACGGTCCCAACGACACTGCAAGCCTGAGAAATCAGCATCCGCAACAATATAGTCTGGAATTCCGTAACGCTCAGGGCACTGTTTAAGCCAGTTCTCCGCAGCTTGCAAACCACCGCCGGTAAATGAGGCCTGAGTGGCTCCAGGGCTGATACGCAGTTTGCTGACCAAAAGAGGAATACGATCTGCACTGAGTAAAGATACGGGAACAAAACCTGTTCTCAGTTTTAGGTTATAGGCCTGCTCAGAGATGGCCGCTGTCCCCTTTAAAGCGGCCAGAGCAGGCTCCAGGCAGTCCGGTGGAATACATAATGAGGCGCCATCACCACCAAAGATATAGGGAATTTCCAGGCGCTCACAGGCGTTGAGCACTGCGATAATACAGCTGGCTCCCAAAGTGTTAACATCCTGATAGCGGTCATTTTCAATAGCCTGGGTCGAACCTTCAATATCAGCGACCAGCACATACCAATCTTCGGGTACCTGATGGTAAGCATTCAGCTCTAACAGGTCGGTGAAGGCACAAACCTCCGTCAACTCCTGGTAGAAATTTCGATGACTGCTGGCACTGCTCATAGTGTTTTGAGTTCCATAATGACAAGAAGTCTGCCGAGAATCCAAAAAAGACCAGCAGTATGCCGAATTATACGCTGAACTCCCCACAATGATTGCGTTTAAATGCCTGTTTTAACTCATCTCCCTGTAGGCCTGCCTGCAGTAAACAGTGTAGTTTGGTAAAAGCCGCCTCACAGGTCATATCAACAGCAGAAATCACTCCGCATTCTGACAGGGCAGAGCCTGTCGCATAGCTCTGACTAACAGGGCCATTAGGGCACTGACTGCGATTGACAATGACGATGCCAGAATCATTGGCTGCTTTTAACAAGGCCATCAGGTTTTGGTTCTGATCCGGAGCATTACCACTACCAAAGGTTTCCAACACAACAGCTTGCACAGGTGCACGTAGCAGCGGTGCTAACAGATCCGCACTTAAACCAGGGTGCAGTTTAAGTACGCAAACCTGGGCCTGATGCTGCTGAGCGGCCTGACTAAGGCTGAGATACAGGTTACTGTCAGTAACGACAGCAGGTAGCAGCCTACTGCCATCAAGAGAGAACAGATCGTCACGCCAATGGCCTAAAGCTTCAAGATTTGGTGTCGCAAACCCCTGATGGGAATAGGTACTGATCTTGCTGCTGCGGTTAGCACGTAGCAAATGGCCACCAAAAGCGACCAGAGTTTCCTGAATTTGATTATTTTGGGCATAAACCAAAGAAGCGATCACATTATTCGGCGCGTCGCTGTTCTCAAACTCCAGAGGATATTGAGAGCCGGTGACAATAACCGGCTTGCCTAACCCCTGAGTCAAAAAGCTCAACGCAGAAGCGGTATAAGCCAGCGTATCGGTACCGTGTAACAGGATAAAACCCTGATATTGATCCCGGTAGCGCCAAATCATCGCTGCCAGTTGGAACCAATGTTCCGGTTGAGCATTAGAGCTATCAATCAGAGGCTCCAACGTAAAAAGATCAAAGCTCGTAAGCTGATTTTTGATCCCGTCCGGTTGTTGACTCAGCAGTTGTGATAGACGCTGAGCCATATTGCCGCTGGGAGCTAAACCTTTGTCCGTTTGAGTCATGCCTATGGTGCCGCCAGTGTAGATAATGGCGATACGTGGGGATAGTGAGATATCTTGCGTCACCGTTTGCAGTGTAACGGTTTCGCGCAATTCGGTTGTTTGACTCATGGCTGGCTCTCAAAGTGATTTATAGGGTGTTTTTATCTTATAATCAAAGGGTTGTTGAACAGTAACGCACTACAATTAGATAACTAACTCTCTATCTCAACAGCATCATTGCCTCTACGTCGCCACTGTACAAAAATAATGACAGACAATAGCGATTGCTCAACAAGAGATAGCATGGGTTATGTCAATACATTATCAGCTGTCGTGTTCACGCAGTGCGTAATGCTTACAGTGAATTGTATAGCGTTTACTGTGGATTTTGCCTTTAAGGCTTAGCATTACAGCGAATAAGTGATGACGACAAAACAAATGTTAAGTATGGCAAAGTCATAATAAAAAACCTACATATTTGCTTGAACCCAACCATTTAAACTTATTTGTCATTTTATTTCGGGGGAATATCTGGCCGGTTTAATGACTGACAGATAGCATGGAGAAAACAGAATGATCCGTATTGAAATCGCCTCTGCCAATAGCCTGATGCTGGCCTTTTCCTATCAGGCCAGTGCAGATATTCAGCAGCAGATAACCAGTGTGGCACATGAGATTGCTCAACTGGAAGAAGTGACGGATCTGGTGCCCGCACCTATCTCTCTCTTAGTATGCTTTGACCTGTTAAAGACAGACTCAGCCCAACTGATCGCCAAGCTGGAAGCCCTGCTACAATCAAAAGCTCAGGGTAGTTCACACCCGGGTTCAAGCTCTGAACAAAAAACAAAAATGGTGTCATACGACCCGCTACCACCATTGTTTACGGAAAGCAGAGGCCTCACCTCTGAGGCTAAACGGCAGATTCAGCAAGCACATGATAGCTGGAGCGAGCAGGCTCCTCAGTCAGGTTTCAGTGTTATTCACCCAGGACTGATGTCTCAGATTCAGGACGGTGGTCGTCGGGGTTACCAGCAGCAGGGGCTGACATCCGGCGGGCCCTTGGATGAACATGCATTTCAGTGGGCCAATCATCTGTTGCAAAATACCTCAAGCAGCCCTGTGATTGAAATCAGCTTTGGCGGCTTAAAACTACAAAGTCAGGTGGATACCTTGATTGCCGTCACAGGGGCAGATCTCAGCCTGAGCATTAATGACCAACCGGCTCCGAATTGGGAGATACTGGCCGTTCGTGCCGGTGACCGTATTGAATTTGGTTACCCCAAAAGTGGGACCCGAGCTTATCTGGCGGTTAAGGGTGGTTTTCAGTTGCCACAATATTTTGGCAGTTCAGCAACAGTGCAATGGCAGGGCCTGGGAGGTTTTGGGGATCAACATAGTGGTGATAGTCCGTGTACAGGACTTCAGTTTGGTGAACTACTGCCCTGTAATGAACAGGAACATCGCAGTAACAACCAACTGCAGAGCCTGATCGGCAAACGGGTCAGTAGCAGCTATATTCCGGATTATCAGCACTCTTTAAGCCTGAGAGTGGTTTTGGGTTATCAACGTAAGCTGTTTAGCGCCGATCAATTAGAGCGCTTTTTCCGCCACTCCTACCAGATATCTCAGGACTGTGATCGCAAGGCTTTTGTCCTGGAAGGTTCCAGTATTAAACCACAACAATCTCAATCAACTGAGCAGGGTTTGGCTTTGGGTGCCGTTCAGATCTCTGATCAGGGACAGCCTGTTATTGCGATGCCTGACCGGCAGCTATTATCGAAGTGCTCTATCCTGGGTTGTATCTATCCACCGGATCTGGGCCAATTGGCACAGCGTCACCCTAAAACAGAAGTACGCTTCGAGCCGATCAGCCTATACGAAGCGCAGCTGCAACTGACCCGACTTTACCGCTATTTCCGTTAATTCCGTTAATTCGTTTTTGAGTCGTTAAGGAATGTAAAAGCCGATAAGGGAAAAGCCTTATGCAGAGGACGCTCTGCTGGTGCTTCAGGGGAAACCGTTCACTTTTTATACTGTTATTTTAAAAAATTGTTACCACATAACATTTTTACCGGAAAAGCCTGTATTGAGTGTTACAACAGTGATATTTTCCTGCATAAAGATTACCGTGATAACCCCCTGTGTCAAAAGAGATCTCTTACATGGCCAAAAAACAGGCGCTTAAAAAAATCCCCACTCATCTGATTACCGGCTTTCTAGGTGTTGGCAAAACCACAGCGATTCGCCATCTGTTGGCAACTAAACCGGAAGATGAAAAATGGGTAATCGTCGTTAATGAATTTGGTCAAGTGGGCATTGATCAGGCCGCTTACGACAAACCTAATCAGACTGAAGGTGAGATACAGGTTCAAGAGCTGCCCGGTGGTTGCATCTGCTGTAGTCTCGGGGTTGTGCTCTCTGCCACTTTGGTGAAACTGATTCGCCTGCATAAACCGGATCGTCTGATCATCGAGCCCACGGGTATTGGTCATCCGGCAGGTATTCTGGATACTCTAACCAATGACACTTTTTCAGAGGCACTGGATGTTCGCGCCGTAATCTGTCTGGTTGATCCAAGAAGCCTGGAAGACCCACGTACATTGGAAAATGAGATATTTCAGGATCAACTTAGCCTGTCAGATATTATTGTAATCAATAAAACAGATCTGGCAACTGAAGCGCAAACCGCCCGTTTTGAACATGCTGCATTATCTATGTTCCCACCGAAGCAGTTTGTGTGCCGTGCAAAACAGGGCTCTCTGGATGTGAGCCTGCTGGACTACGGCCGCAATGGCGAATATCACGGTAATTGGTTAGAAAGCCATCTACCCGGTGAACAACATCTGCACGACAATCATGCCCATGCCCACTCGCATAACCACGACCATGAGCACTCCCATAGCCACGATAATCACTCTCACCATGCCAAGCATAACCCTGATTTTGCAGCAGCAGCTTTACAACAGGTTCAACCCGGTGAACCGGTTTGTTTATCAGGCCAAGGAGATGGTTTTTACACCACGGGTTGGTTGTTCCATCGAGATGACCAGTTTGATCCAAAAAAACTGCAAGCCTTCTTAGATCAGGTGCCAAACCTGCTGCGCCTGAAAGGCGTATTTCGTTTCAGAGATCAGTGGCGTTTCTATAACCGTGTCGGCACGGAAAGCGATCTTTACCCGATTGCCTACCGCCGGGATTCCCGGTTTGAGCTGATCAGCTCAGCCCCCCTGGATGAAAAAGCGTTACAGACTGACTTAATGGCGTGCTTACTCCAATAGTCACGTCGGTCGGGCAACATTGATCGGTAAAAGGTACAGCAACCTCGGGGTATTGGGTTTGAAGTAGACTCAGTCGAGGGACCGATCTGAATGAAGCCCTGCAAAGCAGGGCTATAAAGTACCCCTTATTTATCTCGCTATATCCCGATAGCGGCTGACGACTTAATCTTGAAATAGTCCATCTGTTCTTCCAGTGCCTTAGCGACTATCTCCAGATTATTGGCCGCCTGCCAAACCTCTTCAAAGGCCTCGCTGCTGCTTTGGGTAATCTCACTGATCGCAGCCAGGTTCTGATGAATCTCTTCCGCTACAGCACTTTGCTGTTCTGCCGCACTGGCGATCTGCGTATTCATCTCATCGACAATAGATACGGCTTGATCAATTTTCTCCAGGTTTTGCTGTGTTTGTTCAGCAAAGCTCACCGCCTGCTTCGCTTCTGCCTCGTTATTGCGCATGGCCGAGACCGATTCGGAAACACTGGCCTGGATTTTCTGGATCATACCCTGGATCTGATGGGTAGAATCGTGGGTACGGCTGGCCAGGGTACGTACCTCATCAGCAACCACCGCAAAACCCCGTCCCTGCTCTCCAGCCCGCGCAGCTTCAATCGCCGCGTTTAACGCCAGTAGATTGGTCTGTTCAGCAATCTCTCCAATCACCGCCAGGATAGTGCCCACCTCTTCGCTGTCTTTGGCTAAACGGGTGATCACAGAGGCGGATTGATTAATTTCACCAGCCAACTGATGGATACTACGGATACTTTTATCAACAATCGCAATCCCATGACTCATTTCGCTTTTAACCTCCTGATTGACCCGTACCGTTTCCAGACTGTTTTGCGCTACATTTTGCACGGTACTGCTCATCTCAGACATGGCCGAAACGACCTGTGAGATCTCATCTTTCTGTGTTTGCAACAAACCGCGGGTAGTATCCGTTCTTTGATGCAGCTGTCCCGCCAACACGGTGACCTCCTGACTGGCACCTTTAACACTACTGGCAACAGAGCCCGGTGCGACAGCCATATTACCCACAGCACTCATAATACTGTCACCCGGAACCCCTCTAGGGACCTGAACTGTTAAATCCCCCTTCGCAACCAAAGCAGTGGTTTGTCGCACATATTCAGGTTCTCCACCAATTTGTCGTGAAACGCGCAGCACAATATAGACCCCAGCCGTCAAGCTCCCGGCAATAGCTAATGCAATAAGCGCCATCATGGTGTTAAAGATTTGAGTGTAATGGTCCTGAGCTTTTAAATACTCCTGCTCAGCCACATCCAGCTGTAGCTGTACCAGCTGTGAAACCTTTTCACTAATTGGGTCAATGGTTTGATATAGAGGGCCATTAATACTGCCTAGCAAACCCTGTGCATTCTCCGGCACCTGACTTAATACCGCTTGTGCTCTGGCAATATCCTGATTAGCTGCAGCAAATAAGAGTTCTGCTTCTTTAGCCAGTTGTGCTTCTTCGGGTGTGAGACGAGCCTTCAGATAATTTTGCCAATACTGATTAATTCTGTCTTGAGCAGTAGCGATATCCTGCCTGGCAGTGGATGCCGTCGTTAAACCTGCATCCGCTTTATTGATAGCATCAATAATCAACACGGCATAGTCATCAGCAATGGTTTTTAACTTGGCCAGGGGCACTACACGATCAGCGTATACCGTCTCAAGTCCTCGTGAAATCTCTTTTAAGCCCCATAAGCTGACCATCCCCAATAACAATAAAGCTGCCAGGGGGACCAAAAAGCCTAACGCGAGATTTAACCGAAAGGGCATCTCTTTTGAGTGATATTCTTGCTCCGCATATTGTGCCATTGCTGAATTCCTGTTTATCCATAATAGAGCGCCTGCTCCTTTTTATTGTTCAGTCGTCAGGAGCTTCTTTTAAGTATCGTTATAGGGCAGTGTTTGTCTCTATAGATGATCAATCAAACGATAGGAAACACTTAAGAAAAGTGCCTTCTTCAGTTTGTATATCTATCAAGACACTTCGATAGAGCAAGGGATATGCCAGATAGCCAGCCTTGTAAGAAAAGACAACAAAATGTGTCGTTTTGTAGCAAGAAAGGAGACGTCAATGTAGTCAGCACGGGTATAGATGCCTTTTTATCGTGCATCAGACAAAAGGGTTAAGCACCACTACAGTGCATAAACAGTACAGGCTTGTTGTCGACAGTATAGGCTTGCTGTCAAAAGTTATTCGGGACAGAAGTGCTCATCGTCACTATTGACGACCTCTTTCTACACGCCTGCCACATGCCAGGTTATTCTTTATCATCTAATGGAATTGACCCAACCCTTAGCTATCTTTGCCCCTTGTCCGAATATGTTAATAAAGCGGCTGCATTGGTAATTGTCCTTATTTGCCCTGTACGCAAGACTAAAGTCGATTATTTGAGTGCGCTTTAAATCAGTGCATAAAGCTGAATCCGCGCCCTTAACCAATGTCTGGCCGTCAATAAACCGCTCACTCACCGTCTCTTAATTGAGCGGATAATAACAACAAAGAGCATGATCTGAAGTCCATTCAGAGCCCCCGCCAGTCACTTAACAATAAGATAAAAAATACGCAGGGCTTTTTTATGCTAGCAAACCTAGTTTATCCCGCCATTAAGCTGATGAATCGGCTGAGTTATGGCTATAAATTTCTTCTGATTAATATCCTGTTTGTGCTGCCTTTAATCGCACTGGCTTATCTGCAGTTGGCAGAATTGTCTAAGCAGCAAAATGTCACCCATAAAGAGCTGGATGGTATTCAGATTCTGCGTCAATCATTGAAGTTAACCGAGGTCGCGGCGGAAATTCGCGACCTGCAGCTGATTCAAGGCAATGATGAATCTCTCACGCAAGAGATCACGCAGCAAAAACAGCAGTTCAGTCAGCTACTGGATCGACTCAGTGACAACAGCCAACGACTGGATCAGGATGGAAAGGTTCAAAGCAATATTCAGAAACTGCGCGAGCAGTTACAGGAGCGCAGCAGCTACCAAAGCACCAGCATCAATGTCGTGTTTAATAAGTATCAACGCTTAGTAGAAGGCAGCTGGAGCCTCACCAGGCAGTTCAGCCAACTGACGGGGCTATCCAGAGATAGTGACAATGCTAACTTTTTACTGATGAAGCTGACGTTGGATCAGCTTGAACCTATCTTAAAGCATCAAGGGCAGGTACGTAGCTACTCTGCAAAAGCAATACGGGCGGGGGCTATCAACTCGGCTCTCGCTAATGCACTAAACAGTTTGCTGGACGCATTAATTACCGATCAAAATCGTCTGGCTATCATTATGTCGCCAATCCAATCAGATCAAGCGCATTATGGCCGTCATTTATTGGGTTTTGTTAATGCAATTCCCGAACAGTTAGAGCAAAGATTAAACCGCTTTGAGAATGACCTGCTGTTGGAAGAACAATTAGATCACGATTGGCAGACCTATTTTGAGCAGGAATCCGGGGCTCATCAGGCGATCTATCTGTTTATTGAACAGGCAGTCACCTTTGTTGAGCAAAACCTGCAGCAGCGTTTTGATGAACAAAATCAGAATTTTTATATGGTCTTGATCGGTGTGGTTGCCACCATCCTGATCACTAATTACCTGATGCTGGGCTTTAATCTTTCCGTACGCCATGGTTTGCAGGAGATCTTAACCGCAACAGAGAAAGTGGCTCAGGGAGATCTGACCTGCCAGGTACAACTCAATAGCCGTGATGAGCTGGGACAATTTGCCAGCGAATTTAACCGGATGGCGGAACGTATGCGCAATCTGCTTGCCATGGTGAACACCACTGTTGCATCGGTGGCAGAACAAGCGGAATCCGTCAGCCATATCGCCAGTCAAAGCCATAGTTCAGTGGACGAGCAACATAAGCAGATTGAACGAGTGGCCAGTGCATTTAATCAGATGACCCGCAGTGCTCAGGAAATTGCCAACCAGACCCAAACCGCTTCTCAGCAATCCCGTGAAGTGGGTAGCAAAAGTCATCAGGGACAATCGCTGGTACAAAATACCCTGACAGATATTAACCGTCTGTCATCGGATATTAATCAGGCCGTACATGTCATCCATAAACTGGAGCAAGATAGCAGCAATATCACTCAGGTACTGGATGTGATCAAAGGCATCGCGGAACAAACCAACCTACTGGCACTTAACGCAGCTATTGAAGCCGCTCGTGCCGGTGAACAAGGCCGGGGATTTGCCGTGGTGGCCGATGAAGTCAGAACTCTGGCTCAGCGCACCCAGAACTCCGCATCCGAGATTGAGCATATGATCATTCAACTGCAGGAAGGGGTTAATGGCGCTGTTGAGGCGATGCAGGTGAGCCACCAAAAAGCCAGTCAGACGGTGAGCAACTCCTCTGCGGTATCTGAAACCCTGAACCTGATCTCAGAGCATATCGAACAGATTGTGGATTTTAACAGCCAGATCGCGTCTGCCAGTGAAGAGCAGACCATGGTGTCGAACGAGATCGAACGGAATATCCACAGTATCTTCCAAGCGGCGAGTGATACGGCGTCAGGTGCAAATGATACCGTGAATGCGTGTCAGCATATGCTGCAACAAACCCAGGAACTGAAAAGCCGGGTCAGTACGTTTAAAACCTGATAAGACAAAGCTGCTCCTATAAACCGGCCTGAGATCAGTGCAGCCGCTTATCTTCATTTAACAAATCAGAAGATAAGAGGCTGTTATTTCAACGATTTCAAGGCGGTTCTGTTATTACAAACGTTGCGCCAGCTCCGCTACCAAACGTGCTGCCAGCTTAGCCGTGCGACCTTCCTCATCCAGCGTCGGATTACACTCGGCGATATCTGCCAATACCACAGACACATCAGCCTTTTGAGCCTCCTCCAGAACAATCAACATGAGTTGCATACCGGTCACAGGCTCCAATCCCATCACCGAAGGCGCACTCACGCCGGGCGCTGCAGAAGCGGCAAATACATCCAGACAGATAGTCAGATAAAGATAATCCAGTTGTGCCAGATAGTCCGCCACATCCTGACGAATTGTCTCAAGATCCGTCAGCTTGCAGTCCTTATCCAAACGCCATAGCACACCCTGCTCTCGGGCGAAATCAAACAGTGCCTGAGTGTTAGCCGTTTCATTCACTCCCAGGCAGTAGTAATGAAAAGGCTTATGCTTCGCCTGACACCATTCTGCTATCTGACGGAACGGCGTACCGGAACTAGATTGTAGTTCTGGATTGCGCAAATCCAGATGAGCATCCAGATTGATAATCCCCACATGGGCATCAGGCTGCCGCTCAAACACATGGCGGGCGATGCCTTTATAGCTGCCCCAGGCAACCTCATGCCCACCGCCCAGCACAATCGGTTTTAATCCCTGATCCAGTAAGAGAGCCACCTTGGCTGTTAATTGGTTTTGCGCCACTTCCAGGGCTGAATCATCACAACTGACATCTCCGGCATCATAAACCACCCCCTCCAGATGCCAGGCCGTATTGGCCAGCGCCTGACGGATTGCCATAGGCCCCAATTTGGCCCCACGACGACCTTTATTACGACGCACACCTTCATCGCAGGCAAAGCCTAAGAGCGCAATATTGCCTGCTTCAGCACCCTGAGCAGGCAAAGAGCTGACCTCCTGATGCCAGCGGCTGCTGATACCTGCTTCTTCACTGTCCACCCGCCCTGTCCACAGGGTCATATCTGCAGGATTGTAGGTCATTTATTCACTCCGATTCATTGTACTTCACACCCCGCCAGCCAGATTTTTGCCGGACGGTGCATATTAATACCGTAGCTGAGTTCACTGGGATGGTCGATAGACCACAACAACAGATCCGCATCATAGCCCACCTGCAGCATGCCTTTACGATCTTCCAGCCCCAGCGCTTTAGCCCCATGGCAGGTGGTACCGGCTAACGCTTGTTCCGGCGTCAGTCCAAACAGCACACAGCTTTGATTCATCGCCAACAACAAAGACGCTATCGGAGAAGTACCGGGGTTTAAATCCGTCGATACCGCTACCGGAATCTGGTGTTCAAACAGCCCTTTTATGGGTGGCAGCTTTGTTTCTTTCAAACAATAAAACGCTCCCGGCAGCATCACCGCCACAGTGCCCGCTTGTTTTAAAACCGGTAGATCCTCTTCTGCCAGGTACTCAAGATGATCCACCGACAACGCATTAAACTCTGCTGCCAGTACGGCACCTTTTAGATCACTCAGCTGCTCCACATGGCCTTTTACCGGTAAACCATGTTTCACTGCTGCCTCAAATAAACGCCGGGTCTGAGCCGGTGAAAAACCGATACCTTCACAGAACACATCCACCGCATCGGCCAGCTTTTGCTCTGCGACCTGAGGCAGCATCTCATTGATGACAATATCCAGATAAGCATCAGGGTCCTCTTTGTATTCAACGGGAACAGCATGGGCACCGAGAAAAGTACGCTTTACCGTTAACCCGGTATGCTCCGCCAGTCGCCCGGCAACTTTGAGCATCCGAAGTTCCGTTTCGGTATCCAAACCATAACCGGATTTGATCTCAACCGTCGTGACACCTTCGGCCATCAAACGCTTAAGACGCTTTAAGCCTGAAGCAAACAGCTCATCTTCAGACGCGGCCCGTGTCGCGGTGACCGTACTGACAATACCGCCACCTTTGCAAGCAATCTCCTCATAGGAGATACCCTGCAAGCGCCACTCAAACTCACGGGCACGGCTGCCGCCATAGATCAGATGAGTATGGCAATCGATCAAACCCGGCGTTAACCAACCGCCTTGGCCGTCCACACACTGCTGTGCTTCAAACGCTGGAGCATCAACAGCTGCACCCAGCCAACTGATACGACCATCAGTGACGGCTAACACGCCTTGCTCAATCCGGCCATAAGCCTCTGCTTCAGGCAAAGCCGGTATACCCTCACTATAGCCCTGCATTGTCGCCAGGGAGATATTTTCTATTAACAGATCACACTTATGAGGTGCTGTACTGCTATGATTTACCAAGGAATCTGACACTGTCATGGGGTCATCTCTTTATTATCGCTTTTAAAATATATCTTTTAAAGCCTGAGCGTAATCCATCAGGCAGAAAACTTTTTTCACAAGACTACTTGTATAGACAAGTATATACAAGCTAGACTGATTACAAATTCGGGGGACGAATCTTTTGAAAACCAGTACAGCCAATGCACCGGCTTACGCCAACATCAAAAACCATCTGCTGCATCAGATCGAAACCGGGGAGTTAAAACCCGGCGATAAAGTCGCATCAGAAAATACGCTGGTTAATCAGTTTAGTGTAAGCCGTATGACGGCACGCCGTGCGCTGACGGAGTTACAGGATGAAGGTGTATTGATTCGCACCCAGGGACTGGGAACCTTTGTCGCGGATCAGAAAGCCAGTGGCTCCATGCTGGAGATTCGCAATATTGCCGATGAGATCAGTGAACGGGGCCACAGCTACTCCAGCCGGATTCTGAATCTGGAAGCACGCCCGGCCAGTGGTTATGAAGCGGCCCGTTTCGGTGTTCAGGAAGGCAGTACGCTGTTTTTCAGCCGTATTGTGCATTGTGATAACGGTACACCCTTGCAGCTGGAAGAGCGCTGGGTCAGTGCCGAACGGGTGCCCGATTATCTACAGCAGGACTTCAGTCAGCAAACGCCTAATGCCTATTTATCACAGGTGGCACCACTGACAGAGGCCGACCATATGGTGGAAGCGGTGTTGCCAAGCCATGATCAGGCTCAACTGCTGGATATGGTGGAAACCGCACCCTGCTTACAGGTGATCCGGCACACCTACTCCCGAAACGGCATGATCAGTCTGGCAAGGCTGATTCATCCCGGAAACCGCTACCGACTGGGTGGGCATATTCAGTTTAATACTCCGTTGTGACAGGCGTCTGCTGCCTTAAGAGCACAACAGGGCATAAACCTGGAATAAGCTGCGTCACAACAACACCCGGTAAATGAACTAAAGTCCACGCTCTGACCATCATTTGATGGATTGGTACGGGACGGAATAAAAACAAATCGGCCTAAGCCGAACAGACAGAGAAAGATAAAGGGTTTTGTTATGAACAAGCGTCTTGATACTTCGCGCGTGATCCGTGCGCCACACGGCACCGAACTCAGCGCCAAAAGCTGGCTGACAGAGGCACCACTGCGTATGTTGATGAACAACCTGGACCCGGATGTTGCCGAACACCCCCACGAGCTGGTGGTTTACGGCGGTATCGGTCGCGCGGCTCGTGACTGGGAGTGTTACGACACCATTGTTGAAACCCTGAAGCAGCTGGAAACAGACGAGACGCTGCTGGCACAAAGCGGCAAGCCTGTGGGCGTATTTAAAACCCACGAAAACGCACCGCGTGTTCTGATCGCCAACTCCAATATCGTGCCGCACTGGGCCAACTGGGAGCACTTTAACGAGCTGGATAAAAAAGGCCTGATGATGTACGGCCAGATGACAGCAGGTTCCTGGATCTATATCGGCTCTCAGGGTATCGTTCAGGGCACTTACGAAACCTTTGTCGCCGTCGCAAAACAGCACTTTAATGGTGATGCCAAAGGCCGCTGGGTTCTGACCGGTGGTCTGGGTGGTATGGGCGGCGCTCAGCCACTGGCAGGCACTATGGCGGGCTTCTCTATGATCGCTGTTGAGTGCGATGAGAGCCGTATCGACTACCGTCTGCGTACCGGTTATGTGGATAAAAAAGCCACCTCTCTGGATGAAGCGATGCAGATGCTGCAGGAATCTCTGGACAGCGGCCAACCCACCTCTATCGGCCTACTCGCCAACGCAGCAGATATCTTCCCTGAGCTGGTAAAACGTGGCATCACACCTGATGTGGTCACCGACCAAACCTCTGCTCACGATCCATTAAACGGTTACCTGCCACAGGGCTGGACCATGGATCACGCCAAAGCGATGCGCCAGCAAGATGAAGCCGCAGTGGTAAAAGCGGCGAAACAATCCATGGCGGTACAGGTTCAAGCCATGCTGGACCTGCAAAGCCAGGGCGCAGCGACACTGGATTACGGTAACAATATCCGCCAGATGGCACTGGAAGAAGGTGTCGAAAACGCCTTTGATTTCCCAGGTTTTGTACCCGCTTATATCCGCCCACTGTTCTGTGAAGGCATCGGCCCTTTCCGCTGGGTGGCGCTGTCTGGTGACCCGGAAGATATCTACAAAACCGATCAGAAAGTGAAAGAGCTGATCCCGGATAATCCACACTTACACAACTGGTTGGATATGGCTCGCGAGCGTATTCAGTTCCAGGGACTGCCTGCCCGTATCTGCTGGGTGGGTCTGGAAGACCGTGCCCGTCTGGGTCAGGCCTTTAATGAGATGGTTAAAAACGGCGAGCTGAAAGCCCCGGTTGTCATTGGTCGTGACCATCTGGACTCCGGCTCCGTAGCCTCCCCTAACCGTGAAACCGAGGCCATGATGGACGGTTCCGATGCCGTATCCGACTGGCCGCTGCTGAATGCCCTGCTGAACACCGCAGGCGGTGCCACCTGGGTCAGTCTGCACCATGGTGGTGGCGTAGGTATGGGCTTTAGCCAGCACTCTGGTGTCGTGATCTGCTGTGACGGTACAGATGAAGCTGCCGCCCGTGTGGGTCGTGTGTTGTGGAACGATCCCGCCACAGGTGTGATGCGTCACGCCGATGCCGGTTACGAGATCGCCCGTAATAGCGCTGAGCGTAATGGCCTCAATCTACCTATGATCAACAAAGCGCGTCAACAGGCTCAAGGCGACACAAATAACAATACAAATAGCGATACAGATAACAACACGGATAGCGAATAAGGAACCAACCGGAGATGACAACAATGAACGCTTATGAACTACACCTGGTTCCTGGTCAACTGACACTGGCACAACTGCGTCAGATCAACGACAACCCGGTTAAACTCTCTCTGGATGCAGGCTGCCACGACGCCATTCATGCCTCCGCCCAAACCGTCGCCAATGTAATCAGCGAAGGCCGCACCGTTTACGGTATCAATACGGGTTTTGGTCTGCTGGCCAATACCCGGATCGAACCGGAAGAGCTGGAAACCCTGCAGCGCAGTATCGTACTGTCACATGCCGCCGGTATCGGTGACATGATGGCGATAAACACCGTGCGTCTGCTGATGGTGCTGAAGATTAACTCTCTGGCCCGTGGTTTTTCCGGTATTCGCCTGTCGGTCATTGAAGCCCTGATTACCCTGCTGAATCGTGAGATCTACCCGTGTATTCCTAAGAAAGGCTCTGTGGGTGCTTCCGGTGATCTGGCGCCACTGGCGCATATGTCGGCGGTACTGTTGGGGGAAGGTCAGGCGATCTACAAAGGTGAAACCATCTCCGCCAAAGTGGCACTGGAGCTGGCCGGTTTACAGCCAATAGAACTGGCACCCAAAGAAGGGCTGGCACTGCTAAACGGTACTCAGGCCTCTACGGCATTCGCTCTGCAAGGTCTGTTCGCAGCAGAAAATGCGCTACTGTCTGCGACGGTTATTGGCGCGCTATGTGTGGAAGCAGCCACTGGTTCCCGTCGCCCATTTGATGATCGTATCCACCAGGTACGCGGTCATAAAGGCCAGATCGATATGGCAACAGCCTATCGCGCCCTGCTGGATCACTCTCAGATTGAAGACTCGCACCGTAGCTGTGAAAAAGTGCAGGACCCTTACTCCCTGCGTTGTCAGCCTCAGGTGATGGGCGCTTGTTTGACTCAGATCCGTCAGGCCAGTGAGGTGATTCTGACCGAGTGTAACGCCGTATCCGACAACCCACTGGTGTTCCCGGAAGATGGCGATATTATCTCCGGCGGTAACTTCCACGCCGAGCCAATCGCCTTTGCTGCGGATAATCTGGCTCTGGCTATTGCCGAAATCGGCTCTCTGTCTGAGCGTCGTATGGCCCTGCTGATCGACTCCAACCTGAGCGGCCTACCACCCTTCCTGGTGGATAACGGCGGTGTTAACTCCGGCTTTATGATCGCCCAGGTGACCTCGGCTGCCCTAGCCAGCGAGAACAAAGGCCTGGCACACCCAGCCTCCGTCGATAGCCTGCCAACCTCAGCTAACCAGGAAGACCATGTCTCCATGGCGACCTGGGCCGCCCGCCGTCTACAGGATATGCATGAAAACACCACGGGTATTCTGGCGGTAGAACTGCTGGCGGCTTGTCAGGGGATCGACTTCCGCAGCCCACTGAAGACATCGGATATTCTGGAGCAGGCTAAAGCAGAGCTGCGCAGCCGTGTAGCCTTCTACGACAAAGACCGCTATTTCTCACCGGATATTGAAGCCGCAGCTACATTGATTCGAGAGGGTGCGTTGGAGAAATTTGTCACGGAAGTGATTAAAATTTCGGCGTAGAATACTAAACGCAAGACAAGGTCTTTGTATTCCGTATCATCTTGCACAAACCGAGCTGTAACACAAAAAGCCTCATTGTTTAAAACCGATGGGGCTTTCTAATACTCTAATGTCAATCCGTCAAAAGAGCAGGCTATTCAGGTTGATTACAACTGAAGCTATTGTTTCAAGGCGTAAAAATCGTTCATTTGATCCAGCATTTTCGCTGGCGTGTCCGCACGCAAAAGCAGTCCTTGGTCTTCAGCCCTCAAAAAGCCCTCTTGCTCAGCCTTGTCCAGTAGATGATTCATGGCATCATTGCTTTGCGTTCGTGCATAGTCTGCACCACAAGAGGGAACAAACACGGCCAGAACTAGAGCAAAAAAGCCATATGTAAGATACACTTGCATAACCCAAAACAAAAGACCCCTGCATGCCCAAGATTTCTCTACTGTCATTAAGCCTGATACTCCTGTCACCAGCCCTGCCCCCCATAGTACAAATTGCTCAGGCAGATAACGTACGTATTGCAGTCGCCAGTAACTTTACGCCGACACTAAAACAGATAGCACAACGATTTGAACAAAAAACCGGGCATCAGATCAGTTTAATTTCCGGTTCTACCGGTAAGCACTACGCTCAAATTAGAAATGGTGCGCCCTTCGATGCTTTTTTTGCTGCAGACAGCCAAAGTCCAAAGCGCCTGGAACAGGAAGGTAACACTTTAGCGAATAGCCGTTTTACTTATGCTATTGGTCGGGTGGTGCTATGGAGTCCCAAGGCTCGCTTCTTTGATGACTCCAGTGACATATTACGACAGGATCATTTTCATTATCTGGCTATTGCAAACCCTAAACTGGCACCTTATGGCCAGGCTGCGCAACAGGTGATGGAAGCCAAGGGAGTTTGGCAATCACTACAGGGAAAATTGGTACGAGGGGAGAATATCGCCCAGGCTTATCAGTATGTAAAAACCGGAAATGCACAACTGGGTTTTATCGCACTCTCTCAACTGCAACAACTCAAGCAAAAGAGCGGATATTCAGAATATTCCGGCTCTTACTGGCTACCAGACCAGAGTCTGTATTCACCGATTGAGCAACAGGCCGTATTACTGAACGACAAACCTGCCGCTCAGCAGTTTTTTCGCTTTGTGAAAAGCCCTGAAATCAAACAATTGATTCAGAGCCAAGGCTATACAACCCCTTAATGAACACCGGAGAGAACTGCAGTTGCTTAAACTTTTTCAGATTAAGCCATTCAAGCTAACCGCGACAGCTTGCAACGAGAGCATTCAACTAAAGTCGCGATAGGGGTATGATACTCCATCTGAATTCCTGTTCTATGCCAAGGCTGGTGGCTATCTGCTATGTTTCTGTTTTTTCCATTTGAAGCCAGATTACGGTCTGATGCTCAAAGCAAAAGCCAAAGGCGATATCTCCTCTCTTTCCCATGCCTGATACTACCTTTCCTGTCAATTTTACTGACATTATCACTTCCTGTTTGGGCCAATGAGCATTCTGTAATAGAAGTAAGTGACAGTGTGTCTCAAAACTCTGAGGGCGTGATCCTTATCGGCGGAGACTATAACTACCCACCCTATGAGTTTATCGACGATAACGGTGAACCCGCCGGTTATAACGTTGATCTGACTAAAGCGATCGCTGAAGTGATGGGTATGAAGGTGGCCTTTCAGATGGGCCCCTGGTCAGAAGTCAGAAAAGCACTGGAACAGGGTAAGATTGATGCCCTTCAGGGTATGATCAGCTCGGATGAGCGTAAAAAGCAGTTTGATTTCACCCCGGCCCACGCCATCATTCATCAGTCAGTCTTTGCCCGTAAAGGCATGCCTCGGATCTCTTATCTTCACCAGCTGACCGGCAAAGAGGTCGTCGTACAGGAAAACGGCATTATGCATGACTATCTGCTGGATAATGATGTCGGGGCCAAATTGATCACTGTACAAACCCATGCCGATGCCCTGCGTAGTCTGGCCGCAGGTAAACACGATTATGCTTTGGTAGCCAACCTACCAGGCCTGTATCTGGGTAAAGAGCTGGGGCTGTCCAATATCGTGCCTGTAGGGCAAACTTTTCAGGCACAACGCTACGGTTATGCGGTTCTCAAGGGGCGGGAAGCGTTATTGGCACAATTCAGTGAAGGCTTGGCTATTCTGAAAAATACCGGTCGCCAGCAACAGATCTACAATAAATGGCTAAGCCCACTGCAAGACAAAGGCTTCCATTGGCAAAATATTGGTAAAGCCGCTGCTATTATCTCTGCACTATTACTGGTGGTACTCGGTGGCACCGTGATCTGGAACCGTATGCTCAGACGGGAAGTCAATCGACGCAGTGCCGAGCTGCATATCCAGCAACAGCAACTGATTCAGGCGGATAAAATGACCTCATTAGGAGTCCTGGTATCCGGCGTCGCCCATGAGATTAATAACCCTGCCGGTCTGCTGCTACTGAATATACCCACGTTGCAAGATGCCTGGCAGGACGCCGAAGAGATTCTGGAGCAGTATTATCAGGAGCAAGGGGGTTTTCTGCTTGCGGGCCTGCCCTATTCCCGTATGCGTAACGAGCTGCCTCAACTACTGGAGGATATGCAGGACGGTACCCAGCGCATCAAACGTATCGTCGAAGATCTGAAAGATTTTGCCCGTCAGCAGCATGATGATGAGATCGTCGCGTTTGATCTTAATGAGGTCGCAGAGATCGCTATTCGTCTGGTAGATAACTCCATCCGCAAGCATACGGATCACTTCACTGTTGAGTACTTTAAACCTCTGCCTCAGGTAAGAGGCAACGCCCAACGGATTGAGCAGGTGGTGATCAATCTGATTCTGAATGCCTGCCAGGCTCTGGAAAACCGTGACAAAGGTGTCAGTGTGCGTACCTTCTATGACCCTTCAGATCAGAAAATCGGTCTGGAAGTGATCGACCAGGGCTGTGGTATCGAGCAGGAGAACCTCAATCGTCTGATTGACCCCTTCTTTACCACCAAACGGGAACAGGGTGGTACAGGACTGGGATTGTCGGTCTCCAGTGGTATTATTCAGGCCCATGGAGGGCTGCTGCAATTTGCTTCTACGCCCGGTGAGGGCACACGGGTTACTCTGCTGCTGCCAACCTAAAGCTTATTTCCATAGGTACACTATCCGATCTAAAAACTCATTAACAGTCGGCTAAAAACGCATTAAAACCTGTAACTACACTAAAAATAAGATAATCCATAATGATCAAACAGAGCCTCTTCCCTGAATTTGGTGTTTTACTGGTGGATGATGAAGCCTCCTTTCTACGCAGCCTGAGTATGACGCTGGAGCGTAACGGCGGTATCAACAACCTACATCGCTGCGACGATAGCCGTCAGGTGATGGATCTGCTGACACAGCAGCAACTTGAGCAACACCCCATTGGCCTTGTACTGCTGGATCTGACCATGCCCCACCTCTCCGGGCAGCAGCTGCTACAGATGATCAATGAGCAACATCCTGAGATTACAGTGATTATTATCTCTGGCCTCAACCAGGTGGAATCCGCCGTTGAATGTCTGAAGCTCGGCGCGTTTGATTACTTTGTAAAAACCACGGAAGAAGGGCGGCTACTGGAAGGTATCAAACGGGCTATTCGTATGCAGGAGATGCAACTGGAAAACCAGGCGCTAACCCGACGTATGATGAGCAACAGCCTGGAACACCCGGAAGCCTTTGATAATATCGTCACCCGCAGCCCCCAGATGCGCGCTATTTTCCAATACCTGGAATCCGTTGCCAGAAGCAGCCAACCGCTACTGATTTGTGGTGAAAGCGGCACGGGTAAAGAGCTAATCGCCCAGGCCGCCCATAAGCTAAGCCAACGCTCAGGCGCTCTGGTCACTGTTAATGTTGCAGGGTTAGATGATAACGTTTTTGCCGATACCCTATTCGGTCATCAACGGGGCGCCTTTACCGGAGCTGATCGCGCCCGTCCGGGCTTAATTGAAGAGGCCGCTGGTGGCACCCTGTTTCTGGATGAGATCGGTGATCTCAGCATGGCCTCTCAGGTTAAACTGCTGCGTTTACTGCAAGAAGGCGAATACTACCCTCTGGGCAGTGACAGGCCAAAACGTAGTCAGGCCAGAGTGATTGTTGCGACCCATCAGGATCTGCAGCAGCGCCAAAGCGAAGGCCGTTTTCGTAAAGACCTCTACTACCGTTTGTGTATCCATCAGGTAGAGATTCCCGCCCTGCGTCAGCGCAAAGAGGATCTTCCACTGTTGCTGGATCATTTCCTCGCTCAAGCCGCTGCAGAGATGGAGAAATCCGTACCCGGTTACCCTTCTGAGTTACCGCTACTACTCAGTAACTACCATTTTCCCGGCAATATCCGCGAGCTAAGAGCTTTGGTTTTTGATGCGCTGAGTCGCCATAAATCCCATCTGTTATCGATGGAAGGTTTCCGTCATCTGCTGGAACAAGATCAGAACAGTCATCTGCTTCAGGATGAAGGGTCACAAGATAGCGGATCGGCTGCAAATCAGGCTCCGGTGCAGTTTAACCCTGATACGCCACTACCCACACTGGCGATGATGGATAGTCTGTTAGTAGAAGAAGCCCTGCGCAGGGCAGACAATAACCAGTCCCTGGCCGCTCGTTTGTTGGGAATTTCTCAACCAGCACTAAGCAAGCGCTTAAAGAAGGCCCGGCCTGAGTCTTAGACAACCTAAAAAGTTATACCATTCCCGATAAGTTTTTGATATCTGAGTAGGTTGGATCAGCGAAGCGCCATCCGACACTTTCTCTGGTACCGGATGATTGTCGGAAGGCGCCTTGCGGCTTTTCCGACCTACAACGACTTATCTGGTTTGGCATTACGATCACATAAGCGGCAGAAAAAAGGATTAGCGATGTTACTGGAAGGCTTGGAAACCCTGTATGTACTGGCTCAGGAAGGCACCATGGGTAAAACCGGCAGTCGCCTCTATATCAGTCAGTCTGCAGTCAGCAAACGCATCGCTAATCTTGAAGCCCGTTTAGGCAAAAAGCTGATCGAACCTCAGGGACGTAATATCCAGCTCACCGCAGAAGCCAAAGAGTTGCTCACCCAGGCTGCACCAGAACTGGTGACACTTAAGGGCTTGCTGTTTGATCATCAACAGATGACTGATGACACCCTGCTGCATATTGCCTGCTCAGAGACCGTGCTGGCTGCCTATCTGGGACCTTTTCTGGCGGATTATCTACAGAAGGATTCGGGCCTGAGTTTCCGTACTCATCACACCCCTATGATTCTGGAAAAGGTACGTGCCGGTGATGCGATTCTGGGTATCTGTGCAGGCCAGCTGCCTTCAATTGCTGATCTGAAAATCACCGAGCTGTGCCAGGAGAGTTACGTTCTGGTTTATCCTACACAGATTAACGAGCATCAAACACCACAACTTCTGACCATAGACCTGCATAATCCCGCTAACCGCTATCTGGAGCCCATTCTACTGGCCAACGGCTATAAGATACTGATGCAGATGGATTCCTACTTTGCTGTCGCTCAGCTGGGCCTAAGCGGTGTCGCTCCCGCACTGGTTCCTAAAGGTCTGGTCGATGCGATGCGTATTCCGACCTCTGCAGTGCACGCTTTTCCCCTTAATCTGACCCGCCCGATCAGCCTGTGTTATCGCTCACGCAGTATACAAAGAGAGCGGATTCAGCATCTGTATCAAGATCTGGTAGATCACTTTCAGTATTACGCTTAACGCAACAAAGCATCCTTCTTTTAACCCGGTATTAAATTTTCTACAAGGTGTATCAATAGGCTCAAAGCCAGAGACCACGGGCATTAGCGAACCATCAAAGCACCGTTTTAATAAGCGGTAATAAATTGTTTCTAAAGAAAAATAAAACCTGACCGAAATATGTATTACAGATGATTGGTATACAGACCTACCCAGAGATGGCCTGATCTGGAGCAAATATAAACAGTAAAACAGCCCTATCTCTGCACAGGAGCATCATTATGGGAACATCACATCTACCAGCACAACATACCGGATGGCTGACACAGGTTCGCCAGGCTATCCCTGTCATTTTGTTTCAAGGTGGTCGCTATAATATCGAGCAGATCGCTTATGAGACAGATGACTTTGTTGTCTATGAGTTACAAGACAGCATCACGTTAAACGGCAAAACAGAAACCTTTCTGGCGATCAACCAGGAAGCCAAACTGTTTACCATCGATGTACTGGCGGGCCCAAGTGGTTTTCTGGCCCAGGAACACGGCACAGCATGGATGGAGTGGTCCTGACAGGCGCGATACAGTCAAAATGATCAAGCGCCAAAAACAACCCTTGGCATTGTTTACCACTATCAAACCCCGGCAACCATATGCGTCAGCGTTGCAAACAACTGCTGAAAACTCCCATCCTGATACTGCTGCCAAAACAGCTTGGCAGATACCGCTAGAGTGACAACAACCACCAAGGGGCGAACCAGACGCGTGCCTTTACTCATCACCAGACGTGCACCTAACTGACCACCGACCAGTTGACCAGCTGCCATTATAAAACCCGCCAGCCAGATAATATTGCCGCCAATAGCAAAGAAGATCAGCGCCGCAATATTAGAGGTAAAGTTCAACACTTTAGTATTTGCTGTCGCCTTTTTCAGGTTATATCCCGCCATGGCTACAAAGGCCAAGGCAAAGAAAGTCCCCGTACCGGGCCCAAAAAAACCATCATAAAAACCAATGGCTGCGGCAAAGGTAAAAGCAAACACCCCTTCGCTGATACGGCGTTCGCTGTCTTCATCACTGATTGAACGGGAGAACATAAAGTAGAGTGCAACAATAACCAGCAGAATAGGCATCACTGTTGCCAGCAGTGACGTATCCAGCATCTGCACCAGCACAGTACCGGCCACCGCACCAACAAAAGTACAAGCGATCAGCAGCTTCATCTCTGCAAGCTTGACCATCTTACGACGGACAAAATACAAGGATGCAGCAAAAGAGCCGAAGCTGCCTTGTAACTTATTGGTCGCCAGAGCTTCTACCGGACTCATGCCCGTGGCCATCAATACCGGTAGCGTGATCATGCCACCACCACCGGCAATGGCATCTACCATTCCTGCGCCTAAACCGGTTAATACCAGCAGCAGGACTAATAACAGATCCAGTTCCATCACTCTTGCCTTATAGTCAAAGAAAAATCAGACAGACTGAACCCGTCAGCCTTCAATTGCCCGCACTCTAACAGCACTGATCTGGACTGAATAGCGAAACACCTGCATTCAATCTATTCCTAAAAGGAATCATTAAACCCTGATAAATATGATCTCCCTATCAGACCCAAAGGGATATAACCCTGGTTATAGCCATAACTCTGGTTATCCCAAGCAACACCTGGATTAATCTTTTTATTTTCAACAAGTTATAAATAATATTACCCAAAGCCACCCTGCCAACTATAACCCTGGTTATACCGGATTCTTTGTACGCCGATAACAGCTATAAAAAATATTTATTATATAAATCAGTAAGTTATATAACACTCAATATACCTAAAGAAGCTGGCATCTCCCTTGCTCTATCACTGTTACCGGATTTTTTAAAATCAGGGGTGAAAGTTCATGTCCTCTGTGTTTAGGAAAAACTAACACACAAAGTGCTGGGATAAGCGCGCGTACTACCCATGTACTCACGCACTATCGCATGCACTAAAGGGACATGAGGAAAAACCCAGGCACTCTGTGCTTGAGGTTTAGCTGTTGGCGACGACTCCCATCCGTTGCACACACGCCTCCCAACAACAATGAAAATAAGTAATTTGAGGTCAATGTATGACTAGCGCAACTGCTGCAACCACCCAAGGCGGTGGCTCCAAGGGCAAAATGGCCCTATGGAAAAAAATTCTAATCGGTATGATCGCCGGTATTCTGGTCGGTGCCATAATGGGCCCCAGTGCAGAACTGTTGAAACCGATTGGCACCCTGTTTATCAACGCGATTAAGATGCTGATTGTGCCTCTGGTCTTCTGCTCCCTGGTGGTCGGAGTCACCTCCATGCAGGACACTACCAAGATGGGTCGAATCGGTATTAAGTCCATTATCATCTATCTGGCAACCACCGCAGTGGCGATTACTATCGGTCTGGGCCTGGGTGTCTTGCTGGAACCGGGTGCCGGTCTGAATATGCAGCCGGACGCCAGTGCCGCTGTGGCCGCTAAAGAAGCGCCATCACTGGTCTCCACACTGCTGGCACTGATCCCTAAAAACCCAATTGAAGCCTTAGCGGGTGGTAAGATCCTGCAGATTATCGTCTTTGCACTGGGCCTGGGTATTGCACTGAACCTGATCGGTGAAAAAGGCGAGCCAGCGGTTAAGGTCTTCAACAGCCTGGCAGAAGCCATGTACAAACTGACCGAACTGGTGATGAAGTTCGCGCCTTACGGTATCTTCGCGCTGATGGCGTGGGTGGCTGGTAAATATGGCCTGGAAGTGCTGCTGCCACTGATTAAAGTCATCGGTGCCGTATTTGTGGGTTGTATTATTCACGTACTGGTCGTCTACTCCGGTGCGATCTCTGTTATCGCGGGTCTGAAACCCACTCAGTATCTGAAAGGTATTGTTAACGCACAGATGATGGCATTCACCTCAACCAGCTCCTCCGGTACGCTGCCTGTTAGCATCCGCTGTGCCCGTGAAAACCTGGGTGTATCTAAGGGCACTGCCAGCTTTGTACTGCCACTGGGTGCCACCATCAACATGGACGGTACAGCCCTGTATCAAGGTGTGTGTGCGCTGTTTATCGCTCAGGCGTTTGGTATTGATCTGAGCATGGCGGACTATATGACCATTATCGCGACCGCAACTCTGGCCTCTATCGGTACCACCGGTGTACCAGGTGCGGGTTTGATCATGCTGTCTCTGGTATTGACTACTGTTGGTCTGCCAATGGAAGGTTTGGCGATTATTGCGGGTATCGACCGTATTCTGGATATGGCCCGTACTTGTGTAAACGTATCCGGTGACCTGATGGTATCCGTACTGATTGGTAAGTCTGAAGGTGAGCTGGACGAAAGTATCTATAACTCAGATACGGCCTCTGACAAACAAACAGAAACTGCCTGATCATCCCTGATCTGAAAGCTGATGCCTAACCCGCCGTATTACGGCGGGTTAGAGTGACGAACACTCCCGCATTTTCACTCCCCTGGATGAAAAACTCAGCCCTTTAGTGCCACGGTAACCCGCCATAACCGCCTCGATAAGCGGCTCTTGCGCCACCTCATCGGTAGACCACTGCACCATAAAGTTTGCCCCAGCACCGCCGCTCATATCCTGTTGGTCAATCACAAATGTCGCCGTTGCCATCGGTGCTAACGCAAACCAGCTTTCAATTAAACCTTCAAGTTTGCGCCCCCGGGTATCAAAATATTCCACGGATTTAATAATTAAACGCTTTTCAGGATCAATATTGCGAATGCTGAGCATGACCGATAACGGAACCTGGGCGCTTTCCGAGAGAAAGATATGGGAATAGGCTGGCACATACACCGAACAATCCCGGAGGTTATCCAACTTAATATCCTTTGATTGCACCGGATAAAAGTGAGCCCCTCTTTCCGGGCTTTTACGCACAATATCGGCCAGAACCGGGACATTAATCGCAATAAAGCTCCCCATAAACAGCATAAACCGGGCAACCCAAGCCAAACCTGAATTTCTTTTCACCTTATAAACTCCCTGAAGGTCGATTCAAGACAATCAGTATAGGCTTCGGCAGCCGATGACAGAAGAGCCAATCACAGCGCCCATTGCACGACAGCACATGCCGGAATCAGGTATCGGAATCAAATAAGAGAGCTTATACGCAAAACAACAAATCGAAAGAAAATCCACTCTATGACTAATAAACAGAGGTTTATTTGTTAGATTCCCAATAAAACCAGTGGCAAACTTGGCTGTCCGTCTTTTCATGAGATATTTCACTATGCCACCCCAATCCAATCATTTTATACAGGGGCTGTTCTTTTCACTCACCACGCTACTGTGCTGGGCGATGCTCCCTATTGGCCTAAAGCTGGCGGCAGACTTTATTGATGCCATCACTTTGACCTGGTTTCGTTTTCTGGTCGCTTTGGTACTGGTTTTTATCTGGCAAAGTTACCGAGGGCAACTCAGCGAGTTTAGCGCACTGAACAGGAATGACTGGTTAAGGCTGCTGGCCGCCGGAGTTTTTCTAATCATAAACTACATCACCTTTGCCAATAGTCTCAGCTATCTTCACCCTGGCATTGCACAGCTCAACTTCCAAACCGCTCCTTTTTATCTGGCTGCCGGTGGACTCCTCTTCCTTGGGGATAAAATCTTCCGTCAACAATGGTTGTGCTTTGGCGGTATTGCCATTGGCCTGCTGCTGTTCTTCCATCCCTACTTGACGGGCGATACACAAACAGAGATCTCGGTGGTGGGATTAGTCATTATTCAGATCTCCTCCCTTAGCTGGTCCTTGTATGCCCTGTTACAAAAGGCACTATTTAGCAAGCTATCCCCCAGCAATATTCTGCTTGCGATTTATGCCGTCGCAGCCCTGACGATGTGGCCTTTTGCCGATATGTCTCAGTTAGCAGCGCCCAGCACCGATGAGATACTGATTCTGACATTTTGCAGCTTAAACACCCTGGTCGCTTATGGCGCACTCTCCCAGGCGATGCGCTACTGGCAGACGGTACAGGTGAGCGCCATGATCGCACTGACACCAATCGCCAGCTTTTTGCTATCTGAACTGTGTGTACTGCTGATGTTATGGCCCGACTATATCCAAAGCGCACATCTTGGCCCGGTTAGCGTGGTTGGAATTCTTATCGTGGTCGGTTGTGCGGTGCTGGTTCAGCTAGTGACGGCACGGATTCAGAGACAGCAAGCGGCCAAGACCTAATACCTTTCACGATAAGTTTATTGATACACAAAATACGTAGGTCGGATAAGCGAAGCGCCATCCGACATCGGTTTCAACCCTTGGGCTGGTTTAACTTAGCAGGCTATAAAGCAAAAAAACCGGCCTTTACGAAAAGACCGGTACTTCAAGTGAAGTCATAAGTGTGCAGGTGCCATATGAGTGCCTGGGCTCAGCAGATAAATCCAGGCATGGCTGGAAGTGCAGGCTCAATACACTTCCGATTCAAACGCCTCTGGATTACAGGCGTTGAAACTGACTGCATCTGTCAGAAACCCTACTAGGGGTTAGCAGTTCCTGACAGATACGGGTTAAGCGCTTTAAGAAAAGCGCTTAACACTCCAACAACGTCGGTGATTACAGACGCTCAAAGACAGTGGCTACGCCCTGGCCCATACCGATACACATGGTCGCCAGACCCAGCGTACCGCCACGCTGCTCCATTACATTCAGCAGAGTGGTCGAGATACGGGTACCGGAACAACCCAATGGGTGACCCAGTGCGATCGCACCACCGTTCAGGTTAACTTTTTCATCGACCTTGTCCAGCAGACCCAGATCTTTCAGTACAGGGATCGCCTGTGCCGCAAAGGCTTCGTTCAGTTCTACAAAGTCCATATCATCGATGGTCAGACCCGCGGCTTTCAGTGCTTTCTGAGACGCCGGTACCGGACCGTAACCCATGATCGAAGGATCACAACCCGCTACGCCCATAGACAGGATCTTAGCGATCGGCTTCAGCCCCAACGCCTGAGCACGCTCCGCAGACATCACCATCATGCCGGATGCGCCCACAGACAGCGCAGAAGACTGACCCGCCGTTACCGTACCGTTGCGTGGATCAAAGACCGGACGCAGCTGCGCCAGGCTTTCCATAGAGGTTTCAGGACGGATCACTTCGTCATAATTGATCAGCTTCAAAAAGCCATTTTCGTCGTGGCCTTGTACACCAATGATCTCTTTCTCGAAACGACCGGCTTGAGCGGCTTCGTGGGCCAGACGGTGAGAACGAACACCCAGTGCATCCTGATCTTCACGGCTGACACCGTGCATCTTACCCAGCAGTTCTGCGGTCAGGCCCATCATCATGGCCGCTTTTGCCGCATACTTGGAGGCAGAAGGGTTCACATCAACACCGTGCATCATGTCAACGTGGCCCATGTGCTCAACACCACCCACCATATAGACATCACCCAGACCGGCCTGAATGTTGGCGGCTGCGATATGCAGTGCAGACATAGAGGAACCACACAGACGGTTAACGGTTTGTGCCGGTACAGTCTTAGGAATACGGGTCAGGATAGAGGCGTTACGGGCTACGTCATAACCCTGCTCCAGGGTCTGGTTGACACAACCCCAGATGATGTCATCAATCTCAACCGGGTCGATGCCCGTGTTACGGTCCAGCAGACCTTCCATTACTGCGGCAGACAGTTCTTCTGCACGCACGTTACGGAAAGCACCGTTTTTTGCTTTAGCCATGGCACTACGCGCGCCATCTACAATTACTGCATCACGAGGATTCAGGCTCATGATCAACTCCTAAAGTTCTGTTCTCGGGCAGGCATAGGCCTGCGTCTGGCTTATCAGGTGCGCTCTTTCGTCTGTTTCAGAAGAAAGAGCGTCTTACCCATTCAGGCGTATCGGCTTGTTTGACAAACTTACCGGCTAGGCTTAGAAGAAGGTTTTACCTTCAGCTGCCATGGCACGCATCTTCTCAGTTGGCTCGTACAGGGCACCCAGTTCCGGCGCGTACTTATCAGCCATGGCACAGAAGGCTTCCAGACCCATGCTGTCGATATAACGCAGGGCACCACCGTGGAATGGAGGGAAACCAATACCGAAGATCAGACCCATATCCGCTTCAGCGGCGTTTTCAACAATGCCATCTTCCAGACAACGTACGGTTTCGATACACAGAGGAATCATCATACGCTCGATGATCTCTTCATCAGTCAGCTCGCGCTGATCCTGAACCAGAGGTTTCAGCAGCGCGTAAGCGCTTTCATCAACCACTTTCTTCGGACGACCCTTACGGTCTTCTTCATAAGCGTAGAAGCCCAGTTTGTTCTTCTGACCCAGACGCTCAGCACCAAACATCACGCTCAGAGCCGTCTCGCATTCACGAGCCATACGATCCGGGAAGCCAGCTGCCATTACATTATTGGCGTGCTCTGCGGTATCCATGCCCACTACGTCCAGCAGGTACGCAGGACCCATTGGCCAGCCGAATTTCTCCATGATCTTATCCACACGCTGGAAGTCAGCGCCGTGTTCGATCAGACTCATAAAGCCACCGAAGTAAGGGAACAGAATACGGTTCACCAGGAAGCCTGGGCAGTCATTGACAACAACCGGGGTTTTACCCATCTTCTTAGCGTAAGCAACCGTCGCCGCAATGGCTTTTTCGCTGGTCTTCTCACCGCGAATGACTTCAACCAGTGGCATCTTATTCACTGGGTTAAAGAAGTGCATACCACAGAAGTTTTCCGGACGCTTCAGGTTCTCTGCCAGAGAGGTAATCGAGATAGTCGAAGTGTTGGAGGTCAGGATGGTATCTTCAGTCACCTGATCTTCCAGCTCGGCCAGTACCGCACCCTTGATCTTAGGATTCTCAACCACCGCTTCCACGACCAGATCCACATCACCGAAGTCGCCGTAGCTCAGGGTTGGACGAATCGCGTTCAGGGCGTCGGCCATCTGCTCTGGTGTCATGCGCTTGCGCTCAACGCGCTTGGCCAGCAGTTTTTTCGCTTCGCTCAGACCCAGCTGAATCGCTGCCTCATTGATATCTTTCATAATGATCGGCGTGCCTTTATAGGCAGACTGGTAAGCGATACCACCGCCCATAATACCCGCACCCAATACCGCAGCCTTGTTCACTGGCTGAGCATCTTTCTCGTAAGCACTGGACTTTTTCTTCAGGTACTGATCATTCAGGAACAGACCGACCAGGCTATTGGCCACAGAGGTGCGCGCCATACGGGCAAAGCACTTGGCTTCCGCTTTTTGTGCTTTTTCACGACCTTCACCGGCACCTTTCTGGATGCTCTTAATCGCTTCCAGTGGCGCAGGGTAGTGACGACCCGCTTGCGCAGCCACAACACCTTTCGCCGTTTCGAAAGACATCATGGTTTCAATCATATTCAGTTTCAGCGGCTCCAGTTTTTCCTGACGCTTGGCTTTCCAGTCCAGGTTACCGGCATTGGCTTCTTTCACCAGATCAATGGCCGCCGCACGCAGCTGCTCAGGGGCAACTACCGCATCAATGGCACCTTCTTTCAGTGCTGCTTCTGCTTTTTTCTCTTTCGTGGCACAGATCCACTCAATGGCGTTGTCGTTACCGATAATACGTGGCAGACGAACAGTACCGCCCCAACCCGGGATAATGCCCAGTTTCACTTCTGGCAGACCGACACGGGCAGCAGGAGAAGCGACACGGTAATCCGTACACAGACAGATCTCAAAACCGCCGCCCAGTGCAATACCGTTAATAGCCGTAACGGTTGGGTATGGCAGATCTTCAACACGGTTGAAAACTTCGTGTACCGCCATATTCATGGCAACCAGCTCTTCTTCAGACTGGCCAAATGCGTCAGTGAACTCAGTGATATCCGCGCCAACGATAAATACGTCTTTCGCACTGCTGATCACCAAGCCTTTCAGGCCTTGTGCTTGCTGCAGCGCTTCTGTCGCTGCACCCAGCTCTTCAATGGTGACACGGTTGAATTTGTTAATTGACTCGCCTTGCAGATCAAAGACCAGTTCCGCAATACCGCCTTCAATCTCTTTTACCGTGATGGCTTTACCTGCGTAAATCATCCACTGTTCTCCCACTTGGGTAAGATGCTGTTCATTCAGCAAGCGACTTAATCGTTATTGTTATGATTGAGCAGCCACTGAAGCCTATAATCCTTCTGTACTGTCTGCTTCTTGCGCCGCTGAAATCAGATCAGTCAGCGTTTCATACAAGCAATTCATACAGTCGTTTGATTTATGGATTTTACAATGCGTGAAAAAGGCAAAACTGTCAAACCCTTTCTTTTAAAATTTTAGTGCCAATTTGCGACTTAGGAGTCATTTCTGACGACACCGAATCACAAAAACGACAACTTAGTGGCAAAAGCACACGAAATAGCGGGTTAGCGCTCTTGGATATGACCGCTTATGGCGTATAGAGAAAGCTGACTGTAAAAATTAATTGGAATTGCAGTATTGATTAAAGACCAATAGCAAACAAATTAAACGGCTAATACAGATAAAGAGAGAACAAAGAGAAAGAGGGCAGACACAAGGATCAGAATCGATAGACAGAACCAAACGAACAGGCACAAAAAAAGCCGATATTTCGTTGGAAATATCGGCTTTTTAGAATTTGGCTCCCCGAGCAGGACTCGAACCTGCGACCAATAGATTAACAGTCTAC
>NZ_KE383831.1:68550-93902 GCF_000422425.1 Oceanospirillum beijerinckii DSM 7166
TTGGACTACGCAACCCCTTTTTTGAACTTTTTATCTCTATGGCAAAAGATTCAGGACTGCCAGCAGTTTACCCATCCTGTCACCGTGTCTTTATGTAGCCTGCTTAAATGAGCGCCATAAGAGTACGAATGGACTGCTTCACAGCGCTGATATGCAGATGTATCGTGCCAAACGCTCGGGGCGCAACCGCTGTGCATTCTGACCACCTTGCTCTTTGCGTTAATCAACCCCTTTGATAAATTGCACTGATCAAACCAGCAGAACTTGGTACACTGCGCCCCGGTCCAGATTCTTTTATCGAATGGAAAATATTGATCTTACAGCTGCAGCCTGTTTTATAGCCTTATAAGCTAAGCCTTAAACTTAGGTTTTTAGCCAACGCCTTTAACCTTCGCCGTTAACAGCCAACCACGAGCTATAACCGGTATGCAGCGGTATTTATATCCGGGTAATTCGTTTTGCAGTTTTTCAGTCAGCGTCAGCGCTTATCATTTGCCCCCTTTGCCTTATTTATCGCCACTCTCCTGCTATGGCTTGTGTTAGCAGTCTCCACCGGCTATGCGGCCCCCATTAGCGTGATCGATGACCGACAAAATACTGTCACCCTGCCACAACCGGCTCAACGTATTATCAGTTTGGCCCCAAGCAGTACAGAACTCATCTATAGCGCCGGAGCGGGCGATAAATTGGTTGCTGCAGTAAGCTTTAGTAACTACCCGGAAGCTGCTAAGAAATTGCCCTTAGTGGGTAGCTATAACCAGTTTGATCTGGAGCGTGTGCTCGCTTATCAACCGGACCTGGTGATCAGCTGGTACAGTGGTAATCAACCGGAAGCCATTGAACAACTGGAGAAGTTAGGCATCGCGGTTTACCGCACTGAAACCCGCTACCTGGAGCAGCTACCAGAAACCCTGATCAAGATCGGTCAACTGGCCGGTACAGAAACAGTGGCGCAACAGGAAGCCGATCGCTTTAAACAAACCCTGCAACATCTCAAACAAACCTACAGCACCCAAGCGAAAGTACGGGTGTTTTATCAGGTTTGGAATCAGCCGCTGATCACCATTAATCAGGAGAACCTGATCTCTCAGGTGATCGAAGTGTGTGGCGGGCAGAATGTTTTTGCAGAACTCGAATCTATCGCACCCAAAATCGATGTGGAAGCCGTCTTAAAGGCCAACCCGGATGCCATTGTTGCCAGCGGTATGGATGAACAACGGCCGGAATGGCTAAATGATTGGAAAGCCTGGCCGAGCTTAAAAGCGGTGCAGGATCAGCAACTGCATTTTATCCCGCCAGATCATATTCAACGCCAAACTGTCCGTGTGCTATTGGGTGCCGAGCGTTTATGTCAGCAACTGGACCAAACCCGTCAATTGAATACCCAAAGCCAAAGAAAACCCGAGCAACAAGCTAAACCCAAGCAACAAGCTAAACACGAGAGTCACAAGGATGATGCCCTATCATGATCCCATCCACCGTATCCCAGCAGCAACAGCGCAACTTGCTTTACCTGCTACTGCTGGCTCTGGCTTGTCTCGGGAGTCTGGTATTAGCGCTAACATCCGGCAGTATTGAGATCTCCCTGTCTGATCTTTGGCAGGTTATCACCACCGATCAAACCTCCCTGCAAAGCACTGTCGTCCATGAGCTGCGTTTGCCCCGTGCTCTATCAGCCTTGATCGTAGGCGCTCAGCTGGCATTAGCAGGCTGTTTAATGCAGGTACTCTTAAGAAATCCTCTGGCGGACCCTTATGTATTGGGTGTTTCTGGTGGTGCGGCGGTTGGTGCCCTGTTCAGCATTATGATGGGACTGGGTAGCTTTGCTATGTCGGCCAACGCTTTTATCGGGGCTATGGTAAATCTACTGCTGGTGTTTGGTCTGGCCCATAGCCAGGGTAGCTGGTCCCCAACTCGCCTTTTATTAACCGGTGTGGTGACCGCTGCGGGCTGGGGGGCAGTGATTAGCTTTATGCTATCTATCAGTCAGGATCATCAGCTCACGGGCATGGTGTTCTGGTTGATGGGCGATCTCAGCCGGGCACAACTGCCAGGACAACACAGCCTGGTATTTATCATCTGCTTACTGCTTAGCTGGGCACTGGCCCGACCATTAAACCTGATGCTGCGCGGTGAGATGCAGGCCAAAGCCTTAGGTGTTTCCGTTTACCCCCTGCAAATCGGCCTCTATCTATTAGCCTCATTGTTAACTGCTTCTGCTGTAACCCAAGCCGGTAGTATTGGTTTCTTAGGCTTGGTGGTCCCTCATATTCTGCGTTTAAGTCTGGGTACGGATCATCGCTTATTACTGCCTGCATCCGCCTTAGCCGGTGGCTGTTTATTACTACTGGCCGATACTTTGGCCCGTACTCTGATTGCACCACAGCAACTCCCTGTTGGTGTCATTACAGCCTTCATCGGTGTACCTGTCTTCTTATGGGTACTACAAAAAAGTAACCGGGGGCTGGTATGAGTCTGACAAATAATGGCGATAAAAGCGGTTCAGCTAGCACAATAAACGACGCCATAGAAACCACGCCAAAAGTGTTACTGGCAGCGCAACAGCTCGGCGTTAAAATTGCGGGTAAAACCATCTGCCAGAACCTTGATTTAGAACTAAAAGCAGGTGAGATCTGGGGGGTTTTAGGTGGCAACGGTGCCGGTAAAACCACACTGCTGCACACACTGGCAGGCTTTCGAGAACCCGATCAGGGTCAAGTACTGATTGAACAAACACCCATCAAGCAGATAAAAGCCAAACACAGGGCACAGAAGCTTGGCTTTCTGCTCCAGGATGAGAAAAATGCCTTTCCGGCAACCGTACTGGAAACGGCTCTGCAAGGTCGTCATCCTCATCTGGGCCATTGGCAGTGGGAAAGTATTGAAGATGAAAAGATCGCCCTTAAAGCCTTAGAGCAAGTGGGCTTAAGTGATTACACAGAACGCACCTTGGATCGCTTATCCGGCGGTGAGCGCCAGCGCTTAAAGATCGCCACACTGCTAGTACAAGATCCCAAGATATGGCTATTGGATGAACCCGCAAACCATCTGGATCTCCATCACCAGATCAGTTTACTCACTCTGCTGAAAGAGCAAACCAAACAGCAGCAGGGTTGTCTATTAATGAGCCTGCACGACCTGAACCTGGCGTGGCGTTTTTGCGACAAACTGATCTTTATCTACCCGGATGATTGTACTCGGGAACACAAGGTCGAACAGGGAGATAAAGCCGCACTACTGCAGGCAGAGAAATTACAACACCTGTACCAGCATCCGATTCACTGTCTGGATACAGCACAAGGCAAGGTCTTTATCGCCGGTTAACAACGATAAACCGATAATAAGAACCGCGTCCCTAAAAAATAAGTAAAACCTTAAAAACAAGTAAAATCTATAGACCGCTAAATCCCCCATTAGACTTAACAATTTAGTGACGTTAGCTTGAAAGGAAACCGTAAAACAATGAGCGCTTCACCCTCTTTTTTACAACGCTATAAATGGCCTGCCATCATCCTGATGATACTACTGGGCGTGTTTCTGCTGATGCTGTTCGCGCCACGTTTCTTGGGCGATATGTTCCAGCTTGACCCCAAAGAATCCCGCTATCTGGCCGCTAATGCCGGTAACCCGGACTATATCTACGAGTGCGGTGCCTGCCATATCGCCTACCCCGCTCAGGTACTGCCTAAACGTAGCTGGCACAAGCTGACCAATAATCTGCATGATCACTTTGGTGAAGATGCCACCACTGACAAGATCCCTGTGGAACAGATTCAGGCATATCTGAACGCTAACGCCAGCGATAGTGAAAACGCGGGTAAATTCCGTGACTTTATGAAGCAGATTCAAAGCCCGGCTCCCGTGCGTGTAACGGAGCTGCGCTTCTGGCGTTTAAAGCATGATCGCATTATCCAGAAAGAGGACACTATGGTGCTGAATAACCCGGATGTAGAAAGCTTCTCCCGCTGTAACGCCTGTCACGAGAAAGCGGAACAGGGTGAATTTGATAAGCAGACCGTGGACATCCCCAATATTGACCGAGCCGAATATACCCGTTAAGACGGCCTGCCACGCTTCAATTTGGCAGAGCCACTGCCCCTGAAGTGCATTATCAAAACAAGGCTGATTAATTTAACCGCTTAAAAAGGACTGGAGCGACGTTGAAAAAAGAGCGGTAGTAACCACTTATTACCTACCGCTCTTTCTGAATACATATAATTAGCACTATTGCTTAACCCAGCGACAAAGTGCAATGCACTGATACAACGTGATTCAGCCTAATAACGAGAGATAACACCATGCGTCTTTTACACACCATGCTACGAGTGGGCGACCTGCAACGCTCCATCGATTTTTACACTCAGGTACTGGGTATGCAGCTACTGCGCCAGTCAGAAAACGAAGAGTACAAATACACCCTGGCCTTTCTGGGTTACGGTGATGAATCCGAAAATACCGTACTGGAACTGACCTATAACTGGGGCACCGACAGTTACGATCTGGGTAACGCCTTTGGTCATCTGGCTATTGAGGTAGATGATGTCTACCAGGCCTGTGATCAGATCCGTGCGGCAGGTGGTCAGATCACCCGCGAACCAGGCCCGGTAAAAGGCGGTACGACTGAGATCGCATTTGTACGCGATCCTGACGGTTATGCTATTGAGTTGATCGCCAGCAAGTTTGCGGGACAAGGCCTGGGCCAGTAGTTCTCTGGTCGGTCATTGTCTCTACATGCCCTCTTTGCTCACAGTATGAGATACTCCACAAAGAGGGCATTTACTCCTGCCACTGTTCCATCCCTATATTCTATCTCTGATTCTCAGCGCCAACGTTTACATGCGTAACAATAAACCTTATGGCTCTTCATATCGTCATATGGGAAGAGTATATTCTTTAGTCTATATATGACTATTTAGTCATTTCTGATATCTCCACTTAATACAGTGATTTGACAGGCATGTACGATTACGCTCAGCGGCAAGAAATTATCTACGAAGTTCACTCCCGTCCCTTTCAAAATCTACCAGCACCTTTGGTATTGGAACATATCACCGTGCTGTTTGATGGTATGGATGCGTTAGATGTCGAGCATCTGGTGATGAGCTTTATCCGTGAGATGAGCTTTCCCGTACCAGAGGGGCACCGAGGATTTCTTTACTGCCGTCAAGGGGATAAAGCGGTCCGTTATGAACCTCATAATGAGTTCTATACCCTGACACTGTATAAGTTCGAGGATGAGCGCACGTCGTTATCACTACCGGAATACCGACGTCAGCTGCCGGGGGCATTTCTATCCGGCGTTGAGGTCTTGTTCCGTAAGTCCAAAAGTCAGCTGTTTATGGGTAAACGCAACGATAGCTTTACCGCTTGGGGTGAGGAGTGTTTTAACTCCAGTCAGTTTGTCGCTTCAGAGGTGATGGCCGGTGCGGCACGCATGGCGACCAACTATAAGCCCCAACCGGAAAGCGGCTTTGTGCTGGTATTGCTGGAAGATATTCATCTGATGCCTGCTCAGGCTGGTCGTATGCTGCAGCGGATCTGCGAGATTGAAACCTACCGTCATATGGCCTTGTTAGGCCTTCCCTCAGCCCGTTCACTGATGCCGGAGCTGACGCTACTGGATCAGGAAGTGGCCAGTGTCTCACAACGTTCACCGGATCAGGATACCTCCCATACCCTGGCGGCGATGATGCAGCTGTCTGGGCAGGTGGAAGCCTTATCTGCGAATACTGCTAACCGCTTTTTTGCCAGTGAGGCCTATTTTGCACTGGTGGAGCGGCGGATTAAGGAACTGCGCGAGGTCAAGATCAAAGGCCGTCAGATGGCGATTGAGTTTATGGAGCGCCACCTGGACCCGGCACGGCGCACCTGTCGCAGTGCATCCCGTCGTATTGAGCTGCTGTCTAAACGTATCGCCCGAGCAACTGAGCTGCTGCAGTTTCAGGTTAATCTGACCATCGAAAACCAGAACAAAGAGTTGTTAGAAGCGATGAATATTCGCGCTAAGCGACGCTTGAACCTGCAAAGTAAGCTGGAAAGCCTGTCGGTACTGGTCGTCGTTTACTATCTCTACGACCTGATCGGAAAGGCGCTGGGTAATATGCTGCCCGCAGGAGAAACACTGGATCAGTCGTTAAAAGTGCTAACCTTGTCACTGCCTTTTATGACGTTAATTATGTTTTGGATTATCCGGCATCTGATGAAGGACTTTACTGAGCACTGAGCCAATGCTGACGACAGGTTTGAAAATAATCGATATCGAAATCCCTGTTTATTTTCTGTGCCTGTCTTCTGCGAAAAGAGCCCCAAATACACGCCAAAATGTTGCTTTATAACATTTGCCTGTTCATTTGCGACCTGTTTTTGACTCTTTAGTCATGCCGGGTCGTGGCCGGTCACAACTCTGTCGTTTTCAGGCACCACGGGCAATAACACTACCGATATCGTTGCTATCTCGCCAACAAGAATAAGTAAGCACCGAAAAAAAGCTTCTCTGGCCCAAGTGGCCTTAACTCCGCAGTCTGGGACTGAAGAAGAGAGAATTTTTTTGTTTCGGTATATACATGAAGGAGCTAGGTATGTGTAGTAATTCCTCAAACAGAGGGGTCGTCTATAAGGGCGCAGGTAAGGTCGGTGTCGAGTCTATTGCTTTTCCAGAGTTAGCAATTGGCAATCGCAAATGCGATCACGGCGTTATCCTAAAGGTTCTCACCACGAATATTTGCGGCAGTGACCAACACATGGTTCGTGGCCGCACCACTGCACCGGAAGGTTTGGTTCTGGGACACGAAATCACCGGTATTATCTTAGAAAAAGGTCGCGACGTTGAGTTTCTTGATGTTGGCGACATCGTTTCTGTACCTTTCAATATTGCCTGTGGCCGCTGCCGTAACTGTAAAGCAGGCATGACGGGCATCTGTCTGAACGTAAACCCTGCACGTCCAGGCGCTGCATACGGTTATGTGGATATGGGCGGCTGGGTCGGTGGCCAGGCGGAATACGTTATGGTGCCATACGCAGACTTTAACCTGCTGCGTTTCCCTGATTCTGATCAGGCGATGGAGAAAATCCAGGACCTGACCCTGCTATCGGATATCTTCCCAACCGGTTTCCACGGTTGTGTTACGGCAGGCGTAGGCCCGGGTTCCACCGTTTATATTGCAGGTGCAGGTCCTGTGGGTCTGGCTGCAGCGGTATCCGCTCAACTGCTGGGAGCAGCGTGCGTCATCGTAGGCGATATGATCGAAGATCGTCTGGAACAAGCTCGTAGCTTCGGCTGTGAAACCATCGACCTGCGTGAAGAAGGTGAGATAGAAGATAAGCTGGAAGTGATTCTGGGTGAGCGTGAAGTCGACTGTTTTGTAGATTGTGTTGGTTTTGAAGCCCATGGTTGTGGTTGTAACCACCATGCTGAAGCGCCTGCAACTGTACTGAACTCGGCCATGCAGATTACCCGTGCGGGTGGCCAGATCGGTATCCCAGGTCTGTACGTAACAGAAGATCCGGGTGCAGTCGATGAAGCGGCGAAAGTTGGTGCACTGAGCATGCGTTTTGGTCTGGGCTGGGCGAAGTCTCACTCCTTCCACACCGGCCAGTGTCCGGTCATGAAGTATCACCGTAATCTGATGCAGGCGATTCTGTTCGATAAGGTGAAGATTGCGGATGCGGTAAACGTTCAGATGATCAGCCTGGATAACGCACCACAAGGTTATGCTGATTTTGACGGCGGTGCGGCGAAGAAGTTTGTCATTGACCCCCATGGGAGTGTTGCCGCCTGATAACCCTCAGGCTCAATAACCCACTATTAGCCACGCATTAGGCCTTGCCGAAGCGTGGCTCTTTTTGAGTCTGATTGCAGGTATAGCTTCTTTAGGGATGGTGTTCTTATTGAACTATTCTTCCGAATAGCCAGAAAGAATACCGGCAGGAGCAATTGGATACTCAGGATTTATTTAATACCTGATCAAACAATTGCTCCACTGCTTCACCGTCTTGATCTTTATCTGGTTTTCCTTCCGTTGTTTTCCCCTTTGCAGCTCGCTCTTCCGCAACCCGTCCTGGTGATTTTAGCTCAATCGGAAACTCTTCCCGAATCGCAATCTGAGTCAAAAACAAGCGGATTGCATCCGATTGACTCATGCCAATTTCGGCTAAAACGGCTTCACTTTTGGCTTTAATATCGGGCTCGATACGGGCGCGGACAATTTCTGTTTTCATCTCGATTCCTTGATGGCTGGCTTTTTGTTGCCGTTAGTGGCGGTGCTTCTTTATCATTGTAGCTTTTTCAGGCTACAATTCAGGGTAAGTATCCAGCCTTAGTTGTGCAATGACTTTTTCTGTTGCTCCAATTCGACGTCTGCTGCGTAAAGGTCTACGGCTTTGTTCGATTGGAGCTCCAGGGATGGAGACTTTTTGCTTGTACCTTTAATCCATTATCTCTCTGATCTACAGCCCATCCAATTCTCAGTCTTTTAATCTACTGCCCTGCTAATACGTTGCCCTTGAGTTGGCATCAAGACATTGAGAGGAAACCCTATGGTACCTATTGCCGAGCCTTACTCACGTATTCTGAAGCTATTAGCTTGTTACGCAGTCATGGCTGTGGCTTTGTTGTCATTGACTGTTTGGGCTGACCAGACAAACCCGGGAGCTGGACAAGATTCCAGTATTGAAAAAAACAGTTGTTCCAGTCTTTTGCAACACGATTTTAAGGTGCTGGATAAAGCGGAATACCAGAACCTATGTCAGCACTATCAAGGTAAGTTGATTTTGGTCGTGAATACCGCCAGTCGCTGCGGTTATACCCCGCAATATAAAGGCTTAGAAAAGCTCTGGAACGCTTATAAAGATCAAGGTTTTGTTGTGTTGGGTTTCCCATCCAATAACTTTGCCGGGCAGGAACCTGGTGACGATAGCCAGATTAAAAACTTCTGTGAAGTGGCTTATGGTGTCAGCTTCCCCATGTTCAGCAAGATAAAGGTTACCGGTCTTGATGCAGCGCCTTTTTACCGGCAGCTTAGTCAAGCGGCAGGAGAGCCACCGGGCTGGAATTTCCATAAATATCTGATCTCTCCTGATGGCGAAGTATTGGCCAGTTTCCGCAGTCATGTTGAACCGGAAGATCCGCAGATACTGAATATGATCAGCCGCCATCTGCCAAAGACGGGGGCCGGTAGTCGCTGAACACCTCAACCGCAATTGCGGAAGCATCCATGTCTAAAACATCAATCTATAAAGCAATAGTCCCTGAAGCGCTCATATCTAAAACACAGCGAGCTTTATACAAATGGCTGAAAGGAAAGTGATTGCATGAATTCATCTAAAACTCTTGGTTCTTCTGGGCAAAGTGATTCCTCATCAAAAAGCCACCTGGAATCACAAAGCCACTTGGAATCACAAAGCCACTTGGAATCACAAAATAATTCGGCATCAGGTGCTCAATCAAATCCTGATGAGCAAAAACGCTTTCGTTCAGCCCCGGTACCAAAAAGTCGTTTTTCCCGCATGGCCAAGCTGGGCGGTTTAGCCGGACGAGTAGCAACCAATATGGCGTTAGACAGTGGCCGTCAGCTGCTAAAGGGACAGAAACCCGCACTGAATGAGCTATTGCTAAGCCGCAAAAATCTCAGTCATGTGGCCGATCAATTAGCCAGTATGCGTGGTGCTGCTATGAAACTGGGTCAGTTGATCTCTATGGATGCAGGTACAGTGCTGCCAAAAGACCTGGCCGATATTCTGAATAAGCTGCGTGCTGATGGTGTCACCATGCCACCCAGTCAGCTGATTGAGGTACTGAATCGTAATTGGAGTGAGGGTTGGGATCAGCACTTTAGCCGTTTTGGTTTTAATCCTATCGCGGCAGCGTCAATTGGCCAGGTGCATAAAGCAGTTAACAAACAGGGTGTTGAGCTGGCGATTAAGGTGCAGTATCCCGGTGTGCGTGAAAGTATCGATAGTGATCTGGATAACGTCTATGGCCTGCTCAAAATCAGCGGCCTGCTGCCTAAAGAGCTGGATCTGCAACCGGTGATCGACGAAGCCCGACAGCAACTACATAAAGAAGCGGATTACCATCAGGAAGGTCACCATCTGCAGCTCTATCAACAGCATCTGCGCAGCCTAAGAGAGTTCGATAATCTGCTTTTACCCGAGTACTTTCCGGAACTCTCCACTCAGGAAATTCTCTGTATGAGCTATATTCCGGCTCAGCCATTGGAGCAAGCGGTGATGAATCATCCTGCTTTGGCCAATCAGGTAATGAGTCAACTATTTGAGCTGTTCTTTGCTGAGCTGTTTCAGTTCAACTGTGTGCAAACCGATCCCAATTTAGCGAATTATCAGTTAACTCAAAACGACTTTCATACCGGACGCCATCATTTGGTGCTTTTGGATTTGGGGGCACTCCGGGAATACACTCCTGAGTTTGTGCATGATTATAAACAAGCCATCATCGCAGCATATGAGCAGGACCAGGAGAGCCTGTTAACGGCTTTGGAACAGCTGGGCTTTTTTGCCCAAGGGCAGGATGTGGCCAATCTGGATGTGATTCTCTCGATTCTGATGATGGCAGCAGAGCCTCTACGTCATGAGGGGCCTTATGATTTTGCCCGTTCAGATCTGGCGCAACGTATTCGGGACGAAGGCCTGTCGATCAGCCGTGAGCCCGAAGCCTGGCATACACCACCACCGGATGTGATCTTTTTACATCGTAAGATGGCGGGGTTATTTCTGATGGCGACACGATTAAGAGCACAGGTAGATATTCGGTCGCTGTTTTTGCCTTATCTTTAGTTCTGGTTTGTTTCGCACCAGATTGATTTGTGGCAGCTGTATTATCGTAATTTGCCCTTATCCCTCATGATTTAGGCCTTTCAGACCAGTTAAAACGAAAAAAATTGCCTTGTTCAGTTTCGGTTCAGCTTGGTGCCAGCTTGTGTTCAGCCCTGTTGTTTAACATTCGTTTTATCACTTAATGCCAAATAATACCAAACAAGATAAGTTGTTGTCGGTCGGAAAAGCCGCAAGGCGCCTTCCGACAATCATCAGGAGCCAATGTCGGATGGCGCTTCGCTTATCCAACCTCAGATATCAAGAAACTTATCGGGAACGGTATAAGACGAATTAAACAGCAGAGCTTAACAAGACAGGCATATTGGAGGACATCACCATGCATAGCAACAGCAGCTTACCAGGCAAAAAACTGATCGGTTACACCACCTTAACTCTGGCTTTAACAGGGTTGATGACGGGTTGTGGTTCAACAGCCTCTTCCTATGAGCCGATTGTGGATGGCCCCAGAGATAACCGTTACTACAATGATCTGGCCGCTTGCTCTGCAGTTGCTGAACAGCGTAGCTATACGAATGATGATGTAAGATCTGAAGCTCTACTAGGTGCAGGTATTGGTGCTCTGCTTGGAGCTATTGAAGATGGCGGCAAAGGTGCCGTTGCAGGTGCAGTAATTGGTGGTGCAACAGGCGGAGGTTCAAGGGCATGGGATACTCGCGAAGAGCAAAAACAGATTGTGATTCAGTGTATGCGTGGCCGTGGTCATAATGTTGTGGGTTAGTAGCAGGTTAAGACTTAAATGCGATACACAATCTGGCAACCGCAATGGGCTGCCAGATTGTTCATCAATGAGACCAGGTCTCAGGCGTTAGATATCCCTTACACAACGCACCATATGGTCGTTACGTAGAATATCCCCCTGCGGGCCATGGTAGTAAAAGGTTTCACCATTAGCATCAGTCCCCATTGAAACACCGCCGACTGCAGTCGGGCTTACCTTATTATCACTACGCTGAGCACCAGCACCATGCACATCCAGGAAGTTGTTATTAATAGAGCCTAATGCCCGGCCAAATGAAACATAAGCGGCAGCACTGCCATCACCAGTGTAATTTGCGTGAGTGGTTGAACTCCAGTAACTCTGCCAATCCTGCTCACCTTCTTCATTGATAAATGACGTGGCATTAAACACGGGGTCAATAGCAGCACTTGAACTCGTATCTGGTGAACGGGTGTAATCCAGAATACTCTGCAGCTCTTTCACATTAGGTAAACGCCAGTCGGAATGGCCAGCCGTGGACGATGCTTCACAGGTGTTTATGGCATCTTCCCAACCCAGAGATACGGTATCGCTTTTTTGCCACATGAGACCCGTTGCAGAGTCACTGATGGTTTCATCGCCATTATCAGTAAAGCTGTTCACACCATAAGATTCATTTCCCGATGCACAAAATACGTAGAAACTACTACTGGTTGGATAACCCTTAATACGACCATCCACCAGATTCACACCAAACATGGTTTCATCACCATTCATGGTGGTAGAAACATAGATAGATGTTGTGGCGTATTGCGCATCAATAATACGCTCTCCATTGGCGGTGTCGCCAAATGCCGCTGTAAAGGCGCTATTCAGGAAAGGCGTTAATTGAGAAGTATCTGTACCGGTATAACCACTGGGGTCCAGACCCGAAAAGTCGATCAGTGAGTAAGCGGTTTTGATATCCGGCAGACGCCAGTCACTGATACCACCTAACGTCAGATTCTGACAATAGCTGGCCGCTGCAGTGGGCGACAGTTTATCAGCAACATCTATGCTGCCATCTTGGTTAGTATCCGCACTCTTGGTCCAGGTAATACCTGTGACATTATCGATTACCGTTAAGCTGTCTGAACTTACCGTGTAATCAGGCTGATTACCCGCATAGTCAGCATCCGTACCACTGCCGGTACAGGAGGTTTCACTGCCACTTGAGGAGTTGTAACATTTGCTCTGGTTAGTATCGACAATCGCATAGGTTTTCAAAGATGGCGTATCTGTTCCGCCATCCTCAAGTGTCGGTGAGATATCCGCACTACCATCTGATTTAATAACAGTGGCGTTGGCACTGTTTACACCCGATGTAGGAACTGAGCCACCCAGGATATCAATAGAAAAGCTTGAATAGTTACGCTCTGCACCAAGGGTGCCCGTCAAAGGGTCGCCACCGGTCAGGTATTTCATTGTGGATGCACCTAATACCGTAACCTTGGCACCATTATCTAAAGTCAACTGCAAAGTATCAGCAGCAATTAAAGAGCTGTTGATACTCAGACCACCAATCAGTTGTAGAGAGTTACTGCCCTGAGTATCGGAGATAGTGATTTCGGCATCACTATCAATCAGCGCGGGCGATAAGATATAGACATCATTCCCTTCACCCTTACCTACAATCCCTCTTTGCACATTAACGGTATCATCTGCAGCAAAAGTACTATGCATAGGCAATGCAGAAAGTAGTGCTAAGGTTGGCAACATCAGTTTTTTGAGAGTATGTCGAGCCATAAATCTTCCTTATTTATCAAGGCAGTAGCGCTCTGCATAGCTTATTCAAAGCACTAAAAAATTATTTTTCCAATAACCGAATAGCATCTGGGCAATAGCTGCAACGCACCTCAATGCATTTATTACGCAAAACTCAGAGAAAACATCAAGCCGCTGCTACTTGTTATACATTCTCTTCCAAGAATGTGGAGTAAAATTGAACGCCTTATTCAAAAGCCTTTAAAGCAGTGTAAACATCATAAGGTACACTGCCATAGTTTCTTTCTCGTCAGCAAGCCTTCTTAGAAAATAGGGTATAACACACAACCTCTTGTAAACACTCCCATAAGCTGACTCTTGTGGAATAACCAGTACGTGTAGATAAGATCACAATCGCTTAAGATATCCATAACCTAGCTCTATAACCCAAGTCAAAAACTCCAAGCCTCTGACCTGAAACAAAACCTTCTGCTGTTAGCAGTGAGAAAATGAGTCAGCTTCTATTATAAGTAGTCAATGGGTTTTGGCGTATACAGGTAATGAGTAGATTTCAAACAGGATTGATGGAAAGCAAGATGTCTCTTTCAACACTACTTTATAAGCTACAACCGAAACTGGCTCAGCATGTATCAGCTTTGCCCGCGCCCTGGCCAAGCTATAATCTTTTCTTTTCCATCTGTGACAGTAGTGACAGGGCCACTGTCGTCAATGTCTCAGGAGAGAGCCTTGAAGAAGCCTGGGAAAAAGGTGCGCAGGAAACACAACGCATCGCTAAACGCCTAAAATTAAAAGTCTGCTGGTTAAAAGTGGATTGGACCAAAGAGGTTATTCCCTATACCTGGAAAAGCCTTAAAGAAGAAATCGCCAGGACAAGGCGTAATTACTATCGCTTTGGCATCGCCCTGGATAGTGGGCTGAAATACGCCTTTCTTGAGCAAGAGATTAACGCCAACGCCATGCTCTATTTGGGTGGCAAATTCACCATGGCGGAGCTAAATGCGAAAAACTTTACCAAATACGCACACGACCGTTTCAGCTCCAAAGTACCACTGGACTTTTCCGATGAGCAGGCCGTATTTCGACTCAATAATCAAGGTATGTTCTGTGCGTTAGACGAGGAGCCTCAGCTGTTATACGGTGTGGGCCGCAACGCTGGCAGACGTATCATCCACCAGTTAAATGAGAAAACCACCGAACAGATTATTCGTACCAGTAGTGAATATCTCACCCGACAGGTGAAAAAAAGTGGCCGCTTTGAGTACGGTGTACACCCTTGCTTTGATCGTCCGATTAACACCTACAATACTCTGCGCCACGCCAGTAGCACCTACGCCATGCTTGAAGGCTGGGAAGTGACGCAAGATCCGGCACTGCTCAAAGCGATCAAACGCTCTCTTCGTTACTTAACGCAAGAACTGATCAAAACCGCCCTGCTGGACACGGGCGAAACCGCCGCCTTCCTGACCGATCTTAACGATGAAATCAAACTAGGTGGTAATGCTGTCTGTTTATTGGCATTTACCAAATACACTGAGCTGATGGAGGATAACGAGTACTTACCGCTACTGGAACAGCTGGCTTTGGGTATTCGCTATATGCAAAACCAGGAAACAGGCCGTTTTATCCATGTACTGAACTATCCTGACCTGAGTGTAAAAGAAGAGTTTCGTACCGTCTACTATGCGGGAGAAGCCGCTTTCGGCCTGATGCGCCTATACGGTCTGACCAAAGATGAGCGCTGGCTGGCCATTGTTGAAAAAGCCTTTGATCACTTTATTGCGGAAGATTACTGGCAGGCCCACGACCATTGGCTCAGCTATTGTGTCAACGAACTGACACTGTATAGACCGGAAGAACGGTATTATCGCTTTGGTATCAAAAACTTTATCGATCATCTGGACTTTGTCACAAACCGGATTACCACTTTTCCGACACTGTTAGAGTTGATGATGGCGGCTCATAAGATGATTGGCCGTATGCAACAGCAGCCTGAATTGCAGCATCTGGTTGATGAGATCGACTTAAACAAGTTTGATCACGCCCTGCAAAGCCGTGCCCAGTATCTGATGAATGGTTACTTCTGGCCCGAGTACGCCATGTACTTTGAAAAGCCCAGCAAAATTGTGGGTAGCTGTTATATCCGCCACCATTCATTCAGAGTACGTATCGATGATGTGGAGCACTACCTATCCGGCTATGTGGCATATCTGCACTATTATCTGCAGAACAATGTCAGAAAAGAAAACCTGCAAGCTGCCACTGCGACAAGATCAGAGTCGACAACCGTTTCTGCAAAATTAGTCGCCTCAGATACAAACACTGACGCCAAACCAACGTTAACACAAGAGCAATCGAAAAGATCAGCAGAGGCCATTTCTTCTCTGGCACAGGCAGCAGTAGATAGTGCGGTTATTGATAATACTCTTGCTGATAATACCCCTGTTGATAGTACCGCTGTTGATAGCACCACTGTTGATAGCACCACCGTTGCTCACCAAACCACTCAGACCAGTGCCTCTCTTAGTGATCAAATCAGCTATACAGAGGGCCCTAACTGGACGACAGCCCGGCTTTTGCAGGCAACAAAAGGACAATGGCTAAACAAACCTGATCCTCGTTGGCGCTCAACGGGGCTATGTATCCATACTCCCACGTTTAAACCGGGTCATATGATTGTACTCAGACCAGAGCATGATAAGCGCTTTATCCCCCTGGATAAGCTGGCTGAACTTTCCTTTTTCCCTCAGGCCCTGATCACACAGGAAAAGCTGGATATCGCCTCACTCAACCCCGAGCTACCTGTGTTAAAGGTCAATAACCTCGATAAAGCAATCATCGATATTGGCCGATACGCAAGAAGCCAGATGAAAGGCAAGGTGATTGGTGTAACAGGCAGTTCGGGCAAAACCACTACAGTTGCCATGCTTAACCAGGCGCTCAAGCCTTACGGCTCAACGGCACAGACCGAGCACAATGCCAATCTATCTAAAGGTATCGCCTGGAATCTCGCTTCAGTACCCTGGGATTCAGATTTTGTAATTTTAGAGATGGCTATTGGTGGCATGATACAGAATGCGGATATGGTCAGACCAGACATTGCTGTATTCACTAATGTCGCCCCTGCTCACTTGCAGTATCACAGTAATACTGAAGAGATTGCCTATAAAAAGAGTCAGATCTTCTTCTATATGGAGCCCGGCAGCCACGCCATCATTAACCGGGATATGCAGGAGTGGGATATTGTTGAACAAGCCGCACAACAGAAAGCACTCAATATCATCACCTTTGGCCAACATACCGACAGCGATATTCGCCTGATCGATATGGATACCGAATCTGGCAAAGTCACTGCCAATCTCTTTGGTGAAAAGGTTTCGTTTATCATCACCACGCCTGGCCCCCATATAGCCCTTAATGCCCTCATCTGCCTGGCCGTTACCCATGCATTACAGCTGGAACATGCACCGGCACGAGCGATGTTAAGCCTGTTTAAAGCCGTTTCAGGCCGGGGTGATCTACAGGAGGCTGTGATCAATCAATGTTCTGTACAGGTGATTAACGATGCTTATAACGCCAACCCCGCTTCAATGAAAGCGGCTCTGCAAGCTTTTCAGACACGAAAGAGTTTGGGGCGTAAAATCCTGGTACTCGGGGATATGCTTGAACTGGCCCAAGGCTCAGAAGGCTACCACCAGGCCTTGATTGGCGATATCGAAAACAGCCGTGCTGACCATATCTTCCTAATGGGAGAAGAAATGACCAAAATCCAGCCAGCTTTAAAAGATAAAGGTATCAGCTGTAGTGCATATACCGATTTAGCCGAGTTAACTCTCAGCATTGAAAACCAAGCACAAAATAATGACTTGATTTTATTTAAATCATCCAATGGCGTTGGCCTACAACGAGTGATTCAAAGGCTAAAACAAGAAAAATCTGTTTGATGACGCGGTTTCGGATAATAAGTGCAATTCCTTGAGAAGTGGTCAAGCGGTATAGCTCGGCCATTTTCTCGTCAAAGGAAACTGCACAATGAGTTATACACACTTGACCGAAAACGAACGACACCAGATCTATTCATTAAAGAAAGCAGGCCTGAATAAAAAAGAGATCGCAGAACTGTAATGCTCAAGCAAAACCAGATACTTCATTAGGCCGCTTTTTTAAATGTGATAACTGAGTTTCTGCCAGCTTGACTAGCTCAGCTTCGATTCTGGTAAAGCTATCATCCCAATTACCGTCCTCCTTGCGTTTCATTTCCCTGAACAGGCGTATAGAAGGGTACCAGTAGGACGTTTCATCTTTTAATCCCCAACGATAGTCCGGAGTAAACTGAGTGGGCATCCAGGCAGGATGGTTAAGCGCACCAGCCAGGTGAATAATCGAAGTATCCACACTGATCACCAGATCCATCTGTTCAATTAATGCTGCGGTGTCCTGCATATCGTTCAGCTTATCCGCTACATCAATTATATGATCCTGGTAGCCTCGCTCCACAATAGCTTCATTTTGACGGGCTAGTTGGAGGCTATACAGCTCAATATTGTCGATATGAAACAGTCTGGAAAAGTAACTGATATCTACATTGCGCTTATCATTATTGGCAGATTTGCTGCCTCCTTCCCAGGCAATACCGATATTAAATTTGGTTTTATCAACATTTACCGGACTCGTCGTACCTTGCTGAACTTTGAGGTAAGGCACTTCGACCGGAACAGATGCTAAATCCTTGGTGAAGAAATAAGGTAAAGACAACAAAGATACGTGGTAATCAAATGTGATGTGACCTATATCATCATTGTGGGTTAACAGTCGATCGATATAAGAGGTATTTTCCAATAGTGGCAATAACGGTGGATTAACCCGGAAAATAATCTTGGCTCCCCGTGCTTTGAGCAAGGGTAGATAGCGCACAAACTGGATGGTATCGCCCAGTCCCTGCTCCCTATAAACCAGCACGGTTTTCCCCCTGAGATCCTGTTCACCGTTATAAAGCTTAGCTTTGGTAATTTTGGGGTGTAGGTAAGTGTGTTTTTGCAGGCCAAGGCGACCTTCCCGATACTTAAAGCCTTCTTCGAATTCACCAGTTAGTAATAATGTCTGACCTAAACGGTTTTGAATTTTAGCGTCACCGGGACGTCTGGCCAATGCCTGTAGATAAAAGTACCTGGCCTGATCAAAGCGATGTTTCTCTTTGTATAAAGTCGCTAGTTTCAGATAGGCACCGGCATTATCTGGATGGTGTTTGACTAACTGTTGCAATACCGCTTTTGCTTGGTCAAAGTCATATTCTTCCAGATAATAATTGGCCAGATTAGACAACAGCGTATCTTTAGTCGGGTCAAGCTGCAGACCTTTCTCAAAGGTCACCCGGGCTTTCTCTCCGAGGCCTTGGCGGTTATAGAGGATACCCAGCATATTGTAGTAGCGGGCTTCGTCGGTTAGCTGAATCAGTTTTTCCAGTGTCGAGCGCTGTAAGCGGATATTTTTCTCGGCTTTGGCACCCTGATACAGGCTTTTCAGTTCAAGCACGCGGGAGTGTTGCAGATTATCCAGATTAATGGTCGGTGAGTGTTGTTCGGAATATTTTAACAATGCCAAAGCGCGCTCTTCATCACTGTGTATCAACAATTCACCCAAATGGTAATAAGCCTCGACATACCCTTTATGTACCGCTTGCTCGTAAAAGTGCTGGGCTTTATCCAGATCCACTTCGACATGATGTCCTTTTTCGTAAAAACGACCGAGTTTAAACAGACCGTAAGCAATGCCGTCACGGGCCATTTTTTCATAGATCTCCAGGGTAGTGGGCTGCTGTTGAAACTCTGTAATATCAGAAGCTTGTTTCAATTCCTGGATAATGCTAAGTAAGCGAGCAATGGAAGGGCGTCGTTTAGCATCTTTTCTCAACATGCCGGTGATTAAAGATGCGATTCGGCGAGGAAAGTCATCACCAAAAAAGGGCTTTTTATACACATGGGCATAAATCTTCTCTGCCTTGGTCGAACTGGGAGAGAGGTTGAACATCTGATTGATATTCCCCTGAGTCACCATATAGTAAAGAATACACCCTACAGAGTAGATTTCTGATGCCAGATTGCGTTGTCCGATATAAAGCTCTGGTGCCATATAGAGGGAGTTAAAACCAACATCGTGATTTTTAACATTTTGCCCCAGCTTGGCGTTACCAAAATCGATCAGATAAAAGTGTTTGCCATTAAACACGATATTTTTGGGCCATAGATCCAGATGCATCATATGATTTTGATGATTAAAAGCGATCGCTTTTAAAATATCTTCTGCCATCTGTAGACATTGAAGCAGAGAAAACCGATGCCCCTTATGCAGATGAACGGGCAAGCTGACAGAGTCATTATGTTCAAAAACGATGTATTGTCCTTGAGTATGGGGGGCATGGTTCAGATACTGAATGGCCTTAGGGTACTGATTGTTGATTTTTAGGGCTTCGATCTCATTATCGAATTTTTTCTGATTTTTGATGCGTTCATAATGTTTGAGTACAACCGTTTTTCCCGTGCCTTTTTCTTCAGCCAGATACACTTTTGCTGTAGCACCCTCACCGATTTGTTTGTGAATAAAGTAATCGTCATTAAAAAAAGGCATGGCTAAATCGCTGTAGGTATATTCTATCAATGTTTTTCGTCATAACTAACTGATCGGCCGAGAGAATTGCTCTGCTAAATATAGTGGAAATTAGTATGTAACTATACCCAGGTTAATTCAAGCTGCAGGATTTAATATTTGAAAATTATCATTAATCCGGCTTGTTAACGAAGCAGCCTATTCTGACACTGTAACATTCAGAAACCGCGTTACACTAAATCGCAGCGTTCTGCTTCAATAGCACGATAAAGTCGCTCAGCTCAGGACTTCGTTGCACGAGACATTGCTGGCTTAAGGTATTCGCCAACCCTTTCAGCATATAAGCATTATTGGCCAATGAGCGTTGCTCTTTTTCGGGCCAATTCTTTGGATTGATCCCTCTCGCCTTTGCCGCCAGTAAATCCTGACGGGCAAACTCTTCAAACAACGGTAGTACCAAACTCCTGCCACAAGCGGTGTCAGAGTGATCACAACCAGGATCACACAAAAGAGCCAACCGGCTCCAGAATTTACCAGCACTATAAGACTTTTTTAATAATGCCTTCAATTCATCGGAATCTTGAGGCAAAGCCTCACTTTTCCACTTCTTCAGGCCAAAGTGGTTCTGCATACTGGCTGCTAAGCCTTCTAAAAACCAGGCATTCTTGAAAAAGGTATAACCGTACTGGTATAGATGAAAAATCTCATGTTCAGGCGTAAGATTTGGCGGCTGCCAGCGGGGTGTTAATGACAGAATCAGCGCTAACTCTGTATCGTTAAAATATTGGTACTCAAAAGTGTTGGGGGCGTCACCGGCACTGCCGTTACGTTTACCTATATCCATCACATGCCAATGGATCTTTTTTACGTGGGAGTAACGTCGACTTTGCAGCGGTAATGCTAAATTAAGCTGCTGGGTATAGACACTGTCTGCGGATTTTATCTGACGCCTAAGGGCATTAAGCCGGAATTGAAGCTTATCTTCATCCTCCCGGCTAAGCTCTTTATTACCAATAATAGAGTGACGCCCGCCAATAGCAAAGTAGACCTTATAATCGCCTACAGTCATGCGGTTATTCAGTGACTCTCTGGGGGTTTTCCAACTTCCATAAGCTAGAGATGACAGAAAGAATATGGAAAGTGGGAGAGCCAATAGTTTAAGCAAGGACATCTTATCCCCTAACATAAAGCCCCCTTTACAGATTATTTGCTTATTACTCAATCAATTAGAATAGGTCAAAGAATATGGCATCAGTTTAGTTGTCGGTTAATGGGCTGTATTTCAGCATCACACTGCTTCAATAAATAATTATTAAACTTATGCAGCTTGCTTTCAAAAATACCTTTTACGCAGACAAAATCACCGCTTCGAATAGCGGCAAAGAAGTCATCAAATATCTCTTCACACTTAAATCTGTGTTTTGCCCAAATTGATTTGTCTCTTAATACCTCAAGATGTTCACTAAAGTACTCCACAGTATAAAGCTCATCAATCCTGGCATTTTCAATACGCTGTTGAAAATTTTCTGCTTTAACATATTGTAGATCACCATCCTTATGATCCATAAAGGCAGAGGTCAATAGCAATTTACGCGCATCCTGTGGCGGTTGAATATAAGCCAGAGTTTCAAAGAAGCGTTCATAGTTCTCTACGCCACCACGACGGCTATGGTCATAGAGGTAGAATTGCTTACCACGGGCATTAACCTTAAAGACACCGCCACTGCTGCTCTTATTAATTACACTTGAATAACGGGCTGCGGCTTTGAATATCTCAACGCCTAACAGATGAGCACACAGTAGCTCTGCCAACGCGGCAGTAACCGCAAAAATTTCAACCAAGGGAACACGAAAAGAGACCTTTATCCCTTGTATAGAGGCCTGTACATTCCAGCCAAAGTCTACAAATTCTTGATGAAGGACATAGGCATCACAGCTTGGATCATCGCCAAAGCTTAATACCCTAACATCAGGGTTATGAGCAGTCAGAGCGGCACAGGTTTGCAGGTAAAAGGCATCTTTGGGTATCAGGCAAATGCCCTGTTCACCCATATAACGTGCAAATGAGGTTTTTTGTTGAATAAGATTGTCAAGACTGCCATGCCGGTGAATATGTTCATGTCCCAGTGAAGTGATTACCGTAATATTAGCTTTAATTACACGCCCCCGACGCCTCGTTCTATGAGGCCTTGAAGCCGAAACCTCAATCACGGAAACTTTATGTTCAGGCTTAATATCACATAGAGAGCGACATACTGCGGCATCCTGATTTGAAGCACCAGGCAGAGAAGAAACGGAAATGCTATCCTGAATCAAATGGGTTAAACGGCTCTTAAAGCCGGTCTTACCATAGCTGCCTGTCACCAATACTCTGGTCGCCTGAGTCTGCCTACGGTTATAACGTGCTAACTCAAAAAAAGCATACTTTGTATTATCAACCACATAACAGGGTGCGCCCTCTACTCTAAAGTCACTACTGACTAAAAAGCCCCTTACGCCCTGTGCCAGCGCTGCTTTAACTTCCGAGAAGTTTGCCTGCTTAATCTCTGAAAAATCCTCTTTACTACGAATCACAAACAGATCACCGGCTTTAGCATGATTTAATCGATAACTCACACCGGTAAAATTGACCTCTTCACTCAGATTTTCCCACCGACCATCATAAATCTCGGCTAACTGCGATGAACTGAATTCCATGTCTTTATCCTAAATATACTAATCCACCACAATGCCTAAATATGATAACCCGCAGCTACTGCTCTCTCCCAGTAAGGCAGTAACTTGGCATAAAAACCAGCAACATGCTGAATCGTGTCAATACGGAACCACTGACGGGTATATTTAAAACGTATACCACCTTTTGCTAGGTCAGGTCGTTTGACGGAGTATAGCGCTTCATCGGTATTTACCAAGTGCATCACCGACCAGCCACCAAGACAAAGTGCAGGCCAGAGCTTTGCTTCCATCTCCGTATTATCCATTTTCACCGCTAACTCGTAAGCCGCCATTATCCCTTCCATACGGGCTCCGTCTGAGTAGGGGTAATCACCAAACTGATAATAAAACGCACCAGCATAATCGGGATAAGGTGCATCCGTTACCTTATACATACGCTCAATCATTTTAGTCGCATCAGAGAAAACAAAATCGGTATAAGCAGGTTCCATAATAGAGCCATAGGAATGCAGTTCCATAATAGCCATCATCAACCAACTATCGGAAGGTAATACACTGTACTCTGAAGCTCGGACCTCGGGACGTACCTTAATTAAGAAGTCTAACGCCTGTTTAATCTTATTTAGATAACATGTTTGATCTTCATCAGATAAGAAGGGTAAATATTTGGCTAAACCACACAGTGCCTCTCCTGGATAGTAAAACGAGAAATAATCGAAGTTTTCTTCCTCTGTAATCTCTTTATCCAGATAAATATTATAATAAATAAACTCACCAGTACTGGTTATCTGATTGAGTAAATGAGTGGCTAACGCAGCACCATATTTGTCAAAACTTTTATCCCCTGTCAGATGTTGATACTCAGCCACCAGGTACAGAGCTAAACCAGAACCTCCCAGTTTAGATTTTTTTTCACTGTAAATATAAGCGGCTTCTGCATCTTCTTTCTGGTAATAAACAGACTGATCCATCAGGTAATTAATGGCACGACCAATACATTCAATACTGTTATTCGTCGAGAAGTATTTTTCATAGAAAATACACGTTAGAGCTCCGCCACTATGACGCAAAATATTGTAATAAGGATTCTTAGCCGGATCTCGTTTTGGATGTTCAAAATCCACATAAGAGTCCTTGGACGGGTCATAATAGTAGAGAAAGCGACCATCCGCTTTCTGATTTTTCAGAACATGCCGAATAGAACACTTCACTGCTTGTTCAAGTTTAACCTGAGTCAACTCACCGACTCGCGGTAATCCCCTGTATAGAGGCGTAATGCTATCCTCAGTCAGCAGGAAACTTTCAGACTGAAAGCTCTTTACTTCAGATGCTCTAACGTAATCCTCTCCATGCTTATTGTGCAAATAAGTGCGCAGCTGCTTCATGCCCATAATCGAGTTGACATAGGCATCTCCAGGTGGAAACAAATGCTTATTGCCATCAGGCCCCATTAATACCAGACCATCAACACCGATCTCAAAGTGGCGTTTTCCATGATACTTCATTCCAACCCGATAGAGATCTATGGTTTCGCTTTCACCTGTAACAAAGTCAACCTGAATACTAAACGCTTTATCTTTATATTGATGGACACGTTTATGTTTAAGGAGCTGACAAACTATATCTGGGAATGTCCAACGTCCTAAAGAAAACCGACGCGCCACCAGTATACGCTTGTTTTCCTTGCTGTATATTGCAAAGATCAACCGCGTATAGTCTTGCTTTAAGCTACTACGGTTATACAAGTGATCCAACTCAGTATAATCCGAATCACTAACATCCTGTCCATTAAAATTATTAACAAGCGCAAATAACTTTCGTTTTAGCAAATAGTCATTATCATTAAACGAGTATTCTTTAAAGCTCCGTTCTGGCTTCAGAAAGTGTTGTTTATCAAATAGATCCACTCTGCTCATTAATCTATAACCTCTGAAGACCAGCCCTTGATATCTCTAACTGCATGTGTAACAGCACTCTACCATCAGGCGTAACAAAAAAATCGGCATCAGCTATTATTTGTCGCTGTGCTAAGTTTAAGTTCTCTGTTTTGCTAAGTTCAACTCCCCACAACGAAACAGCACCCCCAACTTTTGTTGGGGGTGCTGTTTCACTCGCTCCGACCTAGTTTAACAGATAATTACCAGTCAATGCTGCCATCATCACTGAATGAGTCATTATTACCTTCTCCGAAATCACTATCAAAATCATCGAAGTCACTATCACCATCATCATCCGAATCACCAGACAGCCAGCCGTCATCATCTGATCCGCCGTCTACTTCACCTTCAATATCTGAAGGCCAGTCACCACTGGCATCTTCATTATTGAAAGTAAAGAGATCATCTTCAGCATTAACACCACCGTCATCGCCTCCACCGAAATCATCATCAGCATCAGAGTCATCAGCATTCTCTGCATTATTGTTGTCTGCTGAGCCTCCTGGTGCCTCTTGGTCTCCGTTGCCAAAGCCATTATTCCCCTGAGGGCCTTTATCATCGGAGTCCACATCGTCATCTGAGTCCGCATCATCATCTGAGTCCGCATCATCGTCTGAGTCCACATCATCATCTGAATCGGCGTCATCATCTGAATCGGCGTCATCATCAGAGTCGGCGTCATCATCGGAGTCCGCATCGTCATCTGAATCGGCGTCATCATCGGAATCCGCATCATCATCAGAGTCGGCGTCGTCATCAGAGTCGGCGTCATCATCGGAGTCGGCGTCATCATCGGAGTCGGCGTCATCGTCTGAGTCCGCATCATC
>NZ_KE383831.1:96679-132097 GCF_000422425.1 Oceanospirillum beijerinckii DSM 7166
TCCGCATCCGCATCCGCATCCGCATCGGCATCGGCATCGGCGTCAGCATCCGCATCCGCATCGGCGTCAGCATCGGCATCCGCATCGGCATCCGCATCGGCATCCGCATCCGCATCCGCATCGGCATCGGCATCGGCGTCGGCGTCTGCGTCCGCATCCGCATCGGCATCGGCATCGGCATCGGCATCGGCATCAGCGTCGGCGTCGGCATCCGCGTCAGCATCGGCATCAGCATCCGCATCCGCATCCGCGTCCGCGTCCGCATCGGCATCCGCGTCGGCATCAGCATCAGCATCTGCATCGGCGTCGGCGTCGGCGTCGGCGTCGGCGTCGGCGTCGGCGTCGGCGTCGGCATCAGCATCGGCATCGGCGTCAGCATCTGCGTCGGCATCGGCATCGGCATCAGCATCTGCGTCCGCATCGGCATCGGCATCGGCATCAGCATCTGCGTCCGCATCGGCGTCGGCGTCGGCGTCAGCATCCGCATCCGCATCCGCATCCGCGTCGGCATCCGCATCCGCATCCGCATCCGCATCCGCATCCGCATCCGCATCCGCATCGGCATCAGCATCGGCGTCAGCATCGGCATCCGCATCCGCATCCGCATCCGCATCCGCATCAGCGTCGGCGTCGGCGTCGGCATCGGCATCGGCATCGGCATCGGCATCGGCATCGGCATCGGCATCGGCATCGGCATCGGCGTCAGCGTCAGCATCCGCATCCGCATCCGCGTCAGCATCTGCGTCGGCATCGGCATCGGCATCCGCATCGGCGTCGGCGTCAGCATCCGCATCCGCATCCGCATCCGCATCCGCATCGGCATCGGCATCGGCATCCGCATCGGCATCGGCATCGGCATCCGCATCCGCATCAGCGTCGGCGTCGGCGTCGGCGTCGGCGTCGGCATCGGCATCAGCGTCCGCATCAGCATCCGCATCAGCGTCCGCATCGGCATCAGCATCAGCATCAGCATCAGCGTCCGCATCGGCATCGGCGTCCGCATCGGCATCGGCATCGGCATCGGCGTCGGCATCGGCGTCAGCATCTGCATCCGAATCATCCGTTTCTGCTAAAGGATCTATCTGAGAGGGCGTTCCGCTCACTTGAGGATTAGAGTCAATCCCCTCTTGCTCAATAGTACCTTCCAGGGGAGTGATTGAATCATCAATGAAAGGTTCTGAGTTGCCGCTCAATACTTCAGATGAAGCACCAGCATCGGCAGCCCCATCGGGGGCAGGGGAATCTTCCTCCGGCACAGACCTTTGATTACCATCACTCGTATCATTACCACTGCCAACATTGACAGGGTTGCTTTCTAATCCAATGCCATCATCAAGTCCTTCTGTTCCACCAAGACTACCCTCAGTAACAGTTTGAGCGATAGCTGCAGCTTCATCTGGTGATTCAGATTGAATATTTTCATTACCAGATTCGTCACCTGCCCCAACCGCCTCAGAATTATCAATCTCGTCTTCTTCTTTCTTCTCTTCATCAGTACGACTTAAAACCGTCGCTTCATCAAAAAGAATCGCTTCATCGTTGACATTCGAGTCCTGAGTAGGTGACGTATTGTCATTATTATCGGTTGGGTCAGCCATTTTCATGCCCCTAATTAAAAAATCTAAAAATATAATTCTTTTAACACTTATGGACAGATTACAACCTGAAAACAACCCTAACCAGTTGTCCAAAGGTTATAGACCAAGCGATTAATTTTCTGAGAGGTATGATATAGATCAAAAAAGACGGGATAACCGCAAGCGGGTATATCCCGTTAAAGGTGCTCCGATCTAGCCTAGCGAACGGGTGCTTCGCTATTGGGATGCAGACGATCAGAGCGAGTAGTGCAGGGTAAAAAGATAATGCAAAAAGCAGAATCTGCCAGAGTCACTGGGTAAAGCACTCTGACAAGGCACCAGCTATCACAAGACACAAGCTGGCGTTAAGCAACGTTACACAATAAGAAAGCAATGCTTAGGGCATCAAGCTGCGGGCTTCAAAAGCCTCTATACCAGGCTTCCTTCCATTTAAACCACGCTTGATGCCATAAGTCGATCCAGCGCTTAGCTAGGGAATGAGAAACTCACACCCTCACGTACACCACTGGAAGGCCAGCGCTGAGTGATGGTCTTACGCTTGGTGTAGAAGCGAACGGCATCTGGACCGTAAGCGTGCAGATCACCAAACAGGGAGCGCTTCCAACCACCGAAGCTGTGGTAAGAAACAGGCACCGGCAAAGGTACGTTGATACCCACCATGCCCACTTCGATATGATCAGAGAAGTAACGCGCCGCTTCACCGTCACGGGTAAAGATACAAGTACCGTTACCGTATTCGTGATCATTGATCATCTGCATCGCTTCTTCCATAGAGCTAGCACGTACCACTTGCAGCACAGGACCAAAAATCTCTTCCTGGTAGCTGTTCATCGCAGTGGTCACGTTGTCGATCAGCGTCGCGCCAACAAAGAAGCCGTCTTCGTAGCCCGCAACCTGTGGATTACGACCGTCTACAACGATAGTGGCACCGTCTGCTTCAGCGCTGTTGATATAACCAACAACCTTCTCTTGGTGCTGACGCGTGATCACAGGACCAAAATCATTGCTGCTATCGCTGTAAGCACCCACTTTCAGTGGTTTCATCGCTTCTTTCAGCTTGGATACCAGTGCATCTGCCGCTTCATCACCTACAGCAACAGCGACAGACAGAGCCATACAACGCTCACCGGAAGAACCGAAAGCCGCGCCCAGCAGTTGGTTAACTGCGTTATCCATATCCGCATCAGGCATTACGATGGCGTGGTTTTTCGCGCCACCCAGTGCCTGACAACGCTTACCGTTGGCATTTGCGGTGCTGTAGATATATTCAGCAATTGGTGTGGAACCTACGAAGCTAACGGCTTTAACGCGCTCGTCAGTCAGCAGTGTATCAACAGCGACTTTGTCACCGTTAACCACATTCATCACACCATCAGGCAGACCGGCTTCTTTTAGCAGCTGAGCGATAAACAGCGTCGAGGATGGATCACGCTCAGATGGCTTCAGTACAAAGGTGTTACCACAGGCGATCGCCATCGGGTACATCCACAGTGGCACCATCGCAGGGAAGTTAAACGGCGTGATACCCGCCACAACACCCAGAGGCTGGAACTCACTCCAGGAATCGATACCTGGACCTACGTTACGGCTGTGCTCACCTTTCAGCAGCTCAGCCACACCACAAGCGTATTCTACGTTCTCCAGACCACGCTGCAGTTCACCGGCCGCATCGTGACCGATCTTACCGTGCTCTTCACCGATCATTTTGCAGATGGTGTCAGAGTGCTGTTCCAGCAGAGCTTTAAAGCGGAACATAACCGCAGCACGCTTGCCTACCGGTGTATTACGCCAAGCCGGAAAAGCAGCTTGTGCGGCTTCAATGGCTTCTTCTACGGTTGCTTTAGTTGCCAGAGCAACCTGCTTGGTTGCCAGGCCCGTAGCAGGGTTAAATACATCTTGCAGACGTTCAGCATCGGTACGGATTTCACCGTTAATCAGGTGGCCAACGATAGTCATTGTGGTCTTCTCTTTTCTATTTGTTTGCACGTTACATATCAGGGCTTAACTGACTTGCTTGCCTTTTTGGACACAAATCTGGACAAAAAAGGCAAAACCACAGCCCTTTTGAAGGCCCGTGCACACACTGGAAGCGCACGGGCATCAAATTCTGTTTTTCGTTTGGAATTAGACCGGCTTTGCCAGGATCAAGCGGCTGGTTTTAGTCCAACTCTTTGATGCCTTAATCCAGCTCTTTGATCGAGTCGCCCAGAGCGTTGATCAGACGATCAATCTCTTCCACTTCTGTGGTAAACGGCAGACCCAGTTGGATGGTATCGCCGCCATAACGCACGTAGAAGCCTTTCTCCCAGCACTTCATAGCGATCTGGTAAGGACGCAAGGCAGGTTCACCTGGAGCCGCTTCAATGGTCAAAGCACCGGCTAAACCATAGTTACGGATATCCGCGACATATTGAGTGCCTTTCAGGCTATGCAGCATCTCCTGGAATTGAGGTGCAATACTTTGTACACGCTCAATCAGCTTATCTTTCTGCAGAATATCCAGTGAAGCCAGACCCGCAGCGCACGCTACTGGGTGGGCGGAATAGGTGTAACCGTGTGGTAGTTCCAGCATGTACTCTGGACCACCGGTTTCCATAAAGGTGTCGTAGATCTCTTGCTTGGCGATCACAGCTCCCATAGGTACTACACCGTTGGTCAGCTGCTTTGCGGTGGTCATCAGATCCGGCACCGCACCAAAGGCTTCTGCACCGGTATTGGCACCCATACGGCCAAAGGCGGTGATCACCTCATCAAAGATCAGCAGGATATTGTGTTGATCACAGATCTCACGCAGACGCTTCAGGTAGCCTACCGGTGGTGGAATCACACCCGCAGAACCAGCCATTGGCTCAACAATAACAGCCGCAATATTGGAGGCATCATGCAGAGCGATATGCTCCAGCAGCTCCTCGGCCAGATGAGCGCCTTTTTCTGGCTGACCAGCAACAAAACGGTTTTCAGGCAACATCGTGTGTGACAGATGCGCGGCATCGATACCCTGACCATACAAGGCACGGTTAGGACCGATACCACCCACACTGATGCCACCAAAGTTCACACCATGGTAACCCTTAGCACGACCGATCAGACGGGTTTTACTCGCCAGACCTTTTTTACGCCAGTAAGCACGGGCAATTTTCAGCGCCGTCTCGACAGACTCGGAGCCAGAACCGGTAAAGAACACACGGTTCAGACCTTCCGGCATAAACTCAGTTACTTTGTGGGCAAGCTCAAACGACTTTGGATGACCAAACTGGAATGCAGGTGAGTAGTCCAGTTCCTTTACCTGGCGGCTAACAGCCTCAGTAATTTCAGGGCGGCTATGACCGGCACCGCAGGTCCACAGACCTGAAAGACCGTCAAAAATCTTGCGACCCTCTGCGTCGGTATAATAGTTACCCTCGGCAGAGACAATAATACGAGGATCTTTTTTGAATTCACGGTTACCAGTAAATGGCATCCAGTGGGCGTCCAGCTGAGCCTGAGTCAGGCCTGCAGGTAGCTGGCGGTCTTGATTTTGATTGTTGTTTTGCATGGGCCACCTCTGAATGGAGCGACGTTTTTTCAGTTGATGGCTGTATTGTGGTAGGTAGATTAAGTTTAATAAATTCAAAATAATTTATTCAAAGTTAACTAAAAGGTTAACTTTGAATAATACCCTCCCCCAATAGCACACCCATAGCAGCCGTGACTCATAACCTGATGAAATAGATCGCAATTTTAAAACGAGCAACCGACGGTTGATTGGATAGACCTCAGCCCTGTTACGAGGGGCGAAATGTAGTTTTGCCGAATACCTTCAGGACTCAAACCCAGAAAAGCCTTAAAAGATGTATCAATAGAACCAAATAAAAGGAGGCTTGATGCCGGTAACAGCAAAAAAGAGTAGAAACACAAAACAGCAGAAAAACTGAAAGGAAAGTAACGGTAGTTCGCCCAACAAGCCCCCACAACCCGCTAGGCTCCCTACCGGTTTATAGTTATAGTACAGATAATTTTTTAAAACTATTACACACTATTACACGTCACCATATGACACTTCGATTACCACTACTTTTTACGCGATAGCTATTCTGTATATTCAGGGGAAAACATCAAATTACAAGGCAACATATTGCTACTCCGGCACAACCCAGTAACGGCGATCGGTGATATCGGTATCTGCTGGCAGCTGGGTATTCAATAATTTAACCTCTACCCGTTCTGGCCATTGTGCCAAGGGAAACAGATGCTGCGTGACAGGATGCTGCTGCATAAAGGTCATAAAAGAACCATCATCGATCATCATTTCTAAACCTTTAGCAATGCGATCGGTCAGTACTACATTATCCTTCTTAGTAAAAAAATACATCGGGAAGGGGTAGTAGATCAGGTATTGATCGAACCAGCCTAATTTGTCCGAATTCTGGCTATGGGCGCTCACTTCAGCTGGTCCCTCATGAATGCCACGGGGGAACATATCGCAGCGAAAGTTCTCAAGCATGGCAAACATACTTTTAAAACGCGCGCTACGAATCACCCTAAACCCACCGCTTTCCAAAATATCGCTATCAGGCCAGTGCATTCCCTGGCAGATACTGCGCAAATTCAGACGTAACCAATTCACTCTTTTAGAGAAAAAAAGGCGTTCAGATTCACGTATGATCAACCCACGGTAACCCAACAGGCCTTTGAGCAATGGAATACGGATTGCCGCCAGCTCCTGCTCACGCTCCAGAGAGGTTCCCATCCAGTAAACATCAATATGCTGACCGGCTTTTAGCGCCTGCTCTGCCCTTCCCTGCTCCAGCACAAAAGGGGTGGGCTGAGCCTGAGCTGAACCATACTCTGCTGCTGTTTTATCCAACGCCTGCTGAAGTAATGCAGAGAAATAATGGTGACTGGCATCCTCTTCTGACTGAGGGCGGATAATTCTGACAATCTCCTGAGCAAAACTTTCCAGAGTAAATATCAGCAATAATGGCAACAGCCATGCTCTTACCCTGTTCCTCACTCTTCCCTGGAGTGCGCCCGAATGGCCTACTGCACTTATATGGCCTATTTTTATCATACCGCACCCTCCTCAAATCCCCTCTTAATTCAGCTTAGACCTGCAGCCCCAAAAGCAACAACATATAGACGTAGCCATGAGTGAAGAACTCTGTTAGGGTTAATGCAAATTTCAAACAACCGTTTAAACCGGAACGACCCTATGAATATTCAGGACAGAATCGAGCTGGAGATCGACCAGCATATCGCTATCGTACGTTTTAACCGCCCGGAAAAAATGAATGCCTTGGATATGCCCACCTTTGCTGCCCTGCATGACGTTCAGGAGCAGATTGCTGGCAACTCAGATATTCGAGCAGTGGTACTGACCGCTGCTGGCGAACACTTCTGCGCGGGTCTGGATGTTCAGGGTGTCATGGCCGATCCTTCTGCGGTGGAAAAGCTACTGAGCAAAGACGAGGAAAAAGGTTGGTTGGGCAACTACGTACAACAAGTGGTTGTAGGTTGGCAACAGCTGGAAGTACCTGTGATTGCAGCGCTAAACGGCTATGTCTTTGGCGGTGGTTTCCAAATTGCTCTGGGTGCAGATTTCCGCATTACTCACCCACAAAGCCAGCTGTCTGTAATGGAAATTCGCTGGGGTATTATTCCAGATATGGGAATCTCTGTGGTGGGCGCATCCATCGCCGCCAAAGATCAGTTGAAACTGCTGGCCATGACAGGCAAACGTATCTCAGGCGAGGAAGCGCAACAGATGGGACTGAGCACCCAACTGGCCGTCCACCCGGAATCAGCCGCTATCGAACTGGCCCGCACCATTGCCTCCAATAACCCTGATGCCGTAAGAGGTGTAAAAAGCCTGTTTAATGCCGAACACTCTGCTGCCACCGATAGCCTGGCCCAGGAAGAAGCCCTGCAACGCACCCTACTGTTCAGTCCAAACCAGATTGAGGCGGTGCAAGCAAATCTGCAAAAACGTGCGCCCGAATTTAAGTAACGTTTTTTGCGCCCACCTGATTCAATCCTGATCATAGCAGCATGGGAACACTCTGACCTGGCTGCTTGATTTCCCTTGCTCAACGGACTTCTCTTATCCAGTACTTCTGCACCGAATCCCCCTTCATATACGCTTCAAAACCAACAAGAGCATTTCTCTATAAGTGGTCCGATAAAAAATATCCCCGACAAAATATCCCCCACGACATTACTTAACATGTTAACCATATGATATATTGCAAACAGCACAATCAATCTGACTGAGCAAAAGCTCAGAACAGACATGCATAACATAATGAAAACCACCCAACAGAGATGACCAATAATGGCTAGCCAACTTTTTAAACAGCAGGCTTATATTGATGGCCGCTGGATCGACAGCCCTAACGGCGAAGTTCAGGAAATTTTTAACCCAGCGACTGGCGAGAAGATCGGTACCGTACCTATGCTGGGCAGCGATGAAACCCGTCAGGCCATTGATGCGGCTGAAGCGGCACAAAAAGAGTGGGCGGCTCGTACCGCACAGGATCGCAGCAGCGTTCTGCGTCGCTGGTTTGAGTTGATGGTAGAAAATGCCGATGAACTGGCCCGTATCCTGACCATGGAACAGGGTAAACCTCTGGCAGAAGCCAAGGGTGAGATCATGTATGCGGCCAGCTTTGTGGAATGGTTTGCTGAAGAAGGCAAGCGTATCTACGGCGATATTATCCCGACTCACAAACCCGATGCCCGCCTGGTTGTGATTAAGCAACCCATTGGTGTGGTTGCCGCAATTACACCATGGAACTTCCCTACGGCGATGATCACCCGTAAGTGCGCGCCAGCGATGGCAGCAGGCTGCCCGTTTGTTGTGAAACCTGCGCCAGACACGCCATATTCTGCACTGGCACTGGCGGTACTGGCAGAAGAAGCCGGAGTCCCTGCTGGTATCTTTAACGTGGTGACTGGTGACGCCATTGCCATTGGTGGTGAGCTGACCGGCAATGACAAGGTACGCAAGTTGAGCTTTACCGGCTCCACCAATATCGGCAAGCTGCTGATGCGTCAGTGTGCCGATACCGTGAAGAAAGTATCTCTGGAACTGGGTGGTAACGCGCCATTTATCGTCTTTGATGATGCGGATCTGGATGCAGCGGTAGCCGGTGCTCTGGCATCTAAATACCGTAACGCCGGTCAAACCTGTGTCTGCACCAACCGCTTCCTGATTCAGGACGGCATTTACGATCAGTTTGTGGAAAAACTCACCGCTGCCGTTAACGGATTGAAAGTAGGTAACGGCATGGACGAGGGCGTGACTCAAGGCCCTATGATCAACGCTGCGGCGGTTGAGAAAATTGAAGATCACCTGTCTGATGCCGTCAGCAAAGGTGCCACCATCACTACCGGTGGTAAACGCCACGACCTGGGCGGTAGCTTCTTTGAACCGACCGTGATCTGCAATGTTACCACCGAAATGAAGGTTGCCCGTGAGGAAACCTTTGGCCCGCTAGCTCCGATCTTCCGCTTCTCTACCGAAGAAGAAGCCATTGCCATGGGCAATGATACCGAGTTTGGTCTCGCTGCTTACGTTTACACCAAAGATCTGGGTCGCGCATGGCGTACCGGTGAGGGTCTGGATTACGGTATGGTGGGTATTAACGAAGGTATTATCTCAACCACAGTCGCCCCGTTTGGTGGTGTGAAGCAATCCGGTATTGGCCGTGAAGGCTCCAAGTACGGTATCGATGACTACGTTGAGATCAAATATATGATGATGGGTGGGATTTAAACCTCTCCCAGCAGGGATCTTGGCAAACTTCTACAGAAACTTTGCCACGCGATGGTCAATACTGGTGCATCCTTTTGCACCAGTATTGCATACGATTAACCAAAAAGGAGACCATACACATAGATCAGAGGATCACCCCTGATTCACCAACCAGGAGAAAAACAGCTCAGCATCGGGGCGTAATATTTCTCCTGCCCGCTTTACAACATAAAAGGATTCACTGGCAGGAATACGATGATCGCATAACTCCACCAAACGGCCTTCTTCCAACATTTTACCCACCATCGACGATCGTGCTAACGCGATCCCCCCGCCCGATTCAGCCAGGCTGATAGCAGAAACAAGTGTGTCCAACTGCATGCCTAGAGAGGAATCGACACGGCTTTCCCCCACCATAGACAGCCAATATCCCCACCCCTCTTCATACCCTAATACATGCAACAGCGTTTGATTCAAAAGGTCCGCCGGCTTTTCTATAACAGATTCAGATAGCAGCTCAGGGGAGCATACGGGAAAGAGCGTATCCTGTGTCAGTTTGTAGGCTTCCAGTCCTGGCCAGTGACCGCTACCCCAACGAATCTCAGCATCGTATACATCATCTATATCTTTTACCCAAAGGTTGCTGATATAGCGAATATTGATCTGAGGATGCAGCGCTTTAAACGCTTTTATTTTTGGGGCCAGCCATAGAACAAAGAAAGATAAACTGCCCTTAATTCGCACCGGCTGACGCTCTTGTGTGGAAAACAGTTCGCTGGTAGCGGCAGCTAAACGAGATACCGCATCCTGCACCACTGGCAGATAAGACTGCCCCTCCTCCGTCAGAGCTAACCCCCTGGGCAGACGTATAAACAGAGTCACTCCCACATGTTCTTCCAATAGACGTATCTGCTGACTGACTGCTCCCTGAGTAATACAAAGCTCTTCTGCAGCTCGGGTAAAGTTCAAATGGCGCGCAGAGACCTCAAAGGTACGTAACCAGTTTAAAGGCGGTAAAGTTTTCTGACTCATGAGGCACCTGCGTATTCTAAAGAATGCATAGACTAAAGGATAACAAAGCCTGAAACAAAAAATTGCATTACAGGAGCGATGACGATAACTCTCGCAGATGAGAGAATGCTTGCTGTAGGTCAGCAATCAGATCCTCACTATCTTCAATACCCACAGAAATACGAACCAAGCCTTCAGAGATACCCAGAGCCTGACGCTCTTCAAGGGTATTTTCTACATGACTGGTCGTTCTTGCCGGGCCATAGATGGTCTCTACCGCCCCCAGATTACCAGCACAGTGCGCATAGTTCAGTTGCGGTAACAGCTCAGTCACCATTGGCATACCGCCCTGCAAGACAAAACTGACAATTGCCCCAAACCCACGCATTTGTTCACAGGCAATATTATGATTCAAATGAGACGGTAAACCAGGATAATTGACCGTTTCTACCAAAGGCTCCGTTAGCAGGAACTCAGCGATCGCCAGCGCATTAGCCTGTTGCTGCCGCACCCTTAATGCCAACGTTTTAATCCCTCTTAGAATTAAAAAGGCCGAAAAAGGGTCAAGCGACGCACCATTAATCTCCCGATAGTGACGTACCTGACTGATCAAAGCCTCTGCCCCACAAGCGATCCCCCCCATAGCATCACCATGGCCACTTAAAAATTTGGTTGCACTGTGCAGAACAATATCTACCCCAAACAACAGAGGGTTCTGATTTAATGGTGTCGCAAAAGTGTTGTCCGCAATCACCAATGCCCCAACCTGTTTGGCAGCCTGAGTTAAGCGAGCAAGATCCAATATTTTAAGGGTTGGGTTGGTAGGTGTTTCCAGATAAACAACATCGCAACCCTGTAAAATTTCATGCTCAATTTCAGCATAGTTAGTGGTTTCACACAGACAAACGTCGACCCCCATACGGGGTAAAAACTCTTCAAAAATTTTATTGGTGCCGCCATAGCTATCGCGAGTTGAGACCACTCGTTTACCCTGAGATAAGAAGCTATACAGCACACTGCTGATCACCGCCATACCGCTGCTGAAGGCTACTGCAGATTGCGCCGATTCAAGCTCACACAGCTTCTGCTCCAGCGCTTCCACCGTCGGATTCGACATGCGACTGTAGATAAAGCCCGGTGCCCCCCCCTGAGCCACGTCATGCCATACATCAATATCATCATAGGCATAGGCAGCACTGGTAACAATCGGCACCTGAGTCGCACGATAAGGGAAGCTGTCTTGCTCTCCACCCCATACAACCCGGGTGCTATCACCTTTCATAACCTGGCCCGTTGTCTTTTTTTCAGTCTTCATGGATGTGATTACCTCATATCGCATTTGAAAAACATAGCAAGACAACAATGATTCGATAGCCTCCTCCCTGAGAACCTGAAAATATGATGAGCCTTGCCCTAAAAGTTTTATTCCGCTCCTTGAAATTTTCGGCATCAATATAGCGAAAACAAACAATATTCAGTAACGATGCAATACAACCCTAAGGGCATTATTTTTTAATACCTTACACCATAATCACAGTTGTATGCGATTGAAGCCAGCAGGTGAAAAGTGTATTGTTGCTAAAAATTGGCTAATTCTCTGATAAAAACCTTTTTATCAATATATAGTCAGAATAATTTGATAACTTACCTTTAAAGCAATCACAGAAGACATAAAAAAAGCCGGTATCAAACCGGCTTTTTCTGTCCTGCCTTCAACCAGTATTACTGGATGTTTTTCATCCAGGTATGAGACTCAAACCATTTACTGTAGATACGCTGGTAAGTGCCATCACCTTTAATCCGTTTCAGATAGTTATTCAAAAAGTTAACAAAGGTTACGCTGTCGTGACGTACTGCCCAGCCCAAAGGCTCATAGGTGAATGGAGTGTTGAGGTGAAATACACTCTCTTTATGCTCTGCGGCATAGATTGCGTTATAGGGCAGATCATAAACAAAGGCATCCGCCTTACCATTTTTAACCTGAAGTGCCGCGTCTGCAGAAGTTTCAAAGAGGTTCAGGGTTGCCTTTGGCAGATACTTCTTCGCAGCTTCAGCACCTGTTGTACCTAACTGAGACGAGATCGTATATTTCGGATTATTCAGATCTCTATAGCTCTTCACCACCTCTTTTAACTTAGGCGACAGCAGCACGGTCTGGCCGATTTCCAGATACGGATCAGAGAACAATACCTGAAGATTTCGCAGTGGCGTCACCGTCATACCACCGATAATCACTTCACACTTACCAGTCTGTAGAGCAGGAATAATGCCGTCCCAGGCCGTATTTACCGGTACAAACTCCACCTTCATGGAACGAGCCATATGCTTGGCAATATCAATATCAAAACCGATAAACTGGCCATTTTTTGCCTTCATTTCAAAGGGGACATAACCCGCTTCAAAACAGACTCTAAGCTCACCCGTTTCCTGAATTTTATTGATTGCAGAGTTATCTGTAGCGGCTTGAGCTGCAACAGATGTCAAAGCGGCACCAGCCAGAGTTGTGCTCAGTAACAGGTTCTTCAGTAATGTTTCCATGTAGAACGTCCTTAAAAAAATGACAAAACAAAACATTCATCAACGATGCCCCAGCCCCATAAGAGACGACCATCGTATGTTTTGCCCTGAAAAGAGTGAAAAAAGATGCGCTTTAGGCTGACGTTAGATGTGTCGATAATTGAGCAATATGCTCAGGACCGATGCCGCAACAGCCACCAATTAAGCTGGCCCCTTGCGATTGCCACTGCTTCGCCCATTCCAGATAAGATTGAGGAGTCAAGTCTGCACGTAGTTCATCCAATCCATCATTGGCCGTGGCGTCTTTTGGCTGTGGCGGGAAAGCATTGGCATAAGCACCGATTTGAATATCCGTCAGCTCCAAGTCATCCAGAGTCTTACGGGCCACGACAATCGCATCAGCAATAGTTTCTGGCTGGCTGCAGTTAAACAGGATCGCACTGACTCCGGCCCTAGCCATTGTAGTCACTGCCTCAGCTACCGTTTCACCGGAGCGCAGCAGAGGCGTCTCTGTCTGTTCAGAATCTTCCAGAGTAAAAGACAACCAAACCGGCTTATTCTGCGGGTTATGTTGATCAATAATGGTCTTGATACTGCTGGCTTCAGCAATCAGGCTTTGCGTTTCACACAACCACAGATCGATATCCGCCGATAGAGCCTCAACCAAAGGGGTCGCTATATCAATGACCTTATCGGCTTGATACAGATCAGCACGATAGGAACCAAAAAGAGGTGGAATAGAACCGGCCACCAGAACATTTTCACCACTTTCTTGTACTGCTGCACGGGCTTCTCGCGCTGCTGATTGAGCTAAAGTCTTACCCTGCTCAGCAAAACGGGTTTCACCAATGTGGAAAGGCACCAGAGCATAACTGTTTGTGGTAATCACCCGGGCACCACTGCGTATAAAGTCTTTGTGGACTTCTTTTACAATGTTCGGGGCTTCAATCATAGCCAGCGCGGACCACTCCGGTTGCTGAAAAGGGGCACCGCGACGTTCAAGCTCCCGCCCCATGCCACCATCAAGAATAGTGATGTTACAACTGCTCACAATAAGTATTCCTTAGAACTAAGGCCTAAAAAAATATAGCCCCATCAAAACGACACGGCTTTCATCTTAAGGCAATAACATAGCGCAATATATTTAGGTATATATCAAGACCAACAATACACCCGCCCATGTTAATAAAATTAAATACTTTTGTAACACATCAAAAACACTAAAAACCAACATAATAACTATAACTTTATAAATACAACGAATTAAAAACACCATCTATTAAAAAAATAGCACCTATCAATTAATATATTAATTGCAGTAAATATTGACTCTCTGTAATGGCTCAACGCTATCTTTCCAGGTGTAAAAAATACGTAAATTAGGTACACCAGTCGTGCGCCCCATATTCACTTCAGTGATAGTACTAAATGGCAATCAGCAGTTGATTTAGCAGTTTGGCTTTGACGATGACCTCAGCAGTGATATTAATGCCAACCTCTCGGAATACACCGGAATGACAAATCCGACCACTAACGCAACCGATACGGCCGGAAGATACGGGCTTTATGCAGGGAAAGTACTGTATGCTTACTTAGCCTTATACCATTAACGGTTGGTCTTTAGATTGCTCCAGGCCCGGCTTAACAAACGATCATACTTGGCACTATGCGCGGTTTGCGTAAACAGCTTCTGTTTAATCGCTTCCGGTGGGTAAAGGCTGGGGTCGTTTTTCACTTCATCCAACAGATAAGCATCTGCAGCCAGATTAGGCACCGCAAAGAAGGCATAGTTAGCAATACCCGCACCGCTCTGTCCTTTCAGTAAATAGTTAATAAACTGATAAGCCGCTTCTGGGTGAGGTGCATCTTTTGGAATCGCCATCAGATCAAACCATGCCAGCGTCCCCTCTTTGGGTACCACATACTGCAGCTGAACATTCTGCCCGGCTTCATCTGCACGCATCTGTGCCTGACCGATATCACCGTTATAACCCAGAGCCAAACAAACATCACCATTGGCCAGATCCGCAATATATTTATTGGAAGCAAACTGTTTAAAGTGAGGGCGTACCGCTTTTAACAGTGCAGATGCTTTTTTCAGATCAGACTTTTTCTCAGAATTAGGATCTAAGCCCAGATAGTTCAGCGCAATAGACGTCACTTCAGCAGGAGAGTCCAGAATACTGATACCGCAGTCGGCAAACTTAGCCGCTAGTTCCGGTTTAAAAATCAGATCCAGTGTATTGGTTGGCACATCACCGACACGGGCTTTGATCATCTCGACGTTATAACCCAGGCCCACCGTACCCCAGGAGTAAGGCACGTTATATAGATTACCCGGATCATGGGCAGTGATCTTGTCCAACAGCCCAGGATCAAGATTGCCGTAGTTACTCAACTTACTGCGATCAATCTGGGTATAGATACCCGCCTTGGCTTGTCGCTCCAGAAATGAGCCTGCCGGTACCACCACATCATAACCGGAGCCCGAGGTCATCATCTTAGCTTCCAACACCTCATTGGAATCATAGACATCATAATTGACCTTGATACCGGTTTCCTGTTCAAAGCTTTTGATCACTGCTGGATCGATATAATCCGGCCAGTTATAGAAGTTCACCACCCTCTCTTCGGCAGCAAATGCGGTATTCACCGTTATCGGGGCAACTAAAACTGCACTTAGAGCAGTCATCATCAGAGCGTTTTTTGCTCTGCTTGTTTGGTTTGTTGCTCGCACGGTTTCCGTTGCGAGTGCATTGCTTTCTTTTTGTATTGTTTGCATTGCCATGGTTTTCTCCAGCATAAGCTCGGCAAAAGAAGACTATTTCGCCCGCAGGGACAAGCAGCGAAATAGCCGAAGGAGAAACTCTGCACCTGAGACCCATACCTGGAAAACAGGGTTTAGAGTTCGAGTAGATAATTGCCTACTGGCAAGATCAAACCCTCTGTTGGAGAACAGAGTGAGTGAACCGGGTCGCCAGGGCATCGAGCTCAAATGCCTTGGCGGGAGGGATGGGTACCGGCCTGGAAAGCCAGTACCGCAAAAGCGTACAGCCTGTTAGCTATTCAATTCGGATCAGTTCTGACCGGCACCTTTATTGGCTGCCAGTACATACAGATACTCCAGTGCCAGGGTTGCACCAGCCAGAGAGGTGATCTCTGAGTGATCATAAGCCGGAGCCACTTCGACCACATCCATACCCACCAGATTCAGTCCTTGCAGACCACGGATGGTTTTCAGGGCACAATCCATGCTGATACCGGCGGCGACCGGAGTACCAGTACCCGGTGCAAAAGAAGGGTCCAATCCGTCAATATCAAAGCTGACATAAACCTTCTTATCCCCCACACGGGACTTAATCCGCTCCAACAATGTTTTCGGGCCATTGTCATTCACCCAGGCGGCATCCAGCACTTCAAATGGGTGGCCTTCCAGCGTGTAAGCGGTACGAATACCGATCTGCAGAGAGTGTTCAGTATCGATCAGACCTTCTTCAACCGCATGGTGGAACAAAGTACCGTGGTCAAACTTGGTGCCACCAGAGTAAGTATCCGTATGGGCATCAAAGTGAATCAGCGCAACGGGACCATGTTTCTTCGCCACTGCACGCAGTACCGGCAGCGTAATATAGTGGTCACCACCAAAGGTCAGAGAGTTTTTACCCGCTTCCATAATCTGGCTGATATGAGCCTGTAGATTATCGACCATGGTTTGTGGCTCACCGTGTTTAAACAGAATATTGCCAGAGTCAGCCACTTTAAGATGGTCATCCAGGGCAAACTGCCAAGGCCAACGAGCACCTTCCCATACCAGCTGGGCAGAAGCCTGACGTACACCTTGAGGTCCAAAACGAGAACCGGAACGTCCCGAGGTCGCCATATCAAACGGCACACCGCTTACAACCACTTCAGCGTCTGACTCAAAGATATTACTCACGATAGGGAATTCCATAAAGGTCATACCTAAAGAGCCATAAATCGGCAGATCAGCATCTGGGCCTGAAGAACCTGGGACTGGCATATTGGACATCTCACACCTCAAAAATCTTGTTCTAATCAACGTATTCGTTTTAGTGCTGCGCTGTGCAGCTTTGTTGTAATCAGATTAGAGACAGACCAATGATTATTGAAACGAATAATTTAAATAATTAAATGCATACCATTAATAAATACAAAAAATCGATTAAAATGCAGGTAAAATTGGCGAAAAACAGAAAAAACCATATAAAATCACAATAAGATAATAACAACAAAGAGCAGAGGAGAGATAATACAAGTAGGATGATGACAAATATGAGGCAGAGGCAGAGGCAGAGGCAGAGGCAGAGGCAGAGGATATTAAGCTATTCTTTCAAACTGTTTTATCAAACCTGACGTCACACTATCACCTGTCACAGATACGGGACAAGCAATAGCGCAACCATTTAATTGAGCTTCAGAATGCTCAGCAAACAGGTGACAAATCGGTGATACCGACGACTCTATCATAGTCTTTGTTGACCTTATCTTCTCCGACAGAACGTTCTGGATGAGAGATCATATTCAGACGATCATCCTGAATATCGTAAAGAAAGTAAGCTTCCGCCCCTATATATGAAGGTTCAATGTAAAGCATATCGTCCTCTACAAGCACCTTATCCGAATATTCAATGGGCAAATAGCAGTTTGAGAACGACCCTCCTGCATCCGACATGTAATCCCACATGACAAGCTTGCCATCAGCTGTAAACTCAAGATAGAACTCATCCTCACTGGCCACAGCTTCTCGATCACTCCATATACCGATTAGGCCGGAGTTTTCCAATGTAATTTCATCGCTATCAGATGAACCTCCACTACCAAAACACCCACTCAGCAAAACAGTTGCCAAAATTAACGCTAAACCCGGTTTGTTTTCCATAACGGATTGATCCCATAAAAGATGATAGAACAGAGTGTAAAATACATGCTTTTACAATATTTTCCAAACCCATCTACCACCGAGGCCGTGACTGGTTAACAATACAGGGGTTAAACACCATAGCAGACAAGACCTGAGTACCATCAGAATCAACAGGGTTAACCAAGCCACTGAAAGTAAACGCCTGGAATGACCAAGTAACCGGGATAACTAATCCACTAAGCAACTAAGCCACTGGAATCGTCAGTGTTGCTGTCACGCCGTCAGCCCTGCGTTTAATCTCGAGCACCCAATCCATACGCTCACAGATCTGCTCGACTAACATTAACCCCAGACCAAAGCTGTCTTCACTGTCACCGTGGGATAAGCCATTGTCCTGATTTTCAATTTCAAGACTGTCGGGAGTCAAAGTAAAGCGTACCAAACCCTCCTGTGTATGCTGAAAGGCATTTCGAATCAGGTTGTTCAGCACTATGCGCAACGGAGTCACAGGCAGTTCTACTTCTTGCAAAGCCCCTGTAAAATTCAGTTGCAACTCAACGGGTTTATCGCTCAGCAAATAGCTCAAATCTTCAATAATTTCCTGCACTAACGGCTCAGGGTTTACGGCCTCAACTTTTGGGACAACTTCATTTTCCCGGCTGATCCACAACAGTGTTTCCGTTAACTGCTGCATACCTTTATTGGCCCGTTGAATCCGCTCCAGGGGCCGCTCAATCATGCCGCTATACCCGATTTTTTCCAGCAGCTCCATATTGGCACGAATCACCGCAATAGGTGTCCGCAACTCATGGCTGGCATTACGCAGAAAACGATGCTCTCTGGCTAATAAGCCCGAAATACGATCAAACGCCGCATACAATTGATCACTGATCCGGTTCAGCTCCTGGTAGCGAAAATCGGGAATATCCTGCTTAAGGTTCTCCATTGACAGGCTCTCAGCCCAGGCCGATAAGGCCCGGGTGTTACGCTGCATGCGGCGATTAAATAACCAGACCGTACAGACCATTAAAGAGATAAAGACACCACCCACAATAAAGATCTTGCGAAACAAGCGATCAAACTCATCCTTCTCGATATCCGTTAGCAGATCCGCTTTATGGTCAATAATGCCATACAGGCGTTTTCCATCATTCAGTAAAACACTTTGCCCAACAAGAAAACGCACACCTTCCCATTCATGATGGCCGTTAGGTGACCAATCAACATCAATGACCTCTCCTGTATCAATCTCTTCCTTGCTGATCTGCTGCTGGAAAAACGTCGGCATGGTATGCCAATCGTCAATCCTCATATGCAGCACCTGAGAATGAGGTAAGGGAGTCGACGGATCCAGTGCATACTGTTTGGCAAACTCCTGCAGCTCTACCCGTAAAGTAATATGGGTGGTTTCCGCAAAACCCCGCTCATAATAGAACTTCAGCAGCATCGTGTAGAAAAATGCCGAAACCAGAGTGAGACCGATAATGTAAAAACTCAGCTCACGGCGTAAAGCACGCTTACCTGTTCGTCGACAAACCTTATCAGACAAACCTGATGTAGCACTCTTCCCAGGGGGATTGGTTGAGGAGGACGCGGTAGAATTTAAAGACATAGCAGCTATCTCAAACTGAATCAAAGCTGGTTATTCTTCTTTAAGCACAAAACCCCGACCCGATAGGGTATGAATCAGATTGTGTTCAAAGGGCTTATCCACCTGTTGGCGCAGATTATACATATGCACCTTCAGGCTATTGGTATCCGGCACCTCATCGGGCCAGACACTGTGTTCCAGCTCCTGGCGACTGACCACTGCAGGACTGGCCCGCATCAGGGTTTCCAATAGCGTCCAGCCGGTCGGCGTTAGCTTCAGAGGTTTACCGGCACGGGTTGCGCTTTTGCTTTGCAGATCCATCTCCAGATCTGCGACCTGTAACTTTTGCATCTGGCCACTGCGACGTTTACTCAACGCCATTACCCGTACCACCAGCTCTTCCAGGGCAAAGGGTTTCACCAGATAATCATCGGTACCGGCATCAAAACCCGCCACCTTATCGTCTAACGTATCCCGCGCAGTCAGCATCAAAATCGGTGTATCCACACCCTGAGCCCGCAGTTTTTCACATACCGCCAAGCCATCCATGCGGGGTAACATCAGGTCTAACAAAATCACATCGTAAGGGTTTTCACTGGCCAGTGTTAAGCCCGCCTGACCGTTATAGGCATGATCACAGCTGATGCGCTCCAGCAGCAGATAATCTGCTACCGAAGCCGCCAGATCCCTGTCATCTTCCACCAGAAGCACATTCAAAGGGGTCTGATTCATATTACAGCTTCCATCAAGTTATAGTGTTACTTTCAGTTTACGGCGCTTGGCTGATCATCTCCCCATTTTATTCAACTGCAGCTGAGCGCTAAAAACCTCAGCCAGGTGGGAAGATTGGCCCAAGGCCTTGGCGAGCTCTATTTGTAACAAAGAGTAGGTTAACAGGGAGTTAATGGGGGAATTAATAGGGGAGACTACTGTATTCCTTCACTTATAGGTCTGACAGTAAACCCTTTTAATATCAGCAAGTTGAATATCAGAGAAGCTCTGACTTATTGCAATCTTAAAGCGTCAGACTCTGCTTGTCCTTAATACACGACATCAACAGATAAGAGTGCAGGCCCGAGATAAAACTCACCTGAAAGGTGTCATTCACCAAGATGTTAAACTCTTTCATGGTTTTGCAGTACACCCGTAGCATAAAATCATATTCACCGGTGACGGAATAGCATTCATAGATCACCGGGGTTTGCTGAATCAACTCGATGGTTTTTTCACGCGCGTTCACTTCGCTTTTCCGGTACTGCACCATCATCGCGACTGAGATATCGAGACCGGCTTTTTCTTTGTTTAACACCGCTGCATAACGCTCAATCACACCGGCATCTTCCAACCGTTTTAAGCGTCGAAAACACTGAGACGAAGATAACCCGACCCGCTCTGCCAACTCCAGTCTTGGGATCTGGCTGTTCTCCTGTAGTAGATTCAGAATGCTGATATCTTGTCTATCCAGACCCACATCTTGCATAGTTTTATTCTCATATCTTGTTTTTATGCAATTATTCATGCATACAAGCCAGTTTAGCAAGTCAATCTTGCTAAGACAGTGTCACGGCTTCCGGGATACATTTATCCCCTGTTATTTGTCCAACTTTTTCGTAACTGTTCACTGTTTCAAGGAAGCCCCTATGAATCTGGCGTTATTAAGTGCGTTTATCCCGACGTTCTTTTTTGTCTCTATCACACCGGGGATGTGTATGACCCTGGCACTGAGTCTGGGTATGAGCATCGGCTACCGACGTACGCTGTGGATGATGCTGGGGGAAGTGATTGGTGTCGGTCTGGTGGCAGTTGCCGCTGTGCTGGGTATCGCTTCTGTGATGCTCAACTACCCTTGGTTGTTTACCATTTTGAAGACTATGGGTGCAGCTTATCTGTTTTATCTCGGTGTGCAGATGTGGCTATCTAAAGGCAAACTGGCTCTGAATGGTGAAAACCTGCAGGCTCGGGCCGGTGGTAATTGGGACCTGGTGATGCAGGGTTTTGTTACTGCCATAGCGAATCCTAAGGGTTGGGCGTTTATGATCTCGCTGTTGCCGCCGTTTATCGATAATACTCAGCCGTTAACCGCTCAGTTGGTGCTGCTTGTCTCTATTATTCTGGTGTCTGAGTTTATCTCGATGACCCTATACGCCACCGGCGGTAAGGGGCTGAAAAAGCTGTTGGGCGATGCCAAAAATATCCGTCTGATGAACCGTATTTCTGGCACCTTGATGATGGGCGTCGGCGTGTGGTTATTTGTCGGTTAGTCCCTGCGTCATCTTACCGATATTGACCGCTTCAACCCGGTCAAAGGTGATATCCCGCACCATATTCATCTCGCACCATATCAGCTTATAACCTTTGGTAAAGCGGGCGCTGGCCCCGCTTTTGCCGCAGTGCCCACTCTTTTTTCAGAGTTACCCAACCGATAAAGCAATAACTTTACTTTTTCAGCTTACACCGTCAGACTAAAACATACCATACCGTACGGTATGTAAATACAAAAGAGTAACAGGATAGATTAGAAGTCCGTAAATCGAGCCGACAACCTTAAAACTTCCACTCACATTCAGTTAATCAGATAAGGCGATATTACGATGTGGCAGGTTAAAGCAGTCCCAATACCCAGTGATGATTATCTCTCCAGACAGAAACAAAAAAGCTACTTCAGAGACGCACTGTCGGTGCCATTACAGCACAAGCATCTACAGCCGGATCAAATTCAACTGGCTGTTTTTGGTTATATGCCAAACTGGGTGAATCGCATGATGACAGTACGCGACAAAATGGTCGCAGCACTGGGGTTTAATACCGGTGAAGGCATGATGTCATCTCAGGTGCCAAACACACTGAACGAGGGTGATCGAGCGGGCTTTTTAACCGTCATCGAAAAAACAGATCGGGAAATCATCAGCTTTGCCGAGGATAAACATATGCAGTTTTACCTCTCGGTTCGCAAAACACAATCACACGCAATAGTTTCAACCCTAGTCAATCCGACCACCAAAACAGGCTGGCTCTACCTGCAAATGATTCGTCCTTTTCACTGGCTGATTGCCCGCTCTGTGCTTCATAATGCCGCTAAACAGCAGCGTATATAACAGCGGTATCAATAAGAACACCGTAAAACACCCGTTCCATCAGGATATTTCATGAGTTCTAAAGTCAGCAGCGCCAGTCCAAAAGAAAACACCAAACAACACTGGCTGGAATTTGCCCTGAAACAACTGATTAAAAAAGGCCCGGACAGTCTGAAAATCATGCCGCTATGTGAAGCCCGTGGCGTGACCAAAGGCTCTTTTTATCACCACTTTAAGAACCGGCAGGATTTTATTGAGCAGTTGATGGAGCATTGGTATCAAACCCTGACCATCGCTTTTATTGAACAGGCCAATATGGCGGAAGGACCGCTGCAGCGTCTGGAAAAACTGGATCAGGTGATTGCGGCCAACAATATTGAAGCCGAGATGCATATCCGCGCCTGGGCGTTAAAAGAGCCGGGAATCTCCGGTTATTTAGCCAAGGTAGATAACCAAAGACAGAACTATTTAGAGCAGTGTTATATCGAGTTAGGTGTTGAGGCCCCGCTGGCTAAAGATATTGCCATGGTCAGCTATGCTCAGTTTCTGGGGTTGTTGCAGATCCACCCGACACCGGACCTGGAAACTATGCTGCGTTTATCTGGCTTAGTTTCCAGTGCATTTTTTCCTGGACCACTCCAACCATAGCTCTCATTCAATAGCCCGAAATAAATAACTCGAATTGAATAGATTGGATCAAATAGTCTGAGCTAAAGAGTCTGGTTTAAAGGGCTTCAGCTTGCAGCTTTGCTTTATAGCCGCTATGGCAATAAGCTCTTAAAATGACAGCAAAAATAATCAAACAGGGAGTAGCCCCAAAAATGGCAAAGCGTATTCAACTGATTAGGGACGAGTTATCACGGGTCGATGGTCTGGCTCCAGAAGCTGGATTGGCCAAGCACCATAAAATGGCCGCCAATCCCTTTGTATTTTTAAGAGGCTCTGCCCAACTGTTTTACGCCGATCTGGCCTCTGGGGTTCTGTCCCTGCCTAAGACAATGGAAGAGCTACCTTTAACTACCATTATGGGTGATTGCCATACCTCAAATTTCGGTTTTCTAAGTGAAGAGGGCTCCCATGGCGACAGCGTCATTTTCGCACCGAACGATTTTGATGATGCCTGCATTGGTCATGCGGGTTGGGATCTGGCTCGTTTCTGTACCAGTCTGGTACTGTGTGCAGACTACGCTCAGGGCTTAGTCGCTGGCCGCTACACTTCGGAAAGCGATATTACGGGCAAAGAAACCATGGATGCTGCGGATCTGAGGCCCGCATTAGAAGCCTTCTTAACCGCATATCTGGAAGTGTGTCAGGCCGGTATTGATTCCCCTAATAACCGCATGTGCATTCTGTCAGATTTTAAAAAGTCTCATGTTTTGCATAAGCGTTATTTAAAAGCGAAACAAAGGGCAAGCGGTGGTCAGGAATTTGAACTGAAAAGCTCATTAGCCAAAGAGGTGGCTATTGATCAAACGCCACTGCGGTTCCGGGATCGCCCCGAGCGTTTTGAACGCTTGAAACAGAAATCCTATCAGCAAATGGAATATATTTTTGCGCCTTATATGGACGATAAGGTACTGGATATTGTATCTCGTCTTAATGCCGGTACGGGCTCAGTCAATATGGAACGTTATTACCTGCTGGTGGGCCCTGAAGGTTATCAGGGCAAACAAGATTTGAGCTTATGCCATATCGTAGAAGTCAAACAACAACGCCATGCGGCACCTCTTTATCATTTCCCGGATTTAAGTCCAGTCAACCGTTTAAACCCTGCTCACCTGACTGTAACCTGCCAACAGAGAATGCAGCGTCGGCCCGATCTGGTACTGGATGAGGTGGAGTGGAAACAAGCCCATTGGCTGGTTCGCTCCCGCCATCACGCCCGAGTGGGCATTGATCCTGAACATATTACCTTTGGCAAACGCGCCAGCAAGGGTGGTTTTATTCAGTACGCTGCCACCTGCGGCCAAGCCCTGGCCTTAGCTCATTGTCGTGGAGATCGTCGCTCAGTACAGTTTGAAAAAGCGGTGAATAGTATCCTGCCCAAGGTATCTGCAGACCTGATAGAAACTTGCCTGGCTTACGCTGAAGTCGTTAAACAGGATTGGGCTATCCTGAATGATTTGGTCAATCACTAAAAAGCTTTGGTAGAAAATAAGACGGATAGAAAGCAAGACAGCCACAGGATCACCTATGGCTGTCTTGTTGGTACTTCTGCTTATTTCAACACACTGATCTTAATTTGCATCAGCCCAGACTTAATCTGCTGTCAGTAAGCTAAAAGCGATAGACCACATTACGATACAGACACCGGCATCCAGAACTCGCCACGCCATTGGTTTTCTAAATAAAGGCGCTAACCACTTGGCTCCCATGCTAATGCTAAAAAACCAGATAAACGAGAAGCTGATCGCCCCTACAGTAAACCAAGCCCGCACATCTGGATCAAACTGACCACCGATGCTACCAATTAAAACCATTGTATCCAGATAGACATGAGGATTTAGCAAGGTAATTGCCAGCGTGGTTAAAATCGCATTACGCAGGGAACTGATATTGTGCTCTGAGCCTTTTAGGCTATTGCTTTGTAATGCCGACCGTAATGCCTGAAAGCCATACCAAAGCAGAAATGCGGCTCCACCCCAGCGGGCCACAGTCAGCCAAAACTCAGATTCACTCACTAACGCGCCAACACCAGCAACACCTATCGTGATAAAGAGCGCATCAAAAAAGCTACAGATCCCTGCTATTGGCCAATGGTATTGACGTCGTAATCCCTGGGTCAATACAAACGCATTTTGTGCCCCAATTGCCATGATTAAACCGGCACTGGTGCCCAGCCCCTTTAACAGGGCAAGAACCTGAGCACTGGCTAAAAACCCAAGACTTGCTTCCACCGTCGTATCACTCCTCTATCATTCGATCAGTTGACCCTGGCTATCCTGCCTGCGACACTAAGGTTAGTAAAACTAATGTTTTTAATCCTGGATAAGAATATCTAATAATGCTAGATATACGCCAAATGGCCGCCCTGGCCGCGGTGCTGGAAGAGCAGAGTTTTGATAAAGCTGCACAGAAACTACATATCACTCAGTCTGCGATCTCCCAGCGGCTTAAGCAGCTGGAAGATAAGTTGGGACAAACCCTGGTGATTCGCAGTAATCCAATTCAGGCGACTCCGGCAGGTCAACAGGTGCTCAAGTATTTTCATCAGGTCAGTATGCTGGAGAATGAGCTGTTAAGAGAGCTATCACCTCAGGACGATGTTGGCTTCACCCGGGTACCAATCGGCATTAATGCCGATAGTTTGCAAACCTGGTTCCTGGATGCGCTGAAACCCTTACTATCAGAGCAGAAATTGCTCCTGGATATGAAACAAGATGATCAGGAACAAACTCATCATCTGCTGCGTACCGGTGAAGTGATCGGTTGCATTACATCATCACCAACCCCTATGCAGGGCTGTAGCTGTATACCTTTAGGCGTGATGAGCTATCGCTGCCTGGCCAGCCCAGCGTTTATTGCTCAGTACTTTCCAGACGGCGTTAATGCAAAAGGGTTTAAACAAGCGCCAGCGGCAGAGTTTAATAACAAGGATGAATTGCAGAACCGCTATCTCAAGAGCTTTTTTGATATTGAACCGGGCGACTACCCCCGTCATCGCGTGCCCTCATCAGATCCCTATTTTCAGATGATTATCAGAGGCTTTGCCTATGGAATGATTCCAGACCAACAAAGTCAGCCGCTGTTATCTCAAGGCCAGGTCGTTGAACTCACACCGGGACGTTATCTGGCGATTCCACTGTACTGGCATGTGTGGAATCTCAAGTCCACTCATATCCAACATCTGACTCAAACCCTGATTCAGGTCGCAGAACAGACCCTGGACCCATTCGATCAGCACCCTGTTTTAATTCATCCTGAGTCGTAGCCTACAGAATCCGGAAAGCCAAATAGCATCGTATTGAGAACGTTTTCCACAGTAACAACGCCATGACCGGACTTGATTCCCTCAACGGATCAAGCCCGAATCAACGTGATTAAGGTTTCATCTTTCCAAAAGGCTTTATCTTTCCGGCTGTTCCAGCTCTTAAGCTTCCGGCAGATAACCTACCCGGAATGCACCCCAGTGGCGACCATCCAGCACGACAGGAACCGACAGATCGTGCAGCACTTCCCCTGTATCTCGCTTGTAGGTTTGTAGCAGCAAGGCCTCTTTAACCTTGGCGCCACGAATTCCCACTTCACTGTCAAAGATACGCTTATCCCGACATTTTACGGCATCCACTTCAGGATCACCGCTTTCAGGATGGCTGTAGGGAGCATTATGGGTTGGGATATAACAGTGGTCATCAATCAAGATCGCATAGCCATATTTACCCCGCTGAAAGATATCTTCCAAAATGGCTGGCAGTACCTTATCGGCAAAGCCGACATAGCTGCTGGTACAACGGCCCATTTTGGTTCCCGGCAGGGGTTGATAACGCCGGTCAAACAGGGCCTGCAGGGTAATTTCGCCATTTTTGATCCCTTGCTCAAAAGCCTGGGTAATACGTTCAACGGCCTCAAGGCAATCCAGATAGGCTTGACGATGCTTGCCCTCTGCGGTGTGACGGGCCAGTTCAGCGGTGATCTGCTCGGCCCCATGCATCAGCTGGTCTGCCTGCTGCGACAGAGTGTGCATCTGGTCATTGCCTTCGGTGACCTCTTCCTTCAATGCACCGATGGAGCGGGAGATATCCTCAACATGCTGATAGCTGCTACCGACAGCTTCGGCAATACCCGAGATCTGATCTTCCACTTCATCAAATTGATTAGCCATCTCGCCTAAACGGTTACCTACTAACTCAACTTTTTCGGTGCCTAACGTAATCCGGGAAACCAAGTCTTCAATAGTACCGACGACATCCTGGGTACTGGATTGAATCTCTTCCACAATCTCAGCCACCTGCTGAGTGGAGTCTGAAGTACGGCTGGCCAGACTGCGCACCTCATCGGCTACCACAGCAAACCCGCGGCCGTACTCTCCTGCCCGGGCCGCTTCAATGGCCGCATTCAGCGCCAACAGATTGGTCTGCTCAGCAATCCCTTCAATCACCTTAGTGACATCCTGAATGCGATTGGATTTATCATTCAGTTCGTTAATTAACGCCAAAGTATGACCGGTGCGGTCACTGATATCTCTCATCTGTACCATGGCTTGCTGCAGGTCATCGCGTCCTGTAAAGCTGGCATTTTTGGCATCGGTAGCCAGTTGAGTGACATTCGACGCATTGACGGAGACTTGATGCATCGTTACCGTAATCGACTCAAGGCGCTCGGCGGCCTTCTCAACCTCTTCCTGTTGGATATCCAGATGTTTATCCATCTGATCCGCCAGAAAAGAAACCTCTGCGGTGGCAATTGCCGTCTTACTGGATACCGGTGCCAGATTATGAGCCATATTCCGTAATCCGATATAGCCGTTCAATATTTGCCCTTCCGGGGACCTCTGCTGGCCAAAATGGCGCAAATGATCCGCTAACTGATTCATATCACTGACAGACAGATGCTCTTTTTGTACCAGCTGTTGAACCTCAGGTCGGTTAAACAGTCCCCCGCCGCTGTGCCTGAATATGGGCACTACAGCCACCAGGCTAAGCAGTAGTAACAGCAGGGCAAAACCCCAGGACAAACCACCACTGAACACCCCGTAAATCAAGGCTGCTAGCAGCGGCAGACTGGCAAGGTAGCGTAATAAAGATATGTTGGAACGTGCAGTATGACTCATAAGCCCTTATCTCCTGAACAGAGAAGATTGTTATTGTAATTAAGCCTCTGTCATTACTGATCAAACAGTACTCAGAGGTCCTGAGGGGCTATCCTTTTCTCTCTGCATTTGCCTTTAATATAGTCAACAAATGCCCATCAGGTGACTAGGTAATACCCTAGTTTTTGGCCAATAGTCGCATATTCGACTCATCAATAGAGCAAAAAACTTGTGACAAGTTGTAAATGACATATATCAAGTTTTGTATCACTTTAACTTCTGGTTAAAGGAGAAATAACATCCTTTACCCTACAGACACCCGCTGACCTGTAGCACACTAAGCCAATCATTTAGCGACCTCAGGTAACACCATGAACGTAACCATTCGACAACTGTTAGAGCGCCACTCAATCAGACAATTCACCGGCGAAGCGGTAAAACACGAGGATTTTGAGCAGATTCTACGTGCCGGTCAGCAGGCCCCAACCTCTATTAACGGTCAGCAGATCTCATTGGTAGTCAGCCATAACCGGGAAACCATCGCTAAAATTGCAGAGATAGCTGGCGGCCAGCCTCAGGTTGCCACTGCCGATCTGTTTATCACTGTTGTAATCGACTTCAACCGTACGGCCCTAGCCTGTGAGATGGCAGAGAAACAGCAAGTGATAGAGCAGTCCGCAGAAGGGATCATCGCCGGAGCGATTGATGCGGGGATTATCCTGAATGCACTGCAAACTGCGGCCAATGCATTGGGCTATGGCTCAACCGCCATTGGTGGGATTCGCAATAATCCGCAAGCGATGATAGAGCTGTTGAACCTGCCGAAGAAAACGTTCCCTGTTAACGGGTTAACACTGGGAGTGCCGGATAAAAACAAGCGACCGGAAATTAAGCCTCGTGTTCCACTGGCCAGTTTCGCCATGTGTGAACGTTATGACAGTGATGTGGTACGCCAGGGCGTGTGCGAATACAACAAAACATTGCGTCAATGGTGGGATCAGCAGGATATGACACAACAACCCAGCTATTGTGAATCGGTTGCCTCGTTTTATGATCATATCTACTTCAGCGATATCGCCAACAGCTTTGAACAGCAGGGTTTTCGCTTCAGTGATACTCTGCCTACAGCCTAGAAAATCAAAGGTGCGCCCCAGCTCGAGACAAAAGGTATAAGAGAGACCGGAATAAGATATACACGGGAATAGACGGAAGCAGGGTTATCGCAGTTGTAACCCTGCCTGTAGTTTCACCTGATCAAGACTTTAACCCTACGGATACTTTGTCCCATATATTAACACTTACTTATCGCAGCCAGATCAGGAGTCATGTAACATTTATCTATACCCGACCACACCCAGAGAGTAACTCATTGAGCCGCCAGACCCTCGTTCGACTGATGATGTTCACCAGCCTTATCTTAGCGCCTCTTTTTGTTAAGGCAGAGACTCTGCGCGTCGTTTCATCGGAATTTCCTCCCTATAGCTTTACCGATGACCATAGGCTCAGCCAGGGGATTGCGGTCGACCTAGTGAAGCAGCTGCTGGATGAATTAAACCTGCAAGTACCCATTGAGATCTACCCCTGGGCAAGAGCCTATGAGATCAGTCAGCGTAAAGCCAATACTCTGATTTTTCTGATCGCCCGCAGCCCTGAACGGGAAGCACACTTCAAGTGGGTTGGCCCTCTGATCGACTTCAATGTGCGCCTGTTTCGGTTAAAGTTCCGCTCCAATATCGCCCCGGCTCAACTCTCTGATCTAAAGCAGTACAAAGTAGGCAGCCTGATTCAGGACATTAAGGGACAATACCTCCGTAAACAGGGCATTCCGACCATCGAATATGCCTCAGAACAAACCGGTATTCTGATGCTTGTACGGGGCTATATCGATTTAATGCCCGCAGAAATCAACTCTTTCAGATACCGGGTGAATCAGCTGGGTTTCGATATGGCTGACTTTGAGGTCGCCTTGCCACTGCATGAAATCTCCCGACCACTTTATCTAGCTTTTCAAAAGGATACGCCGGACGAGCTTGTCGTACGTTTCAGGGATGCACTCACTGAGCTAACAGCGACACACTAAACCCTCTTAATGTACTGAACCCTCCCGTTATAGAAGAACGAGAGCTGTTTATAGAGCACAGCGGCCAACTATAAGAACCATAAGAGCACAGCAGCCAGCCATAAGGGCACAGCGGCCAACCGGGGCTTATTTTGTCCGAATCCATCAAAAAGTTTCTGCTTTTATTATGTTGCCTGACCCGAGAGTCTGACAAACTGGTTTCCTGAACCTCAATATTTACGCACTATATTTGAAAGGTGTGTGTGGGCTGGCCCAATCAGGTCACTCGCATATCCGAAGCGCCCAATAATGATATCTAATACCAACCCAGATAAGTCGTTGTAGGTCGGAAAAGCCGCAAGGCGCCTTCCGACAATCATCCGGTACCAGAGCCAGTGTCGGATGGCGCTTCGCTTATCCAACCTACTCAGATATCAAAAAACTTATCGGAAATGGTATAAGGTATTTTTGCCGGAAAATACTCAATAAGCTGTCGCAAGTAACCACTTATAATAATCACGCTGTTATCCACCGATAGCAGTAATCACCCTATGCGGCACTTTCCATCAGACCTGAGCGGCCATGATGGATGAAGATGGAGCCACTGAAGTGAATACGCCTAAACACGCTCAAATTACTACTGCAAATTTTCCGATTCCATCAAGTGGACACCTGCAACAGGTGGCGCCAGGAATTTTCTGGCTACGTATGCCTCTGCCCTTCAAACTGGATCATATCAACCTGTATCTGTTGGAAGATGGCGATGGCTGGACCGTAATCGACTGTGGTTTACACAATACCGAGACACTGGCACTTTGGCAGCAGATCGAAGATCAGTGCTTTGCCGGTAAACCCGTCAACCGGGTTATTGCCACCCATGCCCATGTCGACCATCTGGGAGCCGCCGGTGCGTTATGCCAACGCTGGCAAGCACCGTTGTGGATCAGTCAGGGGGAATTTGATTCTGCCAGCAGCTATCTGAATCCTCAGCATAAACAAGCCAAGTACCCTGGCTTTTTTATGCCCTTGGGGATTAATCAGGAAAAAGCGGAAAGCCTGAGCAAACTCGGCACAGGCCTCGCAAAACTGTTTGCGCCTTTGCCGGAGCAGGTGCGTTATCTGCAAGACCAGGAAGAGATCGCCATTGGCCAATATCGTTGGCAGATTCTGCTTGCGGAAGGCCATTGCGCGGCTCACGCCGTCCTTTATTGTGCCGAAGCGAAGATCTTGATCTCCGGTGATCAGGTATTGCCCGGCATCAGCTCTAATGTCAGTGTACGTATTGATGAGCCGGAAGGTAATCCATTACACCATTGGCTGGAGGCAATCGATCGTCTTTTACAGCTGGATAAAGAGACTCTGGTTCTGCCTGCTCACGAACGGCCTTTCTCCGGCCTGCATGCCCGTTTGATGCAGCTCAAGTGCGAACATCACGACACTTTGGAACTGTTGACCACTCAGTGCAGCGAGGCAAAAAATGTTTTTCAGCTATTAAACGTGGTCTACCAACGAGAGCTCAGCCCCTTTGATATTATCCTGGCATCCGGGGAGTGTCTGGCTCACCTGCACTATCTATTGGATAAACAGCAGATGCGCAAGACGGTGGATGAACAGGGGCATTATCTATTTCAGACGGTTTAGATTCTGCTCCAGATAACCCGTCATTAATTCCTGCGATAAACCGCCGGTGGCACGCCCGTCCATTGTTTAAAAGCCCGGGTAAAGGCCGCCGGTTCAGAAAAGCCCAATAAACGCGAGATCTCGGCAATAGAGATATTGGGCTGGCTGAGATAATGAATCGCGGTGTCCCTTCGAATACCATCTTTTAGCTGCTGAAAGCTGGTGCCCTCTTCCGTCAGCTTCCGCCGTAAAGTCCGCGAGGTCACATTCAGCTCTGCGGCTACCTCTTCCATGCTGCCTTCGGCAAAACTGCCCTCTTTTTCCAGACAGGTGACGACCTTACGGGTAAAGACCGGGTAATAAGCCTGACGTTTAAACCAATCACAGGGGGAGCGCTGCAGATAAGCCTGTAGGGTTTGTTTCGTTTGCACTACAGGTTGCTGTAACCAGTGACGTTCAAAAATCAGCGTATTACGCGGCTGTTCAAATTTAGACGGGCAGGGATACATCAAACGATATTCAGACACATGTTCTGGCTCAGGATAAGTAAAGTGCACCTCTTTCAGCTCAATCTTCTGGCCGATCAACCAGCTGGGGAAGCGATGCCATAACATCATCAGCAGCTCACACAGAGCATGATCCTGATCCTTGTCTGGATCGGTCAAGGCCATGGAAAAATACACCTCATCACCGACCAGTTCCAGCTCCAGAGAGATAGCATCAGCCACCAGATTATAGAAACGACTGATATGATAATAGGCCGACCTGAGATTACGACAGTTAATGGCCTGTTTCGCCATTAAGGCAAACACACCGTAACGACAGGGCTGACTGCCCATGCCCAGAAACTCATCATCCCCCTGCTGCCATACCTGCAGCACTAAGCTACTGAACTGGTCCGGCGTAATGCGCAGTTGTGGCATGTGCAGAAAGTCATCATTCAAGCCCGAATTGATCAACAGGCTGTGAGTATCCAAGCCGACTCGGCCAGCGGCCTGAATCACGGTTTGTACAAAATGCACTGAGATAGAGTGATGCTCAATGGTCATAACCGTCGTAACTCATTGTTATTTTTATCTATCCCCTGAGAAGCCAGAGGTCTTGATGCTGCTAAGACGCCATGTTTCAACCATTAACTCTCTTGACCCAGCGCCATTAAAACAATCGTTTCAAACCCATACTATAGCAGCAAGGGCTTAATCGCATCCGTAATGTCCGAAAATGTTAATGATACGACTGTATCCGTTATGGTCGCTCGCGACAAAACAGGCAAAACTATCTCCGTCTGCACAATAACGCCTTTGTTATTGATGTGCGCACCTGCTCAAGGTGCATGCACAACAAAACAAACCGCTTGTTTTGCTGCTTTATACCAGCCCTGATTAAGTTTCTTGATATCAGAGTAGGTTGGATAAGCGAAGCGCCATCCGACATTGACTCCGGTATCTGATGATTGTCGGAAGGCCTACGGCTTTTCCGACCTGCAGCAACTTATCTTGCTTGGTATTACGTTCATCCTGCTTTGAACTGAGCTGGAGTAGTTGCCAAAAGCGATCCACTACTCCTTAGAGCCAGGGAGGGCTCACTTTTTGTTTGTTTACTTTTGTTGTCACACTGTAGACCTTTCGGTCTCTTTTTTTGGGCCAGGCGTGGCCCGTTTTTTTCAAGCGCCATTTTTCAAATATTAAAAACCGCTGTTGTTTCACAAGCGCGGTTGGCTCAGACCAAAACAGTTGTCTGATTTTGGTCGATAATAGATAGGTCGCGCTGTTTTAAATAATAAGTGCAATTCCCGCAGAGGAAGAGAAAATGAGTGAATATCAACATCCGTACCGCGATGCCGAATTTGTCCTGAACGAACTGGTTGAGTTTGATCAACTGTGTCAGAACGCCCAACTGGATGAGGTCAACTCCGAGCTGGCCTCTGTGATTCTGAATGAAGCCGGAAAACTGGGTTCAGGCGTACTGGCACCCTTGAACACCGTTGGCGATACCCAAGGTGCCAAGCTGGGTGAGAACGGTGTTGAACAAACCCCAGGCTTTGCCGAAGCCTATCAGGAATTTGCCGAAGGCGGCTGGCAGTCACTGACCCCAGCCGAAGAGTTTGGCGGTCAAAACCTGCCTAATGTACTGGGTACCGCAGTCACTGAAGTGTGGCAGTCTGCCAACCTGGCCTTTGCGCTGTGTCCTCTGCTGACCCAGGGTGCTATTGAAGCCATTGCTCACCACGCTTCTGATGAACTCAAGCAAACCTATCTGCCGAATATGGTCAGTGGTGCCTGGACCGGTTCCATGAATCTGACTGAGCCGGATGCCGGTTCTGACTTAGCAGCCATCAAAACCAGAGCCGTACCCAATGGCGATCATTACCTGATCACAGGTCAGAAGATTTTTATCACCTGGGGCGACCACCAGATGACGGACAACATTGTCCATCTGGTTCTGGCCCGTCTACCGGATGCCCCTGCTGGCGTCAAAGGCATCTCTCTGTTTATCGTGCCGAAATTTATTCTGGACGAAAACGGTAATCCAGGTGAGCGTAACGACGCTTACTGCGTGTCTCTGGAACACAAACTGGGTATCCACGGCAGCCCAACCTGTGTGATGAGCTTTGGTGATAACGGCGGTGCTGTCGGTTATCTGGTGGGCGAAGCCCATAATGGTCTGGCTTGTATGTTCACCATGATGAACGATGCCCGTCAGAATGTGGGCCTGCAGGGTCTGGCGATTGCCGAACGCTCTTACCAGCAAGCAGTTCAGTACGCCAAGGATCGTATTCAGGGCACTCAGCGCGATGGTAGCCGTTACAACATCTTTAAATTCCCGGATGTACGTCGCATGCTGATGCAGATGAAATCCGGTATCGAAGCGATGCGTGCACTGAGTTTTGTCGCCTCTGCCGAGATCGACCGCAGCAAAAATGCCCAAGACCCCGAAAGCGCGAAACGACACCATGCCCGTGTTGAGCTGTACACACCGATTGTCAAAGGCTGGATCACGGAACTGGCACAAGAGATCACCTATCTTGGCACTCAGATTCACGGCGGCATGGGCTTTATCGAGGAAACCGGTTCCGCTCAGCACTACCGTGATGCCCGTATTCTGACCATCTATGAAGGTACCACAGGCATTCAGGCACTGGATCTGGTGGGTCGTAAAACCCTAAGCAACCAGGGTACGGTGCTGGCTGAGCTGCTGGCCGATATCCAGGAAACTGTAGGAGAACTGGAGCAGAGCGGTAATTTTGATGCTATTGCTCAATCCCTGCAGGATGCGCTGGAAGCCGGTAAAGAAGCCCGTCAATGGCTGCTGGATAATGCGTCCGATCCTGCCGCTGCAGGCAGTGTCAGCGTCCACTTTATGATGCTGATGGGTTACCTGTGTGGAGGCTGGCTGATGGGGCGCTCTGCGCTGAAAGCCAAAGCCCTGCTGGACAGCAACCAAGGGGATGCCGATTTCCTACAGGCCAAGCTGGTTACTGCGCAATTCTTCTGTGAGCACCTGCTACCACGAGCCCATAGCAGCCTGATCACTATCAAAGCCGGTAGCAGCAGCATTATGGCGCTGGATGAAGAGCAGTTCTAA
>NZ_KE383832.1:0-312 GCF_000422425.1 Oceanospirillum beijerinckii DSM 7166
AGGCAAACTGATACTGGTCACCGCTTCCTGATCACCTTCGGTAAAGTGCAACGGGATATCCGCTTCCTCTGTCTGGGCATTACTATCTTCACGCTCCGATGCCACTGGCTGAACAGTCACCGTCTTCGTCTCTTCACCGTCCTCGTCAACGGTTACCGTCGTCGTAACAGGCACACCATCAACCAACTGAGTTTCTGGCTCTGGTTCCGGCTCTGGTTCCGGCTCTGGCTCTGGTTCTGGCTCAGGCTCAGGTTCCGGCTCTGGCTCCGGTTCCGGCTCTGGCTCAGGCTCTGGCTCTGGCTCTGGCTCTGG
>NZ_KE383832.1:627-128118 GCF_000422425.1 Oceanospirillum beijerinckii DSM 7166
GGCTCTGGCTCTGGCTCTGGCTCTGGCTCCGGTTCTGGGGTCGGTGTGCCGCCACCACCTCCACCGCCCCCTGTGCTTGGAGGACTGGTTACATTGAGAGTTATGGTATTAGGTGTACTATCTGTTTCATTGGTTGTACTGTCATCTTCTACTGTAAAGGTGAAAGTATCAGTACCTGTTCCACTTGGGGTGTAAACCAGATTACCGATATCAGCCAGAGCAATCCAGTCGCCGTCACTAACAGCGTTACCATTCAGTTTCAGAGCACCATTATCAATGCTCTGAACATTCACCTGTACCCGATTCAACGTGTCACCAGTGTCCACATCGGTAAAGCCAAAATCACTGGCACTAAAGGTATGGGTTTGACTGGTATTAATAGAGACAGTTTTATCCGTGCCTTCCGGGGTATCTGAAGTATTAGTCAGATTCAGTGTGTAGGTTGCTTCAGGTGATATATGACCACCTGCATCCGTTACAGTCCATTTAAAGCTGGCAGCCCCCGTGCCAGCAAGGTTCGCTGTTGGCGTGAAATCCAGTTTGCTGATATCGTCAATATTAATATGTACGGTGCCAGTGAGATTACCTGCTGTTGTGTCATAGCTGATGCTGCCAACAGTGGATGTACCTGTCGTGCCGGTAGAATCCAGCGATAAAACACCACCCGTCACCGTTGAAGTGTCTATGGTAATATACTCAATATCATCTACAGGTCCTACGTCCTGCTCAGTGGGCAGCTCAGTTGCCGATAGATCAACTTTAGCTTCCTCATTACCAGTATCCGTATAACTGGTTGCAGTTGGTTTAGTTCCATCGACAACAGTCACCGTTGAAGTAATACCTCCGGTAGACCAGGTATCGTCACCACTGTTAGCAACACCTCCAGTATCCTGCACCGAGGTAATGGTCACAACACGGGCACCTTCAGTGAAGCCAGCTGCGGTATTTTGATAGGTCATCGCATCCAACAAACCTTCAATGGTCGCTTCTGCTATGCCTGCATGGGTAATAGTTACCGTCGCGGTGCCGGATGAGACAGCCACGCTGTAGCCAAGACTACTGCCACCAGTTGTGCCATTAGTACCATCTGTCAGTACGATTGCCGTGCTATCAAGATTGATCTTCTCATCTGCACCATCCTGCAGACCACTGATGGTAAAGGTCACGGTTTTGACCTGATCACCTGTATCAGGACTGGCCACATCAATCGCCGTACTGTTAAACAGATCGGTTGCAGCACCATTAACAGAGTTTCCACCCGTTCCGGTAGCACTGACGACAGGCTCATCGTTAACCGCTGTAATATTCACTGTAATGGTTGTCGCATTGGCTTCGGTACCACCTTCACCATCATTTACAGAGATTACAGCAGTGTCCGTTGCTGTACTATTAGCAGCCCCTTTGTAGGTCACATTAGAAGCGGTATCCAGAAAAGTATTAATAGCAGCTGCCGTACCCGTCAAAGTAATCGCATTGGTACCGCTATTACCTACCACAACGCCACCGGAGTCAGAAGCAGTCAAAACGGCGGAGCCATTGGTTGCAGTCAGAGTCGCAACCACATTACCTGTAGTATCCACATCAGCAAATACAGGTGAACCGGTCACCAGATTGGTTGCGGTATCTTCCACTGCGGTAATCGTTGAGGTTACACCAGTCAGTGTTGGTGCATCTTCAACAGCAGCCAGATTGATGGTCAAAGTAGCCGATGTCGAGGCATCACCGCCTGCATCGGTCACCGTGTAAAGTACAGAGCCAGGCGTGGTGCTATTAGCCGTCGGTGTAAACTGGATATTAGCAATGTTATCAACATGAATATGCTGCCCTGCCGTAAGTGCAGCCGGCTCATCGACCAAGGTAACGCTACCAGATCCGACACTTGATGTAGTACCTGATGTAGCTGCCGTACCAGTAAAGGCAAGCGTTCCGCCAGTAATAGTGCCAAGGGTGATAAACTCTAACACATCAGTTGCATTAGCCTCTTGCACCAGCACAATCTCTGATGCAGTCATGTTGAAAGGCGTGTCTTCGGTAGCAGATTTAGTGGCATTGGTCGCCGTTGGCGTATCGCCGTTAACCACATTAATTGTCGAGGCTATCGATGCCGTAAGCGTATCATCACCTCCGTTAGCCGTCCCCCCTTCATCCTGCACCTGAGTGAGGGTAAAGACACGATTCCCCGTTGTTACTGCACCCAAAGTATTCTGATATGTCATGCCATCTAAGGCAGTTTGGAAAACGGTGTTGGCGACAGCCGCGCCCGCAGGCCCTGTAATAACAACGGTCGCAGTACCAGCATTGTGGGTAACCTGATAAGCAATATTGTTGCCTGTCGCAGTTGTCTGACCGACAGTTGTCATAAGATCAACAGTGGAACTATCAATGATCAGCTTTTCGTTGCCGGTATCCACCAGACCACTGACCGTAAAGGTTACGCTGGCAATATTTTCGGCTGTATCTACCGCACTGATCGCCGTACTGGAAAAGACAGAAACCGCCGAGCCACCACCCGCTGCCAAGCTATTATCACCAGTCGCAGAGGCTGTAGGTTCTTCATTAACATTGTCAACCGTGACTGCTAATATATCACTCTTGGTATTGCCCGCATTATCGGTCGCTAATACAGTAATGTTATGGCTTGTATTATTTTCTCTGTTTAACAGGCTGCCATCTGCTACCGTGACATTACCGGAGGAATCAATTGCAAATCGACCTCCCGCATCATCAGTTAATGAATAGCTAATGCCATCAGAACCACCACCCGAAACAGTACCGACGGCAGTTGTATTAGCGCTATTTTCATAAATAGAGAGAGACCCTGTTAATGTGCCTGGAGAGTCATTATCAACCGCCGCATTCGTGGTATCAGCGGCCATTGTGGCATTACCGGCATTATCCGTGGCAGTCACCGAAACATTGAGACTAGTACCGTCAATACTGTTGCCGCTGCCACCGTCTTCGGTAATAGTATAAGTGGCAGTCCAAGTACCACTGCTTTCACTGGCAGCGACTGCAGAGCCGCCACCAAAAGCAGAGAAATCCACCATTGCGCTGGAAATAGTATCGCCGTTATTGTCACCGCCAGCGGTATTGTTCCAGGTCACTGTGACCGTATCACCGACCTTAAAGACACCCGCAGTACCGGAGGCACCGGAAATACTGATATTGCCATCTGAGACCACAGGGGAGTCATTATCAAAGGTTGCATTGCTGGTATCAGCCGTCGTCGTAGCATTACCGGAGTTATCAGTAGCAGTCACCGAGACATTGAGGTTGGTACTATCAAGACTGCCGCCGCCATCTTCGGTGATAACATAAGTAGCAGTCCAAATACCACTGCTGTCACTGGCTGCTACCGCAGCACCACCACCAAAGGCTGAGAAATCAACTGTAGCACTGGAAATATCACCGTTATTATCGCCACTACCGGTATTGTCCCAAGTAACAGTAACGGTATCGCCTACTTTGTACGCACCAGCTGTACCAGAGGCACCGGAAATACTGATATTACCATCAGTGATTGTTGGAGGTTGGTTGTCAAGCGTCAGATTCGAGGTATCACTTGTCGTTGTTGTGTTACCGGCATTATCGGTAGCCGTCGCCGATACATTTAAACTGGTGCCATCAGTATTGCCTGCAACCACACTATAACTTGCAGTCCAAACACCACCACTTTCGGTCGCAGCCACAGCAGCACCGCCACCAAAGGCAGAAAAGTCGAAGGTTACCCCTGAGATTGTGTCAGTATTATTATCACCAGTACCGCTGTTATCCCAGGTTGCAGTGATGATATCGCCAACCACATAACTACCAGCATTAGTACCAACAGAAGTAATCGCGATATGAGAATCACTCACCACAGGGGATTGGTTATCTACCTTAGCATTCGTTGTATCAGCCGTGGTGGTCGTATTACCAGCATTATCAGTCGCCGTTAGTGATACATTCTTACCGGTGCCATCAATAGATCCTTCTTGTATCGTATACGATGCAGTCCAAGTGCCGCTACTGTTACTGGCCGCAACCGCTGCACCACCACCAAATTCAGTAAAATCAACGGTAGCCGAAGAGATGTCACTATTGTTATCGCCACCTGCGGTGTTGTTCCAGGTCACGGTAATCGTATCGCCTACTATATAGGCACCACCCGTACCGCTGGCACCGGAAATACTGATATTGCCATCCGTCACAGTTGGTACCACATTATCAGCGGTTAAATTGGTAGTGTCCGCCGTAGTTGTCGTATCACTGCCTGTAGCGCTGATAGAAACATTTAAACTGTCGCTATCAATGGAACCGCTGGTCAGCGTGTAAGACGCTGTCCACTTATCACCACTATTAATCGCAGTAACAGCCGCCCCACCACCGAATGCGGAAAAATCAGCAGTAACTCCCGTGATACCGGAATTATTATCACCAGTAGCCGAAGTATTGTCCCATTCTACCGTAACGGTATCGCCAATCTTATAGATACCACCGGCGCCAGAACCAGTTGATGTTATTGAAATATTGCCATCGGTGACGGTGGGGGCGCTGGTTGGGCTGACAAAATTCGTGATCTCCAATCCTGTCACGCCGAAGTCACTGGCGGAAATTGGGCCATTCGACGTATCAATAGCACCTGACAGTGTCAGTTCTATTGATGCCACACCCGATGTGCCGCTAAAATCACTGTTTAATTTTGATGATAAATCGACACCACCTTCAGTGGAAAGATCGTCAGCTGTATAAGTGCTAATCGTTCCCCCGTCTGTATTTTTTAATACCAAGGAAATATCGATCGTAGTGGTGCTCGAATTCAGTGTCCAAGACCGTATGGATATTTCATCTAATGTAAACGATTCTGCATTTGTACCGTCTGCTTTAATAATGTGTGTAAAGGTTGATAGATTAACTGCTGATGCATAAACAGCACCACCACCACTACTAAAAGCCTCCGCATTATTTACATATTCAAGTTGGTTACTTGTTCCTGATATGGTCTGGTAGCCGGATGTAGCTGTATCATTGCCACCAAGGTTCAAACTGGCCATATTATAAGTGGCCAACAGATGGTTATAGTGAAAGTCAGCTGCATAAAGTTTCTCGCCATCTTTTTGCCCAATCTGGCCGGATTGTACTTCTAAATCCCAGTCTCCGCCCTTATCCACAGCACCGGTTAAATCGTCGGATGCAGCTACATCCGCGCCAGTAGCTTGCGCGAGTTTGCCGATAAAAGCGGTACCGGTTTGATTGGCCGCGGCATTACAGCCATAGAGCAAAATATCACCGTCTTCAGCCAGAGCAGAACCTATCTGACTAAGTTGGACCTGGTACTGACTAAGGTTATCAGAAGAGAGCGTGGCGCTGCCCAACTGCTGAGTACTGTCTGCACCATGTCCAAGCACATGGATGGCATCATAATCGGTGTGAGACATGGCCCAATCGGCCATTACCTGAACACCATCCTGGTCCGGTGCGACCAGCACCACTGCCATGCCCTGCGGTAGAGCATCAATGAGCGTCTGGTAATCCGGCAGGCCGGTATCGATAAAGGTAACTTGTTTATGGTTTTGCGGATAAACGGGAGACATAGGGAGCCGCTCTATTAAATATTATGTAAGGTGTGTGGGCTTTAAGGCAGATTAAAAAGCATTAGAATTATCTTCTAAGCTTCTTTCACCGCAAAACAACCTGATGGTGGCTGCCATTTCTTTGGATGAGTTTATCATTACTGTAGGGGGGGAAAAATCTGAAAGTCCGGTATAAATCAGACAGAAAAAAGTGAATGAGCCTGAGATAGCTTGCAATAGGGGTATTTCACTCCACCGGTTGATTCACTATGACGCAGCTCATTAACCATGCTAGATGACTATTGCATGCGACGGTCAATCGAAATACTGTAAAAAGAGAGGGTTTAACCTGGAGGAGAAAGGCTTGCGGGATATACAGGGAGTGGAACGACTGTTTGCAGTGGTTGTGCTGAGCTTTTGCTGGCGCCACCATATAGGCTGCTTAAAATACTGAAACATGGGAGGGCAACAAATCAATCACCTTATTGCCCTCATCTACCGCAAGAAGCCTAGAGTCTGTGCCACTTCCGGCTATTTCTGAGAATTGTCCCCCTACAGAGAGACAGGTATTGTGTGTCTGTTAGCCTTGTCAGGCAAGAGCCTCAGTGTCAAAAGCTTATGTTGGATAGGTTTCATAAAATACTAAAATTAGTGGCTAATATAAGGGTTTAGAGTCTGCCATTACGATTGGAAAAAAATCCATCTATTCTGCTGCGTGGTGATCTAATGTCTTTGGCCTGTAGTGTGCTTTCCGCCTTAAAAACGGGTCAGAGAATACCCAGGTTTGTGCTATCCTTGCGTCAATTACACTTTCTTTTTATCGGGGCTTGAGCTGTTATTTCAGCCGTTATTCTTCAGGTCTTTGATTCCATTCTGTTTTTGAGGTGCACTTCTTTGTTTACCGAGCTTTCTTTGCATGAACGCCTGTTAAAGGCGTTGGATAAACTTGAATTTACCGAGCCGACACCTGCTCAGGCGGAGACTATTCCGGCTGCTATGGCGCAAAAGGACCTGTTGGTAAGTGCGGAGACCGGTAGTGGTAAAACAGCAGCGTTCTTGTTGCCGATACTGCACCATTTCTTGCAGAACCCGTCTCCAAACACCGGTGCCCGTGCGCTGATTCTAGCGCCGACCCGTGAGCTGGTGCGTCAGATCTACAAGCACTTTACCGAGCTGGCGGCTTTCACCCATGTAAAAGCGACCTGGATTATCGGTGGTGATGGCTTTAAATATCAAAAAGCCATGCTGCGTAAAAATCCTGAGATTATTATCGCCACTCCGGGCCGTCTGGCGGAGCACCTGGAGAAAGAGTCCCTTGATCTGAGTGATCTTGAATATCTGGTGTTGGATGAAGCGGACCGCATGTTGGACATGGGCTTTAAAGAGGAGCTGGAGACCATTACGGCCAGCTGTCGCCCTGAGCGCCAGACCATGTTGTTCTCTGCGACCATCAGTCATCCGGGTGTACGTAAGGTGGCTGAGGCGACCCTGAAAGAACCTGAAGTGATTATGATCAACACCGTACGTGATCAACACTCGGGTATTACCCAGAAATATCTGTTGGCCGATGACAGCAAACATAAAGATGCCATGCTGGTACGTCTGCTTAATGATCAGTCCTATGAAAAAGCGCTGATCTTTGTTAACAAGAAGACCGAGGCGGATCGCCTGGGCGGCTTCCTGCGCTATAAAGATGTGCGCTCCGTGGTACTGCATGGGGATATGGATCAGGATACCCGTAATCATGTGATGAATCTGATGCGTCGCGGCCATATCAATGTCATGGTAGCCACCGATGTGGCTGCCCGAGGTCTGGATGTGTCCGGTATTGAGCTGGTCATCAACTACGATATGGCCCGTAAAGGTGATGACTATGTGCACCGTATTGGCCGTACTGGTCGTGCGGGTGCTACAGGTATCGCGATCTCTATGATTATGCCTCAGGAGTGGAACCTGAAAGCGGCCATTGAGCGCTATCTGCAGGTAGATTTCGAACAGACTCGTGTCAAAGGCCTGGAGGGCAAATATAAAGGCCCTAAGAATGTGAAGGCCAGCGGCAAGGCAGCGGGTAAGAAGAAGCCTAAAACAGCTGCAGAGAAGAAGGCTCAGAAGGATAAAAAGAAAGGTCAGGAGAAAAAAGCAGCTAAGCGCTCTGCTCGCCGTAATGTGGAGGCTCTTGGGGATGGACCAGCCCGTCGCCGTCCGGCACCTGTTGAGCGCAAGAGTGTTGGTTTTGGCACGATTAAGAAAAGAAGCAACGAAACTTATAAGCCAGACAGTGATGAAGAGTAATCTTCTGGATGCTCTGATCTGGACTGTTTAGTCGTTAGCTGAGCAGGTGTTCAGTTCAGCTTGACTGGTTTCTTGATAAAGCCTCTTCTGGTGAAAACTGGAGGAGGTTTTTTTATGCCTGATTCGTTTATCTATCGCTCTCACGTCTTAGTGATTGGGCAAAAAAAATGCCCGATAGGAGGGGACCTATCGGGCTAGACCGTGATTAGCTTGATGAGGAGATAAACCAAAAGTAGGAAACCTGAACCCTTTAAACTTGGCTTACTCAATGCTTCTTTCAAAGCATGATCAAATGATAGTGATTATCGTTTGCTGTGTAAAGCATTATTTGAGAATTATTCTCAAATAATTTACAGATAATATTCTGCGTGACCCGTGTTGAGTGATATGGCTTCAGGATTTGGCTGTTATGGCTTGCGGTGTGGTGCTATGTGAATAGACCATGTGGTGCTATTGCTAAAGCTTGTCCATGAGGATAGGGATTCTCGCAGCAGAGAGTAAAAGTGACAGGCAAAAAAATGCCCGATAGGAGGGGACCTATCGGGCGAGACCGTGATTAGCTTGATGAGGAGATAAACCAAAACTGACGGGAACCTGAACCCTTTCTGGTTTAAATCGTGCTTAATCTCTTAAGCATGGTTAGATGTTAATGGTTCTCATTAATGATGTAAAGGGTTTTGAGAATTATTTCCATTAAGTGTTTATTTGATATAAGAATCAGTGAGTTAGCATTGCAACTAAGATTAAACCCAGTCGACAAAGTGATAGGCTTAAATAGCAGGCACTAAAAAAGCCGACTCACATCATAAGTCGGCTTTTAGTCCTGCGCTGGTCTGATTGAGTACCCCGGCTTCGTCAGGGTACCCGAATCAGGACAGCCATCGGCTTAGGCTTTAACTGCCTCCGGCATTGGCAAGCCTGGCAGGTTGTAACCGGCCAGATCAAGACAATACTGGTAGTATTCCTGGCTCTTTGCTGTATTGCCCATACTGGCATACAGACGGCTTAGTTCAGCCGCAGTGGTAGCCAGAGGGTTCTTACGGAAGCTCTGCTCCAGGTAGTCAGCGCCTTTGTCCCAATCCTGATTACGCAGGCTCAGGCGACCTGCGGTCAGTAGCAGGCTGGCGCTCTCTGGGTACTGCTCCAGCCACTTCTGAGTTTGTTTCAGGCGATGATCGTTATCACCCTTGCTGATCAGACCAAATATGACCACCAGCTCATCGGACCAGTGTTTACGCAGTCGATCTTGCAGGAAGCGCTCCAGTACCAGTTCAGCACCGCATGCCAGCAGGCTGCGGGCATAGGCTTCAGCCAGCTTATTGTTATACTTCAGTTCGCCAGGCGTCTTCTTCCAGATCGCCTGAACGGCTTCCCGACGACTGTCGTCATCCATCTCCTGAGTGTTTTTAAACATGGAGATATGCAGGGAAGTCAGCAGCTCTTTGCCTTCATCGTCACTGACGATATTGTTTTTCAGCAGCTGAGGGTACAGCTCGCTCAGACTCTGCCAGTCTTCCAGCTTGCGATACACCTTCATCAGGGTTTTCAGCACCCAGCGATGACGAGGATTCTTTTTCTGCAGGCGTAGCAGAGAAGCCAGGCACTGTTCGTACTGACCTCGCTCATACTGAATCTCTGCTTGAGAGATAGATACCGCAGTTTCGGCACTGGGTGTGCTTTCCAGTGCTTTTTGCAGCAGCTGATCGGTCTGTTCGTTACGACCCTGAGCATGTGCCGCACGGGCGGCGGCCAGATAGTTGATCAGAGGCGTACCGGAACGACCCGCACTCTTATCCAGCAGACGCTCCGCTTTACGCCACTGACCTTCGGCCAGCAGTAAGAGGCCACGTACAGTAGAGCGTAGCGCACGCTTGTCACGGTTATCACCGGACAGCAGGTTCAGCGTACGGATCGGGTGACGTACACCAGCCAGCATGCGCATCAGAATATGGAAACCGACGACCATGGCCAGAATTAGGATCAGAGCGACCCACAGGGACATCTCAACTGTGGTTTGCCCCCAGCTAAACAGCACATAACCCGGGTCTTTACGCATAATCAGGCCGGCAAACATACCGGCTGCCAGTGCGAGAACCCCAGCGATATAAAGGCGTTTCATGATTAAGACTCCTTCTTAGCTGCCGGCTTAAAGCGCTCTTGCTGCAGTTCACGCAGCAGCTGCAGAGAACCGGAGATCTCAGGTTTATCCAGCTCAATTGTCGCTTTAGACAGTTTGTCTAACTCGGCAACAACCGCCTGGGATTTATGCTGAGTCATATCGAAGTGATCTTTAATCCACTGTGAAGCCTGGGTCAGCAGGCTGGTGTACAGTTTGGTTTCACCCTTCACCATAGCGATTTGAGCCTGTTGAATGGTCAGGCGCAGGTTATGACGCAGGTACATGCTTTCTTCTGGTGGCAACAGTGGGGTAATCGCTTCGTCACGGTGACGGATAATCACCAGGCTCTTCGCTTCCTGCCAGACCGCTTTCCAAACCGGAACTTCGTCGTTGAGGGTCATATCAAAGCCATTTTTGATCTGGCTGTGGTTGCCTGGCTCCATTGGCAGAGGCAGTTGGTCCACCTGATTTTCCAGTGCGGCCAGGGCAAAGAACAGACCGCTGGTATCTACAGGGGTTACGGTCGAAACTTTCAGGCGCTCATCAGCGATCGCTTCACGTACTGCGAACAGGCTAGGGTTATCTGCTTCCATCAGACGCTTATCGGCGCTGGCCAGCAGTTTTTCTGCACCCTTGATATCGCCTTCCAGTTGCAGTCTGTGGTTCGCCAGACGCAGCAGGTATTCCGCTTCTGCTTGCAACCAGTCGCTTGGTTTAGGTGCTTGAGACTTCGCCAGTTCACCGGCCAGGTCGATCATCTGCTGGCGTTGCTTGCTCTGCTCGCTGGCCAGTTTCTGAGTCTGGGATGGCAGCTGCTTCAGGCTGTTCAGAGCGCTGATCTGCTGACCCTGCTGTTCCAGTTGGCTACGCAGCTGCTCATTGGCGTCCGCCAGTGCTTGCATCTGCTGTACGGTTTTCTCTTTCTGCAGCCAGACGGTGTAACCCGCCGCGGAAGCCGCACCCAGAGACAGAATAATAGCGATAGTGGCCAGAGTCTTAGACCCCTTACCACCGGATTGCTGTTCATTGTTTGCCTCAGGAGCAGCTGGGGCTACTGGAGCCGCTGCTTGAGGCGCTTCGGCAGGCTTTTCTGCTGCTGGCTCACTAGCCTCTTCTGCACTTTGAGCAGATTGCTGATTAGCCGGAGCTTTATTTTGTGAACGGCCTTTTTTGCCACGAGCAGGCTTTTTATTCGCAGTCGGTGTGTTATCTGCGGCTTGCTCTGGCTTGTTCTCTTCCTGCGCGGGCTCTTCGTTAGCTTGCGCTTCTTGAGCTTTCACTTCCTGAGCTTGCGCTTCTGGAGCCTGTTGCTCTTGAGGTTGAGTGTCCTGAGCCTTTTCCTGAGAAGGGGCGTCAGAGGTCTTGCTTTGTTCAGTGTTGTTCTGTGGTTCAGGATTGTTTTGCTTATCGCTCATAGCATAGCCTCATGCTTAGCTTTGACTGGCGATGGATTCCAGTGCAGCTAATTGCCAGTGAATACCCGCTCCTTTGGCCTGGACAATCTTTTTGAAACCCAAAACTCGGGCCTCTTGTCGCAGACGAGGGCTGGAAACCAGCACTATTTTTTCCAACAGCGGGCCGGTGCTGCCTGCCAGCTGTACCAAATTATTTAACGCCTCTGAACTGCTGATCATCAGCACGTCCAGTTCGGCAAATTGTAAAACGTCCCGTTCTGCGCTCAGCAGATTAGGCAGTGTTCTACGGTAAAGCAGTAGCTCTGTCAGCGATGCTCCCCGTGCAGTCAGAGTGTCGAACAGCATTGAGCGACCTCCCTCACCTTTGCAGAGCAGAATCTTGTCGCCAGAGACCTGTTGCAGCTCCGGCAGGTCCAATAATGCTTCGCTATTATCCCCATGTTTGGGGCAGAGCACAGGTAGACCAAAGGCGGCAAGGATATCCGCTGAGCCGGAACCTGGGGTAAACCAATACACCTCAACCGGAGGTTGAGGCCAGTACATATCCATGCGTTCAACAAATAGACGGGCTGCGTTGGGACTGATGCAGATCACCTTGTTGAAATGATCCAGGTTGAGCAAATGAGTGCGCTCAACCGGACTTTCTTCCCGCTCCTCAATCGCCAGCAGGGGAATATGCAATACTTCGGCACCTGCCTGCAACAGAGTCGTACGTAGTTTTTCACCCTGACCTTCGGGTCGGGTAATCACAACGCGCAGTGGCATCTGGTCAGATCGGCGCACCAGTGTATCAGGACGGAGCGGCTGATCAGGCACGATTATAGACCCGATCCAGAATCGCTTTGGCACCCTGGGCGACGAGATCTTCCGCCACGGCGACGCCTAAGGCTTCAGGATCGTTGGCCGGGCCAATCTGCTCGGCACGCAGTAGCTGGCTGCCATCCGGCTCACCCACTAATGCACGCAGACGGATATTAGCACCGTTATCGATCAGTTCGGCATAGCCACCAATAGGTACCTGACAGCCGCCTTCCAGATGACGGTTCATGGCACGCTCGGCGCGTACGGTGTTCCAGGTATCTTCATCTTTCAGTGGTGTGATCAGATCAATGATGGCCTGATCACCGGCACGGGTTTCGATGCCCAGCGCACCCTGGCCTACTGCAGGCAGGCTCAGTTCAGCAGACATCTCCTGTTTGATGCGGTCATCCATTTCCATACGCTTCAGACCCGATGTGGCCAGAATGATGGCATCAAACTCACCGGCATCCAGCTTACCCAGACGGGTCTGCACATTACCGCGCAGGCTTTTCACTACCAGGTCGGGGCGATTGGCGCGGGCCTGCAGCTCGCGACGCAGACTGGACGTGCCCAGCACTGCACCTTCCGGCAGCTCCTCAAAGCTGTTGTACTTATTGGACACAAAAGCATCCGTTGGCGCATGGCGCTGACAGATCACCGGCAGATCAAAGCCTTCCGGCAGTACCATAGGTACATCTTTCATGGAGTGCACGGCGATATCCGCACGGCCTTCCTGCATCGCCAGCTCCAGCTCTTTAACAAACAGCCCCTTACCGCCAATCTTGGCCAGAGGCGTGTCCAAGATTTTGTCACCCTGAGTGCTCATCGGCACCAGTTCAACGGTCAGATCGGGATGCAGGGCTTGCAGGCGGGCCTGAATATGCTCAGCCTGCCACATAGCCAACGGGCTTTTGCGGGTGGCGATACGGACTACTTGTGTGCTCATGAAATCAGAAACTCGGCCTAATTCAGGGCGGATCTGAGGTCAGTTTACCGAACCGCCAAACATAAGTGTGAAAAACAGGAGGGCTGATTCTATCAAAGCCGGGGCATTTAAACACCGATACTAGTGGGTAAGATAAATTTTTTGTCGGCGTCTTGCCTGAATGGGTGTCTTAATGTGCCTGTATTTGTCCATATTTCGCCATAAATGAAAGCGATGCTTATCGCTTCGGCTCTATGGGGATCAGGCAATCATGCTGTTATAATGCGCTCAACAGTGAATACGTGACGTGGTCCCGATAAAAAGATCAGCACGTAAGCTAATTTTATCAATCCAGGCAGTGTTTGCCGGGGCGATTTAAGTTTATGAGGATATGCAATGAGTGATACTAACGGTCAGGCAGAAAACACCAACCAGCAGTGGGGTGGACGTTTCAGCGAGCCTGTGGATGCTTTTGTCGCACGCTTTACCGCATCCGTTGATTTTGATCAGCGTATGGCGAACCAGGATATCCAGGGTTCCATTGCCCACGCGACCATGCTGGCTAAAGTCGATGTACTGACCGAGGAAGAGCGTGATCAGATTATTCAGGGGCTGACCGAAATCCGCGAAGAGATCGCCAAGGGTGAATTCCAGTGGTCGGTTGAGCTGGAAGATGTGCATATGAATATCGAAGCGCGTCTGACCCAGAAGATCGGTATCACAGGTAAGAAACTGCACACCGGTCGTTCCCGTAACGATCAGGTGGCGACGGATATCCGTCTTTATCTGCGTGATGAGATCGATCATATCAGCTCAGAGCTGACCCGCCTGCAGCAAGGCCTGCTGGATCTGTCGGAAAAAGAAGCCGATACCATTATGCCGGGCTTCACTCACCTGCAAACTGCACAGCCGGTGACTTTTGGTCACCACCTGATGGCGTGGTTTGAGATGCTGAGCCGTGACTATGAGCGTCTGCAGGATTGCCGTAAGCGCATCAATATTCTGCCTCTGGGTGCGGCAGCGCTGGCAGGTACGACGTATCCGATCGACCGTCATATGACCGCTGAGCTGCTGGGCTTTGAGCGTCCAACAGAGAACTCACTGGATTCCGTATCCGACCGTGATTTTGCTATCGAGTTTACCTCCGCGGCCAGTCTGATCATGATGCACCTGTCCCGTATGTCGGAAGAGCTGGTGCTGTGGACCTCGGCGCAGTTTAACTTTATCAATCTGCCGGACCGCTTCTGTACCGGTTCTTCCATTATGCCGCAGAAGAAAAACCCGGATGTGCCTGAGCTGGTGCGTGGTAAGAGTGGTCGTGTATTTGGTCACCTGTTCTCACTGCTGACCCTGATGAAGTCTCAGCCGCTGGCTTACAACAAAGATAACCAGGAAGATAAAGAGCCGCTGTTTGATACCGTGGATACGCTGCAAGGTTCTCTGCGTGCCTTTGCCGATATGATTCCGGCCATTGAGTCCCGTAAAGAAGAGATGCGTGAAGCCGCGCTGCGTGGTTTCTCTACCGCAACGGATCTGGCAGATTACCTGGTACGTAAAGGTATTCCATTCCGTGACTCTCACGAAATTGTTGGTAAATCTGTGGCTTACGGTGTTGAGACCGGTAAAGATCTGGGTGAGATGAGCCTGGAAGAGCTGCAGCAGTTCTCCGATGAGATCACTCAGGATGTGTTTGATGTCCTGACGCTGGAAGGTTCTGTTAGTGCCCGTAACCATATCGGTGGTACGGCTCCGGATCAGGTGCGTGCAGCGGTTCAGCGCGGCCGCGATGTGCTGGCACAGCGTTAAGATGATGGCTCAGATTAAAAAGGCCTTAGGCGTCGGTTTAATGGCCGGTTTCCTACTGGCTGGTTGCGGACAGAAGGGACCTTTATATCATCCTGAGGCCAAGCTTTCGGAAGCCAACACCGCTGAAGCTAAGGTCTCAGAAGCTAAGACTTCAGAAACTAAGGCTTCAGAAACTAAGGCTTCAGAAGCCGCAAGTGCTGAGTAAGCACAGCAGAATCTATACCCTATTTTGCAAGCGATCTGTGCGCAGATCGCTTGGTCTACATAAGAGCAGACAACAGCATGGATTTTTTTAATTATCAGGGTTCCAGCCTGTACGCTGAAGGTGTCGCTGTCTCCCAACTGGCAGAACAGTACGGCACCCCGCTTTACGTCTATTCACGCAAAACTCTGGAGCGTCACTACCGCGCTTATGACGATGCCCTAGCCGCACAAGATCACCTGATCTGTTATGCGGTAAAAGCCAACTCCAATCTGGCGGTACTGAATGTTCTGGCTCGCCTGGGTGCCGGTTTTGATATCGTGTCTGTCGGTGAACTGGAGCGAGTTCTGACCGCCGGTGGTGATCCGGCGAAAGTGATCTTCTCTGGTGTTGGCAAGCAGCCCGCTGAGATGCGTCGTGCATTAGAAGTGGGTATTAAGTGTTTTAACGTTGAGTCTGAAGCTGAGCTGGAACGCTTGAGCGAAGTTGCCTCTGCGATGGGCGTACAAGCCCCGGTTTCCCTGCGTGTGAACCCGGATGTGGACGCACAGACTCACCCGTATATCTCCACTGGTCTGAAAGAGAACAAGTTTGGTATCTCAATCGATCGTGCGGAAGAGGTGTACCGGAAGGCGGCGTCTCTGCCGAATCTGGATGTAAAAGGTGTGGACTGCCATATCGGTTCTCAGCTGACTCAGAGCGAACCTTTCCTTGATGCACTGGATCGTCTGCTGGTGTTGATTGATCGTTTGGCAGAGAACAATATTCAGATCACTCACCTGGATCTGGGTGGTGGTCTGGGTGTGCGTTACGATAACGAGACACCGCCAGAGCCAAGTGACTACGCGCATCTGGTTCTGGAGCGCCTGGGTGATCGTGCCTTGACGCTGATTATGGAGCCGGGGCGTTCTATTGCTGCCAATGCCGGTATCTTGCTGACCCGTGTAGAGTATCTGAAGCCAACAGAAGCGAAGAACTTTGCGATTGTGGATGCAGCTATGAACGATCTGCTGCGCCCATCACTGTACAGCGCCTGGCAGGCCATTATTCCTGCTGAGCAGCCAGCCGATGATGTGGCGGTAGAAGAGTACGATCTGGTAGGTCCTATCTGTGAGACTGGCGACTTTATCGGTAAAAATCGTAAGCTGGCGCTGAAACAGGGTGATCTGCTGGCGGTACGTTCTGCCGGTGCTTATGGTTTTGCTATGTCTTCCAACTACAACAGCCGTAACCGAGCAGCTGAGGTGATGGTGGATGAGGAACAGAGCTTCCTGGTACGCCGTCGCGAGACCTTTGAACAACAGATTGCCGGTGAGAGTGTAATTCCGGGTTAAGTACTTATGAGCGCTTAACCATTCCTGATAAGTTTCTTGGTATTAGAGTAGATTGGATAAGCGAAGCGTCATCCGACATCGTTCTCTGATACCGAGTTATTGTCGGAAGGCGCCTTGCGGCTTTTCCGACCTACAAAAATTATCTGGATAAGCTTGTGCTTGGGAACAAACATTTTTACCCGATAGAAAAGATAACCAGGCCGGTGCGCCGGTCTGGAGGAGAAAGGCAATGCTGCTGAAATTTACCAAGATGCATGGCTTGGGCAACGACTTTATGGTGGTTGACCTGGTCTCCCAACGGGCGCGCATCTTTCCTGATCAGGTGCGCAGTTTGGCTGACCGTAACTTTGGTATCGGTTTTGACCAGCTGTTGATCGTGGAGCCCCCGGGTGATCCTGATATGGATTTTCGCTACCGCATCTACAATGCCGATGGCAGCGAAGTGGAGCAATGCGGTAACGGTGCCCGCTGTTTTGCCCGTTTTGTTTATGACAAACGTCTGACCAGCAAAAAGGCCATCAAGGTGGAAACCTCCGGTGGCAATATCGAACTGCGCCTGACCGATGATGGCTGGGTGACCGTCGATATGGGCGAGCCGCGCCTGATCCCAAATCAGATTCCGTTTGATGCAGATCTGCAAGCCAGTTGTTATCCTATTCTTGTGAATGGCCAATCCTACGATATTGGTGCGGTGTCTATGGGTAATCCTCATAGCGTACTGGTGGTGGATGATGTGGATACGGCTCCGGTAGAAACGCTGGGGCCGGCCATTGAAAGCCACAAGCGTTTCCCGAATCGCGTCAACGCCGGTTTTATGCAGGTGATCAGCCGGAATGAGATCAAGCTCAGAGTCTATGAGCGCGGTGCCGGTGAAACCCTGGCCTGTGGTACCGGTGCTTGTGCAGCGGTTGTGGCAGGTCGTGTGCAAGGTTTGTTGGATGATGAGGTGAAGGTTCATCTGCCAGGTGGTACTCTAAAAATTCAATGGCAGGGCGAAGGTTATCCTGTTTTGATGACAGGCCCCGCCACCCGGGTATTTGAAGGACAAATTTATCTATGATCGACGCTCAGGCAGTAGCGGAATATCTGCAACAACACCCAGAATTTTTTCAGCAGCATGAGCACTTGCTGTTGGAGCTGACGCTCCCCCACCCCAGTGGGCGGGCGGTGTCTTTGCTGGAGCGGCAGTTAGAACTACTGCGTGATCGCCTGTCCGAGCGGGAAAGCCATCTGGACAACTTGCTGGATACTGCCCGTCATAACGATGGGCAGTTGGCCCGGGTCAGACGCCTGGTGCTGGCGTTGCTGGATAGTGAGGATCTGAATGAGCTGGCATCTACTCTGGCGGAACAGCTGAGAAATAGCTTTGGTACGGACCATTGCCGTTTGGTACTGACTAATTTACCAGACAGTGATTATATCAATACATCCCAGCTGGTTGTGCAACCGCCTAATGCCCTGGTGGCTTTGATACAAGCCCTGATGCCGGATGGCGATAAGTATTGTGGTGCGGTCTCTGCTGAACAGCTGGAGCAGCTGTTTGAATTAGGGATGGTCGCCAATGGTTCAGCGGTACTGATTGCCTTGAGCCAAGGTGCGGTTAAAGGTTACCTGTTACTGGGTAGCGAAAAGTCCGATTACTTCCAGAATGAGATGGGTACCGATTTTGCCCAATATGTGGGTGATGTGATTGCCCGTTTGCTGAATCTGCTAACGAGCTGACCCATTTCTGGTTGTGACCGCTGACATCCTCTCGAGCTGCTTGCGGGCTGTTTCTTTCTATGCTTTTTATCTTTGATTTACGGTGAGCCTTTATGTCTGTCGAGCTCTTATGGCCCTCCGTTGAGGCGTATCTGCAGGAGCTGGCCCAGCTGCGTCAGGCGTCTGTGCATACTGTCAGTAATTACCAACGGGACCTGCGTCAGTTGGTGCTGTATCTGGAGCACGAGAGTGATGTTGAGCATTGGACGGCGCTAAACCGTCAGCACCTACGTCGCTATCTGGTCTATCGTCATCAAAAGGGGATGGCCCCCCGTTCTCTGCAGCGACAATTGTCCTGTATTCGCGCCTTTCTGTTTTTCCTACAGCAGCAAAATATGATCACCGATAACCCCGCTGACGGCCTTAAAGCCCCCAAATCAGGGCAGCTATTGCCTAAGCCCGTGGATATTGATCAGCTGCACCATGCGTTGGATCATGTCGCAGATAAACAAGATGACGTAGCTGTGAGAGATAAAGCGATACTGGAGTTGTTGTATGCTACGGGGATACGACTGGCAGAGTTGGTCTCTTTGAACCTGGATCAGGTGGATTTCTCACAACGGCAAGTGAGAGTGCTGGGTAAGGGGAATAAGGAACGCATAGTACCTTTTGGCGCTAAGGCTGAAGACGCGTTGCGAGCTTGGCTAAGAGTTCGTTCCTGTTGGTTAACGCCGGTTGATGCTGGCGGGACATTAGAATATTCCGCTCTGTTTTTAGGCGTGCGCGGCAAACGCATTAATCGCGGTACCGTGCAGCAGCGTTTGGCTGAGATCGGTGTTGAACAGGGCATTCAGGATCGTTTGCACCCGCACCGTTTAAGGCATTCCTTTGCCAGTCATCTGTTGGAATCCAGTGGTGATCTCAGAGCCGTACAAGAGCTGATGGGACACGCGGACATTAGCAGCACTCAGATTTATACCCGACTGGATTATCAACATCTGGCTCAGGTTTATGATAAAGCTCATCCCAGAGCAAAACGAAAAAAACAGGGGTAGAACATAATGGCGATTAAAGCAGTAGTATTTGATCTGGACGATACCCTTTGGGATGTGAACCCTGTGATTCGACGGGCGGAGCAGGTGCATTATCAGTGGTTAAACAATCGCGCCCCTAAACTGACCGCACGTTTTACCATCCGTGAGCTAAAGGGCTATCGCATCAGTCTGGCCCAACGTCATCCCGAGTTAAGCCACTTTGTTACCCGCTCCCGTATGAAGGCGCTGCATGAGTGTTTATTGTTGTCCGGTTATAGTGAGAGCGAAACTCAGCAGATCTCAGAACAAGCCTTTGCAGTGTTCTGGCAGGCGCGTAACCAGATTGAGCCTTTCCCTTATGCTATAGAGGCGTTAGAAGGCCTAAAACGGGATTATCTGGTGGGTGCGCTGAGTAACGGTAATGCGGATGTATTCCAGACGCCTCTGGGGGAGTGGTTCGATTTTGCCTTTAGTGCGGAAGGTTTGTCTGTGGCGAAACCAGATGCCCGTGCTTTCCAGGCGGTGTTGGATCACTTGGATTGCCAACCGGATGAGATCGCTTTTGTGGGTGATAACCCCGAGCATGATATTGAAGGTGCGAAAGCGATGGGGATGAAGACCATCTGGGTGCAGGTAAAACCCTGGCTGAAACTAAAGCAGCCGGTGGAGTGTGATCAGCAGGTGGATGATCTCCAGCATCTGCATCAGGCGGTTCGAGCGCTGGATCAGGCTGTGGTTTAATTTCTTTTTATAGCGGGTAGGTTGGAAAAGCCGTAGGCGCCTTCCAACAATGGAGGCGCTGATCGATGTCGGATGACGCTTCGCTTATCCAACCTACTTCTATTACATCAGCATGTTTGTACCAGTCGCTGATATTTTTAACGGAGCTATTGATAACATAGAAGAGGGAGCAAGGCTTAAAATGAAGCCTGACTATCCCTCTTCATCCAGATCATCAAACTCTGCCAGCAGTACCGGATTGGCCAGCCACTGGTCGATCTTCTGGCGCAGCTGATCGACCCCGTCTTTTTTCAGTGATGAGAACATCTGTACGCTGACCAGATCTTCCCACTCTTTAAGAGCATTACGCACACGTATCAGCTCATTTTTGGCCGCACCACGTTTTAGCTTATCGGATTTGGTCAGCAGGATGTGTACGGGCTTACCCACTTCATCGGCCCACTCCAGCATCATCTGGTCAAATTCGGTCAGTGGATGACGGATATCCATCACCAAAACAATACCGCGCAGGCTGTTACGGGCCAGTAGGTATTCCGACAGATGACGCTGCCACTCCAGTTTGACCTTCTCTGGTACCTTGGCGAAGCCATAACCGGGTAGATCCACTAAGCGTTGATCTGTGCCGTTGTGTAGACCAAAAAAGTTGATAAGCTGCGTTCGCCCAGGGGTTTTACTGGTCCGGGCGAGACGGGAGTTGACCGTTAGGGTATTAATCGAACTGGATTTACCCGCATTGGAACGTCCAGCAAAAGCCACCTCGGCACCATCGTCACGGGGACATTGGGCCAAAGTAGGTGCGCTGATCATAAATTTAGCGGTTTGATAGTTAAGCTTGGGCGTTGCACTGGTGTCGGTCATAATTTATTCAACTAATGGGGCAAAAGATCGAATTGTATGGGGCGTTCACGTTTCGCTACGGATTAGTATATAATGCCACCACTTTTTTAATGGTAGTGTACCATCGCGCGCAATCTGGCAGAACCGGAAACCCGATTCTGGGCGTAATAAAGCGATTAGTGTGCAATGCCAGGGCTTTTCCGGCGGGAGCCTCGTCGACGGTTTCGGCTACTGAGGCAATAACAAGGTCTTTCGGTAAGCCTTAAGAAAACAACAGTAATCAATTTTAATATTAGCAAGATTGGATTAGCGATGAAGAAATTACTGGTAGGTCTGACAGTTTCTCTAAGCCTGGTAAGCTTTGCACACGCCGCTGGCAATGCAAGCGCAGGACAAGCAAAAGCTGCAGTATGTGCAGGTTGTCACGGTGTTGAAGGCATTGCGATGATTCCTAATTATCCTAGCCTGGCAGGTCAGCACGAAAGCTTCCTGGCCAAGCAGATTATGGAAATCCGTGACGGTGTACGTAAAGTGCCTGAAATGACAGGTATGGTTGCAAGCTTCTCTGATCAGGATGCTCAAGACGTAGCGGCATACTTCGCTGCCAAGCCTAAGAACCTGGGCCAGGCTGATCCTGCTCTGGTAGCGCGTGGTCAGGAACTGTACCGTGCCGGTGATATGGCTAAAGGCATTCCTGCATGTACCGCTTGTCACTCACCAAATGGTATGGGCAACGCTCAGGCGAAATACCCTGTGCTGAGTGGTCAGAACCCGGCTTACACCGAAGCGGCGCTGAAGAAGTTCCGTTCTGGTGAGCGTGCTAACGATCCAAACAACATGATGCGTGCAATCGCGGCTAAGATGAGCGACAAAGATATCCAGGCCGTATCTAACTACGTGTTTGGCCTGAACTAAGCCGAAGGCTCTGGTTCAACGCATTAAGAAAAGGGGGCCTTTGGGTCCCCTTTTCTGTTTTTATCGGGTATATCGCCGATCTTTTTATTAGCGAACCGAATAGCCCGGGGAACTTTTCCCTTTTTCCGGCGTATTGTTAGTATTAAGCAAATTTCTGTTCGAGAGACACAAGGACTTTTCTATATGTTCATGCGTACGGCAAAACGTATCAGCCAAGTGCTGGTACTGGCCCTGTTCAGCACGTTAGCGCTGGCAGAAGATTTTATTGAAGGTAAGCACTACGTTAAGCTGGCCAGCCCTGTTCCTGTATCCCAGCCGGGTAAAATCGAAGTAGCGGAGCTGTTCTGGTATGGCTGCCCGCACTGTTTTGATTTTGAGCCTTACATTGAGCCATGGAGCCACCAGTTACCGGACGATGTGCGTTTTGAACGCGTACCTGCGACTTTCAGTAAACTGTGGAAAACTCATGCTACGGCGTTCTATGCTGCTCAGGCCCTGGGTATTGGCGAGAAGCTGCACTCAGACTTCTTTAACCGTATTCATCTGAAAAATGAACGTTTATCTGATGATAACAGCATCGCTCAGTTCTTCTCGGAGTATGGTGTGACAGAAGATGAGGCGAAAAAAGCGCTGAAATCCTTTGGTGTGAAATCCAAAGTTCAGCAGGCGGGAGCCCGTGTACGTGGTTATCAATCCATGGGTGTGCCAGGCTTAGTTGTGAATGGTAAGTACCGTATTGATACCGGGAGCGCGCCGGGTGGCTGGCCGGGAATGCTGAAAGTGGCTGAATACCTGATTGAGAAAGAACGTCAGGCTCAGTAATACTACGGATTGCTTTTTAAAGCGATAAAGAAACCGGCAACTAAGCCGGTTTTTTTGTGTCTCAATGGCCGATGAAAACTTTTCTCATATTGGATACTGAAGGTATCATTAGTTCAGCTATTCTAAAGTCTGAGGTTTCCATGGTTTGGAGCCAACGAATTAAGATCTGGGCTAACAACCTGAAATAAAACTCAATAAATAATAAAAGAGGTCAACCATGACAAATGGTTCAGGCACTCTGGGACAGGTCATTAACAAAATTGATGCCCTGACAGAGTTTGTCGGACGCTCGATCGCATGGCTTACCCTAGTCATGATGGTTGTAATGTTCGCCGTTGTTGTACTGCGCTATCTATTTAATATCGGCTTTATTGCCATGCAGGAATCTGTGATGTACCTGCATGCCGCCATCTTTATGATGGCCGCCGGTTATACCCTGAAACACGATGGCCATGTGCGTGTGGATATCTTTTATAGGGAGATGTCTGAGAAAAACAAAGCACTTGTTGATCTGGTGGGTACGGTCTGTTTGCTGGTTCCTGTGATGCTATTCATGGGGTCGATCAGCCTGGACTATGTGATTAACTCCTGGCATGTGATGGAAGGTTCGCCGGAAGCGGGCGGTATTCCTGCTGTATTCCTGTTAAAAACCCTGATCCTCCTGATGGTGGGCTTACTGCTGCTGCAGGGCATCGCAGAAGGTTTACGTAATCTGTTGGTGCTATTAGGTCAGTCTGGTGGTGTAGAGCATCACATCAATGAGGAGAAAGTGTAGTGGTTGAGTTTCTTCCCCTGATTCTGTTTGCTGTTGTATGTGCGGTACTGATGCTGGGTTATCCGGTTGCTTTGTCTCTGGCGGGAACTGCATTGGTTTTTGCCTTTGGCGGGGCCGCCTTCGACGTCTTTGATATGGCCTATCTGCAGGCGTTCCCAAATCGTCTGTATGGCATTATGACCAACCAGACCTTGATTGCCGTACCTCTATTCGTCTTGATGGGGGTATTGCTGGAGAAGTCCAAAGTTGCCGAAACCCTGCTTGATGCGATGGCGCTCTTGTTTGGCTCTATTCGCGGTGGTCTGGGTATCTCCGTAGTCGTAGTGGGTATGCTGCTGGCAGCCAGTACGGGTATTGTGGGGGCGACCGTAGTGACCATGGGCCTGATTTCCCTGCCGACGATGCTAAAGCGAGGTTACTCGCCATCATTGGCGACCGGTGCGATCTGTGCTACGGGTACATTAGGTCAGATTATTCCGCCGTCTATCGCATTGGTTCTGCTGGGTGATGTACTGTCCAGTGCTTATCAGCAGGCGCAGCTGAATATGGGCGTCTTCAGTCCTAAGACTGTTTCTGTGGGTGATCTGTTTGTTGGTGCGATGATTCCAGGCTTGCTACTGGTGCTGGCGTATATTATCTATATGGCGACAGTGGCCTTCCTGAAACCTGAGTCGGCCCCTGCGGTAAGCCGTGAGCAGATCCAGGCCGACCGTCATGTGCAAGAGCCTCTGGCAGTGATCCTGCTGAAAGGCTTAGTGCCTCCAGTGGCTCTTATTGTGGCAGTGCTGGGTTCTATTCTGACCGGTGCGGCAACGCCGACGGAAGCGGCGGGTGTCGGTGCCTTTGGTGCGGCGATTCTGGCTGCGGTACAGCGTCAGCTGAGTATGAAGATGCTGGCTGAGGTGGTGCGTTCCACCACTAACGTTACCGCCATGGTGTTTATGATCCTGATTGGTGCTTCTATCTTCTCTCTGGTATTCCGGGGTTTTGGTGGTGAAGAACTGATCCACCACTGGTTCGAACAGATGCCAGGTGGTGTGGTGGGTGCCATGATCATCGTGATGCTGGTCATGTTCCTGTTGGGCTTTATTCTGGACTTTATCGAGATCACCTTCGTTGTGGTGCCGATTGTTGCGCCGATACTGATGATGATGGGGCTGGACCCCATCTGGTTAGGTATCATGATGGCGATCAACCTGCAGACCTCCTTCCTGACACCACCGTTTGGTTTTGCCCTCTTCTATCTACGAGGGGTTGCGCCACCGTCGGTGCCGACATCGGCGATCTATCGCGGTGTGATTCCGTTTATCCTGATTCAGGTGGGTATGCTGCTGGCGCTGACTATATGGCCTGAACTGGCAACCTGGTTACCAACGGTCGTTTATGGTGAGTAAGCAGCTGTGTTTAGTCACTGAGCCAGAGCGCCCGATAAGAGGGTGTGGATAAGTTATCTTTTTACCGCACTCTTATTTGGCTTGAAAGCAAAACCCCAGTCGTATGGCTGGGGTTTTGCTTTTTTGGGGTTAGCAACCCGTGTGGTATTCGAAGATGTGCTGGCTTTTGCTCTGGCTGAATCCCAGTGCCTGATAAAATAGATGGCTTTCATGACGTTTACTGTTGCAGCGTACTCGCCAGGTACCGATATGCTGTCTGATTGCGTATTCAACAAGCTGCCTGCCGATACCCTGTTGACGTTGTGTGGGGCATACGACTAGGCCTCCTATCTCATAGAAACTGGCTGAAGCCAGGCGTAGTGCTTTAAAGCAGTGAATCCAGCCGATAAGCTGTTCCTGTTGTTCCGCGACATAAACCGCTTCTCGGTCTGATTCGAGCAGGGCGGTGAGTTGTTGTTGAGTGGATGTCATTTCGATCTGACCGTAACCAAGATGCATTGACAGGCCGTTAATTTGTTTCGCGTCACCAAGTACAGCAGGACGAAAAATCAGTGTTGGGTGTGTATCGGGTTTATTGCCTTTCATCGCACTTCTCCATTGTTTCCTTGACCGTACTTTTGACACACTATACCTGCATTGCAGTGAGAGTAAGATTGTCAGGAATATCGAATAGTCTACGGGGTAAATTCCTGCTGGAGCAACTCGGTTAATTACATCACTATAGAAGTTGAACCAATTTTCTGTCTTTGTGATCAAAGTACGAGCACTTAAACCTTCCTCAGCTGGATGACAGAATGAAAAAAATACTGTTAGGTTCATCACTATTGACGCTTTTCTTTACCACGGTTCAATCTGTACAGGCCGCAGATCCGGTTTGGCTGGAAGGTAAAACTGAGCAAAGCTATGAGATTCAGGTTTATCACAGCCCTACTTGTGGCTGTTGCAAAGGCTGGGTGGATCATCTGAAGGATCACAACTTTAAGGTGGAATCCATAGAGATGCATGATGTGACGCCAATTAAGCAAAAGCTTGGCGTTCCCCAACAAGGGGCGTCCTGCCATACCGCTGTAGTGAACGGCAAAGTGATTGAAGGTCATGTGCCTGCGCAGGATATTAAACAGTTATTAAGTGCTGAATCAGATATACGCTTGTTGACCGTGCCAGGTATGCCATCCGGCGGACCGGGTATGGACTATGAGGGTGCCAGAAAAGATGCTTTTAAGGTCTTCGCGGTAACAGAGCAGGGTAAGGTCAGTACGTTTAATAAGTATCAGGACTATTAAAGGGTGACTGAGTGACTGCATAAGTCAGGTTGAACAGGTCAAAAAAGCAAAAAGCACGGGCAGAACCAGCGCTTTTTGTTTGCAGCAGGATTAATCCCGATAACAGTAGTATCGGGATTAATAGCATTAAGCGTCGATACGCTTGTACTTCACACGCTTAGGCACATCGGTGCCGACACGCTTATGGTAGTCTTCTTCATACTCGGTGTAGTTACCGGTGAAGAACTCCACTTTGGAGTCGCCTTCGTACGCCAGGATATGTGTGGCGATACGGTCCAGGAACCAACGATCGTGGGAGATCACGAACGCACAGCCCGGGAAGTTCAGCAGGGCTTCTTCCAGTGCACGCAGGGTTTCAATATCCAAGTCGTTTGACGGTTCATCCAACAGCAGTACGTTAGCGCCCTGCTTCAGGGTTTGCGCCAGGTGCAGACGACCACGCTCACCACCAGACAGGTCTTTTACGAACTTCTGCTGATCGTTGCCTTTAAAGTTAAAACGACCGGCATAGGCACGGGAAGGCACCTGGTAGCTGCCAATCGTCAGAATGTCCTGGCCATCAGAGATCTCTTCCCAAACGGTTTTGGTGCCGTCCAGATTTTCACGGCTCTGATTTACAAACGCCAGCTTAACAGTTTCACCGATTTCAACCGTACCGGAATCCGGTTGCTCTTCACCTGCAATCATCTTGAACAGGGTCGATTTACCGGCACCGTTACCACCGACGATACCCACGATAGCACCCTGAGGGATACTGAAGTCCAGGTTGTCGATCAGCAGCTTGTCGCCAAAGGATTTGGTTACGCCGTTAAAATTAACCACCTTGTCACCCAGACGTGGTCCAGGTGGAATGTAGATCTCGTTGGTTTCGTTACGAGACTGGAAGTCCTGGGACTGCATCTCTTCAAAGCGAGCCAGACGCGCCTTGCTCTTGGCATGACGGCCTTTGGCGTTTGAGCGCACCCACTCCAGCTCAGACTTCATGGACTTCTGACGGGAGGCTTCCTGCTTGGCTTCCTGCTCTAAACGGGCTTCTTTCTGCTCCAACCAGCTGGAGTAGTTGCCTTCCCATGGAATACCGTGACCACGGTCCAGTTCCAGAATCCAACCGGCTACGTTATCCAGGAAGTAACGGTCGTGGGTAATGGCCACTACAGTTCCGCTGTATTCGTGCAGGAAGCGTTCCAGCCAAGCCACGGACTCCGCATCCAGGTGGTTGGTTGGTTCGTCGAGCAGCAGCATATCCGGGCTGGACAGCAGCAGACGACACAGGGCCACACGACGACGCTCACCACCGGACAGATGTTCTACTTTGGCATCCCAGTCTGGCAAGCGCAGCGCTTCAGCGGCTACTTCGAGCTTACGCTCAAGGTTGTGGGCATCAGACGCTTCGATGATGTTTTCCAGACGCGCCTGCTCAGCGGCCAGCTTGTCAAAGTCTGCATCCGGCTCAGCATAAGCGGCATATACCAGATCCAGTTTTGCCTGTGCCTCTTTGATCTCAGACAGGGCTTCTTCAACCACTTCACGCACATTCTTGCTGTTATCCAGCTCAGGTTCCTGTGGCAGGTAGCCGACGTTGATACCCGGCTGTGCACGGGCTTCACCATTATATTCGGTGTCCACACCGGCCATAATGCGAAGTAGGGTGGATTTACCTGCACCGTTCAGACCCAGAACACCAATTTTGGCACCTGGGAAGAAAGACAGGGAGATATCTTTCAGAATTTCACGTTTCGGTGGGACAACTTTACCCACGCGATTCATGGTATAGACAAACTGAGCCATGGCAGCAGTGTGCTCCTAAGAGTTAGCGTTTAAAAATGGATAGCCAGCCGACAAAAAGCAGCTGTATTAAAGATAGGCGTAATCATACATCAGGGGGGGAAGATCACTAAGTGGTGATTGAAGACCACTTAGTGATTTTTGGAATTTTATCAGTACAGGTTAGGCTCGCCTTCCGGACGTGTTTTAAAACGGCGGTGCATCCACATATATTGATCGGGATGCAGACGAATAATCTTTTCCAATACCTCGTTAACCTGAGTGGCATCGGCCAGATCGTCACCAGTTGGATAGTTTTCCAGCGGAGGGAAAAACTCCAGCTGATATTTGTTGTCGGGTGTGCGACTGATACTTACCGGCAGAGGCACACTGCCGGTCATCTTAGCTAAGCGACTGGTGATGCTGACGGTCGCGGCTTCCACGCCAAAGAAAGGTGCAAAAATACTGACCTTGGGGCCAAAATCCTGATCCGGAGTATACCAGAGGATATTGCCTTTTCTCAGGGTGCGAATCGCTTTTTTCAAATCCTTTTTATCGATGGTATCGCGATAGATCTTCTCGCGGCAGCGAGTCATAATATGCTCAAACAATGGATTGTTGTGTTTGCGATAGAAAATATCGATATCGTAAAATAGGCTGCTGACCGCACCTGCTAAGTCCAGAGTACTGACATGAGTACCTAAAATAATGACACCTTTACCGCTATCGATCGCATCCTGCATGTAATGGCCATTTTTCACCACGGTAATATTGCGCAGAATGCTGGCCGGGCGGAACCAGGCCGTAGCGGTTTCAAACAGGCCTATCCCGTTCTGAATAAAGACATCCCGTACCAGCTGTTGTTGTGCCTGTGGGCTGAGCTCAGGGAAGCACAGCTCTATATTGCGTTCAGTAATCTTACGTCGACTCTTGGCAAAGCGACAGATCAATAGACCGACCCAAGCTCCGAGTTTATATTTTACTGACCAGGGCAGATAGGCACAAAGCCAGATGATGGCAAAGCCCAGCCAGGTCGGCCAGAAAACAGGGTGCCAGAAACTTGAGGGATAATTTTTACGGGCCATGGTTATTCCAGGTTAATGCTATGGCCACTATTTTAATCGTCATAACAGTACGAGCAAAGCGCTCGGTCAGAAAAAACGTTATTTTGCTGACAGGAGAAATAGACAAGTAGGCATACTGGATCGCCATGGGCCAGTGACGTCTTATTTGGCTCAGGTAGTCTGGTGACGTAATGCCTGAACTCTCGACGTGTAATGACGTGTAATATTTATTCTCTTGTCAGGTCGCTAAGCTATGTTATGTGATCCAATTCTTCGCCTGTAAAACAGTTGGAGTGATTCAGCTGTTAGAGACACATGTTGTCTGCAGGTAGTATGGCTACTGAGATTCTGATGGACCAGAGAATTTTTGTGGATGTTGGCTGCATAACCTGGCAGGCGACTGTATAAGGTATATAAAACAATGCAAACCTCTATCTCTATCCGTGTCTGGTCCCTATTATTGATGTTTATCCTGGGTCTGGGAGTCAATACTTACCTTGAGCAGGCCAATTCCCGTAAGGAGATTCAGGCCTGCTATGAATCCAATGTTGTTCATATGGTGGATTCTGGAAAAAGCATTCTGAGCTACTACCAACAAAAAGCAGAGCGGGGCGAGCTGCCTGAGCAGGAGGCAAAAGCCCGGGCTTTAGAGGCTATTTCTGCTATTCGCTATGATGGTGGTAACTATATCTTTATGGGCAATGCCGAAGGCGTATCGATCAGCAACGGTATTAAGGAGCTGGAAGGTACTAATATTATGGGAATGCAGGATCCGACTGGTTTGCCATTAGTAAAACGCCTGTATGAAATGGCAGCAGCCGGTGGTGGTTTTGTACATTATCAATGGCCTGATGCTACCAATAAAAGCGAGTTATTACCCAAGACCAGTTATGCCGATCTGTTCGAGCCTTGGCAGTGGACTCTGGGCACCGGGTTGAATATGGAGATGCTGCAACAGGATTTCCTGCGTGCCAAAGAAACCGGTCTAATCAATTTGACATTGGTTGTAATCAGCGTAGGTGTTGTGATTTTCTTCTTTGTGCGCCAATTGATCAGCCAAATGTCTCTGGTTGTTCGTGCGATGTCTCAGCTGGCAAAAGGGGAACATGATCTGCAGTTCCGCTTGAAGCCTAAAGGCAGTAAAGAGCTTATTGAGCTTGCTAATAGCTATAACCAGTTGGTTGAAACTTTGCAGCAACTGGCTCAGAGTGTGTACTCTGATGGTGAACGTTTACGTAAGGCTTCACAAGGTTTAGGTACTACCCAATATTCTGAGTTTCCTGATAAGCCTGCGGAGAATATTCAGGACCTGCTTCATGCTATAAAGCGAATAGCAGATCAGAACGAGCAGTTGCAGCATGCCCATATCAATTTGCGCCAGCTGGCGGAAAAAGACTCCATAACGTCATTACTCTCTATATCTGCCTTTGAGCAACAGGTGGTCTCAGGGTTGCAACAGGTAAATAATAATGTGCCTCATAGCCTCTATCTACTGGCGTTTGATCAGGATCTTGAGTTATCTACTTATGGCGCAGACTTGCTATCAGAACGCTTGAAATCAGTTGCCGCTGAACTGAAACAGCTTTTACCTCTGCATATGCGCATTTGTCGCAGCGGTGATAGCCGTTTTATGTTTTGGGGTACTCACACTGACTTCAGTGAAGGTATGAAGCTGGCGGTTAAGGTTCATCAGAAGCTACAGCAGATGATGCAGGATACTTCGATGAGTTTAGGCATAAGCTCGGTGATTGGCGAAAGCAAGCGTTATGAATTGATGCATAGTGAAGCTGAGCGAGCCTTGCTGCGAGCTCAGGCTGATGGCGGCTCTAAGGTGTATGAATACTAATAATGGCATGTTTTCGTCCTGTGGGCCTTGCGTCGGGTACAAGACGTTATAATAAGGATTCTCTGCTGAGAGTCTGCGAATCGTTGCCGTTGGGATAAAAAAGCCGGGCATTAGCCCGGCAAAATAAGTATTCAGAAGACGATAAAGAAGATGTTACGCCATGATGTGGTGGCCCGCGTCCACGTAGTGAACGCCACCAGTAATGGCTGAAGACATAGGGCTGACCAGGAAGGCAGTCATGTTGCCCACTTCATCCGGGGTACCCAGGCGGTGTAGTGGGGAATGACTTGCCGCTTCGTTCAGCAGCTCGTCAAAGTGATCAATACCAGAACCGGCACGGGTCATCATAGGGCCTGGTGATACACTGTTTACACGAATATTCTTCTCACCCAGTTCAGCGGCCAGGTAGCGCACAGAGCTTTCCAGTGCTGACTTGATTGGGCCCATCATATTGTAGTGGTCTACAACTTTCTCAGAACCGTAGTAGCTCATAGTGATGATAGAACCGCCGTTCTTCATCAGCGGCTCAGCACGTTTTGCCATACGAATCAGAGAGTGACAGGAGATATCCATCGCACGTGCAAAGCCTTCGCTGGTGGAGTCCACAACGCGGCCATGTAACTCATCCAGAGGAGACCAGGCGATCGAGTGAACCAAAAAGTCAATCTCGCCCCACTCTTCTTCAATGGTTTGGAAAACAGCGTCCAGCTCTTCCTGGCTTTCCACATTCATTGGCAGGAGCAAGCGAGCATCTAGCTCCTCAGCCAGAGGTTCAACATACTTACGGGACTTTTCGTTCAGGTAGGTCACTGCCAGCTCTGCACCAGCGGCTTTCAGCGCCTTGGCACAGCCGTAAGCAATACTGCTTTCATTAGCAATACCTACGACCAGGCCTTTTTTTCCTTCCAAAGACAGCGTCATTACATTTCTCCATTAAAATAGGTCTGTAGATTCAGACAAACAAAGATATCATTCAGTCAATGATAGTTGATGCAGTGCAGTATATCGAAGGGAATATGCCACCGCGTTGACAGATTAGAGACGGTTTAATGACAGCGTTTGTAGGGTTTTTACTTAAGAAACAAGAGCGTAAGCATAAAGAGCCGACTCCCAAGCACGATAATTAAATCAGCTGCGAGTAGGCTCTATCGATAAGGTTTGGCGCTACGACCATAGCCTGATCAGTGAGATTACGACACTGATAGCGAGTGGTCTGTCTGAAGATTGATCACTTGTATATTGCCGTTGCTGTCTGTCGGTATTTGGGCTCCTGCCCCCAGACCGTTATGGATATAGCGCTCTTTCTTGCGCTCTTTCACCTTTTCCAGGTCCACCAGAATAAAACCATCAATACAGTAGCCAAAATCCGCATCGACACTGAAATCCATAAACTGGATACCGCCTTCTTCACACAGTTCTGTATACTGCTTGTACAGGGTGGGTACTGTGACTCCCAAATGATCCAGCTGTTCCCTCAGGATCAGAAAATCCCCCTGAGCATCGTCACCGGAGAAGAGCTGATACATCTCTTTTTGTACTTCAGGTGAGAGTTGGTAAGGGGCATTGGCTTTCGCCAGACTATGCTCTGAGCCATGATAGTGGCTGTAGTAATACACAATCATATCCTTGGCAGCCTGAGGGTAACTATTACTCAGACTCACCGGGCCAAACATATAGCGAATTTCCGGGTTGTGGCGCAGATAAGCCCCAATGCCAAACCAGAGATAATCCAGGCTGCGTTTGCCCCAGTATTTGGGCTGGACAAAGCTGCGTCCCAGCTCAATCCCCTTGGTCAACTTATCTTCCAGCATCGGTGAGATGGAAAACAGTTCGTTGCAGTAGAGCGCATCCAGGCCTTCTGCCGTGATCAAGGGCCCGGCTTCGGCAATACGGTAGGCTCCGACAATCTCCAGCTCATCCTCATCCCACAGCACGATATGGCGATAGTAGCGATCATAGTTGTCCAGATCCCGTTTTTCGCCACTGCCCTCACCGACACGGCGGAATGAGATCTCGCGCAAACGCCCCAGCTCCTTCATCACAATGGAGTTTTTAGGCGCATCAAACAGGTAGATCTGTTTACCGTCCCGGGTTTCGCCCAGCAGCTGTGATTGCTTCAGTTCCCTGCGCAGAATGCGGCGATCTTCCGGGTGCGCGATACTTTTTTCGGTCTGAAAGATTGGCTTACCATTTTTGCTGAGGCGATAAACATGCTTCTTCAGTAGTTTGGCTTTATCCCGGTTTGATAAGTTATCGATATCCAGCTGAGACATCGGAATACTTTGGCCGATACGCACCGGTAAGCGCACCTGACGCTGTTTAAACATCTCCCGCAGCAGCATCAAGGTGCCCAGTGGTTTGGCCAGCGTTGACATGCTGTAAAACAAGGAGGAGTTACGCCCGCCCACATGGATCGGCAAGATAGGATTGTTGGTCTTGCGGGCAAAATGCAGGAAGCCCGCCTGCCAGCGACCATCTTTAATACCTGCAGGTCCCGCGCGGGAGACTTCTCCAGCCGGGAATACAATCACCGCTTCATCATTTTTCAGGGCATCAAGAATACGCGTCGTACTCTGCTTGTAGCCCCTTTGCGTCATATTATCCACAGGCAGTAGCAAAGGCTGCAGAGGTGCAAACTGCATCAGCACATCATTGGCTACAATACGCACATCACGACGCACGCTACGGACCAGCTTTAGCAAGGCAAGACCATCCAGAGTGCCAATCGGGTGGTTAGCAATAATCACAACCCGGCCTTCTGTCGGAATGTTTTCCCGCTCACTGTCACTGACGACCAGGCTGAAATCAAAGTAGTCTAAGACCAAATCGACAAACTCAGCGGCGTCCACATCCTGATGCTTATCGAGAAAACGGTTGATCTCCTGTTCCCGGCACAACCAACGCAGGAAACGGAATAAACCGTTTTTAACGATAGGGTTGCGACGGGAGATGGCAGGAAACTTATCATTGACCACTTGTTCGATATTTACCACGAGATCACCTGTTACTGAATGGATAGGTGTTACAACTGCACTTTTATGGCAACTCTAGGCAGTCGCCGTGACAGAAAACTGACACAGGGGTGTCAGTTTGGTGACATAAGATGATCAAGAACCCGCTTTGAACGCGGCAGGAGTACCGGTGGGGAAGAGGTATGAGGTTTGTGCGAGTGATGGATTAATCGTTAGATTAAAGGCTTTTCAGTGAGTTAGCATACAGGCCTTAGGCGAGTGTATGGCATAACAATAGGATAAAAAGGAGTCGATAAGATGAAGCAAGCGCACTTCAGCAAACTGGAAAATATGTATCTGGCAGGACGCTGTAATGACCTTTACCAGCCGACAATTCTGGTTGAAAAGGGACAGGCCACCATCAGTTTTGCAGTACAAGAGAGTTTCTTCCATGCCGCTGGGGCTGTTCACGGTTCGGTCTATTTTAAAGCCTTGGATGATGCAGCTTACTTTGCCTCAAACTCACTAGAGCCACGCTTTTTTATGGTTACTTCCAGTTTTACCACTTATTTTCTGCGCCCTGTGACTCAGGGACAGCTTAAAGCCGTAGGCAAGGTGATCAGCCGCAGTAAATCCCAGATGATTGCCGAGGCCATTGTCTATGATGACAGGGGCAAAGAGGTTGCTCGTGGCAGTGGCACCTTTATGCGCAGCACCACTGAGCTGAGTGAAGAGATCGGTTATTGCTAAAACACTCGCTATGAGGCTACAGCGGTTTTCTGAACAGCACCACATCGTTATCGACAATCTCCAGCTCAAGGCCATAGTGCCGTGCCAACCAGTGAAAGCTGGCGTCGGAGAAAAAAGTGATATGGGTCTGATCATTTTTATAATGCCAACGGGCAAAAGCGGCTTGATTAAGCACCCGCTTGGTCATAATCCCCAGGTAGCCACCGGGGTTAAGAATATTCAGTAAGCGCTCCAGTTCGGTTTTGGGGGCGGCCAGGTGCTCAAACACTTCGGTACTGGTGATAAAGTCGTAGCTTTGCTCCAGCACCCTGGGGTGATCGGCAAAGTAGAGGTCGTAGACACTCATCTCATACCCCTGCTCTTCAAGCATCAGCGACAAGGTCGGGCCAGGACCACAGCCAAAATCCAGGCCTTTACTGCCCTTGGGTAAGCGCTGTTGAATAGGCAATGCCATACGGCTGAGAAAACGACGATAGCCCTCATCGTTCGGGCTATTTTCATGCTGCTGATAGATCGCTTTCTCGTCATCACAGGACAGCTGCTGGGCTTTCGCCACAAAGACCAGATCACACTGCTGGCAATGCCAGTAATCCCGGCGTTTATCACTATGATAATGGGCGAACTCCTGCCCCTGACAGAGTGGGCATGGCGTGATAGGGGCCGGTTTCAGGGCCGGAGCGTTGTCTGGAGAGTACAAGAGCAATAACCTATTACTTGAAAGATGCCAAATCATAGCCTGAGAGCGGTGAATGCAAAACCCAACGTGGCTCTCCATCGCAACAAAAACCTGCTCTATGTAGCAGGCTGGGTATCTATTGTTATTTTATTGTCTACGGCATTGGCTTTTTGGCAGTTTCGCTTCATCACTGAAGCCTTAGCTAGAAGTGCAGTTCAAGGAGTGGTTTTTACTATCCGTATTCCCTGCAAACGGTAGCTCAGAATCAAAAGATAGATAAAAAGGCTTGAAGTACTATCTCTCCAAGCCTGTTACCGTAAGCGCTCTCCCCAAACCTGCTAACTACTGCAGTGACTGTTCCAGCTCCTGCTGTGCTTTATAGGCACGGAATTCCTCATACATGGCGCGTTCAGAGGTTGGTGTCATCTCAACCTTGGCCGCGGCCATCGCACTATCAAAAATGGCCTTGGTCTGTTGTTGGCCATAACCCACCATCACACAATACTGGTTTTTATCATTGATCTTAAAGTAGCCGCCTTCCAACACCTTGGTACCGCGTAAGTTTTGCTCCGTCACTTGCTTGGAGACACTTTCAAAGGTTGAGCCAGAGGTCATGGCCTTTTCACTTTCGGTTACTCTCTGATAGGTCTTATCCATTGCTTTGATACGGCTTTCGATAGACTGAGCGATCATGGCTCGGGAGTTGGCAATGGCGCGTTTTTTATCCAGTGTCATATTACCACTGGAGCCGACACAGGCACTCTCTGCAATGCCATCTTCTACGATGGGTTGATCGATCCAGGCGGGATAATCCCGTGGTGTCAGCGCAGGTTCAGCCGTTTCGGCGGTCGTTTCATCTTTTTTGGAAGAGCTGCCACAGGCGGATAAAACCAGAGCCAGTGATAGTGTTGTTAAGGGGAGTAAGTTTTTTTTCATGGTGCAGTTCTAATCCTAGAGAGTTGAGCTAAAGTGCAGAGTCACCCGATCTATATAGATTCCGATATTGGCAGATGTTCCGGGTCTTGAATACCGGAATAGACCGCTAATCCGTTGACCAGAACTAAGCTCAGGCTGGCAAAAAATACTCAGGGGAACATGGCATGTCTTATCCCCGCTAATGTCGCTTCTGCCGGGCAAACGTATATTCTCCCTTGAGGAGTGCCATGTCATAGCCTATTAGTTAAGGGTAGGATGGATCATAGGTTGCTGTTATGTCGGCTAAAATTGGCAATACACTTGCCCGCAGAGCGTTATGGATTTTTACCCCTCTTATTTCGTTGACCATTATCGCTGGCGTTTTGCTGCTATTTGAACATTTTTTTCTAAGTGCTCAGAGCCTCTATCTGGAACAGGTTGCTCTGTACGCTAAAGAACGTATTGCACGGGAGCGTGTGCATTTTCAGTTGGCAGAATCACATCTAAATAAAATACAGGATAGCTTTATCCAGCGTTTTAATGCATTGGATCAACCGGACTATAACGCCCGTTTTCAGCAGTTGATGCAGTTGGAGGAGGATGGTAGTTGGCGAAATGCTGTGGCTTATAACGATCTGAATGAGTACTCGGGCAACTATATTGATGATGATACACAGGTGACCGATGAGCTGAAAAAGAAGATGGTGATTTTTTCCGATCTGACTAATCAGTTTGGACCCGGCTGGCATAAAGAGTTTTCCAACTTGTTTATTATTGGCCAGGAAAACTTTATTTCTGTGTATTGGCCAGAAGTACACTGGACCCGTTTTTTGGATACGGGTGTCGATTTAACGGAACAGAAAAACTATTACCATGGGCATCACACACAGATACAGAGTCAGCCAGAAAAGGAGTCGCTGAATGTCGGGCATAAGTCGGATGATAAAGCCGAGTGGACTGGGGTTTATTACGATAATGTCGCCAGTAAATGGCTGGTCAGCAGCATAGCGCCTTTAAAGCTGAATCAGCAGCAGATTGGGACTATAGGCCATGATCTTTATCTGAATGAGATGTTCCAACGTACTTTAAATGAAAGCTATCCGGGGGCATTTAATTTTCTGTTTTCTCATACTGGAAAGGTGATTGTTTATCCGGGCTTGATGGAGCAACTGTTTATTGCTGAAGGGCAGTTGGACATTCAGGCTGTAGATCTGCCATTACTGACAGAAGCTTATGATCGGGTAAAGACGTTTGGTCATAGCTGGCATGAATACCGCTCTGATAGAGGTGACTATTTTGTTGTTCTAAGTCATCTTCCTGAGCCGGATTGGTTTTTTGCTACGGCATACCCGATGCAGGAGTTGACTGCAAAAGCCTGGAAGGAAGCTCAACTGGTGCTTTATCTGGGAGCATTCTTATTAGCCATTACCCTGGGTATGGTCTATTGGTTACTGCATTGGCAGGTAGGTAAACCTCTGCAACAGTTTATTTTTGCCACCCACGGCATTGCCCAGGGGGATCGTAATATCTATCTGGATGATGATAGAGATGATGAGCTGGGTAATCTCGCGACAAGCTTTCTTAAGATGCAAAAAGCGATTCGTGCTCAGACTTCCCAGCTTACCCGTGAAATTCATGAGAAAAACCTCGCTCAACAGCAGCTGGAAAAAGCTCACCATGAGTTGCAAGAGATCAACGACCAGCTGGAGCTCAGAGTCTTACAACGTACGGAATCCCTTAAGCTGGCTAATGATGAGTTATCTGCAGCGATGCAACAGCTGAAGGATACTCAGGTCCAGTTGGTAGAAGCTGAAAAAATGTCATCACTGGGCAGTCTGGTCGCTGGGGTTGCTCATGAGATAAACACCCCGGTAGGTATCTGCCTGACTGCAGCTTCCAGTATGCAGGATGATCTGAAGGCGTTGCAGAAGAAGTATCAAAATAAGGCGATGACAGAAACGGATTTTTCCGGTTATCTGGCACGCACCGATGATACGTTACAGATTATGATGACGAATAATCGTCGAGCCTCGGAACTGATCCGCAGTTTTAAACAGGTCGCCGTAGACCAATCCAGTGAAGAGCGGCGTCAGTTTATTCTCAAGCCTTATATTGATGAGGTGCTGCTCTCCCTGCGTCCTAATCTGAAAAAGACCCGACATAAGGTTTCGGTACACTGTGAGGATGATATCGTATTGGATTCCTACCCCGGTGCACTGTTTCAGGTGCTGACCAACCTGATTATGAACTCACTGATTCACGGCTTTGATGAACATGAGCAAGGTGAGATATCACTGGATATTCATCATAACGAGCATGAGCTGACGTTGATCTACAGCGATAATGGCAAGGGTATGAGTGAAGATGCAGTACAGAAGGTGTTCGAGCCTTTTTATACCACCAAGCGGGGCGAAGGCGGCAGCGGCCTAGGCGCACACCTGATCTACAATCTGGTCTCGCAAACCTTGGGCGGTTCGATTCGCTGTGAGAGTACTCCGGGAGAAGGAGCCTGCTTTATGATCTCAGTTCCTTTGGTCGCTTAAGAATCGGACTTATACCAAACAAGATAAGTTGTTGTAGATACCATCTCTCCAAGTCGCCTTCAGGCAATCATCTGATACCGGAGCCAATGTCGGATGGCGCTTCGCTTATCCAGTCTACTCAGATATCAAGAAACTCATCGGGAATGGTATTACAGTGAACCTGACCTTACTGGCTTTTTTCAGTGCTTTTATGATGCCAAGTAAAAAGCCCGACCAATAATGGCCGGGCTTTTTAGTGCTGCACGAGTAGAGAACTCGTTCGGTCTGTACTGTATTAGAACAGTACGCGGGCACGAATGGTGTGCTCAACAGAGCGCAGAGCATCCAGAGCCTGAGAGCTGTACTCTTTATCTACATCAACCACCACATAACCTACGTTTTCATTGGTTTGCAGGTACTGGCCAGAGATGTTAATGCCGTTGTCAGACAGCACCTTGTTGATATTGCTCATAACACCCGGCACGTTTTCGTGCAGGTGTAACAGACGGTGCTGCCCCGGGTGAGATGGCAGTGCCACTTCAGGGATATTCACCGCACTGGTTGTCGTACCGTTGTCACTGTACTTGATCAGCTTCTCGGATACTTCCACACCGATGTTTTCCTGTGCTTCCATAGTGGAGCCACCTACGTGTGGGGTCAGGATCACATTGTCGAATTCGCGCAGTGGCGAGATAAATTCGTCATCGTTAGAGCGTGGCTCAACCGGGAATACGTCGATTGCGGCCCCCAGTAACTTACCACTACGAATCACTTCTGCCAGTGCATCGATATCGACCACGGTACCACGGGCTGCGTTCAGGAAGATAGCATTTTGCTTCATCTCAGCAAACTGCTCAGGGCCCATCATCCATTTAGTCGCCGCGGTTTCCGGTACGTGCAGAGAAACCACATCCGCACGGTTCAGCAGTTCTTTCATAGAACCCACCTGGCTGGCATTACCCAGAGGCAGTTTAGTGATTACATCAAAGTAGATCACCTTCATACCCAGAGATTCAGCCAGTACAGACAGCTGGGAACCAATGCTGCCGTAACCGATAATACCCAGTGTTTTACCACGGATCTCGAAGGAGTTTTTCGCAGACTTCAGCCAGCCACCACGGTGACAAACCGCATTCTTCTCAGGGATACCACGCAGTAACATAATCGCTTCGGCCAGCACCAGTTCTGCCACGGAACGGGTGTTGGAGTATGGCGCGTTAAACACGGTGATACCGCGGGACATAGCGGCTTTCAGATCAACCTGATTGGTACCGATACAGAAGCAACCCACTGCTACCAGTCTCTCCGCAGCGGAGAAAATGTCTTCGGTCAGCTGAGTGCGGGAACGAATGCCGATAAAGTGGGCATCCTTAATAGACTCTTTTAACTGCTCTTCAGGCAGTGACGCGGCATGATACTCAATGTTGGTGTAACCCGCTGCTTTGAAGTTTTCAACTGCAGACTGGTGCACCCCTTCAAGTAGAAGGATTTTGATCTTGCTCTTGTCAAGAGACGTCGTAGCCATTGTACTGGAATCCTCTAACGGTACGGCAACTGTGCCGTGCTGAAGTAAGCTGTAGCGAACAATCTGTTGCGTAGGGGAAGGTGTTGGGGAAAGCTGGCCAATAACTGGCGTACAGAGGTTGTGCCGTCAAGCGTATTTAATAGGGTAAATTGGTAACCTCTGTCTACCACCTTCCGGTAACAACAGGGGCATTATGTTACCACAAGAAAATGTAATATCCGTTCAAGAATTACTCATTTTCATAATGAATCTACTTCATTTGAGAAGGATTTTTACCAAACCTGTGTCTGTGAAGTCTGTTTTTTCACGACTTTACCGGCGTCCCGCCGCTGCGGATCATATATCAGCTTGTTTTGGTCTTGATGTAACAAACCAAGCGGTGAAAAATCAAAAACCGTGTTCATCGGGCCAAAGTTTTTCCTTGGGTAAGCGACCACTGGCCGACACCAATAAACCTTCAGCGGTTAAGCGAGCACTTTGCTCACCGCGGCCATGAAAATCCGCCACCTTAAACTGACTGTTAACCACCCGATGCCAGGGCAGCTGAGTGCCTTCAGGAAGCTGCGATAACATACGTGCTACCTGACGGGCATGAACCCCAGGCAACATCTTCGCCAAGCGACCATAAGTGGTAAAGCGTCCCTGTGGGATCTGACTGAGCAGCAGAAAAATCTGTTCCTGAGGAGATATATCCATAGTGTTTAATTTATTTTCCGATAAATTCACCTGATTCCGGTAATTTTCGCAGTGAGATACTCGACCCCAGAGTCAGATGGGTTATAGTGCTGAGTCATAAGTATCACCTTGCTAGTACGCTGATACAAGGCAGGCGTTTATACCCTGAATCGAATCAGCCTCCCCCTAAGGTGAAATAACTGAAGATAACAAGAGAAGACCGGTGCGCGGGCGCTTTCAGAAGAGCGTCAGAAAAGTTTCTGAAGCGCTGCTAAAGAACTTCTGAAGAGTTTTTAAAGAATGCTCGCCCCAAAGGTTTTACGCTGGAGAAGCACATGCAACTGAACGCTAAGTTTAAAAAATGGGCCGCAGGTTCTCTGCTGGCCGCAGCCACTCTAACCACCAGCCTGATCGCTCAGGCGGAATCCTATGTCGCCATTACCCAGATTGTTGAGCACCCATCGCTGGATGCGATTCGTCAGGGAGTCAAAGATGAGCTGGCAGAGCGTGGTTATAATGAAGGTCAAAACCTGAAGTGGAACTACGAAAGCGCCCAGGGCAACCCGACTATTGCCGCTCAGATTGCGAAAAAGTTTGCTGGTGACGGCCCAGATGTGATTGTGGCGATTACCACGCCTTCGGCACAAACAGCTGTAGCATCGGCCCGTGGTATTCCGGTGGTTTTCTCTGCGGTAACCGATCCTGTGGGTGCTAAGCTGGTTAAGGCTCTGGATAAACCTGGCCGCTGGGTGACGGGTACTACCGATATGCTGCCAATGGGCAAACATATGGATCTGGTGAAACAGGTTGCGCCTGCGGCAAAGTCCGTGGGTGTTATCTTTAATCCCGGTGAAGCTAATGCCGTCAGCTCGGTAAAAATGGTGCATGAAACCGCACCTGAGCGCGGCATGAAAGTGGTAGAAGCCGCCGCAACGAAATCTGCCGATGTACTGGCTGCCGCCCGTTCTCTGGTGGGTAAAGTGGATGCTATCTATCTGCCAATCGATAACACTGTAATCTCCGCGCTGGAAGCGGTGCTGAAAGTGGCTGAGCAGGCGGATATTCCAGTCATTACAGGTGATACTGATTCTGTAAACCGTGGTGCCATCGCTGCGGTAGGTTTTAATTACTACCAGGTGGGGCGTCAGACCGGTGCGATGGTTGAGCGTATCCTGAAAGGCGAAAAACCAAAGAATATCCCGGTTGAGGGTATTGCAACGATGGAGTTGGTGCTGAACCCGGCTGCCGCTGAGCGTATGGGCGTGACCTTGTCTCAGGATCTGATCCAGCAAGCCAAAACCATCGTTAAATAATACCCTTCAAGATAAGTTGCTGTAGGTCGGAAAAGCCGCAAGGCGCCTTCCGACAATAGCTGAGCATCGGAGTCAGTGTCGGATGGCGCTTCGCTTATCCAGCCTACCCTGATAACAAGATATTTATCGGAAGTGATATAGGATGAGCGGTTAGCTAATATCCAGCTGACCACATCTAACTGAGTGAGTTTATCGCTGATTGGGATCACGGATCTTTCTGCCAATCTCTTACAGAATAACTAACTCAGTGACCTCTCTGCCCGTTAAGTTATCCACACCCGGTTAATCCGGCCAGGATATCCACACGGGCAGAGCCATTTTTATCCGTACGCTTTTGTTTTTCGATTTTGCCTCGCGCTTTTTGTTAAAGCCTTGCTGAAAACTGGAGACAAAGCCGCATCGGACGCTAGCCCGGGAGCTTTATCCCGAACTAACCTTAACTCAGGTAACATTAAGCGGAACTATCGTGAGTGCAATAGCCTTTTTCGGAGCCATTGAATCCGGCCTGTTATTTGGTCTGGTAGCCTTTGGTGTTTTTATCGCCTTCAGGGTGCTGGATTTTCCTGATCTGACCGTAGATGGCAGTTTTCCTCTGGGGGCTGCGGTCGCAGCAACACTGATTGTATCCGGCTGGAATCCCTGGGTGGCCACCGCTATGGCGATGGTCGCCGGTTGTATGGCTGGTGCATTAACCGCCTGGTTGAATGTGCGTCTGCAGATTATGAATCTGCTCGCCTCCATTCTGACCATGATTGCGCTTTACTCCATCAACCTGCGCATTATGGGCAAGCCCAATGTAGCCCTGCTGGGTGATGAGACGGTGCTGACGCCGTGGGAAGAACTGGATATCGCCTTCTATCTGATTTCACCGATTCTGCTGACCTTTGTGGTGCTGGCAGTATACTTCCTGCTGGTACGCTTTATGACCTCCGAAACCGGTCTGGCGATGCGTGCCACCGGTGTAAACGCCAAGATGGCCCGTGCTAACGGCGTGCATACCGGACGCTTAACCATTATGGGTGTCGCGCTGGCTAACGGTTTGGTCGGTCTGTCCGGTGCTTTGTTTGCACAAACTCAAGGTACCGCCGATGTCACCATGGGTGTGGGCACCATTGTTGTCGGTCTAGCCGCTGTCATTGGTGGTGAAGCCATTATGTCCACCCGTACCATCGCTCGTTGGCTATTCGCCTGTTTGATTGGTGCCATTCTGTATCGACTGGCCATTGCCGTAGCGCTGAATACCGATGCCTTGGGCCTGCAAGCACAGGATCTGAACCTGATCACTGCCGTACTAGTGACACTGGCGATTGTGATGCCGCGTATGAAAAAGCTGAAGCGTAGCGGAGGTGCTGCATGATCGAAGTAAAAGCACTGCATGTGACCTTTGGTGCGGGTACACCGCTGGAAAATCACGCCCTGCGTGGTATCAATCTGCAGATTCCAGAAGGTCAGTTTGTCACCGTAATCGGCAGTAACGGGGCTGGTAAATCAACGTTTCTAAACTCCCTGGCCGGTGAAGTAATCGCCGATACCGGTAGCATCGCTATTGACAATCAGGACGTCACCCGCTGGCCGACGAATAAGCGCTCTAGCTTGGTAGCACGAGTCTTTCAAGACCCATTAGCAGGCACCTGTGAATCCTTGTCTATAGAAGAAAATATGGCGCTGGCACTGAAACGCGGTCAACGCCGTGGCCTCAGTCGCTCAATGAAAAAAGAGTACAAGGAGCTGTTTCAGGAACGTTTGAGTCGTTTAGGTTTGGGACTGGAAAAGCGTCTGGGTGACCGTATGGGTTTATTATCCGGTGGTCAGCGTCAGGCGGTCAGTCTGCCGATGGCGACTCTTCAGCCGATGAAGATCCTGTTACTGGATGAGCACACCGCCGCACTGGATCCTAAAACTGCCGCGTTTGTATTGGAACTGACCCGCGATATTATCGCTGAGCAGCAGCTGACCGCGCTGATGGTCACTCATTCTATGCGTCAGGCACTGGATGTGGGCGACAGAACCCTGATGTTACATGAAGGCAATATCGCCTTTGATGTGCAGGGTGATGAGCGTGAAGGCCTGGATGTACCTGATCTGTTGGCGCTGTTCTCGCGCAATAAGGGTGAAGAACTCAGTGATGATAGCCTTTTGCTGGGCTAATTGTTAATCAGCAAGAAGTGCTTTAACTTCTTCTCCTGTCATTCTCACTCTGGTAGTTAATTCTTCTGCCAGAGTGAAAACAGATTCTCTGAACCATTCTAAGTTAACTATCTCTGAACAGCTCTTCGAGGCCTCTTTCCCTAGAACGCTCGCTGCGACTCTTCTATCTGTGCTTTCTTTTAGTGCAGAGAATTTACTTTTTCTACTTGAAAGTGGCCCTTTTGTACAAGCCCATATGTGATAACAAAAACTATCGAAGTCACCTTTTCCCTCAGGGAAAAGTTCTACTCCATCAAGATAAAAACTTTCTGCTATGTATCCTGCTCGGGTATAAATTGCCATTTTCCAGTGGAGCTCAAACCCCTCTTCTGTGTTTTTATCAGGATCTCCTAAGTCTTTTCTCTTGCAAGCATATGGATCGTTTACTTGCTCATTATCGGAGATAATTTTCAGTTTCTTATTTCTTCGGTGCTCAGGTTCTGCAGCTAAATCAACCCATACAGCCTCAATCTCAATTTTCTGGTGTAAGGCCATAACAGCATGGGCCGCTTCATGGATAAATTTTCTTTGGTCTTCAATAGGGAATGATTTCAAGTCCATTTACACCTACTCCTTGGTTTTAATAACGTTTTCTGAAGTTCTGAGCCATAACCCCTAACTGATACATCGCTTCATTCTGGCGTGCTTGTTGATGAGCGTCAGGCCTCAACAGAGCCATGAAAAGATAGATATCCGGATTGTTAAAACCCCCGTAGTAAACCAGATGGCTATCACTGGTACGATAAAACTGGAGCTTGCGAATGGGTTGCTCAAGTAAGTGGAGGTGCTTCACTTCTTCTTGCTTGAGAACAGGCAGTGTATTGGGGTGATCATAAGGCACATCCCGACCGAACAGGTCAGGTAGAACGCCTTCCTGTTTATAACGCCTGAAGTCCGTTTCAAGTTGAGTAAGTTCGGATTCGTCTATCGTTTCCCGAATAAGCTTACTTTTAAATATCCTTATCACTCTGAGAAATCATCCAGATCCTCTGGTTTTGCATTAAGAAGCTTCTCTTCGCATAGCCGGGTGATTGTTTCCATTCTGTCAGCATTGGGACGGAACGTGGACTTCACCTCAGGCATTGCTGTTTCGATGAGCTGTACCATGCGCTCATAAAGCTCTGGACTTAACATATAGCCTGCTGTCTTATTGTTTGAAAGAACCGCTACCGGCTCATCCAGAAAATAGTCATTCAGACTTTTTCTGGCTTCAGAGATTGAGACAGTTTTTTCTGCCAAGATGACATGAGTCGCCATGTGAAAGCCTCTTTCGTGCTAAATTTAATACAATATTTTGTATCAATTTGGGTTGTCTAAGAAGTGTGATCCAGTGATGAGCAACTGTCAAATAGTGGTTTGATTCATAAGGTGGTGATCTGGCCGTCGAGCAGTATCAACCTGCTTGTTGATTTTTAGCGGAAGTATATGGGGTTTTCTGTGCAGCAAAAGCGGTATGGATAAGAGCCAAAGGTATTTCAGGATCAAATACCTTTAGCTCCAAATCCTCAGCCTGCTACGGCAAACGCTGCACCAGCAGGGTTAGTAATTGCCAGAACTCTTCCACAGATCTCAGCTCCACCTTCTCTTCCGGCGAGTGTGCGCCACGGATCAGCGGACCAAAGGAGATCATATCCAGTTCAGGATATTTTGCGCCAATAATGCCGCACTCCAGCCCTGCATGAATCACCTTCACATGGGCTTCCTGACCCATCAGCTCTTTATGACAATCCTGGAAGTGTTGCAGCAGATCTGATTTGGCATTGGGTGTCCAGCCTGGGTAAGCGCCATCAAACTCAACGTTTGCACCAATCAGCTGGAAGCCACTACGAATACGTTCTGCCAGGGCTTGAGTCGCACTGTCTTTGAGAGATCGAACCAGAAGACAGGCTTCAAACTCCGCCTGATTACCATCATGTATCAGGGTGACAATGCCCAGGTTATTAGAAGTTTCCACCACACCAGCAAAACCGCTGTTGCTCATCTGCTCAACACCACAAGGAGCCGCATTCAGTACGTTGATTAGCTGTTGGGTATCACTAATAGATAACGACTGATCAGCTTGAGATTCAGTCACCTGCACGATCAACTCATGATCCGTTTCAGCCAACTCTTTATTAAATACGGCCACTTGCTGCTTTAGTGCATCGCTAAAGGCTACGTGTAGATCCGCAGCCAAAGTAATGACCGCTTCGGCTTCGCGAGGAATCGCATTACGCAGCGTACCGCCATTAAAGCTCGCCAAACGGAAAGCAAATTCAGTCTGTAGGGTATTAAGCGCACGTACTAACAGCCGATTGGCATTGCCCCGGCCTTTATCGATATCCAGGCCGGAGTGACCACCACGCAGACCGGTAAACAGGATTTTTAAAGCACCATCTGCGTTACTGTGCAGGTCAAAGTGATGGTTAACGTTGACATCGACACCACCGGCACAACCCACATACACATCACCACGATCCTCGGAATCCAGATTTAGCAGCCATTTTCCTGTCAGCCAATTTTCCTGCAGTTCCAATGCGCCACGCATGCTGCTTTCTTCTTCAATGGTCAGCAGCAGCTCAATAGGACCGTGTGGGATATCATCTGCATCCAGAATTGCCAGACCTGCAGCCACACCCAGTCCATTATCCGCGCCCAGGGTAGTGCCTGTTGCCGTTAACCAACCGTCCTGAATCTGAGTGGCAATAGGGTCGGTCAGAAAATCGTGCTCAGAATCCTGATTGGCCTGGGCCACCATATCCACATGGCCCTGAATCACAATGGTTTTGCGCTGCTCACATCCGGCTGTGGCGGGCTTTTTAATCAGCAAATTGCCCGCAGCATCGCGTTCGTGAGCAAAGCCTTTGCTGTCGGCCCAGTGTTCCAGTTTTTTGACAATAGCGGTTTCATGCTCAGAAGGACGGGGCGTGTTCGCCAGCAGTTTAAAGAAAGACCATAATGGCTGAGGTGCCAGTTCGGACAGGTGTGCGTTTATCATATCTTTGCTCGTATGCTATCTGTGGTATGCCGGGCTATTCAGCCCGCCACGACCAGGTGTTTCGGGTTCTCTATATTGTATTCAATCCTGAAAGTTTATCCGAGTGATATGTTTTTAATTGGATTGTATGCATATTTTTAATATGCTTTATTGTCTTTTGTAATCTTTTTGTTTTCTGTTTTTCTGATTATTTGACATCTAGTTCCTGTTTTATTATGCTTTTTAACAAGCTTCTTATCGTTTTTATTCGATAAGGTGAATTCTCAGTTAACGTACCTGACGTGCTTTGCAAAAAGATGATGGTAAAGGGGTTAATTGAAATATGAGTACTAAAGAGGATTATCAGAAGAAAATTGAAGCTCAGCTGCATGAGTGGAAAACTGATATTGAGCAACTTAAGGCTAAAGCAGATGCTGCCAATAGCTCTGTAAATAAAGAACTTTACGAACAGGTTGATGAGCTGAAAGCTAAGCGTGATAAGCTTTCCAGTGAAATTGATCAGCTTAAGCAATCCAGTGGTGATGCCTGGCATGATATGAAGTCAGGTGTTGAGCTGGCCCGAGAGTCCCTTTCTATCGCAATTAAATCTGCATCTGAGCGATTTGACTGACGTATCTGACAGGCTTTGTTTCTGGCAATAAAAAGATAAAACTTAACTAATAAGTTATTAAGTTTTGTTGTTTGGTGTTAATTGTCAATGTTTTAATATAAGTTATCAGGTGTTGTTATGTTTTTTAATCGTAATTTTTTATCTGCTTTTATTGTACTTTTTTCTGTCTCATCAACGGTTCTGGCTGCACAGGACGATGTCTCGGTTAAAGATATAAAACAGGAAACTAAAGATGTCATTACAACGTTACAGGCTTATACAAACGAGCAGAAGCAAGAAGCTTTGAAGACAGCTGAACAGGCGATACAAAATATTGATTCCAGAATTGATCAGCTTGAAAACCGGATGGATCAGCAATGGGATCAACTTGGCGAAGATGTCCGCTCAGAGAGTCGACAGGCGCTGAGAGAGCTTCGTAAAGATCGAATCAGACTGGCGGAATGGTATGGTGGCATGAAGGAAGGCAGTCATGATGCCTGGTCAGAGATGAAAGATGGCTTTAATGAAGCTTATCAGTCTATTGCTGACGCCTGGCAGGATGCTGAAGCGGCATTTGACCAGCAGGCCGATAACTCCTGATTACCAGGGGAGGCCTTTATTGTCTGACAATAGGGTGAAATATCAGGCCGCTATTATTGCCAATACATAACCAATGTCTTATGCCGGGGTGGGGATCTTATTCCTCACCCCGGTGCTGCCTTAATTACCGAACCTGATGCAGATAACGGTTTTCTAAGTGTTCGCGGAAATACTGTGGATTCAGCGCCTCACCACTAGCGGCTTGAACCAGTTCAGGCGTGGTCAGGAAGCTGGCTTTCTGCCAGATATTATCATTCAGCCATTGGCTGATCTGACTCAAGTCACCTGCTTCAATCTGAGTTTCGACATCACTGATCTGCTGCTGAATGCAGTGGAACCACTGCGCGGCATACATAGCCCCTAGAGTATAGCTTGGGAAGTAACCAAAGCTGCCATCGGTCCAGTGAATATCCTGCATACAACCGTCTTTAAAGTTGCCCGCCGTGTCGATGCCCAGATAAGACTGCATCTTCTGCTGCCATAGATCCGGGATATCATCCACTTCGATCTCACCCTCTACCAGCGCCTTTTCTATCTCATAACGCAGCATCACATGGGCGGGGTAAGTGACTTCATCGGCATCAACCCGAATAAAGCCAGGTTCAACCTGGGTGTACAGTTGGTACAGATTTTCTGGGCTAAAAGCGTCTTGTGCACCAAAGGTCTCGCTGATCTTAGGTGACAGGTGTTTCAGGAAGCTACGACTGCGGCCCACCTGCATCTCAAAAAACAGGCTTTGGCTTTCGTGAATACCCATGGAGCGGGCTTCACCCACCGGTTGTCCCAGCCAGTTGCGGGGCAGGTTCTGTTCGTAACGGGCATGACCGGTTTCATGGATTACGCCCATCATGCTTTCAGCAAAAGAGTCGGTGTTATAACGGGTGGTCAGGCGCACATCTTCAGGAACACCACCACAGAAGGGGTGGCTGCTGACATCCAAACGACCGGCGTCAAAATCAAAGCCCAGCAGTTCCATAGCATACTGGCCTAGCTGTTTTTGCTGCTCGATGCTAAATGGTCCTTGAGGTTTTGGCAGATCACGGGATTTCTGTTGCTCCTGCACATTCTGGATAAGGTCCGGCAGCCAGGTACGCAGATCACCAAACAGACGATCGACTTCAGCAGAGCGCATACCCGGCTCATACAGGTCCATCAGGGCATCATAGGGTGATAGGCCCGTTTTCTCGGAGCGCAGTTGCGCTTCTTCCCGGCTGAGTTTGACCACTTCTTTTAGATTTTCCGCAAAGCCAGCCCAGTCATTTTCTTTACGCTGAGTACGCCAGGCGTGCTCACACTTAGCGCCAGCCTTTGATTTGGCCAGTACCAGATCTTCCGGTAGGGCATGGGCATTTTCGATTTGACGCTTAATCTCACGCAGACTGGCTTGCTGATCAGAATCCAGCGCCTCCTGTTCAGCCGCGGCTAACCAGTCGCTGACCTCATCGGCAGTGGCTAAACGGTGGCATAAGCCACCCAGTTCTGCCATGGCATTGGCTCGGGCTTCATTACTCTTGGGTGGCATCATTGCAGCTTGGTCCCAACCGGCAATACTTAATAGATGGCTGTAGTGATGCAGTTGTTGAAAGCGTTCGGTAAGTTTTTGATAGTGATTCATAGGCGATCTCTGACAGGCAGATTATTTGTGGGCTGCCTGAAAATGGCTGGAAGACGGTACGGTTGACTATTTAACATCTGCCAAAGTTTTGCGACAAATCAGCATTTTCTGGGGATGTGTAAAAAATTAATCAATAGTGGCAGAAATATCTGTCAATGTGTGCCAGTATATGTGAACTACTTCACAAAAAACTCACTTATGGGCTAAGACTATGAAGCGTGCGGCTGCCTTACTGTCTTTATTATTACCGTTGTCTATTAATGCTTTTGCAGTCTCTGGCGAGGGTTATATGGGAGTGTTTGGTGGTGCCATGATGGCTGAAGGCCTTGAGACCAATAAGGCTGATCCACGCATTGTGACGCTGGGGCGTAAGTTGAATTCCCGCGTGTCGCTGCAGTTGGAATACTCGGATGCAGAACGTTTTAAAACCCGGGTGAGCGATGGTTCAGGAGGTGAAACCCCCTCTGATGCAGAGTTTAAATCGACCGCTGCTTATATTGTGTTGACTCAGCCTGCAGGTAGCTTAATCGATATTAATCTGAAGTTTGGCTATGTGGATATTGATTACGACTTTAATGCGGATCTCTCCCATGAGCAGCGTGAGCGTTACAGCGATCAAAGCCAATCCATCGGTGGTGGTGTGACGCTGAAAGTCAGTAAGGGTATGGTGTTAAAAACGGAATACACCCAGCTGAAGGATGATGTCTATTACCTGACAGCAGGTGTTGAGGTGGCGTTGTAAGCCAGAGTCGTGTTGTGAGGCTTAGTCTTAACGAGCAAATCCCAGAATTGATGAAAAAAGGCTTTCTTTACGAAAGCCTTTTTGGGTTTAGGGCAGGAAAACCGTATTGATAGGGCGGGGAGCAGCCACCTTTATAGTGCATCCAGCGCTTCACTCAGTTTGGTCACGCCGACCACTTCCATGCCCGGTATCTGAGCTTTTGGCATATTGGCTTTCGGCACAATCGCGCGCTGGAAACCGTGCTTGGCCGCTTCCCGAATCCGTTCCTGGCCGCTGGGCACAGGGCGAATCTCACCGGATAACCCCACCTCGCCAAAGATCACCAGATTATGAGGCAGGGGCTGATTACGTAAACTGGAGACAACGGCCAGTAACAGCGCCAAATCCGCACTGGTTTCCAGCACTTTGACACCACCGACGACGTTCACAAACACATCCTGATCACCGGTAAACAGGCCACCGTGTTTATTCAATACCGCCAACAGCATGGCCAGACGGTTATTATCCAGACCGACACTGATACGACGGGGATTGGCTAGATGAGATTCATCCACCAAGGCCTGAATCTCGACCAGTAGTGGACGGGTGCCTTCCCACACCACCATCACCACGCTGCCTGGCGCTTCCTCCTCTTCACGACTCAGGAAGATAGAGCTGGGGTTTTTCACTTCGCGCAGGCCGGTTTCCAGCATGGCAAACACGCCTAGCTCATTGACCGCACCAAAACGATTTTTCTGACCGCGCAGGGTACGGAAGCGACTGTCTTCTGAGCCTTCCAGAAGCAGGGAGGCATCAATCATATGCTCCAGCACCTTAGGACCGGCCAGAGAGCCATCTTTGGTCACATGACCTACCAGCAGCAGTACAGTGCCGGTTTGTTTGGCAAAGCGGGTCAGGGCTGCGGCACATTCCCGAACCTGGCTGACACTACCCGGTGCGGATTGAATATCATCCAGCTGCATCACCTGAATGGAATCCACCACCATCACCTTGGGTTTTATCTGCTCTGCGGTGGCGATAATGGATTCCACATTGGTTTCCGGTAGCATCTTCAGGCCCTGAGGGGGCAGGCCCAGGCGCTGGGCTCGCATCGCTACCTGCTGTAGGGATTCCTCACCGGTGATATAGAGCGCAGTCATCTGTTGCGCCAGCTGACACAGCACCTGTAATAGCAGGGTAGATTTACCGGCCCCTGGGTGACCACCGATCAAAATAGCGGAACCCGGTACCATGCCACCGCCCAGCACTCGATCAAACTCTCCGATGGTACTGGTAAAGCGGGGCAGTTCCTGCAGATTAATCTCGGATAGATCCTGAATCTGACCATCGGCGGCTCCGGCATAACCTGCCCGTCCTGTTGCTGATGAGCTGCTGCTACGACTGCTGGCCGAACCCAGGCGCACCTCTTGTACGGTATTCCAGGCTCCGCAGTGACTGCATTGTCCCTGCCACTTTTTATAGTCGGCACCACAATCGATACAGACAAAGGCGGTTTTGGCTTTGGCCATGGTTTGCTTCCAGTAGAAAAACGAAAGCTTAAGGATATGGATAAATATACATCTCTGGCAAGGTTGACGTTGAGGTAAATTCACTATTGCAGCGTGGGGCGTTCTGTATCATGCTGGACCACGGCTAACGGAGTCGTATGGGCCAGCTCCCATACGAGGATAATTAAAAAAAGATTGGACTGTTTAGAGAGGGTTGCATGAAACCGGAAACGATTGCCCTACACCATGGTTATACCGCGGACAACCAGAATTCAGTGGCGGTGCCTATCCACCAGACCACCTCCTTTTCCTTTGATGATGCCCAGCATGCGGCGGACCTGTTTGACCTGAAGGTTCAGGGCAACATCTACTCCCGTATTATGAACCCAACCTGTGATGTGCTGGAGCAGCGCGTTGCGGCACTGGAAGGTGGTATTGCAGCCCTGGCGGTCAGTTCAGGCATGGCGGCGATCACTTATACCATCCAGACACTGGCTTCTACGGGTGACAATATTGTTTCCATCAGTGAGTTGTATGGCGGGACCTACAACCTGTTCGCGCACACGCTGCCACGTCAGGGTATCGAGGTACGCTTTGCCGATAAAGACGATTTCGACAAGATCGAAAGTCTGATCGATGCCAATACCAAGGCGGTATTCTGTGAATCCATCGGTAACCCATCCGGCAGTGTGGTGGATATCGCTAAGCTGGCTGAAATTGCTCACAAACACGGTGTGCCGGTTGTGGTAGATAACACTGTGGCGACGCCTTTCCTGTGTAAGCCTTTTGAGCTGGGTGCGGATATTGTCATTCACTCTGCGACGAAGTATATCGGTGGTCACGGTACAACAATTGGCGGTGTGATTGTGGATTCCGGTAAGTTCCCTTGGGCGGACAACGCTGAGCGTTTCCCGCTGTTGAACGAGCCGGATGTATCTTATCACGGCGTAAACTACGCACAGGATGTAGGTGAGGCCGCCTTTATCGTTCGTGCCCGAGTAGTGCCGCTGCGTAATATGGGGGCGGCTCTGTCGGCTCAAAGTGCCTGGAACCTGCTGCAAGGTCTGGAAACACTGGCGCTGCGTATCGAGCGCATCTGCGAAAACACCCAGAAGGTGGCGGAATTTCTGGAAGGTCACGAGCAAGTGAGCTGGGTGAAATACGCAGGCCTTGCAAGCCATAAAGATAATGCACTGGCAAAAGAGTATATGGGCGGTAAGGCCTCAGGTATTCTGAGCTTTGGCATCAAAGGTGGCCGTGAAGCGGGGGCTAAGTTCTATGATGCCCTTCAACTGGTGCTGCGTCTGGTTAATATTGGCGATGCCAAGAGCTGTTCTGCGATTCCTGCTGCGACCACTCACCGTCAGTTAAATGATGAAGAGCTACTGGCTGCGGGAGTGAGTGCCGATATGGTTCGCCTGTCGATCGGTATTGAGCATATTGATGATCTGCTGGCAGACCTTGATCAGGCATTAGATGCCGCGAAATAGCAGGGTCAAACTGGATTGATAAAACGGGGACTTACTTAAGTCCCCGTTTTTATTTGTCTGAAAACATTAATCGAAAGGCGGCGCTGACTTATAAGTCATCTTATGCCCTTGTTTATTCAGCGTCTGCTAATTATTCTATTTGTCATACAAATAGAATAATTGCGGTTTTGTAGGAGTATGTTATGAGTCAGTTAATCAGTCGTTTCCCTGTGCCTGAGACCATTGAAAACCTGCCAGATGATTTGAAGGGGCGTATCCTGACGGTACAGGAGAAAGCCGGTTTTATTCCCAATGTATTCCTGATGCTGGCTCACCGGCCTCTGGAGGCCCGCGCCTTCTTTGATTACCACGATGCTTTGATGGAACGTGAATCCGATACATTAACACCCTCTGAGAAAGAGATGATTGTGGTGGCTACCAGTGCCCGGAATCAGTGTTTGTACTGTGTCGTGGCTCATGGTGCGATTCTGCGTATCTACAGTAAAAAGCCAACTATTGCTGATCAGGTGGCTATCAATCATAAAACAGCCGATATCAGTGAGCGTGAACGCGTAATGCTGGATTTTGCCATGTATATCTCACAGGATGTAGGCGAACTGAACAGTGAATGGGAAGAGAAGCTAAAAGCGGTCGGTTTTACTCAGGAAGATATCTGGGATATTGGCTCGATTACGGCTTTCTTTGGTTTGTCGAATCGTTTGGTTAGTTTGACGAATACACCGCCCAATGAGGAATTCTACCTAATGGGACGGATGCCTAAAGACAAAGCCTAGGTGAGCCTGCTCTGTGTACGTTTTATCATCTTTCGCGGAAAACCCCGTACTTTTAGTGCGGGGAGGATGTCAAGATTTAGGGCTTTGATGGTTGCAATATTGTGCTAACTGCTCCCATGATTCCGCTGGATCAGTGGGAGTGGTTGGTTCAAATTTTTACCAGCCTCCAGCCTCCAGCCTCCAGCCTCCAGCCTCCAGCCTCCAGCCTCCAGCCTCCAGCCTCCAGCCTCCAGCCTCCAGCCTCCAGCCTTAGGCTGTCGCCTTAAACATAATTACACCGATAAACAGCATCAGTAACATGGTGGATATCATCCAGAAGCCAAACAGGCGATCCAGACGACGGGTGAGGGTGTCGGTGCGCTGGCTCAATTTCCATGCGCGTTCATTCAGCTGAGTGGTTTGCTCAGAGCGGACATCGTCAAGGCTTTGGCGTAAGCGTTTCTGCTTATCGCCCAGTTCGGTTACCAGTTCTTTTAAATGTCGGTTTTCTTCTTCAAGGCGTACTAATCGTTCCCGTGTTTCCAGCTGTTGAGCGATAGAAAATGATTCTGTATCGATTACTCGGGTGTCTGTCAGGTTTTCTTTGGTGTCCGGCTGGATATCACTCATAACAACCTCCCTGCCAACATGGCTGATGATCTGCTAGTAGTGTACTTTCACTGAGAAGAGGGAGCGAAAGACGACGCGCTTAACACTTGGTTTGTTGCTTACAGCATAGCGTTAAATAGCAGCGTCGTCTTTAGACAAATCAAAGGATATGATTTGTAAAGGTGTTTGCTTGTGTCAGGTATTGCTTGTACCTGGTACTACTTGTGATAGCGGGCACTGAGCTCGTGTACCGCATCAACAAATACCTTGGCATGCTCTGGGTTAGCAAACTGGTTGATGCCGTGACCCAGGTTAAATACATGGCCACTGCCATAACCGTAGCTGTCCAGAATACGGCCCACTTCGGCTTTAATACCCGCAGGAGATCCAAACAGTACATTCGGGTCCATATTGCCCTGCAGAGCCACACGGCCCTTAGTACGGGCGCGTACGCTGCCCAGTTCAGTGGTCCAGTCCAGACCCACCGCATCGGCACCGGCTGCAGCGATATGCTCAATCCACTGACCGCCGTTTTTGGTGAATAGAATCACAGGTACTTTACGGCCTTCATGTTCGCGGATCAGGCCGTGTACGATCTGCTCCATATACTTCAGAGAGAACTCCATATAGGCCGGAGTGCTCAGTGCGCCACCCCAGGTATCAAAGATCTGTACCGCCTGAGCACCGCTCTTGATCTGTGCATTCAGGTAGCTGGTGACAGACTCGGCCAGTTTTTCCAGTAGTTGGTGCAGCATATCCGGCTGGCTGTACAGCATGCCTTTGATATGACGGAACTCTTTGCTGGAACCGCCTTCGACCATATAAGTCGCCAGGGTCCACGGGCTGCCGGAGAAACCGATCAGAGGCACGCGCCCATTCAGTTCCTTGCGAATGGTTTTTACCGCATTCATCACGTAACCCAGGTCTTTATCTGGATCAGGGATCGGCAGAGCGTCAACGTCGGCCTGGGTGCGTACCACTTTTTTGAATTTAGGGCCTTCGCCGGTTTCGAAGTACAGGCCCAGATCCATGGCATCCGGAATGGTCAGGATATCGGAGAACAGAATCGCCGCATCCAGATCAAAACGCTCCAGTGGCTGGATTGTTACTTCACAGGCCAGATCCGCATTCATGCACAGATCCATAAAGCTGCCCGCTTCGGCGCGTGTGGCTTTGTATTCTGGCAGATAGCGGCCCGCCTGGCGCATCATCCATACTGGGGTTACATCTACAGGCTGGCGCATCAGGGCGCGCAGAAAGCGGTCATTTTTCAGTTCTGTCATGATCTCTAAACCGGGTCAGTCAAATTAAGGGCTTGGGCTGTTATCGTGAGGCTGGTCTGTCTACCAGCGTGTTCAGCAGGCGTTAGACCTCGTAACAGCCAACAAATTGCCTGTATTGTACCGGAGAGTGCCGCTGCCGATAAAATAAAAGTCACATTATATCGTCTTAGTGAATAGTTTTTTTCTATGTAAATAACTATTTAGCAGCGTCTTAAATGATGACATTATGGTCTTCGCTGTTAGAATAGTTGCCCTCTTGATTTCCGGCAGAGGTGAATCGTGTCCGTAAAGTTTGTTGCATCATCCCGTTTGCCCACGCCATGGGGTGTTTTTACCATGTATGGTTTTGAAGATCCTGAGACAGGAAAAGACCATGTGGCGCTGACCATGGGGGATGTGGCCAGCGGTGAACCTGTGCTTGCCCGAGTACATTCCGAATGTCTGACTGGCGATGCTCTGTTCAGTATGCGTTGTGACTGTGGTTACCAGCTGCAGGAAGCGCTGAAGCGTATTGCCGAAGAAGGTCGTGGCGTCTTGTTATACCTGCGTCAGGAAGGCCGTGGCATTGGTCTGTTAAATAAAATTCGTGCGTATCACCTGCAGGATGCTGGGGCAGACACGGTAGAGGCCAATGAGCAATTGGGCTTTGGTGCTGATATGCGTGAGTACACCATGTGTCAGCCGATGCTGAATCATGTCGGTGTGACGTCGGTGCGTCTGATGACCAATAACCCGCGTAAGGTCAAAGCCCTGAGCAACTATGGTGTTGAAGTGGCCGAACGCGTGGCGATCCAAACCGGCATGAACCCGCACAATGAAGATTACCTGGCGACAAAAGCCGGTAAACTGGGTCATATGATGGATCTGGATGGTTTTACTCAGGCGGCGGATGTGGATATCAATCGCACTAAGCCTGAATAGAAGCACTGTTCTCTTGCGTTAATCTATTCGACGTTTCTCTATGCGCAGGCGCTATTTAAGACTTTTTCTGGCTTAAGTTTTAAAAAGTGCCTGCGCATTGATCTACTCAATACTGCTTCAGTTAAGCATTACACGATCTTTGCCCAGAAACTCAGGGGCTTGCACGGACAGTACCTTCAATGGCTTATCCGACGTTACGGTAACCGCATGAGGGGTACCCTCCGGGATTCTGATGTAATCACCCTTCGAAATCACCATGGTTTTATCGCCTATGCGGAAATCTCCCTGTCCCTCCAGTACGTATAGTGTTTCCGTGTGGTAGTTATGTTTGTGCAGTGGAACTTTCTTCTTCACGAAAATCACAAAATCTGTCGAATGAGCATCAGTAGACAGCTTTACTACGTGGATATTCTTCAGATCGGCCGGTGCCTGGATTTTACTGACATCCTGTTGTTCGGCAAAAGCCTGACCGGATAACAGTGCAGAAGTGACGGCTACAGCCGCTGATAGGTGTTTAAGATAAGTTTTCAACAGTGTATCTCCTTTTACAGTGTCGGGATGGTGTGAGTCACTGATGGTGCTACACCCGATTCCCAATGAAAGGAGATGGTATATCCGCTTGGCAATTATCACATTGAGCTGATAAAGCTGCTTATTCGGAGGTCCATCTCCTGAATTAATCCTTTGTGTTTCTGTTACTGTCCCAACTTGGCCAGATAATCCTGAATGCTTTGCTCGATACCTTCGGCATCCAGCCCGCATTCGGCCAGCAGTTGCTGATGACTGCCCTGATCGACCCAGCGATCCGGCAGTCCCAGATTCAGTACGGGTTTGATCAGTGCATTTTGCATCAAGAGTTCGTTAATACCGCTACCGGCACCACCGGCGATGGCATTCTCTTCTATGGTAACCAGCAGATCGTACTCTTTGGCCGCTTCAATAATAGCTTGTTGATCCAGTGGTTTAACAAAGCGCATATTCAACAGGCCGTAACCGAGCTTTTCAGCAACTTCCTGTGCAGGTGCCACCATGGAACCGAAGGCCATAATCATCACTTTTTGACCGGTTTGCTTTAGCTCGGCTTTACCAATGGGTAGTTCGGCCATCTGTTGCTGTATCTCAACACCGGGGCCTGTGCCACGGGGATAGCGTACTGCGGCAGGGCCAGAATACTGATAACCGGTGTAAAGCATCTGACGGGTTTCATTCTCATCGGATGGGGCCATAATCACCATATCCGGCACGCAACGCAGATAACTGAGGTCCAGCGTACCATGGTGAGTTGGGCCATCTTCACCCACCAGCCCTGCACGGTCGATGGCAAACAACACATCCAGATTTTGTACTGCCACATCGTGAATCAGCTGATCGTAACCCCGTTGCAGGAAGGTTGAGTAGATCGCCACGACGGGTTTCATGCCATCACAGGCCATACCTGCTGCCAGAGTTACCGCGTGCTGTTCCGCAATGGCGACATCAAAGTAACGTTCCGGGTAGTCTTTGGAGAATTGAATCAGATCTGAACCTTCGCGCATGGCAGGGGTGATGCCGATCAGGCGTTCATCCTGCGCGGCCATATCGCATAGCCATTGACCAAAGACGTTGGAATACTTAGGTCTGCTCTTTTTCTTCGCTGGAGTTGGAGCCGGTTTTGCATCCTGAGCGTTGTCTTTGCTCTCTTGAGATATCTTCCCGGGCTTGGACTCTTTCTCCAGTTTGGTAATGGCGTGATAACCAATGGGGTCGGCTTCTGCTGGCGCAAAGCGTTTGCCCTTTTTGGTGATCACATGCAGGAACTGAGGACCGCTCAGATCCTTAATATTATTCAGTGTAGTGACCAGAGAGTGGATATCGTGACCATCGATAGGGCCAATATAGTGGAAGCCCATCTCCTCAAACAGAGTGCTGGGGGACACCATACCTTTAAAGTGTTCTTCGGTTTTACGGGCCAGTTCCCAGGCTTTAGGCAGTTTGGACAGCACTTTTTTGCTGCCTTCACGCATCCGGGTATAGGCTTGGCTGGACAGTATCTTAGCCAGATAGGTGGCAAAACCGCCGACGTTCTCTGAAATCGACATCTCGTTGTCGTTCAGAATGACCAGCATGTTGGCATCCACATGAGCGGCGTGAGATAGCGCTTCAAAAGCCATGCCTGCTGTCATTGCACCATCACCGATAATGGCGGCAACATGGCGTTTCAGGTTTTGCTCGCGGGCAGCAACAGCCATCCCCAGAGCCGCACTGATTGAGGTGCTGGAGTGGCCTACACCAAAGGTGTCAAACTCGGATTCGCCGCGTTTAGGGAAAGCGGCAATACCGTCATATTGGCGGATGGTGGTCATTTGCTCACGACGACCCGTGAGGATCTTATGGGGGTAGGCTTGGTGGCCTACGTCCCATACCAGGCGATCATCCGGGGTGTTAAACACATAATGCAGGGCGACAGTCAGTTCAACGACGCCCAGTCCGGCACCAAAGTGCCCACCGGTTTGGCCCACGCTGTAAAGCAGATATTCACGCAGTTCATTGGCCAGCTGAGGCAGCTGCTCCTCCTCCAGCTGGCGCATGTCCGCCGGTAGCTGAACCTGATCCAGCAGTGGTGTTTCAGGGCGTGAGACAGGTATTTCTTGGTACAGCGTATATTCAGACATAGGCGATTATCGTATCCGGGCACTAGTGATCACGTTCAATCACATAGCGGGCCAGCTCTCTTAACAGATCAGCTTCAGGGCCAAAGTCATTCAGGGATTGTTCGGCATTTTCTACCAGTAAGCGGGCTTTTTCTTTTGCCTGCTCTAATCCCAGAAGAGAAACATAGGTCGGTTTATTCAGCGCGATATCTGCGCCCTGTTGTTTGCCGAGAGTCTCGGTGTCACTTTCCACATCCAGAATGTCATCCTGAACCTGGAAGGCCAGTCCCAGTGCTTCCGCATACTGAGTTAATGCATTCAATTGTTGTGAATCAGCACCACCAGCTATAGCTCCCATACGGACACTGGCGCGTATCAGAGCACCGGTTTTATGACGATGCATATTCTCCAGCTCTGCCAGAGACAGGCTCTTGCCTACCGATGCCAGGTCAATCATCTGGCCCGCCACCATACCCAGGCTACCGCTGGCTTGTACCAGCTCCTGCAGTAACTGTAGCTGGCCTGGCTGATTCTTGGCATCCGTCAGTGCCGCAAAGGCAGAGGTCTGAAGGGCATCTCCGGCCAGAATCGCAGTGGCTTCATCATATTGGATATGACAGGTCGGCTTACCTCTGCGCAAATTGTCGTCATCCATAGCCGGCAGATCATCATGGATCAGAGAATAAGCATGAATCATTTCCACAGCTGCAGCGGGTGCATCACAGTATTGCGCAGGACAGTTTAGTGCCTGGCCTGCGGCATATACCAGTACGGGACGAATACGCTTGCCGCCATTAAATATGCTGTAACGCATGGCTGTTAACAGTTGTTCTGACGAGGAGTGTGTATCAGACAACAAAAGATTCAGTTGCTGATCCGAGCGCTCAATAAGCGGCTGAAGTTTCTGTTTGATTGCCACGGTCTGTATTTTTATTCCGTATGGGTGTTTCCGGCCACAGGCTGTTGTTTCAATGCGCCGTTATCTTCCAGTAGCTGGCTGACTTTCTGCTCGGCGGACTGCAGTCGGTTCTGGCAGTCTCTGATCAGGCGTATGCCATTCTCAAAGGCCTTCAGTGACTCTTCCAGAGAGAGATCACCACTTTCAAGCTGGGTTACCAGGCTTTCCAGTTCGGTCATTTTACCGGCAAAATCTTTTGCTTTGGTAGTGGCCATAGATATCTCCGAAAATAAACCGGGAGACGTTACCGGAGAAAGGGTAGAGGTTCAATAGTTAAAACAGATAAAGCGAGCGTAAAAAGTGAACTCTTTGTAAATCATCTGCTTAACAGAGGGTTTTTTTGTCAATCTTAATCTCTAACTCTGTTCTATGATGTAAACAAGCGCTAAAGTAGCGTATGAAACCCATTCAACCCATGCGGAAAAGTCGCTATTATACGTGTTGAAATAAAAATATCGCATAATGTTACATAAGTGGTGAAACAGTTGTCACTGCTTATGTAAAATAGTGCGTCGTGGATTTAAGGAACCAAGGAGTTCTAGAGTGGATATCGCAACCCTGCTTGGTATTATCGGAGCGATCGGTATTGTAGCTATGGCTATGGTGCTTGGTGGTGACCCGCTGATCTTCATTAACCCGCCTTCTCTGCTGATTGTAATCGGTGGCTCCATGTTTGTTGTGCTGTCAAAGTTCAGCCTGGGACAGTTTTTAGGTGCTATTAAAGTAGCGGCCAAAGCCTTTGCTTTTAAGCTGGAATCACCAGAAGAAATCATCGGTGTTCTGGTTGATGTGGCTCAGGTCGCCCGTAAAGGTGGTTTGCTGGCGTTGGAAGAGAAAGAGGTTGATAATAAATTCTTGAAAAATGGTATGCAGCTGCTGGTAGATGGTCAGGACCGTGAAGTGGTGCGTACCATGCTCAGTAAAGACCGTGCGATGACTCTGGAGCGTCACAAATGGGGGGCTAAAGTGTTCAGCGCTCTGGGTGATGTAGGTCCTGCGATGGGTATGATAGGAACGTTGATCGGTCTGGTACAGATGCTGTCCAATATGGATGATCCTAAATCGATTGGTCCTGCGATGGCGGTAGCGCTTTTGACAACGCTATATGGTGCGATGTTGGCAACTATGATCTGTCTGCCTATCGCCGATAAGCTTGACCTGCGTATGACAGAAGAAGCCCGTATTCAATCGATTATTATTGATGCTCTGCTGGCGATTCAGGCGGGCCAGAATCCTCGTGTAATTGAAGATATGTTGCGTACCTACTTGCCTGCCGGCACCCGGGATGATGCAAGTTTTGATCAGCCAGCGGCCGGGTGACGTTGATAAGACTATTTATGGATGGGCCAGAGTATCGCTCTGGCTCTGTCATTTAGGTACAGGGTTGTATAGATCGGTAAGTCCTTCAAGTTGATCCCCCCTGTTGAGTGATTTGTTATAGGAGCAGTTTATGTCCGATGAAGCAGAAGAGTGCGAATGCCCCGCAGGGATACCTGCCTGGGTAATGACCTTTGCTGACTTGATGTCGCTGCTGATGTGTTTCTTCGTGCTTCTGTTGTCTTTTTCTGAGATGGACATCATTAAATTTAAGCGTCTGGCAGGTGAAATGAGAAATGCTTATGGTGTTCAGAAGCAGGTGCGTGTAGAAGCTGTGCCCATGGGTACCAGTATCATTATGCAAAACTACACACCGGGTAAACCTGAGCCAAACCCTTTGGAGATGATTCAGCAAAAATCTACGGAGCAGGAACCCAATTTACGCACGGAAAGTGTAAATACAGTGACTGAGAAGGAGCAGCAGACAGAAGCAGATGCAGAGGCGATTGCTCGTATTCTGAAAGAAGAGATTGAAGAAGGTAAGATTCAGGTTGAAAGTCGGCGCCGTAACATCATTATTCGTGTAGAAGAGAAAGGCTCTTTCTCTCCGGGTAGCGCTGTGTTATCAGAGCAGTTCGAACTGATAATGGATAAGATTCGTAAGGCACTGGCTGCAACGCCGGGTAAGATTACGATTGAAGGCCATACCGACGATATTCCGATTAATACTGAGCGTTTTCGTTCAAACTGGGATCTGTCCTCTGCTCGTGCGGCATCGGTCGCTTATGAGTTGGAACTCGATGATCTGGTTACGCCCGACCGTATGAAGGTTATAGGATATGCGGATACCAAGCCTATTGTGCCTAATGAGAACCGTGAGAACCGGGCAAAAAACCGTCGGGTAGAAATTATCGTCGACCAGGGTGAAAGCGAAGAAAATGATGCGATTAGCTTCCTGGATAAAGAAAATAAAGACGCCGTTGAGAAAGGTGAAACCGAGATCAATATGGAAATTGAAGAGCGGGTCTTTGAGCTGAAACCTGATGAGGTGTTCTAGATTGTTTTAATTGAGTCTGGAATCTGATCATATCTTATATTGTTGCTTAATAGAGAGCCTGGGTGGTTTGGCTGCCCGGGCTTTTTTATATCTGTTCTCTTGCAAACCGTGATGGTGTCTATGGCTTTTCAGGGTTGTGCTGCGAGCAGGGGCGGTAGAGATAATTTCGGTGTCGCCCAATGTTGCGCTGATAAAGGGCGGGTAATGCAAGGAGGTGGATATCGTCTGCGTTTTATATTACTTGTCTAAAGCCAGAGGAAATAGGTGATAGTCTGGTAGTGGTAGTATTGCCATTTTCAATCAGGCTTACTGGAGGTTCGTAGGGGAGTTCAATGCTAAAGGTGCTGCCCTTATTGACTTCACTTTGCACGCGAATTTTGCCGGCAAGCAATTGAATCAGGCGCAGGCAAATGGATAGGCCGAGGCCATTGCCCTCAATGTTGTATTTGTCAGTGTGTGCTCGGGTAAAGGGATCAAACAAGCTATCCAGGCGGTCCGGTGGTATGCCAACGCCGGTATCGCATATATCAATGCATATCTTATCGGCCTGAGGTGTGATGTTGATATTAAGCTGACCATTGGGTTTATTGTATTTGATTCCGTTGCTGATCAGATTGATCAAAATCTGCTTCAGGCGATGAGGGTCGGTTAGTATCTTGTCACTGTTGGGTTCGGATAGCTCGGATAGGGTTAGCATAATGTTTTGTTTGTCAGCCAGGCTTTGTAGCATGCTGCAGGTATCAGAGGCTAGTTGATGTACGTTTACTGGGCCTAGGTGTAATTCAATATTGCCGGATTCAATATGGCTCAGATCCAGTACTTCGTTGATCAGGTGTAGCAAATGGCCGCTGGCATGATCAATCTCATCAATACAGTCTCGCTGTTCCTCATTCAGTCCATCATCGGTGGCGAGTAATTGGCTAAAGCCTATGATGGCATTAAGCGGGGTTCGAAGTTCATGGCTGATGCGGGACAGGAAGTAAGATTTTGCTTCGTTTGCTCTTTGGGCTTCAATGCGGGCCTTCTCCGTCTGGTTGAACTGATCCTGTAGCTTAAGGCTGTTGCGTATACGAAGTAATAGTTCTTCGTGATCAATGGGCTTCAGGAGAAAGTCATTGGCCCCTGATTTGATCATGCGTGCAGCAATGCTTTTTTCGTTAAATGCTGAGATGGAGATAATGGGCAGGCTGTTTGCGTCTCGAATTTTGCGAATTCTGGGGATCAGTTGGCTGCCATCTAAATCAGGTAAGATATAGTCGATCAATGTCAGAGTGATATCTGTCTGTTCTTTGATGATATCGATCGCTTCAGAGGCAGTGTTGCAGGTAGATACCCGGTAGTTCTGACTGGAGAGTAAGCGATGAGCAAAGCCGCAAAAAGCAGGGGAGTCATCAATAATCAGGATTTTGTGCCGGTTGTTGTCTTTGAGTTGATCGATCAGGCCTGCAACGTCTGAGAAGCAGTTTACGTCTTTGGGGAAATAATCGACGATATTAAGCTGAAGGGCTCTTTCTCTGTCTGAATCGGTTGCAGTGGATGTCAGTACAATAACGGGGATATTATGCCTGAGTGTATCCTTGATCAGTTCACCGCGAGTGGCATCAGGAAGTTCATAACCGCTTACCACAACAAGCCAGTCCTGGCTGTGTTCAATGTAATAATTGGCTTCGGCTCGGCTGCTGGCTGTGAGAATTTCAGCTTCAAAATTACACTTGGCCTGAATCGCTTCTCTGAGAATATTCAGAAAAAATGGTGAGTTATCAACCAGTAGGATTCGATTGGATTGAGCCATAGCCAGGTGCGCAGCCGTCAAGGAGTCGTTGGGTTTTATAGTTTATGTAATGAATATAGGCTTTAAAAGCATTTATTGCTCAGCTTTGAAAAGCTTAGGGTGTCGTTGTTGTGATAAGTAATAAAACAAGGTGAGGATTGCATCGGGGAGATGTGGTGCCGGCACCAGGAATTGAACCCGGGACCTACTGATTACAAGTCAGTTGCTCTACCTACTGAGCTATACCGGCAGGATATTCTGCAATTTAAAGCAAGGGGTGACGCAAGAGAAATGGTGCCGGCACCAGGAGTTGAACCCGGGACCTACTGATTACAAGTCAGTTGCTCTACCGACTGAGCTATACCGGCCCATTAAGAGATGGCTGGGGTACCAGGATTCGAACCTGGGAATGCCGATACCAAAAACCGGTGCCTTACCGCTTGGCGATACCCCAACATCTTAAATGGTGCCCGGAGACAGAATCGAACTGCCGACACGGGGATTTTCAATCCCCTGCTCTACCGACTGAGCTATCCGGGCGACGGGGCGTATTAAACAATAAGGCCGGTTTTCCGTCAACATTTTTTTTAAAAAAAATTAAGTTTTTTTCAAAACAATTCAGCAGCTTATTGTTAGCTCGCGTTTTCTGGTGGTACGTAACCCTCTACAGGCTCCAGATCATCCGCATTTGCGAAAAACTTCTCCATTTCCGCGCTTAAGAAAGCCCGGGCTTCCGGGCTCATCATATTCAGGCGTTTCTCATTGATCAGCATGGTTTGATATTTTTGCCACTCCTGCCAGGCCTGTTTCGATACGCTGGATACAATCTCCTGACCCTTAGCGCCAGGAAAAGGAGGAAAGTCGAGTGCTTCCATCTCTTTTTGATATTTTTTGCAAAATACGCTGTTGCTCATTGTGATGCCCTTAATGTTATTGGTCTTGTCATTTTTCCCGCAGCGAGTACAAGTATGGCTCTGCGGGTTTTGATTTGTACCGTGCGTTAAAAAAGTTGATTTAAAAACTGATCGGAGTGTAGCAGTTTATGTATGGGGCCTGGCAAACCGATCTCATCCGGTTGATTGGGGTTGTACCAGCAGCTCTGTCCGTCCTGGAGCAGATTGATATCCGTTAAGGTGTTTTGATAGATCTCCGCTTGCAGGGTGAAGTGCGAGAATTGATGGGTTAGCTTGCCGTGCAGCAGATAGTCTTCAGGTTGTTCGTGTGGAAACAGCTGCTGGAGCCGTTCTTTTTCTGGCAGACTCCATAATCCTCCCCAAATGCCTGTGGCCGGTCTCTGTTCCAGAAAGATTTCACCCTGTTTATTTTGCAGGATATAAAGCTTTACGCTGCGGACAGGGCGTTCCTTTTTCGGCTTTGGTGCCGGGAAGTCATGCTGACTGGCAGTGCGCTTGGCAGCGCAGAAAGGCTCTAAGGGGCATTGATCACAGAGCGGGTTTCTGCGGGTGCAGACAATCGCTCCGAGATCCATCACTGCCTGGGTATAATCTGCACAGCGAGTTTCAGGCGTATAGTGTTCTGCCAGCTGCCAAAGCTGTTTCTGAACACGAGTTGTGCCGGGCCAGCCCGGTATGCAATGTAAGCGAGCCAGAAAGCGTTTTACATTACCGTCCAGAATCGGTGCATAGCGGTTCTGGGATATAGATAGGATAGCCCCAGCGGTGGAGCGCCCAATGCCTGGCAGGTCGGCTAAGGCATCCACTTCGGCTGGAAACTTCCCTTGATACTGTTCACACACCCTTTGCGCGCATTTATGCAGATTGCGAGCCCGAGCGTAATAGCCTAATCCGGTCCATAGGTGCAGCACTTCGTCAATATCAGCGGCGGCCAGGTCTTCGACTTTAGGAAAGCGCTCAGTGAAGCGTTCAAAGTAGGGAATGACAGTGGCAACCTGGGTCTGTTGCAGCATCACCTCGGATAACCAGACCCGATAAGCGCTGCGTTCAAACTGCCAAGGCAGGTTTTTACGCCCGTGTTGATCAAACCAGCTTAAAATCGCTGAAGAGATCTGTTCTGAAGGATAAAATTGCAGGTTTGCGTTATCAGTATTCACAGTCTTTATAAGGTTTTTATGGGTGATAAAAAAGGCCAGTCTGATACGACTGGCCTTTTGTTTTACGTCTTGTTTTGCATTTTAGAGAGTCACGTAACTTAAATAGTTTGTGCAGCAGTAAAGACGCATGAGTGCTGTTATTGTGCGTTGAAAGCGGCCTTAGTTAAAGAGTCCTTTAAAGGCTTTCTCCAGCTCTTTTTTGGCTTTGTCTTCCAGCTTTTGCTCAGCCTTTTCTGTTTCCTCTTTTAGCTTGGCTTTCAGCTTGGCTTCCTCTTTTTTCAAGGCTGCTTTGGCTTCTGCTTCGGCAATATTGGCTAAAGAATCACCAATAGAGGAAGCATCCAGACCACAGCTCATATCAAAAGGTTCGCCATAGTGGCCTTTACAGGCGACGGGCCAGCGTACGGATTTCAGATTTTTATCCACGATACAGATCTTATCGTGCGCATCGGTAATCTGAGCGCCCAGATTATAGTCAAACAAGCTCTTAGGCAGGTTCACAGTACCAAACCCCGTCATTTTGATGCCGGGAATGGCCACCGTCATATTCTCATTATTGCCGACACCCTGAGTGAAACGCATATTGCCTGAGATTGAGGAGAACTGAGTGTCTGCAGGCCAGGTCTCAAGTTGAGCTTTCCCACTTAAGGCGTCGCATAGCTCCCGTGAAATATTTACTCCCAGAAATGCGCCATTCAGAATATTAAAGTTCGCATCGCCATTCAGATTGGCCAGGATAGTACTCATCCGGTTAGTCTGTGTGGTCATATCGGCTTTAAAGTGCGCGGCCCCGGCCATCTGGCTAAACTCCGCTGCTGTTGTGAGCAGTGGGTTAAGCTGAATGCCATCAGTACGGTTACTGAACTGCATCTGAATCGGTGTTTTATTCAGGTTTAACTGCGCCGTATTTTTGATCTTACCTTTATACAGCTCTGCATTGGCAGCTTTTAGCTTGATCAGACCTTTGTTGGCATCCAGATCCAGCAGGATATTGCTGATAGGGTGTTTTTTTACCACCAGATTGCCCACAGTGATCTTAGCTTTTGCCTGCAGCGGTTTTAAAGCATCCACAGGAATCAGGTCGCTTTCTTCTGTAGAAGGGGGTTGAGGAGTGGGTTGGTCTGTTTTTTCCGTTTCAGGAGCCTCTGAAACGGGAGGTAGATAACGGTCCAGATCAATTTGATCCAGGTTCAGGGTGGCAAACATCGCTTGGGTATTCAGATTGATACCCGTTTGACCGGTCAACAGGCTTTGATCCGCTGCCAGTTGGATATCTTGCAAGCTGGCGACGTTATTGTTTAGCGACAAGTTGGTGGTAAGAGCGAAATGATTCAAAACACTGTTGTCTGCCATCTCGGGCAACTGAATATTTAACCGTTGCAGCAACTCTTTCGGGCTAAAGGATGTGATTTGCAGTTGCCCAGTCGCCTTAGGGTTATCTAATAGCTGTTTGATTGTGGCTTGTACGCCGATATTAATCTCTGCCAAGCTGATTTGGGTGTTGTTCAAGACAGCTTGTTGCTTCTGTAAATCAGCACTGGCGCTTGAACTGAGCTGTAGGTTGAGCGGCTGGTCACCGGTTAGCTGAGATTTTACGCTGCCATTGGCGATCAGTTTGCTGAGTTGATAAATCTGCTGGTTAAGATTTAGCGCTGCATCGGCTTGCAGGGTCATATCAATCTGAGCGTTATCATTCTCTGCCAGTGGATAACTGAGACCGTTCAGTGTAATGCCCAGGTCGGAAACCTGAATATCACCACTTTGCATCTGTGCCTTGATATTACTTTGTAACTGCACATTAAATGGCTCTGGACTCACCAGTGGTGTTTGCGCATTCAGGTCTAACTGAAGCTGCTCCAATTGATAGATCTGTTGTGCCAGATTGAGGTAAACCTGACTACTCAGTTGAAGCTTTGCGTTCAAATCGGGGTTTGAACTACTGATCTCGGTGCTCAGTGTGACAGGAAAAGCCTGGCCTAAAGTAATACGGTCGCTATGCAGGTCCAGCTGTTTGATCTGAGCCGATAGGTTTTGACTGTGATCGGTATAGTTCAGCCGGGTATTGGTGATATCGATGCCTGCGACTGCTAGCGCAAATGCTGGCGGTGCTGAACCGTCTGTATCTTGTGGTGTTTCGGTTTGTGGTGTTGATTGGTCCTGAGTCGATTTCTGTGGATCAGCAGGGGCAGGAATAAAGGCCTGCCAGTTACCCCGGCCATTTTTATCCACTTCCAGATCGGCGTATAGACCATCCAGAACGATACGATCTACTTCTACGTTGCCACTCAATAGCGGCATAAGCTTCAGTTTTACACCGGCTTGGTTGACTTCAGCAAAGGGCTGCTGAGCATCTCTGTTATCAGGGTGAAGTACTTTTACGCCTTCGATACTGGCACCAAGCCAGGGAAATACAGTGACTTCAATATCACCATTCAGCTGCAAAGGCACACCGGCCTTTTCCGCTTGCTCAATAATCAGCGGTTTATAGCTATTAGCATCAAAAAACTGGGTCAGATAGACTATCACCAGTGCCAAAATAGCGATCAGGCCTATCAATATATAAGCCAGAGGTTTTAACAGAGTTCGCACAGCAATCCCTTCCTTGCTTGATGTTCTTGCTTAGCTCTTTATTGTCTCAGTGCTTGTGCTGAATACCAGGCTGGCATAGAGCCAAAAAAGAGCGGCTGAAAGCTAGGCTGATGTAGTCAGCTGATAATAGTCATCTTGCTCGTTTAACTGATAGCCCATCCGTTGCAAAATAATATGATCCGGAGCTACCAGATCCTGTTTGGCGGCAATCAGGTTTTGTTGTTGCTCTTTGCCTTTTAGCGCAATCAACTCCAGTAAACGGCTGCCGACACGGCGGCGGCGGGTGACCTTGCGTACACAGAAGTGAGACAGCGACCAGACATTATCTTGCTGCCCAATCACAACAGCACCAATCAGGCGTTCATTAAACAATGCACAATAAAAACTATAGGTCGGATTATCCAATATAGCCTGGACAAACTGCGCAGGAAGCAGTGGTGACTCCTGATGTTGATCCAGAGCAGCCGGCAGTTTAAGACGCTCTGGTTGAGCATCCTGATAAATCTTTTCCAGTTGTTCAATCAGGGCTGGATCTGACGTTTCAGCAACCACTTGCAGCAATACGGGCATAACAATCTCCAAAACATAGGCACAAATATACGTTTTATCTGTGCTAACTGGTGTTGCATTGTAGCGGATAGACACCAGTATTCTCTATAATTCCCCTTTCAATTTGATAATAGCCATCGAAACAAACGCATTTCGATCTCCTCTATCCGTGATTAGAGTATATCGACAGTGACCCGCTGAGCCATTTGTTTCGGTGCTTAAGCATCCTCCGGAGATCATAATGGCGGAGCGTACCGCAAGCGTAGAGCGTAACACCCTGGAGACCCAGATTAAGGTTTCCGTGAATCTTGATGGCACAGGTCAACTGAATATTGATACTGGCGTGCCTTTTCTTGAGCATATGATCGACCAGATTGCCCGTCATGGCCTGATCGATATGGACATTGTTGCCAAAGGTGACAACCATATTGATGATCACCATACCGTAGAAGATCTGGGCATTACCCTGGGTCAGGCATTTGCCAAAGCCGTAGGCGATAAAAAAGGCATGACCCGTTATGGTCATGCCTATGTGCCTCTGGATGAAGCCCTGTCTCGTGTCGTGATCGACTTCTCCGGTCGTCCGGGCCTGTTTATGGATGTGGAGTACACCCGTGCCAGTATCGGTAGATTTGATACCCAACTGTTTTCAGAATTCTTCCATGGCTTTGTTAATCACGCCGGTGTAACCATGCATATTGATAACCTGAAGGGTTACAACGCGCACCATCAGGCGGAAACCATCTTTAAAGCCTTTGGTCGTGCCCTGCGCATGGCGCTGGCGGAAGATCCTCGTATGGCCGGTATGATGCCATCGACCAAAGGCAGCCTGTAAGGCTGTCTCTGACACTGTGTAATACAGGACAAAGCAATGAAAACAATTGCAGTAATTGACTACGGTATGGGCAATCTGCACTCCGTATCCAAAGCGCTGGAGCACGTGGCCAACGATCAGCAGGTGATCGTGACTTCTGACCCGGAAGTGATCCGCAATGCTGAACACGTAGTACTGCCGGGTGTGGGCGCGATCCGCGACTGTATGGCTGAAATCCGTCGTTTAGGCGTTGATAAAGTCGTACAGGAAAATATCGCTTCCGGTAAACCTTTCCTGGGCATCTGTGTTGGTTATCAGGCACTGATGCAGGACAGTGAAGAGAACGGTGGTGTGGATTGCCTGGGTCAGTTTGATGGCCATGTCCGCTTCTTTGGTGAATCTCTGGTGGATGAAGCCGGTGAGAAACTGAAAGTACCTCACATGGGTTGGAACAAAGTCAAACAGACCCGCAGCCATCCTCTGTGGCAAGGCATTGAAGACGATGCCCGCTTCTATTTTGTGCATAGCTACTATGTTGAAGCCGGTCAGAGTGATCAGGTGATTGGCGAAACGGTTTATGGCAAAACCTGCCATGTGGCTCTGGCACACGATAACGTGGTTGCCGTGCAGTTCCACCCTGAGAAAAGTCACCATGCCGGTTTGCAGCTGCTGAAGAACTTTGCCGAATGGGATGGAAAGTTGGATGGCAAGCTGTAAGCACTGATATCAAGTGACAATAGCGCAAGTTGAGTAAGCTGAAGGTTCTGTAGAAAATTAGTCAGGCCTAAAGCAAGCGCAAAAACATGTGCCTATGGGCCAGCACTGACTTTACCGGGTCAGACAGATTCATCCCTGAATCTATCTCTGACCCACCGCCATCCCTGGCGGTTACCGGTAAAGTCAGTACTGTCCCAGGCCGAGAATTCATCTGAACTGCAGCACTAGTATTGTGAGTATATTGTGAGTCATGCAGGTCATTGAGAGTAGCAGGAGCCTGAGATGGCACTGGCAAAACGTATTATTCCATGTCTGGATGTGGATAAAGGTCGCGTGGTAAAAGGCGTGAACTTTGTTGATATCCGTGATGCCGGTAACCCGGTTGAGGTTGCCAAACGTTATAACGAACAGGGTGCGGATGAGATCACCTTCCTGGATATCACCGCCAGTAATGAAGACCGTGAAACCACGGTGCATATGGTGGAAGAGATCGCCAGCGAGGTATTTATCCCGCTGACAGTAGGTGGCGGTATTCGCACCTGTGAAGATATTCGTCGCATGTTGAATGCGGGCGCGGATAAAGTGGGTATCAACACCGCAGCAGTATTTAACCCGGATTTTGTGCGTGAAGCCGCAGAGCGCTTTGGTAGCCAATGTATCGTGGTGGCTATTGATTGCAAGCGTGTTAGCGAAGAAGGTGAGCCGGGTCGTTGGGAGATTTTTACCCACGGTGGCCGTAAACCAACGGGTCTTGATGCCGTTGAGTGGGCAGTAAAAATGACCGAATACGGTGCCGGTGAGATCCTGCTGACCAGCATGGATCGTGATGGCACTAAAAACGGCTTTGACCTGGAAGTGACCCGTGCCATCAGTGATGCGGTTCAGGTTCCGGTGATTGCCTCTGGTGGTGTGGGTAACCTGCAGCATCTGGCTGACGGTGTCACTCAAGGCCATGCAGATGCGGTGCTGGCTGCGAGTATCTTCCACTTTGGTGAGTACACCGTACCCGAAGCGAAGGCCTTTATGGCAGCTCAAGGTATTGAGATGCGTCTGTAACGACTTGATTTAAAGAGAAGCTTACAGAACTGACAGAATTCGGTAGAGAATACTCTGTTATCAAGAAAACCTCCTGCGGGAGGTTTTCTTGTTTTTATGGTCTGAGTGAGCAGTGATTTAAATTAGCGGTAGACTGAATTAGATAACCGATCTGATTTATGGCAAGTTATACCAAACCAGATAAGTTGTTGTCGGTCGAAAAAGCCGCAAGGCGCCTTCCGACAATCATCTGTGTCGGATGGCGCTGCGCTTATCCAAGCTCGGATATCAATAGACTTATTGGGAATGGTATTACTGAGTTTCAATTGTGTCGTAAAAAGGAAGTAGAGATGCGTTTTGGCCGAATATTGCTGATTAGTTTATTGGTGATTGTTTCTCTACCTTTTGTGCTCTGGTTTAGTCGTGATGTCTGGCTATTACCTACTGCTCAGAGGCTGCTTACGTATATACAAGTGGAGCAGAACCTGGCGGAGAAAGGGGTGCCTGAGATCTATCTGCGTGAGCTGGAACTCCGCTTCCCAACACATATCCGCAAGTTGTCTGTGAGTATTGCCGGTGTTGGTGATATCTCATTGGATTCTGTGCGTTACCAAGCTAAAGCTCAGGCTGTACTGATTCAGAGTCTTGAACTGAAAGGTGACTTCTTAGCTCTGGCGGCAAGTCAGGCTCAAGAGGATAGCGACAGCTCTGAGTCAATTGATCCCTTCTTACAGCTAAAGGGGTTGCAGCGCAGTTTAGAACAGTTAGAGAAACCGCTGTTAGATTTAAGAGGGCAGCTAAATCACTGGTCCCAACAGTTAGGTATCATTCTGTTTACTGTTGAGCAGATCCAAATTGCCGACAATAGCCAACCCCAATTACCGCTGATTTTTAATGCAACGTTCAAGCAGGTTGAGGCAGGGATTGATAAACAGTCATCTGTTGAGCAAAAAAGTGGATATAAACAGGGTTGGGCGCTGGTAAGTGAGTTTAAGCAGCCTGTTCAGGCACGGCTGAATGTCGCTCTGGAAGAGAAACTCACTGTTGATCTGCAAATAACACCCGATGAGCTGCCTGAGCCAGTGTTAGATTTGATCTCCGACTGGTTAGAAGTATCACCGCTTCAGGCTTATCCGATAAGTCAGACTCTAGTGCAGCAGGATTTTTGGCAACAAACAGCACTAAGCTGGAACGCTGAACTGGATTGGGCTGGACAGGGTTCTGAGGCGAAAGAGGGGGCGCCTTTGTTAACGGGGGCGTTCAGTCTGGCCCTGCCGAAGCGTTGGTTACCGCTCAAAGAGAGCTGTCAGATCTTTATGTCGCCTATCAAGGCTATGGATAACAAGGATGTTCAGGCCAAACCTGAAACCTTTCATCTTACGTATCAGCTGACCCGCCCTCAGTCTGGCAAGTCTGGCTTACGGCTTAGCCCTGAACTGCCGGGAATAAAATACCGAGGAGACTGTCTCAATACTTGGCTGAAAGCAGAGCAGAAAGTGTTTGCTAACAGGGACGGTAGCGCAAAGTTGGTATCCACCCACTGGTTACTGAATCTGGATAAGAGGTCTGTAAGTGCTGGCTCTTTGACTGCGAAGGCCGATTTTTCACCGATGGTGTGTAAAAAGCAGATTTCAGAAAGTGGTCATGTAAAGAGAGACCCTGTCTCAGGGGGGGCTCAAAGCTGCCAGGGGCAGCCCGTAAAACCAAAACAGCTTACTGTGAAGCTTAAGCAATTTAGCTGGCGGCATGACAATAGCGTTGCCCAGGTTGATATCAATACGGCGCTTAAGGGGAGTTATCATCTTGGGTCAGCGCCTGGAACCGGTTTACCTGCACAAAACCTGTTGTTAGAGCTCTCTCTTTCGGGGCAACTGAGGTCTGATCTGAAAGAGGTCAGCTTTAGTGGCTTTGGAGAAAAGGCGCTGGGTTTAAAGCTGGCTCAGTTGATATTGCCAGGTGACCGAGAAGTATCAGGCAGTGAGTTATATCTGAAGCCCAAGGCAACGTTTAATCTCTCCACAGGAAATTGGCAGCTTAAAGGCCCCTGGCGTTGGCAAGGAACAGTACAGGACCCGCTGTTAAAACAGGCTGAGGCATTGGCGTTTAATGGTTTGTTAACAGCAGATACTAAAAAACAATCGGTAACGATGAAGAGTCAGCAGGATTGGCTACCTGTGACGCTGGCATTGAACCATCGTCTGTCGGGATCGGCTTCAGCTGGCGTTCAGGTTCAGGGTTTACAATCTGCTCAGCTGGACTTTTCACTGGATAGCCGCGAGCCCTTTTCGCTGCTTGGTGTGGCTAATAAGCTTGTATTGCCAAAAGTGTTGGAGCTTAAGGGCGGGCAGGTTGCGTTTAGCTTTAAAGGTTCGGGGCAGAGTGATAAGAAGACGCAAGGCAAGCATAACAGTAAAATAAGTGAGCAGAGTGGGCCCTTTGATCACTTAGGTGTACAGGGGCAGGTGGATATTCAGCAGTTGGCTGCAGCATACCAAGGCTTTCAGCTGAGAGGGCTTTCTGCAGCTTTACCGATATCAGCGAATCTTGGCTCGGAAGGGATAAACGCTAAACTTCAGCCAACCAGAGTTAATATTCCTTATGCCTTCACCGGTGTCGAATTGACCGATATTCAGTTTGGTCTATCCGGTGGTTTTGGCTTTGAGGGGCTTTATGGTGAGGTTTCTCAGCTAACGGGTTATCTGTTTGACGGCAGCTTGGCGCTGGATCAATTGAATTATCCACTGAGAGGACAGACCAGTCAGTTAGTGCTGAATAGCCTGGATCTTCAACAATTAGTCGATTTGGATGAGTCTCAGCAGATCTCGATTACAGGACGGGTATCAGGGCAAATGCCGTTGATATTTTTTGATGATAGTGTCGAGGTCCAGAAAGGCCGGGTGTATGCCGATGTGCCGGGAGAGATCAACCTTAGCCAGAATCAGGCCTGGCAAGCGATGTTATTGCAAAATGAAGCCTTGTCAGCAAGCCTGAGGCACTTGAATTATCTACATTACTCCTTAATGGAGGGTGAACTGGATATGGCCCGGCAAGGTCAATTAAGTATGAAGATAAAGGTTCAGGGAGAGAATAGGGCAGAGCGTCAACCGGTAAATCTGAACTTTACTAGCGAACAGAATATTTTTACGCTGCTAAAAGCGTTAAGGTTAAGCGAACAGATCAGCCGTACGCTGGATCAGTCGATACAAAGGAAATATTAATATGCACAGATTACTTATCGGCATACTGGCTCTGGGCTGGTTAACTGCCTGTACGCCAAAAATTGAAGTGGCGGCTAAGGAGCCGATTACGATTAACCTGAATGTCAAAATTGACCATGAGATCCGGGTTAAAGTGGACAAAGAACTGGATGATCTGTTCAGTGAAGATAGTGACCTGTTTTAAGGAGCAAGAAGATGAAATTAGTTAAGCAGTTCATCCAAGTGTTTTTGATTACTCTGGCATTGATGCAAGGTGCCTGGGCGCTGTCTCTGGATGAAGCAAAGGCCAGTGGCTGGGTTGGTGAGCGCTATACCGGTTATCTGGGGATTGTAAGTAATCAAAATCAAGTCACAAACCTAGTAAAAACCGTTAATAGCAAGCGGAAACAGCAGTACAGTAAATTAGCGGTAGATAACGGTATCCCCCTGGCAGAGGTAGAAAAACTCGCAGGTAAGAAAGTGATCAGTAAAACCCAAAAAGGTCATTATATTGACTTGGGAAATGGTTGGGTGAAGAAGTAACGGGTGATCTTAGATAGCGGGATGTCAGATAGTGACAAACTGACGAAATAGCAGGCATCAGAAGGGGCGGGTTAATAACCTGCCCCTTCCTGTCTATTATCCCGGATCAAAGCGTTAGAATAAGCGTCCGCTTAATCCGCAGATAAACCAAGGCAGCTGACACCTTCGTTTTGTGCCATCAGGCGCAGTTCTTTCAGGGCAGCTTTATTTGGATGCGTTAGCTTTTGCAGGAGATCTAGAACCTCATCCTGAAACTCACGATCAAACTGCATTAGCTCATGATCATTCAGCGCTTTTCTATGCAGATTATCATCTTCTGGTAGCTCTTCCGTGGCTTCAATAAAGCTGATGATGGTTTGACGCATCAAACGGCTGATACGGGTCACTTCCTCCGGTTGAGTGCCCATCGCCAGCTCCATAGTGGTATGCACAGCCATCGCAGCATCAATCGCGGGATATACACCATACATATCAAAGTCAGCGGCATCAGGGATCTGTTCGGCAATTTTTTCCAGTTGCACTTCGAAGTTGATCTTGCTGTCCTTGCTGCTGAGGGTTTCCCAGATCAGCATCAGGCTGTTTTTCAGCTGTTGGCTATCGCCACTGTCTGTCGCCTGGCAGAACAGCGCATAGTTGGGCAGCATGCGCTCTGCCATTGCTGCAGCATAGGCGGTTTGTTGCCAGGGTTTTAATGTTTTCAATTGCTGAAAAAAATTACTCATACACTTGTGTCTGCTTAATGCTCTTTTACGGGGACTGTCCAGTTTTGCACTGGTGGCAGGTCCATGACGTTGGGTTCTTTCACTTGCTGGAAGATAAAAGGTTTCTGTTCAGGGCTATAGTCGTCGTTCTTGGTCAGAGCGTCCGGGTTAGCTGAGCTTTTTGAGCGGGAACCGCCAATGCTTATAATGGAATCCGGGTCAGAGGCTTTCAGAGTGACGACACGCTCATTTTTCATCGGTGCAGCTGAGCGGTTTTCGTAGTCAGCTGCTGCTTTGTCTGTCAGTTGACCTGCCGCATTTTGATTCAGTTTAGGTGCTGCTGATGGTCGGGGCTGGCTTGTTGTTGTCTCCAACGGTGCCACTGTGAGCTCGGCGATCATTTGAGCTTGGGGATTATTGGCATAGGACCGGCCTTCTGCAATCAGCTGGCTGGGGACTGAGATCAGCTTGATACCCTGTTGTTCCAGTTCTGGCAGACGCTTTTCCAGCACATCCATGGTAACGGTGTATGGGTGAGCAATGGCATTCATGTTGCCGTAATGTTTTGCTTTGAGAACCATAGTATCAAAGGCTTTATTCACGGCTTCTTCGGTACGGATATGATCCAGGAAAATATCACGACTAATAGCCGGAATTCCGGCTTTGCGTGCTTCTTTTTCTGCCACAGATTTCGCTGTGGTTCGGCTATCGACAAAGAATAACTGGCGTTTGTAAACCTCTTCCATTACCCACTGCATACGGGTGGTATCCTGGGTGAGCTTACTACCCATATGGTTATTAACCCCTTCAACGTAAGGCACTGAATCCAGCGCTTTACGAAATATCTGCATAAACTGAGCCTTTTCCATTTCAGTGGTTAAAGTGCCGGGGCCAGGCGCTTTATCCAATATATTGGTCATGGGGGCATGCAGCATCACAGTTTTGCCCTTTTTATAAGACAAATTAGCCAGGTGTTTGCTGTAAGGTGTATGAGGCAGAATCGCCATGGTGACATCGCCTGGCAGATTGACTGCGCGCTCACCATTCACCTTGCTATAGCCCAGGTCATCAATAATCAAAGTGATGACAGGGGCTTCTTTATCGGCGAGAGCCGGTTGCATAACGCCTGCGCTGACAAAGCCCAGTATCAGTAAAAAAAGGCGTAGCCGTTGTGTTTTCATGGCTGTATCAATCGTTATCCGGTTGCAGTATGTGGATGCCTTTAAGCAGGCTGAGTGCTTCAAACAGTTGATAATCCTGTTTGGCCAGATCACTGTTACTGGCTTTTTTCTTACTCTCTTTTTTGTTCTGGCCATTTTCCAGATGGCCTTCAAGATCCGCTTCTTTAATCTGCAGTGTATCTTCCAGTGGGGTCAGGCGGGCAGGCTTTACTTCAATATCGGGGGACACACCCTGAGCCTGAATCGAACGGCCTGAAGGGGTATAGTATAGTGCAGTGGTCAGCTTAAGCGCCCGATCGCTGGCTAAAGGCAGTACAGTCTGTACTGAGCCTTTGCCAAAGCTTTGGGTACCCATAATCACAGCGCGTTTATGATCCTGCAGTGCGCCAGAGACAATTTCGGAAGCAGAAGCGGTACCTTCATTGATCAGAATAACGACAGGCACGCCCTGGCTCGGGTTGTTCTCGGTTGCCGTAAATCTGAGCTCTGAATTACTTAGACGCCCCTCGGTGTAGACAATCAGCCCCTCGGTAATAAAGGCATCTACGACCTCTACCGCTGCTTGCAGTACGCCGCCTGGATTATTGCGCAGATCCAGGACCAGGCCATGCAGTTTCCCTTCTGTCTGCTCATACAGGGCTCCCAGGCTCTTTTCGACCTCTTCACCGGTATGCAGCTGGAACTGGGTGATGCGGATATAACCGTAGTTATCTTCAAGTAGTTGGTGTTTTACACTGGTGACGCGGATCAGAGCGCGGGTTAGGGTGACCTCAAAGGGGCCATCGACACCATCACGCACAATGGTCAGGCGGATATCGGTATCCGGTTTGCCGCGCATCATCTCGATCGCCTTGTTCAGCGACAGGCCTTTAACCGGGGTATCATCCAGTTTGATAATCAGGTCGTGAGGCTTGATACCCGCACGAGCGGCCGGGGTGTCATCAATGGGGGTAATCACCTTGATAAACCCGTTTTCGGAGCCCACTTCCAGGCCTAAACCACCAAACTCACCCTGTGTACTTTCCTGTAGCTCGGAGAACTCTTCCGGCCCCAGGTAAGCAGAGTGCGGATCTAAGCCAGACAGCATGCCGCGAATGGCATTCTTCAGTAGGGTTTTATCATCCACATCATGCACATAGGCACGCTTGATACGCTCAAACACCTCTCCAAAGGATTTTAACTCCTCAAGCGGCAGATCTTTGGGTGTTTCTTCGGCCAGCAAAGGAGAGGATAAGCTCAAACCCAATATGGCGGGGGCAATCAGCCGAGCCATGCGGGTTAACGGCTTGCGGGTTGAACTCATCATGTTCTCCTTTCTTATCTCTTAAGCATGGGCCTTAAACAAAGGCGGTCTCAAATTATGGTTGGTATCAAATATGAGCGCTAAAGCCGGGAATGACTTAGCCCCGCCTCTTTTTATTTAACCAGACGAGCGGGTCAAGCGGCTCGCCCTTTTGACGGATCTCAAAGTAGAGACCACTCCTGCTTTGGCCGCCACTGCTGCCTGCCGTCGCAATCACTTCTCCGGCATGAATCCAGTCGCCAGGTTCTTTCAAAACAGCCTGATTGTAGCCATACAGGCTCATATAACCGCCGCCGTGATCCAGAATCAGCAGGACGCCATAGCCTCTTAGCCAGTCTGCAAACACGACGCGCCCTGAGTGTATCGCTTTTACATCCTGACCTTCATTGGCGATCAGCACCATGCCATTACGCTTCAGTTTACCCCTGATCTGTTCACTGCCATAAGTATGACATACCCTGTTTTGGCCTGTTAGTGGCCAGGGAAGCTGACGTTTCATTTTTTTGAATGGGCGGGTATCTTTGGGGACAGGAATATTGATAATTGCCGCCTGAACCTCTTTTAATAGCTTCTCCAAACGGGCTCTGTCCTGGGACAGTTGTTTCAGTTCGTCACCTTTACCCTTGATTTCTATATCCAGCTGGGCTACCAGATTCTGGTGATTCTGCTGCTCATCTTTTAAGCGATCACGCTTTTCTTCCAGTCTGCCGCGCAGCGCCTGCAAAGTGAAATCTTTCTGAACAATCTCTTTTTCAACCAGACTTTTTTGCTTGGCAATTGCCAGATATTCATCAATATGTCGGCTACGCTCTCGATTGATATAGTCGTAGTAGCGTAACACCCGCGATACCTGGTCCGGTTGCTGCTGGTTTAACAGGACTTTAAGGTATTCCTGGCGGCCCATGGCATATGCGGCGCGAATCTGTTTTTCAAGATAATACTTTTGTTGATCCTGTTTGCGGGATAGGTCACGCTGTTCCTGGCGTAATTTGTCCAGCTGCTTCTGCAGCTTTTTACTGGTATTGATATTCTCCCTGATGCCCCGGGCAGTCTGGGCAATCAGTTTTTCCGATTGCTTAACTTTCTTTACTGCTTCTGTGCGATCCCCTTTTACTTGGTTCAGGGATTGTTCCAGGGTCTTAATGCGCTTATTTAATGCTTCCAGTTGTTGGGCCGATGCCTTTTCATTAGCCGCGACGGATTGTACGACAAAAAGGACCAGGCAGATGATACCTAGCAGGTATCGGATGTAGGAGGTATTAAATAAAAGCACAGGCAATTTGATCATCAATGATTCATGGGTTCCAAGCAGGGGACAAAACACGTTGCCCCCTGATTTTATAGACTTGGCTGTACTCTACCAGAGCTTCGCCAGTCATCTCTTGTGGTTGTTCCAGCCCCATGATTTTTAACAGGGTTGGCGCAATATCGCAAAGACGACCGTCAGATAATTTGATCTGTTGCTCGCGTTGGGTGAAATAAACCAAAGGTACCGGGAAGGTGGTGTGGGCGGTTTGAGCTTGACCGGATTCAGGATTTACCATCTGCTCGGCATTACCGTGGTCGGCGGTGATCAGGCATTCGCCTCCGACTTCTGCCAATGCCTCCGTGACTTTGCCCAGACTCTCATCCAGCGCTTCTACTGCTTTAACTGCGGCATCGTATTGGCCAGTATGACCCACCATATCGCCATTAGCGTAGTTACACACGATAAGGTCGTAGTCACCGCTCTTAATGGCCGCAACCAGCTTGTCGGTCACTTCCGGTGCACTCATTTCTGGTTGCAGATCGTAAGTGGCGACTTGAGGGGATGGCACCAGAACACGGGTTTCGCCCTCGTACTCGTCTTCACGACCACCGCTAAAGAAGAAGGTGACGTGAGCGTACTTTTCTGTCTCAGCAATACGCAGCTGAGTTTTGCCCTGACTGGCCATAAACTCACCCAACGTATTCACCAGTTTGTTTGGTGGGAAGGCAGTGCTGGTATCGATATCTGCCGCATACTCGGTCAGCATCACGAAGTCGGCCAGATTACGTACTACAGAGCGATCAAAACCGGAGAAGTTACCTTCCACAAAACTGCGGGTGATCTCACGGGCTCGGTCGGCACGGAAGTTCATAAATAGCAGAGTGTCGCCATCTTCAATCTGAACGCTGTCACCGTTTGGACGGATACTGCTGGCGGCGACAAACTCATCGTTTTCGTCACGTTCGTAAGCGGCGTGCAGTGCGCTGAGAGCATCTTCAAACACATGTTCTGCCTGGGCCTGAGTCAGCAGGTTATAAGCCGCTTCTACACGCTCCCAGCGGTTATCACGATCCATGGCGTAGTAGCGACCAATAAGAGACGCAACAAAGCCGACACCCAGCTCTTTTAGCAGGGCATCGGTTTTTGCGATGGAAGGCTCTGCGCTACGGGGTGGCATATCACGACCGTCCAGGAAACCGTGAACATAGACCTTTTTCGCACCACGCTCAGCGGCCAGCTTACAGGCTGCCAGAATATGATCTTCATGGCTGTGTACACCACCCGGTGACAACAGGCCCATCAGGTGGACTGCTTTATCTGCAGCCACCGCTTTATCAATGGCGGAGACTAAAGCATCATTGGAGAAGAAATCACCATCGGCAATGGATTTGGTGATACGGGTGAATTCCTGATACACGGTGCGACCGGCACCCAGATTCATGTGGCCTACTTCTGAGTTACCCATCTGGCCTTCAGGCAGACCCACTGCCATACCAGAGGTTTCTACCAGAGCTTTCGGTTGGTTTTGCCACAACTGGTCCCAAACCGGGGTGTTCGCATTGTGGATAGCGTTATGTTCAGCGGTTTCGCTGTAACCAAAACCGTCAAGGATAATCAGTGCAGTAGGAGTACGTTTAGACATGAGGTAATGAGGTCGCCGTTATAGGGTTGATCTCTAGGGATATCGGATAAGCGCTCCATAATACCGTAGTTTACCCAGAGCGCCCATACTCTTGGCGGACTCTTTCGCCGTAGATCGGCCATTAGAAAAGGTTTTTTGTCACAGATTAAGTCGTTATCGTGCACCGAAAAAGTGCCAGGCCCGGTAAAAAGCAGAGAAAAGATTCGGTCGACAGGAAAAAAATCAACGGAAAACAAAAAAGCTGGCTATCAAGGGCGGTAAAAAGCCGTTGAGGTTGTGTATACTTACTGCCCGAAAAATCGGGCGGGCTAAGCTCGATTTCATCATGAAGCAAAGGTAGTGATCTGTGTGCAGCCCAATATGCCAGGAAAATGGCATCTTTTGCGCCGGTGGCGTTTGTTTTGTGACTTATACCAAACAAGATAAGTTGTTGTAGGTCGGAAAAGCCGCAAGGCGTCTTCCGACAATCATCAGGTACCGGACAAATGTCGGATGGCGCTTCGCTTATCCAACCTACTCTGATATCAAGAAACTTATCGGGAATGCTATTAGGTTTTTAATCAGGCCAACGAGGAAATACCTTGGAACAGTTTATTGAGTTTGCGACCAACCACTGGGAGCTGGCAGGCACGTTTGTCATCTTATTGATCCTGTGGTTGGTATATGAATTTACCAGTGGTACCAAATCACTGAGCAGTCATGAAGCCACCATGCTGGTGAACCGTGAAGACGGTGTTTTTCTGGATATTCGTGACCGTAACGACTTTAAAAAGGGCCACATCGCTGGCGCGGTAAATATCGCTCTGGCCAGCTTGAAAGATCGTACTGGTGAACTGGAAAAATACCGTAATAAGCCTGTGATTGTCGTGTGTAAAATGGGTACTACAGCCAGCACCGCAGTGAGCATGCTGCAAAAAGAAGGTTTTGAAAATGCCCGTGCTTTGCGTGGTGGCATGAGTCAGTGGCAGGGTGATAGTCTGCCGGTTGTGACTAAGTAGCAGGCACAAGGTTTTAAGTAGCAGGCACAAGGTTTAGCGGGGATGCTAGACCGTACAGCGACTGGCAGTGAGCTTATTTGATAGTGAGTAAACTGCCGGCAAACAAAAATATTTCTCTAGTGAAAATAGAGCACCTTAATTAAAGGAATACTCATGAGCGAACAACAACCTCAATTCTCTCTGCAACGTATCTACGTTAAAGATCTGTCTTTTGAAGCTCCAGGCTCCCCTTTTATCTTCCAGCAGGATTGGGCGCCTAAGGTAAACCTGGATCTGAACTCTAACAGCCAGCAGATCGCTGAAGATCTGTATGAGGTGGTGGTTTCTCTGACGGTTACCGTGACCAATCAGGAAGAAGGTCAGGAAGAGCCAAAAACAGCGTTCCTGGTAGAAGTACAGCAAGCGGGCCTGTTCCACATTGCCGGTCTGGAAGAAGCGCAACTGCACCACACTCTGGGCGCTTTCTGCCCGAACGTACTGTTCCCATACGCCCGTGAAGCGATCGACAATGCCGTTAACCGTGGTAGCTTCCCCGCACTGATGCTGGCACCGGTAAACTTTGACGCTCTGTACGCAGAAGCGATGCAGCGTCAGGCTGCAGAAGCTGGCAACGCTTAATTTATGGCGACACCGCGTATCTATACCCGACAGCCACTGGTTGTCAGGCAGGTCATCGAACTGGATGATGCTGCGGCCCGCCATGTGGGCCTGGTACTGCGTATGAAAGCCGGACAGCCGCTAACGCTTTTTAATGGCGAAGGCGGCTGTTTTTCAGCCAGTATTGTACAGTCCAGTAAGCGCTCTGTTTCTGTTGAGCTGCTTGAACACTTCCCCGATGAGAAAGAATCTCCGCTTAAGGTGCATCTGGCGCAATCGATCTCCAAAGGCGATCGCATGGAATACGCCATTCAAAAAGCCACCGAGCTGGGAATTTCTGAAATCACCCCCATCTATAGCGAACATGGTGATGTGCGCTTAAAAGCCGACCGGGCAGAAAAGAAGCAGCAGCATTGGCAGCAGGTGGCGATCAGTGCCTGTGAACAATGTCAGCGTAACCGCGTGCCAGTGGTACATGCCCCTGTATCTTTAGAGCAGTGGCTGCAACAGACACAAGCGGATCTCAAGTTGGTGCTGCATCATAGAACCGAGCAGAAGCTGAGTGGTTATGATCAACCGCAAACCGTGGCTTTGTTGATCGGGCCGGAAGGTGGACTGTCTGCCGCTGAAATTGCTTTGGCGGAGCAGCAGAATTTTAAGGCGCTGGCTCTGGGTCCCAGAGTGCTGCGAACTGAAACGGCACCTGTGGTAGCTATGAGCGTCTTACAGTATTGCTGGGGCGACTTTTAATACGTGCTGGAGTTTTGACTTCCAAGCAAAAAATGCCCCCTAAATTTTTATCTCTAGTGCTGGAGAGTGACGATGACGATCAAACTGGGTGTGGTGATGGATCCTATCGAAGGGATCAACTTTAAAAAAGACACCACGCTGGCCATGTTATGGGCGGCTCAGGACCGTGGCTGGGAACTGTTTTATATGCGTCAGGATGATCTGTTCCTGCAGCAAGGCAAGGCTATGGCGGCGATGAAACCGTTGAAAGTCTCCCGTGACCCGGACAACTTTTACGAGCTGGGTGACGAGCAGATCGGCAGCATGGCCGAGCTGGATACTGTGCTGATGCGCAAAGACCCTCCGTTTGATACCGAATTTTTGAACGCCACCTATCTGCTGGAACAGGCAGAGCGTGAGGGCGTTTTAGTGGTGAACAAACCACAAAGTCTGCGTGACTGTAATGAAAAACTGTTTGCCCAGCAGTTCCCAGAGTGCTGTCCGCCGACGGTGGTCAGCCGTCGTCAGGATATTTTGCGTGCGTTTCACGCCGAGCATAAAGATGTGATCTTTAAGCCTCTGGATGGTATGGGCGGTACGGGTATCTTCCGTGTAAAAGAAGATGGACTCAATATGGGCGCGATTCTGGAAACCCTGACCAAAATGGGTCAGGAACAGATTATGGCGCAGAAGTATCTGCCTGAGATTGTTGAGGGTGATACCCGAATTCTAATGGTCGATGGCAAGCCGGTATCTTACGGTCTGGCGCGTATTCCAACCAAGGGCGAGGTACGGGGTAACCTGGCGGCTGGTGGTTCCGGTGTCGGTCGCCCTCTGACCGATCGCGATTACTGGCTGTGTGAACAAGTGGCTCCGGTCGTTAAAGAGAAAGGTCTGCTGTTTGTGGGGCTGGATGTGATTGGCGGGTATATGACCGAGTTGAATGTCACCAGTCCAACTTGTGTCCGTGAACTCAATGATCAGTTTGGTCTGGATATCGCAGCCGATCTGATGAATGTCATTGCCGAGAAACTGGCTGCCCGTTAAGGGAACCTGATTGCTGGTTCGAAACTCTGATCATTTGTAATGACTGATTTAAACACCATCACTCACCCGGATAGCCAGGTCTCCGCTCTGGACCGGTTAGCCTTTACCCTGTTATTGGCGCTGGTGGTGCACTTTCTGATCTGGGCAGGCTGGGATATGGCCTGGCCGGTCAACGAGGAACAGTCAAAAGCGAAGGTCATCAGCACTCTGCATGTGACACTATCGCAAGGTCCGGCTGAAGTCGTGACAGAACCCGTAAAACATATTGCTGAACAAGATCAGCAGGGCAGTGGTCAAACAGATTTAGAGCAGGTGCCGGTACAGGCTGCAACGCCACCACCTGTCGAGACTAAAACCACTGACAAGCCGTTAGAGAAAACGCCAGCAGAAGCACCTGCTAAACTAAAAGAGGTTGAGCCAGTTCAGGTCGCAGAGGTGAAATCTGAGCAAAAATCTCAGCCCAAACCCGAGCCCATACCGGTAGCCAGGCAAGAGCCGCTAAAAGCCAATCAACCGGTCAAGTCGAGTGAAAATGTTAAAGCCCAGCAGCCCCCCAGTGTTGAAGCGGAAATCAATGCTCAGGCTCTGCTGGAGCGCAGTTTAGAGATTGCCCGCCTGGAGGCGGAGCAGCAGGCGCTGGTGAATCAGTATGCCCAGCGGCCGAAGATCAGAGCGATCTCGACTCAAACCGCCAAAGCCTCTGATGATGCCTTTTATCTGCGTCAGTGGCAGGAGCGGATCGAACGTATGGGGAATCTGAACTATCCTGAGCGTGCAAGAGCAGAGAAGTTGTCAGGCCGCCTCAGGGTGCTGGTATCGCTGGAACCGGATGGTAACCTGCGTGATGTAAGGGTTTTGGAAACCTCAGGTCATGATGTTTTAGATCGGGCGGCAATCAATATTGTTCGTCTGTCAGCACCCTTTGCGCCTTTTCCCCCTTCGATTCGGGAGCGCACAGATATCCTCGAAATTATCCGTACCTGGCAGTTCGGGGATGCTAACTAAGTTGGTGATGAAGGTTTACTGAACATAAATCGCCATAAAGAAAGGTCAATTGATGAGTCAATTCCAAAGTTTGCGTAACCATTTTCTGATTGCGATGCCTCATCTGGAAGATTCCAACTTTTCCGGCACCGTAACCTATATCTGTGAGCACAATGAAGATGGTGCCCTGGGTATAGTGATCAATAAACCTCTGGAGCAACTGGAAGTGGCCGAACTGTTTGCTCAGTTGGAGCTACCTAATCCAAACAGCGGTTTGTCTGAGTACGAAGAAGTGGTCAGCCACATCTATGAAGGTGGCCCTGTACATCATGAAAGGGGCTTTATTGTTCATACCGGCGGTGCTGACTGGGATTCCAGTCTGCAGGTGAGTGATGAACTGTCGCTGACCACCTCGGTGGATATTCTGGACGCGATTGCCAATCGTCGTGGCCCACAGCAGTTTCTGATTGCGTTGGGCTGTGCTGGTTGGGAAGGCGGTCAGCTGGAAAAGGAGCTGCAGGAAAATACCTGGCTGACCTGTCCCGCTAACAGTGCGGTGCTGTTTGATAGTCCATACGAAGGTAAGCTGCAGGCAGCCGCAGGGCTGCTAGGTATTGATATCAACTTGCTGAGCAGTCAGGCCGGACACGCATGAGTCAGAACCCAGGACAACGTACTATTCTTGCCTTTGATTTTGGCACTACACGGATAGGTGTTGCGGTCGGCCAGGAGATGCTGGGCACCTCGACCGCACTGACGCCTATTCCGGCCCGTGATGGCATCCCTAATAAAGAAGAACTGAAGCGTTTGATTGATGACTGGCAACCCGATGCCTTTGTCGTCGGTATCCCGCTCAATATGGATGGCTCCGAAAGTGAAATGAGCCTTCGGGCGCGTAAATTTGGTAATCGTCTCTATGGCCAGTACGGTAAACCCTTTTTTGGCATGGACGAGCGTGGTACAACAAAACAAGCCAAAGCGATTGCCAAAGATCTGGGTCATAAGGGCAGCTATAAAGATAACCCTGTGGACGGTATCGCCGCGCAATTGATTCTGGATTCCTGGTTTGAGCTCCAGGCTCAAGCCTGATTTTTCGTGCCTGAAAAAGGATGGTTAAGGGTAGACCTATGACACAAATCACGACTTTACCCGAGGTCGAGCAGTTGATCGCCCAGCTGGCCGATCAGCTTAAGCAGTATATCTCTGACAAACAGCTGGATCATATCGCTATGGTGGGTATCCACTCCGGTGGCGTTTGGATCGCCGAGCGACTGCATCAGCTGCTGCAACACGATGAAGCTCTCGGTGCACTGGATATCTCTTTTTACCGCGATGATTATACCCGTGTGGGCTTAAACCCCAATGTGAAACCGTCTAATCTGCCATTTGCCACTGAAGATCGCCATATCGTACTGGTGGATGATGTGGTTATGAGTGGTCGTACTATTCGAGCCGCAATGAATGAATTGTTTGATTACGGTCGCCCTGCATCCATCACGCTAGTGACGTTGTTGGATCTGCCGGGCCGTGAGCTGCCAATTCAACCGGATCTGTGCGCGCAGACTCTGAATCTGGCACCGGGTGAGCGCATCAAGCTGACCGGCCCGGAGAATATGGCGCTGGAGCTGCAAAGCTCGGAATAAGCTTTTATTTCTCAGCTGCTTGCTTCTAAAATTTTTGTTTCTAAGCTCATTGCGCTTAAGTACACATTTTAAGATAGGGTCCGCGTCCGTGGTCCCTACAAGTTGTAATAACCCGAATCCTTAACCCTGTAACGCTGGTGAGTACCGCCCCATGACGTCGACGACAAATACAGGTCCTGTCTCTGATCCCAGGCATGTTCAGCTTACCGAAGACGGTAAACTCCGCCACTTTTTGACCATCGGTGGTCTGACAAAAGAGGTGTTGGAAGAGATTCTTGATACCGCTGACTCCTTTGTCAATATGGGCGAGCAGTCGGTGAAAAAAGTACCTCTGTTAAGAGGTAAAACCGTGGTGAATCTGTTTTTTGAAAACAGTACCCGCACCCGTTCCACCTTTGAGCTGGCAGCGCAACGTCTGTCCGCTGACGTATTGAATCTGGATATCAGTAAGTCGGCGACTGCCAAGGGTGAAACCCTGATGGATACCCTGCAGAACCTGGAGGCGATGGGCAGTGATATGTTTGTCATTCGCCATGCAGACAGTGGCGCGCAGCACTTTATCGCCAGTCAGGTCGCGCCTAACGTCGCTATTATTAATGCCGGTGACGGTCGCCATGCGCACCCGACCCAGGCGATGCTGGATATGTACACTATCCGCAAACACAAAGGCGACTTCTCTAAACTGAAGGTCGCGATTGTCGGCGATATTCTGCACTCCCGAGTGGCCCGTTCACAGGTGCAGGCGCTGAATATCCTGGGGGCTGAGGAAGTGCGTCTGATCGGTCCTAAGACTCTGTTGCCAGAAACACTGAAGGGCTTAGGTGCCAAGCTTTACACCCGCATGGAAGATGGTCTGAAAGATGTGGATGTGGTGATCATGCTGCGTCTGCAGAAAGAGCGTATGGATGGTGCTCTATTACCCAGTGAAGGTGAGTTCTATCGCTTGTATGGTCTGACGACTGAGAAGCTGAACTACGCGCGTCCTGATGCCATTGTGATGCACCCCGGCCCAATCAACCGCGGTGTTGAGATTGAATCTGCGGTAGCTGATGGTCCCCAATCGCTGATTCTGAATCAGGTGAGCTACGGTATCGCCATTCGTATGGCGGTGATGTCTATGGCAGTCAGCGGCCAGACTCAGCAAAAAGCTCAGCTTAATCAGGAGCAGGCTCAAGAGCCGCAAGATAATCAAAACGCGCAGACTAACGAGGAGACCTCCCGATGAAACTAACCATTTGTGGTGGTCGTCTGATCGATCCGGCGCAGCAGATTGATGAGCAGATCGATATCCATATCGCCGATGGTCGTGTACTGGCGTTGGGGCAGGCCCCGGCAGGCTTCAACCCCGAGCGTACGATTCATGCGGAAGGTCTGGTGGTTACACCGGGTTTTATCGATATTGGTGCTCATCTGCGTGAGCCGGGCCCGAGCTATAAGGGTAACCTACGCTCCGAAACCAAGGCGGCTCTGGCCGGCGGTTACACGACAATTTGCTGTCGCCCGGATACTTCGCCCTGTATCGACTCCTCTGCGGTGGTACAGCAGATTCAGGATAAGGTTGAGCTGCTTTCTCAAGCCAAGGTGATGCCGATTGGAGCCCTGACTCAAGGCCTGAAGGGAACTCACCTGAGTAATATGGCGGGTTTGCAGCATACCGGTTGTGTCGCGGTATCCAATATGCGTCAGCCGATTGAAAGCTCTCTGGTACTGCGCCGCTGTCTGGAATACGCCTCCACCTTTGATCTGCAGGTCGTGTTCTACCCGGAAGATCATTGGCTGAAAGCCGATGGTTGTGCCAATGAGGGCGCGCTGGCCAGCCGTTTAGGTCTGGGTGGAATCCCGGCTTCTGCAGAAGCCATTGGTCTGTCACGGGTGCTGCATCTGATCGAAACCACAGGCGTAAAAGCGCACTTTGGTATGCTGTCTACGGCTCGTGCTGTTGAGATGGTATCCAATGCTCAGAAACGGGGTTTACCGGTTACGGCCGATGTAGACATCGCGCACCTGATCTATACCGAAGCCGAGATCGATGGTTACAACAGCCAGTTCTATGTTGAACCACCACTGCGTAGCGCCACGGATCGTGATGCGTTGCGTCAGGGGGTGAAGGATGGCGTATTAAGCGTAATCTCTTCTGCGCACTTGCCGCACGAAGAAGCGGCGAAGATGGCGCCGTTTGCGGCAGCTGAACCGGGTATGGCGACACTGGAAACCACGCTGTCTCAAGGTTTGGTACTGGTTGAGGAAGGCCTGTTAACTCTACCTCAGCTGATTGAGCGTCTGACCGATGGCCCAGCGAAAGCATTGGGGCTTTCGGTTGGGGGCTTAAGCGTTGGTCAACCGGCTGATCTGTGTCTGTTTGATGCGGGTATCGAGTGGCAAGTGACTCATGACAGTCTGTTTACCGCCGGTGAGAATACACCGCTGATGGGGCAGAGCGTTAAAGGTCAGGTACAGTTTGCCATCGTTGATGGTGAAGTGGCTTTTGAACGTGCTTAAGTTATAGCGCATACCTCATCTATAGCGGAGCGGGCACAGCGTTGTATAAGCGTTTTGCCCGCAACGTCTCTCAAATAATTACGCCTGAGATCTGCGGGATCTTTCTATTTGCTAGTGAGCGATTGTTTTATCTTCAGAGTGCGAAGTGTCGCTAAAACGCAGCTATTAATTTATCCACAAGACATTGTTTTAAAAGCGGTTGTGGATAAATAGTGTGAATATCCTCACTTCTGTTACGTATATCTATTTGCTTATTCCTGCTTTTAGGCGCAAAATCAAGCGTTAAATTTTGTAAGTGCTACTAGTTTCTGGATTACTTAAGAGGGAGCTTGTGAACGCGGTCGCTGATGAAAAGCAGAAAATTCTGTTGGAAAGTGGTACCAACGAACTGGAAATCATCGAGTTTCAGCTGCGCAAGCTGTTGCCGGGCGGCAGTGAAAAGGTATCTCACTACGGCATTAATGTTGCCAAAGTACGTGAGGTGATTCGAGTACCGGAAACCACCGATTATCCTAATCCTCAACCTCACTTAGTGGGTGTTTTCTCCCTGCGTGACAGTTTAATTCCTCTGGTGGATCTGGCCGGTTGGCTAGGCGTGAAAAGTGCGGGTGAGTTTGAACGCAAAAACGTGATTGTGACCGACTTTAACCGTATGTCTAACGGCTTTCTGGTCGATGGTGTTAGTCGTATTCATCGCATCTCCTGGAGTGAGGTTGAATCGCCCAGCCAGTTCCTGGAAAGTGGTGAGCAGGATTGTGTTGTTGCCGTAGTTCGCCGTGAAGATCGCCTGATTATGATTCTGGATTTCGAGAAAATCATCTCGGACATCAACCCGGAACTGAGTATGGAAAAATACGACGTTAAAGAAGACCGTAAGGTTCTGATTGATGATCGTATGACTGCCAAACGCCAGGCGAATACTCTTTTGGTTGTTGATGACTCCGCTTTTATTCGTAAGTTGATTGAAACCACTCTGCGCACTGCAGGCTATAATGTCATTGCTGCAAAAGATGGTCAGGATGCTTGGGAAATCCTATCTGAATTTGAACGGGTTGCAGAGGAAGAGAACATGCCGGTCAGTGACCTGGTCAGTATGGTGATTTCTGACGTAGAGATGCCGCGTATGGATGGTCTGCACCTGGTCAAACGTCTACGTGAAGGTAAAACTTACGCCAATACCCCAATTATGATGTTCTCCTCGATTATGAGTGATGATAACCGTCAGAAAGCTCTGGCATTGGGAGCCAATGAGACCATGACCAAGCCTGAAATTGGTCGTATGGTCGGAGCGGTGGATGGTTTTCTTCTGTAAGGTGCCTACCCCTTCGAGGCGGTAGTCTGATATAAGCCTGATGTGCCTGTGAGTGCTTGATATTATGTGGCCTGTCTGATAAGGCCTCCATGAGTTTCATGGGGGTGAAGTATGTATTGAAAAAAACGGGTATAAGTTTTTTTTGTTTTGGTATATACCATTGGTGTATTAATGTCTTCTTGTGCTGAATGCAAAAATTTAGATATGTGGGAGTCATGATGTGTCGCTTCTGCTTTTGATCAATATAAGTACCCGTACATAAATATTCCGATATTTTCCGGCCGAAGCGGCCGGAAAATACAGGCTTTATGCGAGGAAAAGTACTGTATACCTACTTAGAAGCGACATAAAATTTGAACACTACCTTTTGCCGATAAGCCGGTCAGTAAAATCTTTTGACTGTTGCACTGTATCCATCTCCGCTGTGACATCTTGCACAGCCATTCTGGCTGCTACTTTTAATTGATCGCGACCCCATGACATGCTCTTGGTTTGTTCCGAAAAATACATGGCAGCCTGTATCTTATTATTCAGCACCATAGAGTCGCTATTTAAGGTTGAGGGTTCAGCTATAAAATCTCGATTTTTTGCTGTGAGTAGCCCGGTTGCCAGTTCTGCAAGACTCAGTGAGCCATTGTTAAGCCCTGTTTGCCAAACATTCTGTTCCAATGCATCGGGAGCTCTGTTAAGAATATTCTGGTAAAGCTGATGTGCTGATTGCTGGCTGTCCAGATTACTGTAAAGGCCTGTAAATTCAGGCTGATCTGGTGCAGAGAGTACGCTGCTAATATCACGGAGTGTCTGCTTACCCTCTTGGAGTTGCTGAAGCCAATATTCCAATCCTGCCCAGTCTGCGGCCCGACCATAAAGCGTGATATATAACCCCTGAATTTTGGCCTTGTTATCAGGCTGAAGGCCTGATGGTTGTACTCCAGGTAGGTCTAATGGCGCTTGAGGAGAAAAGTCAGCACTGAGTAGATCTTCAAATAATGTGGGATTGAACTGGGCACAGCGCCTGCCGCTCATCTGTGCAAACTCAAGTGAGTTATGGTGTTTATCAAAGCTAAAAGGTATTCCATTCTGAGTGCTTGATAAGCAGGATGAGGCCTCTGAATTTGTACATAAAAAGTGCATGCGGTTTATCGCAAAGGTAAACAGGTGCTTATAGCTAGGGTAGAGCTCCTGGCTAGCAACATCAGGATTATATGCAATATTGCTGTCTGCAAAACAAGGTGCCATATCGCCCGTATCATTGAGAATATTGACGCAGGGTGTGTGCGTTTCAAGATAGTCACTAATCACAAGGACTCTGACTGTTTTATTCTGAGCCTTAATATCACCGATCATCTTCAGACTGTTCTCATTCCACGATTTAAAGGTGTGGTGTTCGGATAATACGATAAGATCCAGATTGTGGATAAAGTCATCCTGAAAGAGTTGATCCAAACGAGCCTGGCACGATGAATTACTGCTTTGCCAACCAGAGGCTGTTCTTGATAAGTGGCTGCACTCATTAACGGTACCGAAATTAACAGTATTGAGTGTATCCATCTCTGTTGGATAGCCCGCACGCATAAAGTTATAGCCATCGGGTTCATGAGAGTTGCCAAAAAATAGCACGGTAGCGTTGGCTGAGTTTTTACACTTTCCCTGTGAAGGCCACTGTAATATTTGGCAGTCCGCTAAATAGTGGCTAACTCTGGACTCGAAGGCTGCGTTAATGGCCTCCCTGGAATAGATCATATTTGGAAAACGCCAGCTCCAGCCAGAGTTGACCCAGGCGTGGCTTGAGATTAATGCGATCAGTAAACCATAGGCCAGAGTTGCCCAGGTGAGTTTATGGCGGCTACTTGGGTTAGCAGGTTTTACCTTTGCTGAAAATCGGTGGTTATAAAACCGCTTTTCGACGCCATAGTGCAGCATTGCAGCAGCCATAAATATTACACAGGTGAGGAGGGTAAGTTCCAGAGCCGTAAATTCATATCCAGTAGCGTGCCGGTATAGCACAATAATCGGCCAATGGACTAGGTAAAGTGAGTAAGAAATCTTGCCTATCCAGACCAGCAGTTGCTGTTCAAGAAGTGCCTTGCCCCATCGGCCCTGGCCATTTTGATGTGATCCTGCAGCAATGATTAACAGGGTGCCTAGAGTGGGAATAATACTGTAAGCGCCAGGGTATAGATGCTCGTCATTCAATGCCCAGGCGCTGACCAGCAGTATTGTGACCCCTAAGGTAAAGAGAGTGCTTCTCAGTGCTTCTGATTTGAGATGATGCTGAAAATATATCGCAGGGATCATTGCTAACACCCCCCCCTGCTGAGAATTGGAAAACCCTGGCTGGCAAAAGGTAGAAGGCCCCAGATAGATCAAACTGAGAGTAAAAATAGCTCAGTAAAAACCCCAGAGCCGTTATTGCTGTGAGAATCCGTAGAACAGGAAGCTTAAGTCGTATCAGCACAAGCAGTAATACAGGCCAGACTAAGTAGAATTGTTCCTCAACCCCCAGGGACCAGGTGTGAAGGAGAGGTTTGCTTTCTGAGGCAATATCCCAGTAGCCGGATTCGGCCCAAAACAGGACGTTAGAAAGTGAAAAGATTGCTGCTATGGCTGAGCGGGCAAACTGTTCAAAATTATTCGGCAGCAGGATAAAAGCTGCAGCAATAAAGGTGAGTAACACCGTGGTATAGAGGGCAGGAAATAGGCGTTGAATTCTACGCAGGTAAAACTGGCGGATAGAAAACTGATTCTGGGATATCTGCTCAACTAGTATTGATGTAATTAGAAAGCCTGATAAGACAAAAAAAGCATCGACACCGATATGGCCGCCGGAGATCAACTCAAGGTTCAGGTGAAAGCCCAGCACCAACAATACAGCAAGAGCCCTGAGGCCATCAATATCGAGACGATATGAGTTTAGTTTCATAATAGAATTACCAGTAATATATTGGTAGGACTTACGCATGAGATATGATCATTTCTGGTGTATGGAAAAAAGGAAGGTTGGTAGCGTATCCTGCTAGTTGATCCTGCAAGATCAGCAACCAACAGGAAACACCACCATGCACAATGATAATGTGATTGCTCTGGCAAAACCAGAACCCAAAGATGCTTTACAGGAAGTCCTTAACAAGGTGCCCAACAGCTACTGATGCAGGCCGTTGAAGCCGAGCTACAGGCCTTGCTGAACGAACATCTGAAGATGGCAAGAAAGGCCTTGTTCGCAACGTTTACTTACCTGAACGCACTGTGCAGACAGGTCTTGGGGATATCACGGTTAAAGTGCCTAAGGTACGTGATCGTACAGGCTCTGGTATTAAGTTTAACTCAGCACTGTTACCCTACTTGAAACGCACCAAGTCTGTAGAGGAGTTATTGCCCTGGCTGTACCTGAGAGGGATCTCAACAGGTGATTTTTCTGAAGCCCTACACAGCCTATTGGGTCATGGTGCCCCCGGCTTGTCTGCCGCAACCATAAGTCGGCTAAAAAAGGACTGGATTGAAGACTATCACCAGTGGCGGCAGAGAGACCTGTCTGACAAGCAGTATGCCTATGTTTGGGCTGATGGGGTTCATACGAATGTGCGTCAGGATGACAGGCTCTGTTTACTTGTGATGATAGGAGCAACAGCTGACGGTAAAAAAGAGTTGCTGAGCTTAACGGATGGTTTCCGAGAGTCTTCTGATAGCTGGAAAGAACTGGTTCACGCACTTCATCAGCAAGGACTGAAGAAGCCACCTAAGCTTGTGATTGGTGATGGCGGTCTGGGTCTTTGGAAAGCCGTAAATGAAGAATGGCCTCAGGCTAAGCAGCAGCGTTGCTGGGTACATAAGGTCGGCAACATCATGACACATTTACCGAAATCGATGCAGCCAAAGGTGAAAGAATCGCTAAAAGATATCTGGATGGCAGAAACGAAGGAAGCTGCAGAAAAGGCTTTTGACAGTTGCCTCAAACGCTATCAGGTGAAGTACCCAAAGGCAATGGAAACCTTGAGTAAAAATAAAGCTGAAATGTTGGCTTTTTATGATTTCCCAGCAGAGCACTGGTGCCATATTAGGACCAGTAATCCGATAGAATCAGCGTTTGCGACGGTTAGGCTGAGAGGTAAGCGAACGAAGAACTGCGGTAGTCGAGAGACGACACTCAGTATGGTCTTTAAGCTTATGGAAACAGCACAGAAGAAATGGCAACGCTTAAGGGGCTACAAGAAGCTGGCAGATGTGGTTAAAGGTGTCATTTTCACAAATGGCGAACATCAACAGAAAGATGATGAATCAACAGCAGAGGCAGCGTGATCAACCTACTGATACACCAGATTTGACAATAACTCGAATCTGGCAATACTGAGGCATATGGCACTTCACTTAATCAAACAGGATGAAACGATTAAGGGTGGCATAGCAAGAAAGCTCAAATTAGCGAGAGTCGATGATAGATATCTGGAAAGTATCCTATTTAAGACGACCTAAAATTTAGATGCGTTTACCCTGGCACCTACGGCTTTTCCGACAACAACTTATCTGGTTTGATATAAGCTATCGTATCAAGCTAAGCTTGGCTGGCACGGGCAATTCTATTTTTAAGCCAGTTTAATATCCGACCAAGAATGGGCAGCTTGCTATAGAAGTGCTCACTGGCATCCCAATAGTCGATATGATGACTGATCCTGCCTTGGCTATCCTGAGTGATCTCACTGACCCCGGGAAACTGCCAATCGCCAATGCCTTGTAACTGTCCGCTAAAGTGCCACTTCACCAGCCATTTGATTTCGTTACCGCTGTTTAGGCCGGTTTTTTTGTTTTGGCCGGAGCCTGTGTTGTGGTCTTGGCTTAAAGCTTGATGGTTTGGTAGCGGGCATACCGCTTCGATCTCAAAACAAGCGTTTTGAACATTATGATGGAAGTGTTTCAGTAGCTTACAAAAGGCTTCTGTGCCCTGAATCTGTTGAAATGGATCTTTAAAGATAATCTCATGAGCGATTAAATCGGCGACTTGATCGGCCTGCTGCTCTATTGACGTTTGTTTTCCTTCTGTAGCCGATAAGGCCTTTTTAGTGGGATTCTGAGATGAACAGGGAGAAAGGGACGCAGATGGATAACGGGGGGAAGAGCGTGCAGAGCCTTGCTGAAATAGTTGAAAGTAACGCTCCAGCTTGGCTTGATATTCTGAACCGAGGATAGGGTCAGGTGAGTGTTCAGTTTGATCTTCCAGCGTATTCATAAGCGGACTTCCTTAATAGCCGTTGTTATCTTGAGGCTGACGTCTCATTTAAGTTTAGCGATGACCGGTACTGCGGTTGATCAGTGGAAAAAATACGCGATCCGGCAACCATTTAAGCAGCTTCATCGACCAGGCCATTTTTCTTGGGAAGACTATTTCAAAATGCTTGCCAGCCAGCCCTTTGATGATATTGTGCGCGGCTTGTTCGGCGCTGATCAGGAAGGGCATCTCGAAGTCATTTTTATCGGTCAGCGGGGTTTTCACAAAACCGGGGTTGATCAGACGAATATCAATATCACTGCTGTAGAGCTCGGCTCTTAAGGACTCGGCCAGATTAATCACAGCGGCTTTGCTGGCACCATAACAGCTGGCAGTCGGTAAGCCGCGATACCCGGCGACAGATGCGACCAAGGCAACCTGTTTGAGTTGAGGTGCAGGGCCACCTGCATTCAAGTTGTTTATTGAGTCCAAAGAGGATGTTGAATCTTTGTTAGCAAACACCAACTCTCGCTGGCTTTCTGATCGCTTGGCATTGGAATGATCTAGTCCTGCATAACGAGGCAATAACTCTTCCAGCAGATAACCGATACCCAGCAGATTCACCTGTACCAGCTGTTGTAATACCTGGGCGCTGAACTGTCGGGCTTCTACCGGTTGGTGGGTACCTGCGTTCAGGATAACCCGATCCGGTAAGCGATAACTCGCGATCAAAAAAGTCACCACTTGTTTTACTTGCTGTTGATCCGTGACGTCCAGCAATAGCGGGATCAACTCACCGCTTAGCTTTTGCTCCTGCCCTTGCTGGCAAACTTCATCCAGTTTTTTACGATTACGGGCGCTGATAATCACTTTAGCCCCTTGAGCGGCATAGGCCAGCGCTAACGCTTTACCGATACCTTGGCTGGCACCAGTAATCCAGATCAGCTCTTGATGGGCTTTAGCCATAGATCACCTCACTATACTTTGTATTGTTCCGTTGTAGTGAGCGGCTCTCTGTACGAAGTGATAGATCGGACTCACTACTCCGTGCAGAGTTAGCTTCGATCAGCTTTTTATCTGGGGGGGTATCTTTATCGTAGAAATTAGGAATAGAAGGATTAGATTGCTGGTCCGGTGAGCAACGCAGGCAGTTAAACTGAATTTCAGAACCGTCTTCGGCAATAAAGCGCAGCCTTAGCCAACGCCCTTTAGCGTCATACCACACCCAGGTATCCTCCAGGTCGCCAGAGTATTGATAGCGCTGGCTGATGACCATTTTCTGACCATCGAACACCTCCTCCTCTCCTTGGGCGATGAGCTGAATCTGATTTTCTTTACCGCTTAACGAGTTAAACAATCGGCTTTCACGAATGATATTGGCATTATAGTGATTGCTGAGTGCGATAGGCCCGGATAGCTGAAACTCTCCCGTAAGGCCCGACACCTGATATAGCAGACGTTGTGCCGCCTCAGAGTTAGAAACATCAGGTTGAGATCGTGCTGTTTTAACCTGCTCGCTTTGCCTAATCAGCTGGTTCTTCTGCTTTTTACCGTTGCGATCAATACGACTTTCAAAGCTCAGTAACTGCTGATTTTGCCACTGTTCAATAGCCTGATAGCGAAAGCGATAGCTGAAAAAGACCAGCAGATCGAATTTCATCTGCATATCGGTTTTGACCGTCCACAGGTCTGGACTGTTGTTGACCGGAACAAAGTCCAGTTGGTAGTCGCCGACAGCTTTACCATCGCGGGTAATTTCAAAACGGACTTGTGGACCATAGAGCTGCTGCCAATACTGCAAATCATGGAATCGGGGCTCTGTATCTGACGCAGTAGCATTATCTAAAACGGTAGCATTAGCTGAAACAGTAGCTTTCTCCTGTGCAACGGCCTGGTCACAGAATGGCAAGACGCTCAATGTAGCGATGATTAGTCCCGCCGAAAGCACAGTGCTATGCCACAGCGACCGAGATGCCGGCTTGCGGGCTATTGCTTGATCAACCAGATCGGACAAGTCTGAAATAGAGATAGCGTCTAAAATAGAGTGCGGTGGGTTAGGCGTGAACATGGCCTTACTCTCTGAAAAAATCATAGGGACGCTTATGGAAACAGAGCACCACATCGCCGATATGAAAGCCCAGCTTGCTTACTTTGGCATGACCAAGCAGGCAGCCATCTGGCATCAGCTGCAGGCAATCATCAAACTTCAGAATAATTTCCCTTTTACCGACGGGGACAATCAGTTTGTACTGCCATGAACACGTGGTGCCGACAATCTCGCCCTGGGCTTCACCAACGATGTCCTCAGCTGAGCCGGTATAACGGCCACCCCCGAGTGGTGTAATACGCCAGGTGCGTTCCTGTTGCTGTTTGCCTTGGTGCTCTTGTTGAGACGCCCCCTTTTGCGCCTCACTTCGTGAAACTTTCAGAGAGATGCTTTCCTGCTCCTCGTTGTGCTGTGCCTCGTTGTGCTGTGCTTCATTGGCTGTCGCATCATCCCGATAGATAAAGCGCTCGTGCAGATACAGGCAGCCATCCTGCCACTCACCCAGGGCATGCACCCGAAATTCCTGTTTGAGGTTGCCATAGCGATCCCTGAACATGCCCCAACCGGTAGTTTCGCCCAGAAAATACTCTTCCAGACGCAACTGTTCGGGAAACATTAGTTCCGACGCCGTTAGCTGTGACTGGTAAGCGGTATTCATAACGCAGTGCCTGTCGCCTGTTCCGAATGAGACTGATCGGATAAAGGCTTGTCCAGTTTGAACAGATACACATCGATACTGTTATGACGGAAACCGCTTTCGCAATAACACAGGTAATAGCGCCAGAGGCGACGAAAGCGCTCGTCGAAGCTTTTCTCCAGTTCAAGGCTTTCGATCTCAGGCCAGGCGTGTTCAAAGCGATCGCGCCACTGTTTTAAGGTCGTAGCATAATCCTGACCAAAGGCTTCGCTATGGCTGAAACATAAACCCGCTCGCTCGGCTTGCTGCTGAACGATCTCAGGTGTAGGCAGCATACCGCCAGGGAACACATGGCGTTGAATAAAGTCGGCGTTGTTGCTGTACTGCTCAAAACGTTCCGGTGCGATGGTGATCACCTGCAGCACAGCGCTGCCACCCGGAGCCAATCGTTGATACAGGGTCTCGAAATAGGTCGGCCAATGCTTTTCGCCTACCGCTTCCAGCATCTCAATGGAAGCGATGCGATCATACTGACCCTGAATCTCACGATAGTCGGTCAGTGTTGCTGCGGCTTTCAGCACTTTATTGTCTTGAGCTTGCTCATGTTGAGCTGAGGCGAGCTGTAAACAAGGGTTATGCAAACGCTCCTGCGTCCAGGCCAGCTGCTCTTCAGACAGAGTGACACCGTGATAATCCGACTCAGGGTACAGCTGCAGTAAACGCTCGGCAAAACCACCCCAGCCACAGCCGATCTCCAATACTCGGGAGTGGCTGTCTGGCGCTAACAACTCCAGAATACGATCGTATTTCTGTTGTTGAGCTTGCGACAGGCTGTCGTCCGGGCTGTTATAGAGCGCTGATGAATAGGTCATACCTTCATCAAGCCATAAGCGATAGAAATCATTGCCCAAATCGTAGTGGGCGGAGATATTACGGCGGCTGCCGTTTAGGGTGTTGTCATTCAAGCGGTGCAGTAGACGATGCAGCCAGCGACCACTGCCACTACCAGCAAAGGTGGTCTCCAGAGCTTCAGCATTGTGCATCGCCCATTCGGTCACCTGAATCAGATCCGGCGTATCCCAGTCGCCATCCACATAGGCTTCACCCCAGCCTAACACACCGGAAAAAGCCGCTTTGCGCACCACCGCCAGTCGGATCAGTTCAACGGTGGGTGCCGGAATATCTGCTTTAGCCTCACCGAGAGTGATCGCTTGGCGATTGGGCAATACCAAGGTGATGCGGCTTAAACCGGCATTGGCCAGTTTGTTGACTAACCAGCGCCATAGAGGATTACCGATTTGAGCGTGATTAGACTGAGAGTCAGATTCAGCCGCCGATGTGCTTAACCCACTATTTGGATTATTCGCTGATTTACTTGCCGAAGGGGCTGAAGGCGTTGGATTCAGCATGTCTTATTCCTCATTTGTGCTCACGGCCATAGACTGGCCTCTGCTGATCAGTGCAGGCTCTTTAACGTGATGACGATTGACCAGAGGGACTTTTTTCAACCATAACCGCAGGGCCTCCCAATGAATTCCCGCGATCACCTTGTAGGTAAACAGGGGACGCCGCAGGCATAGGGTAATCAGGGCTTTGCTGTTCAATGGGGTGCTTTTACCGGTCAGGGTGGCGTTTAATAACAGACCTTCGCTGTCCTGCTGACGAATCAGTACCTTGAGAACTTCACCAGGAGGGCTGATTTTAAAGCGATACTGGCAGTCCATATCGATAAACGGCGAGACAAAGAACACCTTATCGGCCTGATGATTCAAGCGTTGTGACTTAGGTTCAGGCTTAGACAGCTGCTGATCTTGAGTATGCTCATTTCCACCCTCCACCAGATAGATATGTTTCTGACCAAAGGTATTACTGACCTGATACAGGGTGGCATAGAGCTGATTTTCACCGTTGTAACAGAAGAAAATACACAACGGATTAAAGCCGTAACCCAGGTTTCTGGGCATGCATAACAGCTCAATTCTCTGAGCCTCTTCGCAGCCCTGCTCAAACAACAGGTGCTGGGCGTGCTGCTTTAAGCTGTGCCCTTCGGTGGTGACATAATCCTTGTCGTAAACGCTGAATAAGCCTGCCCGGTTATAACTAAAGCCGGTCAAATATTTATCCATATGGTCCAGCTCATCCAGGTCCAGTAAAAAACTGCCCACCTGATAGGTAAAGCGATGGACCTTAGGCTTAAACCTATGGTGCATCACAGTGCTGTAATATAGACGGCTGTTAAGTGCAGAAGTCATCGTATTCTCTCCCGCTTAACTTAACGGCTGAACCGGTTGATTGGGTCGGCCTGTAGCCACTGGGTCAGTTTTAGCGTTATTTTCAATCTCAGTGTTAGCTTCAACGGCAGTGTTCGCTTCAACGGCTGTGTTTGCTTCAACGGCAGTGTTTCCATGGCCGGGCCAATAAATACGCCCGGATTCTTCAGCAACGTTCCAGGGCCGTTTCGGAGCACCCAGGGCTTCCGCAACCGCTAAACCGGATTGCAGGCCGTCCTCATGGAAGCCGTAACCAAAGTAGCTGCCACAGAACCAGGTACGATTCCGCCCCTGTAGTTTGTGCAACTCCTGCTGGGCGCTGATGGCATTTTCGCTAAAGACCGGGTGATCGTATAAGAAGCTGCAGTGGATACTGCCCTCTTCCGGCTCGATTGGTGGGTTCAACGTCACGATCAAAGGTTGCTCGGTCGCCAGAGGCTGTAACTTGTTCATCCAGTAGCTCACCGCCAGACTGCCTTCCTGAGCACTATCATCACGATTCTCCTGGCTCATATAGTTCCAGCTGGACCATACCTTACGGTTACGGGGCATCAGGCGGGTATCACCGTGCAGGATGGCGCGGTTTCTCTGATATTCAAAGGCACCCAGTAACAACTGTTCCTGCTCACTGGCATCAGACAGTAGCGCTAATGCCTGATCCGCATGACAGGCGAGGACCACTTCATCAAAGTGCCGCTGCTCGCCCCGGCTGTCGATCAGCTCGATGCCCTCTTTCCGGCGAATAATCCGGCGTACGCCTCGATTGCAGATGGCCGATGGTTGAATCTGAGCGATCAGCTTGCGCACATACTCACGACTACCGCCCTTCACCGTATGCCATTGCGGGCGGTCATTGACTTGCAGCAGCCCATGGTTTTGACAAAAGCGCAGGAAGCTTAACGCGGGGTATTCCAGCATCTGACTGGCCGGGGTGGACCAGATCGCCGCCCCCATGGGGATCAGGTGCAGATCGCGCAGCTCATCGGAAAAGCCTTTTTGCTCTAACAGCTGACCCAGCGTGGTCTGTTCACTGATCTGATCAGGCCAATGTTTGCACTCACGATAAAAGCGCAATACATCCACCAGCATACGCCATACCCGAGGATTAAACAGGTTGGACCAGGAGGCAAAAATACCGCCCAGGCCATTACCGTTATACTCGATCTTGCCCTGTTCGGCAGAGACGGCAAATGACATATCCGTCGCTACAGTATCGACACCAATATGTTGGAATAGTGCGGTCAGATTGGGATAATTCACCGGGTTATAGACAATAAAGCCGGTATCTACGGGGATAGGGCCATCTTGTGTATTGACCACCACGGTGTTGGAGTGACCTCCGAAGCGATCATCTTTCTCAAACAGTGTCACTGAATATTTCTGGCTTAACAACCAGGCGGCTGACAGACCGGATATGCCCGAGCCCACCACTGCAATATGTTTATCCGCTGGTTTGTTCATGGTTTATCTCCGCACTTTTTATGTTCCGTTTGCGCTCTTTACGGCCGTGATTTTTAACTGGATCACAGCAGGGCTGGGTGAGAGGTCACGCTATAGTTGAGCTATACGCTGATAGCCATGCACTATACTGTTATACCCTTCACGACAATTTTTCTGATATTAGGGGCGGTTGGATAAGCGAAGTACCATCCGACAGAGGTCGGAAGGCACCTACGGCTGTTTCGGCCTACAACAACTTATCTGGATTGGTCTTACTCAATTGAACCTGACTCTTATTTGAAAAAAATAAGAGCGTCTAAAAACGCCAAGATACAAGGCACCTGAAGAAAGCTTAGACATCCGAAAAAAATTGAAGCCGGCATGATCCACTACAAATACCCGAGCGTATAGCTTGGCAGAATATATTGTTCTAAACAGTTCAGAAGCACTTATCACTGACATCAAGACGTTAACATTGATAGTTCAAATGATAGAGAAAGCCGGTTTACTTATAAGCCACTGTTTAGACACAGAGGAGTGATTGGATGGAAAACGTGCAATCTGTGTCCAAAAACTGGAATCAGATCCTGACAGAGATCGGCAAGCAGCGTGATCGCGAGCAATACTTCGATCTTTATCAGTATTTTGCCCCCAGAGTGAAAACCTATCTCACACGGTTTACCGCATCGGAAGCGCAAGCAGATGAGCTGGCTCAGGAAGCCCTGTTACAAGTGTGGCGTAAGGCGGAGCAGTATCATGCGGAAAAGGCTGCTGCATCGACATGGATCTTCTGTATTGCCCGTAACCTGTTTATTGATCAACAGCGTTCTGGTCGAGGTCAGCTGGAGCAACGAACGGACTCCTACCACGAGCATGAGCAGTTATTGAATCAACAAACTCAGGAAGAGGGTTTTGATCAGGGCGTATCCAATCGTAAGTTACACCAGGCATTAAAAGAGCTTCCCCTGATGCAGGCACAGTTAGTTTATAAATCTTACTTCGAAGGTAAGAGTCACAGTGAAATTGCTGGCGATCTGGATATCCCTATCGGCAGTGTAAAATCCGGCCTGAGACTGGCATTTAACAAACTCAGAGCCTTTATTATTCCACCCCACGGGGAGGATTCCTTATGATGCCTAAACACCATCCTGATGATGCCACCCTGATGAGCTACAGTGCTGGCAGCTTGCCTCTGGGCGCACACCTGTTAGTCGAATGCCATCTGGCTTGCTGTGAACATTGCCGTCAACGTGTTACTGAAGGCGATGCCTTAGGCGGCGCCTTGCTGGAACGCTTACCGGGCGCGGGTATGAGTATGGATAAGCAAGCAATCCTGACACTACTTGATCAGATCGAATCTGATCAGGCGCAGGCAGGCTTGGTGCGATCTGAAAAACAGGGCGCTTTGGACAGCCGCTGGTCGGCTAAGAACCCACTGCCCTTTGATCTGCCTGACTGGGCGGAGCCGATTAAACAGTGGTTCCACGATAATCAAATAGACGCAGATAGCGTGCAATGGCAGAAAGTGGCACCGGGTATCAGCCAGATTAAGCTGGAATCGGCTAGTTTTCATAGAGAGAAAGCGGTGCGCCTGTTAAAAATCGCCCCTGGAACTTGTATGCCGACTCACGGTCATACAGGAGGCGAGCTTACCCTGATATTGCAGGGCTCCTATAGCGATGAAGCAGGGCGTTTCTGTATCGGTGATGTGGCGGATCTTGATCCTTCAATAAAACATCAACCCATTGCAGACCGTGATCAGGATTGTATCTGCTTTATTGTAACGGACGCCCCGCTCAGGTTTGAGGGTTGGATTCCTAAACTGATGCAACCCTTCTTTGGCTTGTGACCTGTACTTTTTCTTATGCGTTCTTTTTCCTTGATCATTCAAGTGTCGAACCGGTGCCCATGGGCACCGGATTTTTTTGCCCACTTGATTAAAACAAAGTGATGCACTACCTCTAATGGATAGGCATTACATGCTTTTCTACGTAGTAATACCGATATAAGAATTGCAATAGCAACCATTATCATTAAACATATACATCTTTACCGCATACCCCAAACGCAAGGATTCACTATGTCATACTCACTTTATTGGGCGGATAGGAAAAGCACCCCATGGTCTTTAGGCAAGATTGTGTGTGTTGGCCGTAACTATGCCGAGCATGCCAAAGAGCTGAATAACCCCATTCCCACAGAACCCCTGTTATTTATTAAGCCCGCAACGGCTGCAGTCGATATCGAAAAACCTTTCAGCCTGCCTAAAGATAAAGGCGAGTGCCATCACGAGGCTGAAATCGCAATTCTGGTGGGTGATACGATATCTAAGGTTGCACCGGAGAATGCCATGGATAAGGTCGTCGGTGCGGGTATTGCGCTGGACCTGACACTGCGTGACCTGCAATCCAAGTTAAAAGAGAAAGGTCACCCATGGGAAGTAGCAAAAGCCTTTGATGCCTCTGCCCCTCTATCTGGCTTTGTCCCCTGTGAAATAATGGGCGATGAGCCTATCGGTATCGAATTTGAGGTTAACGGAGAGCTGCGCCAGAAGGGCGATACAAGCATGATGCTGACCTCCATTCCCGAGCTGATCAGCTATATCAGTCATATCTTTACCCTGGAAGCCGGTGATGTCATTCTGACAGGAACGCCTGCAGGGGTCGGACCGCTAAAAGAGGGTGATGAGTTCCGCGCTAATCTGTTGGGCAGAGATGGAGAGACACGCCTAACCGTAACAGGATGTATCCAGAGCTGATCCTGATCAACAGAACAGCAAAGAAACCCTTACTGAGCTGGTAGTAAGGGTTTTTCTCTTATATTGATTGAGCTTCCACCAAATAATAATAATGATTGGGGGCATCTTCAGTGCAATATTTTCCAAGCCATTGGCAGGGATTTCAGCAACAAACGTCACTGGAAGGTAAACTTCTGGCGTTGTCAGAGCAGCTGCAACGGGTTTGTCCTGCTGTAGATCGCTTTTCCATCGCCCTGCATGACGAAAAAACCGATCTGTTAAGTACCTTCTTCAGCACCAGTGAATCGGATGAGGCTATTACCCGTCATCAGATACGCCTGCATGAGGTACCGTCGTTAAAGCAGATTGAACTGGCAGGTACATCACGGGTAATCAATGATCTGGCTTGCTTAAAGCAGCAGGACAGCTTCCATAGCCAAACCCTGTTAAAACAGGGCTGGCGTTCCAGTTATACCATCCCCATGCGCTACTCCGATTGCTTTCTGGGCTTTCTGTTCTTTAATTCCAAACAAGCCAATGTTTTTATGGGGGAATCCTTTAGTCAGCTGGAGTTGTTAGCCCAGCTGATCACCATGGCGGTGTATGAGGAGCATAAGCAGGCCAAAACCTTAAGGGCCGCCGTACAATCAGCACTGTCACTATCCTGTGGCCGGGATGCGGAAACGGGTCAGCATCTGGAGCGGATGGGCTATTACTCGCGCATAGTCGCCCATCAGGTTGCCGATCGCCACGGTTATGGCGATCAGTTTGTGGATAAAGTGTTTCAGTTTGCGCCGGTTCATGACCTCGGTAAGATCGCGATCCCTGACTATATACTGCTGAAACCCGGTAAGCTCACGGATGAAGAGTATGAATTGATGAAATCTCATACCCTGAAAGGTGCCGAGATGCTAACGGATATTCTGGAGCATCATGGTTTAGCAAGCGATAGATCCAGTCAGATTCTGCGCAATATCGTGTTGTTTCACCATGAGATGCTGGATGGCTCCGGCTATCCCTGTGGCCTGATTGGAGAAGATATCCCCCTGGAAGCCCGCATCGTGGCGGTGGCGGATATCTTTGACGCCCTGACTTCCAAGCGTCCTTACAAAAAAGCCTGGAGTAACCCGCAAGCGATAGACACCCTGCATACCATGGCCCAGGACGGCAAGTTATGTGTGGAGTGCGTTGACGCGCTGGATGCTCAGTTATCGGAAGTTGAAGTGATTCAGGCGCTTTATCGTGAGAGCAATATTTAGAGACTTGAGTGAGATAAGCACCGGGAAGTTTAAAGAGTGCCGAGAGGCTTCAAGGGTGCAGAGAGATTTAAAGAGTATCGGGAGGTTTAAAGAGTATTGAGAGGTTTAAAGCTATAAAAAACGGACATTCTGATTCTCTTCTAAGTACCCGAACATAAATATTCCGATACTTTCCGGCCGAAGCGGCCGGAAAATACGGGCTTTATGTAGGGAAAAGTACTGTATGCCTACTTACTTTAAGAATGGCTCTTTAAGCACATCAGAAAATTAAAATGTCCGTCTAAGCTTCAGCCGCTTACGCTTGGCTCAGATCACTAAATCTGACCGAAGGACTTGTGCCATTCCCGATAAGTTTCTTGGTATCAGAGTCGATTGGATAAGCGAAGCGCCATCCGACACTGACTCCGATACCGGATGATTGTCGGAAGGCGCCTTGCGGCTTTTCCGACCTACAACAACTTATCTGGTTTTGGTATTAGCTGGCTTTAACGCTTTTCACACCATCACTACAACCTAACAGTAGCAGGTCGGCAGGACGCAGTGCGAACAGGCCGTTTGTGACGACACCTGTGATATTGTTGATCTTCTTCTCGATTGAGGTTGGATCATCAATCGGGAAATTGTACAGATCCAGAATCACATTGCCGTTATCGGTCACGAAGTCTTCACGGTAAACTGGGTTAGCGCCCATTTTTACCAACTCACGGGCGACATAGCTGCGCGCCATAGGAATCACTTCTACCGGCAGCGGGAAGCTACCCAGAATATCCACCTGCTTGCTTTCATCCGCAATACAGATAAATTTAGTGGAGGCTGCGCCAATGATCTTTTCACGGGTCAGAGCACCGCCACCGCCTTTCACCATATGCAGATGTTCGTTGACCTCATCGGCCCCATCCACATAAACCGGCAGTGTGCCTACGCCGTTCAGGTCGTAAACATTGATACCATGTGCCTGCAGACGCTCACGAGTGGCTTCTGAACTGGCTACGGCACCATCAAAATCCAGCTTGATACTGGCCAGGGCGTCAATAAAGAAGTTAGCTGTAGAGCCGGTGCCTACGCCGATAATGCTGTCTTTATCGATAATCTTTTTAACTTCTTCCAGTGCCGCTTCAGCCACTGCTTTTTTCAGTTCATCTTGTGTCATGAGGAATCTGAGCCTGAGTAGGTGTTTAAAACAAAATAAGATGCCCGCGTATTATACGGACTCTGACGGTTAAGCTGTAGACGTTATCTTACCTGAAAGCATATGATAGTCGGTTTACTACAAAAGACCCTATTTAATAGCCGATTGGGCCGTTTTTACTGGTAACAAACATGTAAAAATCCAGTAACCGTGCTGATATTGGCGCAATGATGTTGTTCAAGAGCGAAGCAAGAGCATGTTGGAAAGATACGTTAAACGCATATTACAGGCCAAAGTGTACGATGTGGCCAAAGAAACGCCTTTGAGTGAGGCCCGTTTTCTCTCCAAGCGACTGAACAACACGATTTACATTAAGCGTGAAGATCTGCAGCCGGTGTACTCCTTTAAGCTGCGCGGTGCCTATAACGCCATGGCTCAGCTGACCGAAGAGCAGAAAGCCCGTGGTGTGGTGACCGCCTCTGCCGGTAACCATGCTCAGGGTCTGGCGATGTCGGCAAAACAGATGGGGGTCAAAGCGACCATCGTTATGCCAAAGATCACGCCGGATATTAAAGTGGCTTCGGCCAAGGCCCGCGGTGCCAAAGTCGTGCTGAAAGGCGATGCCTTTGATGAAGCCTTGAAGTACGCCTATCAACTAGTGGAAGAGAAGGGTTATACCTATATCCCACCCTACGACCATCCTGAGGTGATTGCGGGGCAGGGCACCATTGCCATGGAGATGCTGCGCCAGCATCCCGGTGATATCGATGCCATCTTTGTGCCCGTGGGCGGCGGCGGTCTGATCGCCGGTATTGCGGTGTATGTAAAATACCTGCGCCCCGAGATCAAGGTGATCGGTGTTGAAGCGGAAGACTCAGCCTGCCTGAAAGCCGCTTTGGATGCCGGTGAGCGTGTGGTACTGGATCAAGTGGGTATCTTCGCCGAAGGTGTTGCTGTGGCACAGATCGGTGAAGAACCGTTTCGTATCGCTCAGCATTTTGTGGATGATGTGATCACGGTGAATACCGATGAGATCTGTGCTGCGGTAAAAGATGTGTTTGATGATACCCGTGCGGTCTCTGAGCCTTCTGGTGCCTTGTCTCTGGCCGGTTTGAAAAAATATGTCCAGCAAACCGGAGCCGAAAATGAGACCCTGATATGTATTAACAGCGGGGCTAATACCAACTTTGATCGTCTGCAGCATATCGCTGAACGTGCAGAGTTAGGTGAGCAGCGTGAAGCGATTCTGGCGGTCACCATCCCTGAACATCCAGGCAGCTTTGAACAGTTCTGTAAGGCGGTTGGTCGTCGTATGGTGACGGAGTTTAACTACCGTTACGCCGACGATACAGATGCGCAAATTTTTGTCGGCATCCAGTTAAAAGATACCAATGACAGGAAAGAGCTGATCAGCTCTCTGGTGGATCAGGGTTATCCCGTGATCGATCTCAGCGATGATGAGATGGCCAAACTGCATATCCGTCATTTAGGCGGGGGGCGCAACAGCAATATTGAAAATGAACAGCTGTTCCGTTTTGAGTTCCCGGAGCGTCCAGGGGCCTTGCTGAACTTCCTGAAAAACCTGGGTCTGAACTGGAATATCTCCCTGTTCCATTACCGTAATCATGGTGCGGCATATGGGCGTGTTCTGATCGGCATGCAGGTGCCGGAAGCGGACAAAGGCAAGGTCGCAGAATACCTGGATCGCATCGGTTATCGCTACTGGGATGAGAGCGAAAATCCTGCTTACCACTTGTTTTTAAGGTAGTTTTTCATTGCTTGTTTTTTATTTTTTGGTATTGGCATAGATATTTCAGGTAATGATTGCAAAGCCGGAGGCAACTGATTAAATTAGCCAATGACTTTTCGAGTTCCTGGCCATTTGCCAGGGTGACGCTAGCAACATGATTTGCAAGCAAAGGAATTAGCAATGAGAAAAAAACGCTTTGATCTGGTAACAGCACTGATCATGGTATTTGGATTCGGTGTGGTCGTAACAAGTTATGCTCAAGGACTGTTATAGCAGCTTGTTTAAAACGCGTTACCGATAATAGGAAAGCCTCATCAGATGATGAGGCTTTTTATTTTTCTGCCACCTTCCACTCAGTATTTCAGGGCGCTTAATGCATTTCAGGGTGTAAGGTACATGTCAGGGGGTAAGATACAGCGCCTTGTCCGTCACTACACCCGCTAATGGAATATCCCAGCTGGCAATTGGCAACTCAGCCACTTTTTGACATTCATGGGCCAAACCGATCAATGCCGGTTTGGCGGAGCATTTGTGACGGGTAAAAGCAAAGGTCCTGTCATAAAAACCACCGCCCATCCCCATACGGCCACCCTGCTCATCAAAGGCCACCAGAGGTAATAACACCAGATCAAGGTCCGAAGCTTTACTGCGGTTACGGGCATTATCTGCAAAGCGTTTAATACGTGGTTCAGGAATACCAAAACGATTATGCGTCATCGGCGTTTTATGGTCGTAACGCACAAACCATAACCGATTAACCACCAATGGCTGCAGCACCGGCAGATAGCAGGTTTTGCCCATCTTACGCGCTTGTTCGATCAGCAGGCTTGGATCAATCTCACCATCATTGGGTAGATATACCGCGATACGTTTAGCCCGTAGGAATTGAGGTATCTTCAGTAACTGGCTGCGCAGAGATAAGGCGGCTTGTTTTTGCTGAGCAGGAGTTAAAGCACGGCGTCTGTGACGCATCTCCCGACGCAGTTGATTGCGATTTAAATGCAGGGTATCTGTCATTGTCTTGAAGGAAACTATCGGGAGGCAGGTAGAGAAATTCCCGGTGGTGCCGCTGTCGCCATGGCCCTTGAACCAAAAGGTTCAAGGTGGGTAATTATCGAGATGCCTAAGGCTTTCCGTCACGCGGACATGCACACGGGCACCTACGGACAACTCCCTGGGTACACAATTAGGCTCGAGGACGTTAGCGACTGGCAAACACCCCAGGAACGTCAAACAATTATATCTGAAAAATACTTATGCCGCGTCTGTTTTTTCATCTTGCTGACGCAAGGCATGGATGGCGGCAGACAGCTTTTGGTTAATACGCTGTAACTGATCGTGAGACTCCGTCTCTTCCGCGTGACCATGTAGCATTTCATAGGTGATATTCAAGGCGGCCATAATAGCAATACGCTCCGTACCGATCACTTTGCCGCTTTCTCGGATTTCACGCATTTTCTTGTCCAGGTATTTAGCTGAACGAATCAGCTCACCCTGTTTCTCTTCCGGGCAGCCGACAGTATAGCTGCGCTCCAGAATTTTTACTTCTAAGCTTTGATTATTGTGTTCACTCATGATCCGGCTCCACTGGCCCTAAGCTCGAAAGAAGACGGCCTACCTTGCCTTCAATTTGCGTTTTTTGCTGTTCCAGATCGTTAATCTGCTCGGTTTTTTGCTTCAGCTGTTTTCGCAGCGCATCATTTTCTTCACGCAGGTCGGCGCAAATCAGAATTAATTCATGCAGATGGCGCTCCAACTGATCAAGATCATCAGTGTCCATAAACTCAACTTTCGCTTGGGATATCCGTACTATAGAACCGGGATTGTAACCGGTCAATTGACGCGAATGAATACTGACTTCCTGACAAACGCATATTTTCTGTTCAAAATAGAGACGTAGTTGTCATTTGTTAAGTTATTTATCGTAAATTTCTGCTTCGTTAGGAAAAAAGGCACCCAATATGACTGATTATCAACAGCCGAGTTTTGCCATCATCAGTGATCTGTTTTTGCGTAACGGTTGCCTGCATTCTCCGGCAGAGCTGCACGGCGATCTATGCGGCCAACTGTGTGCCGGTCGACATCCTGATCTGGATGCCTGGCTGCTGCAATCGGCGCAGTTTATGGAAGTGGATGCACTGGATAGCCCGGACTCCAAAGTGGAGTTGGCCGAAGTACTGGAGCAAACCGAGATTGGCCTGCAAGATCCGGAACTGGGTTTTGACCTGTTGATCGCGGATGAAGACTACTCCCTCAACGAACGCATGCAGACTTTACTGGAATGGTGTGAAGGTTTTCTTTCAGCTCTGGCGGATAATCAGCAATTTAAAGACGGCTCCCTGTCTGATGAGCTGAAAGAGGCGATTCAGGATCTGGAACAGATTGCGGATATCGGCGAGGCCCTGGAAGATGATGAGCAGAACGAACAGGACTTCTTTGCGGTCAGTGAATATGTACGTATGACCGCCATGATGCTGTACACCGAATGCAATCCGACTCAGCCTCAGGTCGATACGGATGTGTCAGGTTCTGCGTTACAGTAATGCTCGACTGCATTCCCCCTTTTAGCGGATTAGGATTCTGTTGATGATAAGCAACAAACCTGTGTCACAGGACGAGTATGATCAGCGTCGCCAACGCCTGGTCGCTCAACTGCCTGATAATAGCGTAGTCGTGATTCCGGCGGCGACGGTCAGCTATCGTAACAACGATGCCGACTACGCCTTTCGTCAGAACAGCGATTTCTTTTATCTGACCGGCTTTCCCGAGCCGGATGCCTGGCTGGTGCTGACACCGGGCCATGATAAAGGCGACAGTCATCTGTTTGTGTTGCCAAAAGACCGGGCTCAGGAGATCTGGACCGGCTTTCGGGTCGGTACTCAGCAAGCGGTGGATCATTACGGCATGGCTCAGGCCTATGAGCTGGATCAGTTGGAACAGGTGATGCCAACGCTATTGGATCAGCGGGAGCATCTGTTTTACCCCATGTCGGGCGATAACGACCTGAGCCAACAGATTAATACCTGGTGTCAGGGTCTACGGCAAAAAGCCCGTGCAGGCCATTTAGCGCCGGAGCAGCAGCATAATCTGCTGCCACTGCTGCATGAGATGCGATTGAAAAAGAGTGAACAGGAGCTGGCCATTATGGCCCGGGCGGCTGAGATCTCATCCGAGGCCCACTGCAAAGCGATGCAGGTGTGTCAGCCCGGTATGATGGAGTATCAGCTGGAAGCGGAGTTTATCTACCACTTTATGCGCTCCGGCAGTCGCGCAGCGGCGTATAACACCATTGTCGGTGGCGGTGCCAATGCTTGTGTGTTGCACTATGTGGAAAATAATCAGCCGTTACAGGCCGGTGATCTGGTGTTGATTGATGCCGGTTGTGAGCTGCACAGCTACGCGGCCGATATCACCCGCACTTTCCCGGTTAATGGTCGCTTTAGCGAAGAGCAGGCGATTCTGTATCAACTGGTGCTGGATGCACAGTTGGCCGCCATTGCCCAGGTGAAACCGGGGCTGGATTGCCATGCGCCCCATCGTGCGGCGGTGCGGGTACTGACGGAAGGTCTGCTGGACCTGGGCCTGCTCTCCGGCAGTCTGGACAAGCAGATTGAAAGCGAAGGCTACCGTCAGTTCTATATGCACGGCACCGGCCACTGGTTAGGTCTGGATGTGCATGATGCCGGACGCTATAAGATAGATGGCCAGTCACGACCGTTAGAGCCGGGCATGGTGACAACCATCGAGCCGGGTCTCTATATCGCGCCGGATGATGACAGTGTGGATGCCCGTTGGCGGGGGATCGGCATTCGTATCGAAGATAATGTCGTAGTGACCGAAACAGGTCATCATGTGCTGACCGATGGCGTGCCGAAAACCATCAGTGATATTGAACAGCTGATGGCGGGTTAAGCTGGCGCTCGATGAGTTATACTTTTCCCAATCAATACCTTGCTGTAGGCGTAGGTTGGATCAGCGAAGCGCCATCCGACACAGGGCTGGATATCTGCATATTGTTGGAAGGCGGCTACGGCTTTTCCAACCTACAGTCACTTATCTGGGGATTGATGACTCATAGACGTGCAATAGCAGCCGCAAAATAACAACCGTAAACCAGACTGGCGATACAGACTGATAAACCTGAGACAGAATAGAGATCACAACTGCATGAGTGCGGAACAGTACGATATTGCCATCATAGGCGGTGGTTTAGTGGGGGCCAGTCTGGCCTGTGCCTTAGAAGGATTTGCCCGGGATCATCACTGGTCTATCGCGGTGATTGAAGCGGTGCCCATGCCGGAAGACAGTGAGCAGGATATCCCGTTTCAGCCCAGCTATGATGCTCGCTCGACTGCGCTTTCCTGGGGCGCCCGTCAGATCTATCAGCAGATGGGGCTCTGGTCTGATCTCGCCCCTCATGCGGCAGCGATCAAACATATTCATGTCTCCGATAAAGGTCATCTGGGCGCCACCCGTTTGGCGGCCAGTGATCATAATGTCGAAGCGCTGGGTTATGTCGCGCCCAATCAAGGGTTAGGGCGTGTGCTGCTGCAGGGCGTAAAACAGGCGCAGCATGTCAGCTGGCTATGCCCGTTTAAGGTGACCGGTTTCAGTGTTGGCGCTGAACAACATACCCTGCAACTGAGCGATGAACGGGGCGCAGAAAAAACACTGCACGCCAAGCTGGTGGTGCTGGCCGATGGCGGCCAATCCGGCCTGAAAGAAAAGCTGCAGATTGCCGATCAGGTACGCCCTTACGATCAGCATGCCCTAGTGTGCAACCTGACGATGTCAGAACCCCATCAAAATAAAGCCTTTGAACGTTTCACCCCTGAAGGTCCGATGGCTTGGCTCCCTCTACCACAAAGTAACGATATCGCTCTGGTCTGGACCGTACCCAGTGAGCAGGTGGATGAGGTGATGGCGCTGGATGATGATGAATTTGCCCAGCGTCTGCACAAGCTGTTTGGTTATCGCTTAGGCGGTGTCGAGCGTGTCGGCCAGCGTTATCAGTATCCACTCAATCTGGTGCGGGCATCTGAGCAGGTGCGTCCCGGTTTAGTGGTATTGGGCAATGCCGCCCACTATATGCACCCCGTCGCGGGTCAGGGCTATAACCTGGCCTTAAGAGGCGTGGCTGAACTGGCTGCGGTATTGGATCAAGCGGCTCAACAGCAGCGCTCTATTGCGGATTTGACCGTACTGCAGGAGTATCTGGATCGCCGCCAGAGTGATCAGGATACCGTGATTGGCTTTAGCGACGGCTTGATTCGCCTGTTTGCCAATCATAATCCTATGCTGGGCCACCTGAGAGCGGGTGGGCTGATGCTGCTGGATCAACTGAAACCCGCCAAACGCTGGTTTGCCCGTCAGGCGATGGGCCTGGGCGGTCAGGCGGTACGGCTTAAGCCGATTCAGGGCAAATAGCCGGTTTTACCGGCAACCCGCACAACATATTATCGACAGACATTCAGAATACGAGACAGAACTATGACAGAAGAGCGCCGGGTCAATCATTACGACCTGATTATTGTCGGGGGGGGCATGGTCGGCACCGCAATCGCTTGCGGTCTGGCTGATAGCGGTATGCGTATCGCGGTACTGGAAGCGGCTGAATGGACCGTACCCTGGCAGCCGGAGCAGGTTGATCCCCGCGTCAGTGCCCTGACCGAAGCCTCGCTCGCTTTTCTGCAATCCCTCAACGCCTGGCCGGGCATGACTCAAATGCGCGTCACCCCTTATCAGCAGATGAAGGTATGGGAAGCGGATGGCACTGGTCATATCGAATTCAGCTGTGATGATATCCACGCCGAAAATATCGGTCATATCGTTGAAAACAGCGTCACCTTGAATGCCCTGCATCAGCAGCTGGAACAAACCGATGTGGAAGTCATTCGCGGTGCGCAACTGGTCGGTATTACCGAAGCCTTTAAAGATGAATACGGCGTTGAGCGTAGCGTCATGCTGGCGGACGGAACCCAACTGAGCGCCCAGCTGATTGTCGCCACCGATGGTGCCCGCTCCAAACTGCGGGAATGGGGCGGATTTGAAACCCGTGAATGGGACTACGGCCATGATGCCATCGTCACCACCATCAAACTGGAACAACCCCATCAAGGCACCTGCTGGCAGCGCTTTATGCCGACAGGTCCACTCGCCTTGCTGCCGATCACCTTTAACGGTGATGATCGCTACTGCTCCATTGTCTGGTCCACCACACCGGATGAAGCCGCGCGTTTATCTGCCCTGTCAGATGAAGATTTCTGCGCCGAACTCAGCCTCGCATTTGAACACCGCTTGGGCAAAGTGATCAGCTGTGACCCCCGCTTCTCCTTCCCACTGCGCCAGCGCCACGCCAAAACTTACTGGAAACCGGGTTTAGTACTGGCCGGTGACGCCGCCCATACCATCCATCCACTGGCGGGACAGGGCGTTAACCTCGGCCTATTGGATGCCGCCACACTGGTCGAAGAACTGGCCAACGCCTGGCAACGCCAGCAACCCCTGGGTATCGAACAAACCCTGGGTAAATACCAACGCCGCCGTATGCCAGATAACCTGAAAATGATGGCCCTGATGGAAAGCTTTAAGCGTATCTACGGCCCCGTACCTGTGGGTGTACGCTGGATACGTAATGTCGGCATGAATCTGGTCAACCAGACCCCTATGGTGAAAAAGCAGCTATTGCGTCAAGCACTGGGTGAGCGCGCTGGTTTACCGGAAGCCGCTAAAGTGCATCTGGCGTAATGTTTGGTATCACTATATCGCCCTCATCACTATTCAAATGATTTGCCCCCCTCAAGGGCCTTAGGTAAAAGGCTCTTGAGAGAGGTAGGTAAAGTTTGCCGCTTTTCTATTTATTTCGCCGCTTTAATAATTCATACCCAACTATTTTGAGTTTTCCCTCACGGTATATACTGTCTCTTATGTTGTTGGATATTTTTAGCGATGATATCAGCTGATTGTTCTTGAAATATGTGAGAAGGCCTTACAGCTTTGAATAAGCCGATTTTCTCATATAAAAATTGAATGATTATTTATCTGGCTTGCGACATATAAGGAAGGTACCTATTCGAATTATAAATATACAGTGTAAATGTTTTAATTTGGCCTGTTTGTTGCTTTTTTAATTGATAGAACTCAAGGGGGAAAGTATGACAACTATTAATTCAGCTATGACCGCCTCTCCGATGCCGACGTCGAAAAGCGGAGTATTTAACTTGGAGACTGTAAAGCTTCATCCGCCAAAAGAGCTTGTGGAGTTTAAGGATCCAAAGGAGGTTTTTGTTTTTGCTCGTGACCCTGATGAATGGCGACAACATGTGGTCGCAGAAGGGAAAGAAAGAGATGTTGGTGCAATTTTACGGCTAAAGGGCGAAGTGGTTGGTATGGTTAATTATGATGGACAATCAACCACACGTAACTCAATTGGCATGGTGCTAGGGAACGGGATGTCCGAGAGGATTAGCTATCTGCAATCAAAGTACCCAGGTATCAGTGTGGAAATTTTTGAAAGAGGCCAAGGGCCTACAAATGCGGAGGCTCATGAGATTTTTAGTGGCAAGAAGTATTCCGAGTTTATTGAAAGAGAATATGCTGTTTTGCGAGAGTCATATCTGCAAGCTAAGAAGTTAGGATTTATTGATTGAGATGACAGCTCAAAGAAGCTCGCTTCAATGGGAAGCAAGCTTCTTATCTCTACTTATCCCAAAAGGAATGTGAGATCCTGCTGTACGCCTGTAGCATCAATCAGAACCTCAACAACATTGTCGCCACCCTTGTAAAAGTCTTCTACAATCACACCGCGTGATAGAGTACTCTCACCTAAGAACAGATCATCACCACGCTGCTCGTAGAAGATTCCAGTTCCTTGGAATGTCAGATCAAAGAACTTCACTGCATCATACCCACCACCGTAGCCTGTTTGCCCTGTAGGGGATTTATCATCATTGATAATATCAACATCAAGATATTGGGTATCTGCATAGTAGAGGTCATTCCCGGTGCCGCCCCATAGTCGATCAAGTCCTTCTCCACCGTATAGTTGATCATGACCCGATCCGCCTAGAAGTAGATCATCTCCCAGTCCTCCTTCTAGGATATCATTTCCAGACTCACCGAGGAGAATATCATCATTCCCTTCACCGTTTAGGTAATCACTGCCGTTTCCACCATAGATGTAATCGACGTAACCATTACCATAAACAACATCATCGCCACTTTTGGCAAAAATTGCATTTGCTGTTTCACCAGGATTAGGGTCAATTGTTGATACAAAATAGTCGTCGTAATTAGATAGGGTTCTATGAGCCATTTTATTTCCTTAAATAAAAAACAGTATTCCATAGTCCATGCGATAGATTCACGAGGAATAATCTAAGTGCCGTAATACAGCTTATCAAGCTGTTTTTGTTGCTTTTTTTTAGGCGGCTATATGTGTCTTATTCGTTTTAAGAAGAGTGGTGTCATGATTGTTTTGTATGTGTATTTGTTTGTCTTGAAAAATCCTGTCGCGATGAGTGATATAACCTATGTTTTATGCTGGAAGAGCTGGTTTTTAATATGTTGGAATAATTTTTTGAGCTTTGTATGGCGACAGGAAGTGCGGTGGCTGTAATGATACAAAATAATTTAATTGCGACTTCTTGTTTTATTGCTTTCATGATCAAAGCACGATTTTCATGGGTGTGCTATCGTGTGTGCAGTGTAAATTCAAGGATGTCCAAAAAGTTCTATCGAACAAACTCTGGGTAAGTATTAACGCCGCAGCATGCCGGATAACCTGAAAATGATGGCGCTGATGGAAAGCTTTAAGCGTATCTATGGCCCAGTACCTGTGGGTGTACGTTGGATATGCAATGTCGGCATGAATCTGGTCAACCAGACCCCCGTGGTGAAAAAACAGCTATTGCGACAGGCATTGGGTGAACGCGGTGGCTTGCCGGAAGCAGCTAAGGTGCATTTGGCGTAGCTTTTGGACAACGCGTAATAGAATTACTGAGAAGTTTCTTGATATTGGGGTAGGTCGGATAAGCGAAGCGCCATCCGACACTGGCTCCGATACCGGATGATTGTCGGAAGGCGCCTTGCGGCTTTTCCAACCTACAGCTTATCTGGTTTGGTATACGCTCTGGAAACGGGTTAACACTTTACTAAGAAGTGTTAACACGCCTGCAAAGGAAAAGCCACGATCACGATTAATTTGACCTTCGATCTTTATCTTCGGAGGCTAGATCTGAAGACTTTAAAACTGACACCACACGGTCTAACTCTTGAGCTATGTCTTGTAATTTCTAAAATTTCTCTTCGTTATCTTTGGTTAAGTTGTTGCCAAACTCTTCGACCACATCGGATAGTTTATCTACCGCCTCTGACAATTCCTTTTTACCATTAATCAGTGCGGACAAATTATTGTATTCAAAGTCCCTTATATAGTCGGTCTCAGCTCGAACTTGAGCCACTGTTTTATTTCTAGAGATGGCTAACCTCTGTGGAGTTAGCCAGCCACTCTCGAAGCGGTCATATAGTAAATTTACAAGAGGCAGAACAATAAGGTAAGCAACGGAAAGTATCAGTGGAAAAATAACATCCCCCCAAAGCAACCAATCCTTGTTACGCAGTATCTCTATCTTCGTTTGCGTATCAACAAGGAGAAAAACACTGACTCCTTTAACGTGTATCGCTACCCAAGAAAAAATAAACGCACCAATAAGGGGGGTTTTCAGTCTTGCTCTGACATTATCTGTAATCGAAGAAATCATACTTTTCATTCAAGCTCCATTTCCCATAAATCTAATGTATCCGTCTAATAATAGCGATGCTTTTTGGCTAGTTAACAAAATTCTAGAAAAGTGTTAACCATTTTCCCTGCTCAACGTAATAGTAGCTGCCCTGAATAGGGCATTCCTTCGTTCGTATCTATGGCCCTTGGTTAGCATTTCTCAGGAGATTTGTTAACCACAAGAATAATTCATTTGCGGTGAGGGCTTTGGTTGTGATCATTGATCTTTGGCTGTGATCTAACTTCGTTCCTTAAGCTCCCCTTAAGCTAAAACCCTGCATAATATCTGGATATATCATCGCAGGGAGGTTTTGAGGTGTCGGATAGTAAGTTTGCAGAAAGAACGGTCGATCAGCGTATCAGGGGCGGGTTGGGGCAGGCGATTGTGTTGGAGCTGCTGACCAATAGCATCCATTTTCCTCTGGTTAATATTATTCTGGAGATGCTGTTGGAGGGTGTCTGGGGTTATCTGATGGAGGTGGACTTCTATATCATCACTCTGGCCTGTGTGGTTCAGGCTTGGTGGTTGGGGAGTCGGCAGTATCAGGGTAAGCCGCAGCCTTTGCTGGGTAATCTGATTGGCCCGGCTATTTACAGTGCGATTGAGTGGTCTCTGGAGGGGATGCTGTTCTGGCAGGCGCCTCATCATCAGGCTTACTGGTTGCTGGCTTTAAGCGTGGGTGTTTTGCAGCAATTACGCTTGCACTTTCCTTTACGCGCTCACCTTTATCTGTTGTTGGCGGAGCACTTGTCCAGAACCTCTATTCTGTTGGTGATGTATGGCATTTTTGAATGGCATGAGAAACCTGAGATCAATTCAATCGGTATTTTCCTGGCGGAAGACAGTCATCAGTTTGTCGCGCTGGTGATCTTGCTGTTGGGGCTGGTGGTTGGGTTGAGTGACTGGCAGGCGCAGAGATATCTGGTCCGGCTGAAAGCGACGATGGCGCAGTTAAGGCTGTATTCTGAATGGTTGTTGGGTAAAGAGTTGCTGGATAAGGCGGTGGATGATACCAAGGCGCTGAGCTTAAGCCGTCGGCAGCGGGCGGTGTTGTTTATGGATGTGCGGGGTTTTACGGCCTGGAGTGAGCAGCAAACACCCGAGCAGGTGGTTGAAATGCTGAATGCCTGTTTTGCCGCAGCCGAGCCTGTGCTGGATCGTTACGGGGCGATCAAGGTGAAGCATACCGGGGATGAGATTATGGCGGTCTTTTCTGATCCATCGTCGGCGTTTTGGGCGGGTAGAGGGTTAAGAATCGAGCTGGAACAAATTCTGTCGCCCTATGGCCTGAATGCGGGCGCTGGCATACACTACGGCGAGTTGGTTGAAGGTCTGATTGGCGGTCAGAAACTACGCAGTTACGATATTATCGGGGATACGGTGAATACGGCCAAAAGGCTGTGTGGTAATGCCGGGGGCGGGGAACTTCTGGTTTCGGCTCCGGTCTTTGATGAGGTTGTTCCAGATCGTGTGGTCAGCCAGCGCGAGATCATGATGAAGGGTAAACGTCAGCCGTTAACGGTGTTCAGTGTTTGACCCTGTATCGGTATTTGAAAGGCTCTAAAGCAATAGGTTTTGTTAAAACAAGCGGAGAAATGCATGTCTGCAATTGAAGTGTCTTACCACTGGTCGGAACAAGAGTATCTGGAAGCGGCGGATCAGCACGGTCGTTTTGGTGGCGGTGATAGCAAAGATAAAATCGTGGCCGTTGTGGTAGGTGTTTTGATCGTACTCAGTCTGTATATGATGATGCAGCGTGGTTTCCAACCGGCAGACAGTATGGCGTTTGTGTTGGCGGTCTATTGGTTTGGTTTCCGTAAGCGCATGCATAAGAATCTGCTGCGTCGCCGTTTTAACAGCAGTGACCAGAAGGATAAAGAGATCAGCCTGAGCATTACCGATGAGCAGATCAATGCACAAACGGAAGGTCAGTCTGAGGGGGCTTTTGACTGGTCTTCGGTGACTAAGGTAGTGCGTACGGGTTCGGGTTTTCTGATGTATCGTGGTGCTAACTATCTGTGGCTACCGAACAAGGCGTTTGCTTCTGATGAAGAGTCCACTCGTTTTGCGGCACTGTCTGAGCGTAAAGCGGCTAAGTTTGTGGATAAATCAGGGGCTTAGGTCGGTATCTAAGCCAGCTGTCATCGGCTGTTTTCAGGGCCTCTGGTTTTATAAGAGGCTCTGATTGTTATCTTCACCGTTATACTGAATCCGATAAATTGTTGTTGGTTGGAAAAGTTGCAAGGCGCTCTCCGACAATCATCCGGTAGCGGCGTCCGTGTTGGATGGCGCTCCGCTTAGCCAACTATTGCGTTTGAATATGTCCCGTTAGCCGTTGGTTCGGTAAGTTGTTTGCTATCCTGAAAGTCAGATATACGGCCAGGAGCAGATCATGCATATTCCAGAGCAATTGAAGTATTCCGCCACCCATCAATGGGCCAGGCTGGAGAGTGATGGCACGATTTTGGTGGGCCTGACGGACTTCGCTCAGCAGGAGCTGGGAGATATCGTTTTTGTGGAGCACCCAAAGCTATGGGACAAGCTTACTCCGGGTATGCAGATCTGTATTGTGGAATCGGTTTCAAGTGCTGCGGAGGTGTACGCGCCGGTTTCGGGCGAGGTGATCGCGATTAATGATAAGCTGGAGGAGCATCCCGAACTGCTCAATGATGATCCCTATGATCGCGCCTGGATCTGCCGGATTGACCCCAAGGATATCGCTGAGCTGGATCTATTGATGGATGCCAAGGCTTATCATCTGCATATCGTTTAATTGCCCTATACGAGGACACTCTTGCCTATGACTTGGTTTACAGATCGTTACCGATATAATTGAGTTGAAGCTATTTGTTCATCCACTAGGAATTTTACCTTGAATCATAGCCATCCTCTGGATCACCTGCTCTCTTTGTTAAAAGAATTACAAGCGCTTCCACAGGAAACACCGTGGGCTGAATTTAAACATAATGCCATTAAGCCTGAAGATTTAGGCGAGTATATTTCAGCATTAGCAAATGCAGCAGCTTTGCAAGGTAAGCCGTATGCGTATTTAGTGTGGGGGATAGAGGATAAAACTCATCAGGCTATAGGCACTAATTTTAAGCCAACACAGGCGATGCACAAACAGCAGGAGCTGGAGAGTTGGTTGTTACAGAAATTAGAACCAAAAATTGATTTCTGTTTTCATGAATTTAATTCGCCGGATCAAATTGCTGTTGTCATCTTAGAAATCCAAGCTGCAAATCATACTCCAGTCCGTTTTGATGGGACTGAGTTTATTCGTATAGGCTCATACAAAAAACCTCTCGGCAAACACCCAGAAAAAGAGAGGGCATTATGGCGAGTATTTGACCGCAAACCTTATGAGTATCAGTTTGCAATTGAGAGTATTCCAGAGGACAAAGTTCTAGAATTGCTTGACTACCCGTCATATTTTGAATTGATGAAGCAGCCATTGCCTGAAGGGCGTAGGGGTATACTTGATAGCTTAGAGTTAGATCGCTTGATTGAGAAAAACTCGCTTGGCCTTTGGAATATCACTAATTTAGGCGCTATTTTATTTGCTCGAGATCTTACTCCGTTCCGGCAGTTATCACGCAAAGCTGTTCGTCTCATTTTGTATGATGGCAATAACCGTTACCAAACAATTCGGGAGATAGAAGGACGCAAAGGGTACGCTGTTGGCTTTGAAGGACTTATCGATTATCTCAGTGCACTTTTACCATCTAATGAAGAAATAGGTAAGGCCTTTAGGCGTCAAACAACCATGTATCCCGATCTTGCGATTCGTGAACTTGTAGCGAATGCTATCATCCATCAGGATTTTAATATTTCTGGCACAGGGCCGATGATTGAAATCTTTTCAGATCGAATGGAAATTACAAATCCGGGGATTCCATTAGTTGACGTTGATCGCTTTCTAGATTCACCTCCTCGTAGCAGGAATGAAGGGCTTGCTTCATTAATGCGACGTGCCAATATTTGTGAAGAGCGCGGTAGTGGTATTGATAAAGTTGTCGCTCAGACAGAAATTTATCAGTTGCCAGCTCCAATCTTTGAGACTTACCAAGATCATACTCGAGCGGTGTTATTCGCTCACCGCGACTTTAAAGATATGGATAGTGAGGAGCGCATTCGAGCGGCTTACTTGCATAGTATATTACGCTACTTAAATCGGCAGCCAATGAATAACACATCTCTACGTGAGCGCTTTGGTATTGAGACGAAGAATAGCGCAATGGTAAGCCGAATCATAAAGTTGGCTATTGAGGCAGGGAGAATTAAGCCGTACGATGAAAATGCAGGAACTAAGTCAATGCGCTATGTGCCATGGTGGGCATAAAACGATGACTGAATTTTGCTTGACTGTTGCTTGACTCTGAAGCTTGATATTTTAAGCAATTGAACTTATGTGATTGTTTTTAAAGTAATTTTTATTTATTTTTTCTTTGATTGTAATAGATCCCAAGCGTTTTTTTGGGATTGCTACTGATATCTTCACTCATCACTGTCATTATTTATTTGCATAGAGCTATAATGCCCGCCTTTTCTGCGGTTAGTCGCTATACTGACAGCACTTCTGAACCGACAATTCACAGCTTCTGAGAGAACTTCGATGACACTGGCCAGCTTACGTCTGAACAAAAATGCCGACCGCCGAATCAAGGCCGGTCACTTATGGATCTACAGCAATGAAGTGGATACCAAGACTTCACCACTGCGTCAGTACAGTGCGGGTCAGCAAGTACAGGTGCAGGCGTCGAACGGTAAGGTTTTAGGTACGGCGTATCTGAATCCGACCACCCTGATCTGTGGTCGTATGATCAGCCAGACCCCGGATCAGCTGCTGGATAAGTCGCTGCTGGTGCATCGTATCAAGATCGCTCTGGGTCTGCGTGAACGTGTGTTCCCAACCCCTCACTACCGTTTGGTTTACGGTGAAAGCGATCAGCTGCCGGGTCTGGTGGTGGATCGTTTTGGTGATGTGCTATCGGTACAGCTGAATACCGCTGGTATGCAGGTGCTGGAAGAGGATATTCTGGATGCGCTGGAGAAGGTGCTGAAGCCACAGGCAATTGTACTGCGTAACGACGGCGGTATGCGCAAGCTGGAAGGTCTGGAAGAGGAAACCCGTGTGGCTCGTGGTGAGCTGCCAGCAGAAGGTGTTTTCCTGGAAGAGAACGGTGTGAAGTTCCACGTGCCTGTGCTGACCGGCCAGAAAACCGGTTGGTTCTACGATCACCGTATGAACCGTGCCCGTATGCAGGAATACTGCAAGGGTAAAAAAGTGCTGGATCTGTTCAGCTATGTCGGTGGCTGGGGCGTTCAGGCTGCGGCGGCAGGAGCTGAGTCTGTACTGTGTGTCGATGCGTCTGCCACTGCGCTGGATGAAGTCGAAAAGAATGCTGAGCTGAACGGTGTCGCCGATAAAGTGGGCACCATGCAGGGCGATGCCTTTGAGGCTCTGAAACAGCTGGTGCAGGAAGGCGAGAAGTTTGATGTGATCGTGCTGGACCCACCGGCCTTTATCAAACGCCGCAAAGATATCAAAAACGGTGAACAGGCTTATAAGCGTATCAACCAGCTGGCGATGCGTTTGTTAGAAAAGGATGCCATTCTGATCTCCGCATCCTGCTCTATGCACCTGGCCTATGATCGTCTGATCGATGTCGTGCGCGGTTCGGCTCGTCATATCGACCGTCAGGCACAGATTCTGGAGCAGGGCCATCAGGGGGCGGATCACCCGGTGCATCCAACGATTGTGGAAACCGCTTATCTGAAGTCACTGATTGTGCGTGTTTATCGCGACTAATAGTTTATCCCGATAAATTTCTGGATATTGAGGTAGGTTGGATAAGCGAAGCGCCATCCGACATTGATTCAGATGCCAGGCTATGGTCGGAAGGTGCCTACGGCTTTTCCGACCTAAAGCAACGTATCTTGCTTGTTATTAGGTTAGAGAAACACGACAGTGACCGCCAGTTGGTTAACCTCTGATCCCGTCAGTACCATTGAGCTGCCCGATGATCTGCTCTGGTCTTTGCCAGAGCGCTTCTCAGAGGCGGTTCAACAGCAACCGTTTGTCCTGCCGATTCAGGTGCAGAACCACGAGATTGACCACTACGGTCATGTGAATAACGGTGTCTATCTGGATTGGTTACAGCAAACCGGTTGGGCCCATGTGTGTCAGCTGGGTTTAAGTCTGGAACTGTATCAGCAGTTGGATCGTGCCTTGGTCGTGCATCGCCATGAGCTGGATTATCTGGCTCCGGCATACAAAGACGATGCACTGGTGATGGCCACCTGGCTGGTTAAGTTTGATCGCTTAAGCGTATTTCGCTGCTTTCAGCTGCAACGCTTAAGTGATCGCAAGACGCTGTTTCGGGCCTATAGCCATTATGTTTGCACCCGTATGAGCAACGGCAAAGCCTGTCGTTTACCGCAAGAGTTTCTGGCCGCTTATCGCCAGGCGAGTGAGGTATAGGGGCAGCTCGCAACGCTTGCTGTTTCTATCGCTGATACCATTCCCGATAAGTTTCCTGATATCTGAGTTGGTTGGATCAGCGAAGCGCCATCCGATACTTTCTCTGGTATTTGATGATTGTCGGAAGGCGCCTTGCGGCTTTTCCGACCTTGTATCTCTCCGGAAATCAGGGTTAGCTACCTTGATGACCTGTAGAGTCCGGTGATGTTGGTTCCGACCTTAGTGTTTGACGCTGTAATGTAGATAAACGCCCAGACTCTCATTGTTCTCATACATTGAATGGTATCCAGGCACCTGTTTTCAGTGATGCTGCATATACAAGGTAAATGAGAGATGCATTATATAGGTATTGATATTAGTAAAGCTAAACTTGACTGCTGCTGGCTGCGTGATGTCGACAAAAGCAAGTTTAAAACCAAAGT
>NZ_AULT01000022.1 GCF_000422425.1 Oceanospirillum beijerinckii DSM 7166
CTTGAAAATATTTTTCGTGGTGTATGTGAGGACTTTGAAGTTCACCTTGAGGAGTTTAATGGCGAGGCAGACCATGTGCATCTGCTAGTCAATTTTCCTCCAAAAGTATCTGTATCAAAGCTAGTAAACAGCTTGAAAGGCGTGTCGAGCAGGCGATTAAAACAGATTCACCCTGAGTTGATTAAATCGGCGTATCTGAAAAACGCCTTGTGGAGTCCAAGTTACTATGCTGGAAGTGTAGGTGGCGCTCCGATCTCCGTTGTCCGTCAATATATCGAGCAACAAGCCAGACCTCATTAGAGAGGCTTGCGCCTCTACGCTCTGCATCCCCGCACTAAAAGTACGGGGTTTTCCGCGAAAGGTGATAAAAAAAGCAACCATTGCCGGTTGCTTTTTTTATTCCGTTTTTACATCGATACCTTGTGCTTTATTAAAGTCTTTTATTAAGCAGCCTCTGAACGAAGAGTCCTAATATCTCTTTAGTGAAGCGCACGGGTATTAGCGAAGCGCACGGATATTAGCGAAGCGCACGGATATTAGCGAAGCGCACGGATATTAGCGAAGCGCACGGGTATTAGCGAAGCGCACAGGTATTAGTGAAGCACGCGGGTATTGGATAAATCCTCTTCTCCCTCATCACCCCATAATCGGTTATCCTGAATCGCTTTATCGATCATCTCTCGGGCAATATCAAAACTAGCGCCACGGAGATGCTCAACAATTTCGGGCGCAAAACGAATTCGAACCAGAGGCTCGCCAGACTCATCATCCGCTGACTGGAGAATAATATCTCCATCGGCAAGCTCAACAATTTCCAGAAAAGGACTGTCAGACAAGGTAGTTACCCCTTTCAATAAAACCTAAATACAGAGTATCTCTGCATTAATTAATATTCTTGCATGGTTTGGCGAAGATCTCTCACTAGCGCCTGCATGCTATCCAGCCACAGCTGCAGCTGCTGCTGATCGGAGATCGAGTCCTCGCTCAGGGCGATCAAACTGTTACTATCGACAGCTTCAACCCCTTTGGAGTTTGCGCCTGATTGCACTTCCGGCAACCAGCACGCTTGGTATCTTTTCTGAAATTGACTGAACCAACTAAAGCTATCATTTTGTAGCTCCAGCAACACATTCAGCTGGGGCAGAAAACGCTCGTTGTCTTCTGCTGCCTGGCGTAAATCTTCCAGACTATGCCATTGGCCTGCAGGCATCCGTGCGGTTTCTGCGATCTCATATAGCAAAGACTGCAACGCCCCCTGCAGATGAAACAGCACGGCTTCCACATGGGTCGCTTTAAATGAGGCTTGAATCAGCTCATCCTGCTGACTGGTATCTCCCAAGCGATTCAGTAACAGACGTGCAGCAAATAACTTCTGCATGGTACGTGAAGCAAAAGAACTCATGATGGGCTATTTACCTGTTAACTCATATGGCAAATTGGTATGGCAGAGCCAAATCCCAATCACCAAGCCAAACACAAATATAAATTCATCGTACAAAAACACAGGCCGAACCTCCCCAGCCATGAAGAACACGGGGAAAGTTAATTTCGGTGGAGTGCTTATGCACAAGAGCACGTCTAAAGAACGGAGACAATAAAAGGCCGGTCTAGAAAAACCGGCCTTGAACGCATAGTGTAGCGCGAATTCTACTTTAAAAAACTAGCTTTTCGCAGTTTTTCTAGAAGTTTTTTTCTTATCGCGGATAACCCATTGACCACCCTCAAAAAATGCCTGCCAACCGGTAGCCTTACCATCCACTTCGCTCATCAGATACTGCTCTTTACTTTTCCTGCTGTAACGAATGACTGCCGGATTCCCCTCTGAATCGTGGGTTGGCCCCTTCATCAAAAAGTCATATTTTGGATCAATCTCCGCTTTATGAGGCAAAATCTCGATCAGCTGCGGCGGGCGGGTTTCCCGATTTTTCGGGAACTGACTGGCCGCCAAGAACAACCCGGACGCACCATCTCGCAGCACATAGTGATCCTCAACCTTCTGGCACTGCAGTTCAGGCATCGGCACTGGGTCCATTTTGGGAGGAGCGGCTTCGCCACTCTTCAACAGCTTACGGGTATTTTTACAGCTTTCACTGGTACAACCAAAATACTTACCAAAGCGACCATTTTTCAGCTGCATTTCAGAGCCGCACTTATCGCATTCGATAACAGGACCATCATACCCCTTGATCTTAAACTCACCTGCCTCGATCTCGTAACCATCACAGTCCGGGTTATTACCACAGACATGAATTTTACGTTTCTCGTCGATCAGATAGCTCTCCATTGCCGTGCCGCACTTGGCACAACGGTGCATCGCTCGCAGCGCCTGAGTTTCCGCTTCATCATCCGCATCCGCACTGATTGCTTCTTCACCTGAGGTCAGGTTGATGGTGGTTTTACAGCGCTCTTTTGGTGGCAACGAATAACCGGAGCAACCTAAAAAGACACCGGTACTGGCGGTGCGGATCTGCATCGGACGACTACAAGTCGGACACTCAATAGAAGTCTCCACCGCCTGATTCGGGCGCATACCGCCCTCTTCAGATTCAGCAATCGCCAGCTTTTCTCTGAAATCGGCGTAGAAGGTATTGAGCAGGTTTTTCCAATCGTTTTTACCTTCCGCCACATCGTCCAGAGCCTCCTCCATACGAGCCGTAAAGCTGAAGTCCATCAGGTCGCTAAAGCTCTCTGACAAGCGATCAGTGACGATATCACCCATCTTCTCAGCATAGAAACGACGGCTCTCAAGGCGCACATAACCGCGGTCCTGGATAGCGGAGATAATCGATGCATAGGTAGATGGGCGACCAATACCCCGTTTCTCCAGCTCTTTCACCAGGCTCGCTTCGGTAAAGCGTGCCACTGGCTTGGTAAAGTGCTGTTTCGGCAATAACTGCTCCAGAGACAACTCATCATCTACCTTCAGATCTGGCAGGGACTGATCTTCATCTTTTTTGCTGTTGGAAGGCATCACACGTGTGAAACCATCAAACTTTAGCACGCGACCACGGGCACGCAGTTCAAAATCAGCGGCTTCAACGACCAGAGAAGAGCTCATATATTCTGCAGGCATCATCTGGCAAGCGACAAACTGACGCCAAATCAGCTCGTACAGACGCTCAGCATCACGCTCCATACCCGTCAAGTCGGTAGACTTACGATTCACATCTGATGGGCGGATCGCTTCGTGGGCTTCCTGGGCGCCCTCCTTGCTGGAATAGCTATTCGGTACTTCCGGCAGGTAACGCTTACCAAAATTCTCTTCAACGTAGTCACGACAGCTCTCTACCGCCTCCTGACTCAGATTAGTCGAGTCGGTACGCATGTAGGTGATAAAACCGGCTTCATACAGGCGCTGGGCCAGCATCATGGTTTTTTTCACACTAAAGCCCAGACGGGTACTGGCCGCCTGCTGCAGGGTCGAAGTGATATAAGGTGCCGTTGGCTTGGTCTTAGTGGGTTTGTCTTCCCGCTTAGCGACCTTAAACAAGGCTTTTTCCAGAATCGTCAGCGTCGCCTCAGTCTGTTCTTTATTGACCGGACGGAAGCCTTCACCAGCTTGCCTGGTGACCTCACACTGGAAAGGGGCCAGATCCGAGCGTTTCAGATCCGCATGCACACTCCAGAACTCTTCCGGAATAAAGGCTCGAATCTCGCGCTCGCGCTCAACAATCAGGCGCACCGCAACGGACTGTACTCGCCCCGCAGACAGACCTCGGGCAACTTTTGCCCACAGCAGCGGCGACACCATATAGCCTACAACACGATCAAGAAAACGGCGGGCCTGTTGAGCATTAACACGACTCATATCAAGACGGCCCGGCTCCTCGAACGCTTCCTGAATGGCGTTTTTAGTGATCTCGTTAAACACGACCCGACGATAGCGACTATCATCACCGCCAATGGTTTCCCGCAGGTGCCAGGCAATCGCCTCTCCCTCGCGGTCCAAATCCGTTGCCAGATAGATCTCGTCAGCGTCTGCCGCCAGCTTTTGCAGCTCAGAAACTACCTTTTCTTTACCGGGCAGCACCTGATAGTTAGCCTGCCAATCATGCTCAGGATCAATACCCATACGGGCGATCAGTTGCTCACGGGCTTTACGCTTTTTATGAGCCGCTTTTTCATCCGGACTCATTTTTCGCGTCAGTGCGGCGGCCTGGGCACGCGCTTTGGCATCAACGGGCTCTTTTGCTCCACCACTGGTTGGCAGATCACGGATATGGCCGACACTGGACTTCACAACGAAGTTTTTGCCCAGGTATTTGTTGATCGTTTTAGCCTTGGCCGGAGACTCGACAATAACTAGTGATTTTCCCATATAGGTCTCTTAAATCTAAGGCTGTCTAATACAGAGTTTTACCAAGAAAATAGCTGCAAACCGGTAAAAAAAGCCAGCTTTCGCTGACCCAACAACTGCTTTATAACCCTTGGCAATAAAAATTTCATTTATATATCCGGCCACTTATAACGAAAAAAAGCAATAGAAATCAATAACGCCTTAGTCCCTGAACAGATTTTTTTGTTCATTTAAAGCTGATATTCAACAGCAACCGGATTTCATTCCAGACGGTAAATAGCGCGATAGAAGCCTATCAATACCTAATTTAAGCGGCAGCCATCTATGACCTTAATTGACGATCATGGACACCCACTCAGCTGCCAACCTTTCGCTCAGCTAACCGCTGAACGCTTCACACCAACGGTGTTAATCTTAGTGAATTGGTTTTAGTAAGGTATGGCAATTTTTTCTTAAAACGACCTTATCCCTGATGCTTTAAACCATCTTGGTCAAAAAAGGGCGTATAAACTACCTTAGCAGATTACAGAGTTCCAGCCCTGTCAGTAAAAAAACCTTTATATGCCATACTATCGAGCCTTCAACCTAACCCTTTACATCCGATAAGCTGAATAAAAGGATTAAAAATCTTTGCATTTCGGCTAGTTAGACCCCACTCTTAACACATACCCCCGCGCCTGGCCGCTCGCTGAAATAGATGTCCATTTTCTCACGGCCATTAAGCGCAGCAACATGGAGGGAATAACGATGCAAACTGTCAGAGTAGCCATCAACGGCTTTGGCCGTATTGGGCGCAATATCCTACGCGCCTATTTTGAAAACAAGCAAGATGCTCCTATTGAGATTGTCGCTATTAACGACCTAGGTGACGCCGAGATTAATGCCCACCTATTACAATACGACTCTGTTCACGGACGTTTTGGCTTTGAGGTCAATCACGATAACAATTCACTCATCATCAATGGGAAAACTATTCGCGTATTCTCCGAACGCGATCCCGCTGCACTGCCCTGGGCTGAGCTTGACATCGATGTTGTTATGGAGTGCACCGGACTATTCACCGCCCGCGCCAAAGCAGGCCTACACTTGCAAGCAGGGGCTAAAAAAGTGCTGATATCGGCCCCTTCACCCGACGCCGATGCCACCGTGGTGTATGGCGTTAATGAGGACAGTCTACGTCCCGAACATCAGATCATATCCAACGCCTCCTGCACGACGAACTGTTTAGCACCTGTTGTACAGGCATTACATCAGCACATGGGCGTTCAAAGCGGTGTAATGACTACTATTCACGCCTATACTAACGATCAACACCTAACCGACGTCTATCATAGTGACCCCTACCGTGCACGCTCCGCCACTCAATCGATGATACCAACTAAAACCGGCGCAGCGGCTGCCATAGGATTAGTTCTACCGGAACTAGCAGGCAAGCTGGACGGCCTGGCCGTACGCGTACCCACCAGCAATGTCTCCCTGGTGGATTTGAGCGTAGTGGTTGAACGCCCGCAAGCGCCGGATATAATTAACCAATTCATGCAACAAGCCGCCCATGACTCTAAAGTCATGCTGTATAATGATATCCCTCTGGTCTCGGTGGATTTTAATCATTGCCCTGCGTCTTCAGTCTTTGATGCCAGCCACACCCGGGTACAAGGCAACCTGATAAAAGTGATGGCCTGGTACGATAATGAATGGGGCTTTTCAAACCGAATGCTGGATACAGCTCTCTTTGTAATAAATCGATAACTTAATGCCTTAATGCCTCTGTAGAACTGGTAGCACTGACAGTGCAAGCGAACAGCTCAACAGCAGGCTTATACAGCACCCCAAAAGCAGGCAAGCTATCCCTCGACCGAAAGAAGATCAGCTGCCTGCCAATATCTCTGCTTAGGAAATTCTCGTAAATGCGCAGAACCAAAATTGTAGCAACCCTTGGCCCAGCCACAGATACACCTGAAACCCTGACAAAGGTTTTACAGTACGTGGATGTGGTTCGAATTAACTTTTCCCACGGCGACCCGGAAGAACATCAGGCACGGGTCGAGGCAGTCAGAAAAACAGCGACGGAGATTGGTCGCTTTGTTGCTGTACTGGGTGACCTGCAAGGACCCAAAATCCGTGTCGCGCGCTTTGCCAATGGTCCGATTGATCTGGCTGTGGGTGATAAGTTCACTCTGAATGTGACACTGGATCGCAATGCAGGTGATCAACGGCAAGTGGGCGTGGATTACCCAGAGCTGGCTGATGATGTAGAGCCAGGTGATATCCTGCTGCTGGACGATGGCCGCCTGCAGCTGAAAGTCGATGAGATCGCCAAACCAGAAGTACGCTGCACAGTAACTGTTGGTGGTAAACTGTCCAACAATAAAGGTATTAACAAGCAAGGTGGCGGCTTATCCGCTGCCGCTCTAACCGATAAAGATAAAAAAGATCTGAAAACTGCGATTGCCCTGAAGATGGATTATCTGGCAGTCTCCTTCCCTCGCACTGGCGACGATATGCGTGAAGCCCGTGCATTACTCGGTGAAGAAGGCAAGGAAATCGGTCTGATTGCTAAAGTTGAGCGGGCCGAGTCTGTCGCCAATCAGGAACTGATGGATGATATGATTTTATCTTGCGAAGGTGTCATGGTTGCCCGTGGTGATCTGGGCGTAGAGATCGGCGATGCACAGCTGATCGGCGTACAGAAGAAGTTGATCCAACGTGCCCGTAGCCTGAACAAGGTGGTAATTACTGCCACTCAAATGATGGAGTCCATGATATCCAGCCCCCTGCCCACCCGTGCAGAGGTGTTCGATGTAGCTAACGCCGTACTGGATGGCACCGATGCAGTAATGCTGTCTGCGGAAACCGCTGTCGGCCAATTCCCTCTGGAAACAGTACAAGCGATGGATCGTCTCTGTCGCGGCGCTGAACAGGAGCGAGTGGCACAACAGTCCAATCACAGAATCCATGAGAATTTTGGCCATATCAACGAAGCCGTTGCACTATCCGCCATGTATGCCGCCAACCACCTGGATGGTGTAAAAGCAATTATCTGCATGACGCGAACGGGGTTGACACCTCTACTGATGTCCCGCATCCGCTCTGGCATGCCGATTTATGCTTTCAGCAGTCAACCTTTGACTCAACACCGCGTCGCCTTATATCGCGGCGTGACCACAGTGCCGTTTTCAACCTCCAGCACCAGCCCTGAAGCAATTCAGAATGCCGTAAATGAGCTGAAGAAGCGCGGAGCGGTGAAAGAAGGTGATAATGTCATTGTGACACGCGGTGACCAAAGCGGCACCCACACCATGACGATTGTTCGCATCTAAAACACTCGCCTTTAGTACCCTAAAAAACCGGAGCTTCGCTTCCGGTTTTTTTGTTTTCAACTCCTGCTATGGCTGTTTTTATGGCCTTGACTATCAAGCCTGATCGGTCCAGGTTTTCTGAGCCGTTCAAAAAATTCTCTATTTTACCCACCCATAAATGACTGCACGGTCAGAACTATACAGCCCGCATCGCAACTATTTCCCCCGGCCTTAGATGAGCTTGTTATACCACTCGAAAACAGCTGACATGTAGCGACTTAATTTAGCGCAGATTCAACTTTCAAAACGCTTTATTCGGGAATAACAATAATACATCAAATATTTTTGACACTAACTAACAAACCTAAAAACCATTAAAATCAAGCTTGAAATAGTTCACTTCACGCTGTAAGGTATCAAATATGTTTCGAACTCTAAATATATGACATGCTAAACATAACAAGTGAGAAGAGCACTTTGATTCTCTTCACTAAACCCGAAGTAAAAGATGGCCTGGATATTCACGCCCTTATCAAAAACTGCCCGCCTCTAGATTTGAACTCCAGCTATTGTTATATGCTGGCCAGTTCTTTATGGGCAGAAACCTCAATTTGCGCTTGGCAAGACGGGCGGCTGATCGGATTTATTTCGGCACTGATGCGCCCTGATCAGGACAACGCCCTGTTTATCTGGCAAGTGGCAGTTCATCAACAAGCCCGCGGACAGAAGCTGGCCCGACGTATGCTGATAGAGCTATTGAAGCGCCCCACTATTCAAAATGCTCAATATCTGCATACCACCATATCCCCAGATAACCAGGCGTCCTGGAGCACATTTCAGGGATTGGCAAGACAGCTGGATTGTTCGTCGCGCACCCTCCCCTTTCTGGATAAAGACCTGCACTTCAAAGGTGCCCACGATTCAGAAGACCTTTTCGAAATCGGCCCTTTTGATCTGACAGCGCTATTAAATCAAGCGTAGCAGTGCGTCCCGGCGTCAATAAATTCGCCCACGCTTAACTCGATTTCAAACTCATTTAATTGATTTAACTTACTTAAGCAAACCGGAGTAAAAAATGATTTTTCAGGATTACGAATCAGAAGTTCAGAGCTATTCTCGTTCTTTCCCCGTAGTCTTCACCAAAGCCCAGGGCTGCAAGCTGTTTGATACAGAGGGCAAAGAATACATTGACTTCCTGGCCGGTGCAGGCTCTCTGAACTATGGCCACAACAACCCGGTACTAAAAGAAACTCTGATCGAATACATCCAGCAAGATGGCATCACCCATGGCCTGGATATGCACACCCAATCCAAAGCGGAGTTTCTGGAGACCTTTCGTGATCTGATCCTAAAGCCTCGCGGCCTGGATCATAAAGTGATGTTCACCGGCCCAACAGGCGCGAACTCGGTTGAAGCAGCAATGAAGCTGGCACGTAAAGTGACTGGTCGTCACAATATTGTTGCTTTCACCAATGGTTTTCACGGCTGTACTTTGGGCGCACTGGCCGCCACAGGTAATCAGCATCACCGAAATGGCGCAGGACAGGCTCTGAGCGGTGTTACCCGCCTGCCATACGATGGCTATCTAGGCGACAACTTCAATACGCTAGAGCTGTTTGAAAAAATGCTGAAGGACAAATCCAGTGGATTGGATGCTCCTGCAGCAGTCATTGTTGAGATTGTACAGGGCGAGGGCGGTCTGAATACCGCATCAGGCGAGTGGCTGCAACAGCTGAGCCGTATCTGCCAGCAACACGGCATCTTGTTCATCGCGGATGATATCCAGGCTGGCTGCGGCCGTACCGGCAGTTTTTTCAGCTTTGATATTTTCGACATCAAGCCAGATATTATTACCCTGTCAAAATCTCTGAGTGGCTTTGGCTTACCGTTTGCTATCACGATTTTTGATCGCAAACTGGATATCTGGAAGCCGGGCGAACATAACGGCACCTTCCGTGGTAACAACCATGCCTTTATCACCGCCACAAAAGCGCTGAAAACCTACTGGGGTGACGATACGTTTATCAGTCATATCCACAGTCGTAGCGAACAGCTTAAACAAGTATTGAATAACATCTGTGATAAATACCCTGAGCTTTACCGTAAAGGCCGCGGCTTGATGCAAGGTATTAGCTGTCCAAGCGGTGACGTAGCCGATGCAATCACCAGTGACTGCTTTGCCAATAAGCTGATCATTGAAACCAGCGGCCCTGAAGGTGAAGTCGTGAAGTGCTTCCCACCTCTGACTATATCAGAGCAAGAGCTGGCTGAAGGCCTGAATATTCTGGAGCAGGCTTTTGATCAATTCTTCTATCAGGAAGAACCGCTTAAAAAAGCCAGTTAAGCACCTGCACAAATGCTTTTCGACATTGAGACTCTTATTCTCTCCGGCTGCCGGTCGGAGAGAATAAAAGAACTTATGTTGGCGTGCTTGAGCTTTTTATCTTTATGCTATACCCGCCTATACGTTACAGGGTGTAGCATTCCAGCAATCACTTATATAATTTCACAGGATTAATCATGATTGTCAGACAGCTGCAGGATCTTGAAAATTCAGAACGTTGCATCAAAACAGACAATTGGCAAAGTGTGCGCATGTCACTGAAAGATGACAACATGGGCTTTTCTTTCCATATCACCACTATTTTCGCCGGTACAGAAACACCGATTCATTATCAGAACCACCTGGAAACAGTCTACTGCATCAGTGGTTATGGCGAAGTAGAAACGGTTGAAGATGGTAAAATCTACCCAATCAGCCCTGGCACCATCTATATTCTTGACAAACACGACAAGCACCTGTTACGCGCCCACGAAGGCGAAGATATTGTTTTTGCCTGTGCATTCAACCCGCCACTGAATGGTAAAGAAGTGCACGACGAAAATGGCGTGTATCCTCTGGTGGCTGAAAGCGTTACCTGATCCCACCCACAAGCCCCCTTGCGATCTCAGTCATACAGTGCACTGAGGTCGCCAATACGGCATCCATATGGATAAGTGCGTCTTTTGCGACACCCTGCTAAAGATTCAGACACAAATCAGTCCCAGAAATGCAAAATCCATATATAATGCCCCTCCCTGCTAACTGACACATGTTAAAAAAGCATGACAGTGGCAAAAATCAACGACTACTTGAGAGAAAACAGCGCCTCTGGCACAAACCGGACAGCTGAAAGACATATTCAATGAGCAAGCAACATTCTGTAGAGAAAATTGGCGGCACGTCCATGAGCGACTACGCCGCGGTACGTGACAACATCATCCTGCATCGCAAGGGCTATCAGCGAATTATGGTCGTATCAGCCTATGGTGGTGTTACCAACCTGCTGCTGGAGCATAAGAAAAATGGTCAGCCAGGTATTTATGGCGCGTTTGCCGGTGCTGAAGATCAACGTGTGTGGCGTGAAAAACTGACGGGGCTGCGCAACTACCTGTTCAACATCAACCAAGAGCTGTTTGGTGAAGGTGAACTGTGCAAAAAAGCGAATGACTTTATCGGTAATCGCCTGGACCAAACGGAACAAACCCTGAATGATCTGGAGCGCGTGTGTCAGCACGGCCACTTTGCTCTGGGCGATCACCTGATGACGGTCCGTGAAATGCTGGCCAGCCTGGGTGAAGCTCACAGCGCCTGGAATATGGCAGAGCTGCTGAAGCGTGACGGTGTCAACGCTCAGTTTGTCGACCTGAGCGGCTGGAATACCGACAAACACTTCACCTTGGATGAAGGTATTGCAAAAGCCTTTGCAGACATTGACCTGGAAAACACGCTGCCAATCGCGACCGGTTACGCTCATTGCTCAGAAGGCCTGATGAAAACCTTCGACCGCGGTTACAGTGAGATGGTATTCAGCCGTATCGCAGTACTGACCGATGCCCGTGAAGCAATCATCCACAAAGAGTTCCACCTGAGTAGCGCAGACCCGCGTCTGGTGGGCGAGAACAATGTGGTACCGATTGGTCGCACCAACTATGACGTAGCGGATCAATTGGCAAACCTGGGTATGGAAGCGATCCACCCGAAAGCGGGTAAAGGCCTACGCCAGAGCGATCTGCCACTGCGTATCATGAACACCTTTGAGCCGGATCATCCGGGCACTCTGATTACTAACGACTACGTCAGCGAATCGCCATCTGTTGAGATTATTGCAGGCCGTCAAAACGTTTATGCGCTGGAGATCTTTGAGCAGGATATGATGGGCAGCATGACTGAATACGGTCGTGAGATCCTGAACATCATTGAGCGCTTTAAAGGTGATCTGGTGTCTCGTGGCAATAATGCCAACACACTGACGTACTACCTGTCGGGCAACCTGAAAACCATCAAGCGTATTCAGAAAGCGATGCAGGAGAAATACCCGAACTCAGAGATCAATCTAAATAAGATAACTATCGTATCTGCTATCGGCAGCAATATGAAAGTTCCGGGTATTCTGGCGAGTATGGTGAATGCACTGGCTGAAGCAGGTATCAGCGTTTTAGCCTTGCAACAATCGATGCGCCAGGTTGATATTCAGTTTATTCTGGCCGACGAAGACTATGATAAAGCGATTCAGAGCCTGCACGCTAAACTGATTGAGGTTCACAATCACGGCGAAGCCATCTGCACCGCTGAGTAACCTCCTCTATGAGTGCAGATCCTCACCGGGCCTGCACTCTTTCTGATGTTATCTTATTCGATCACTTTTTGAACAGCGTAATGTTTTAACCGATTCAAGTATATTCAGCCAACTGCTCACAACAATGGGCAAAATCAGCCACTATATTTAACTGGCCCTGCCTGTACATCGTACCTTGAACAATACGTTCTCCCTGAGGTCCTTGCTGCTGATCAATCAGCACATCAATTGCCCTGTCGTCGAATCCCATAATCTCTGTCACAGCATCAACAAGAACGCCCCACAAACCGGTACTAAGCTCCAGAACCAGAATAAAGCAGCGCTCTCTTGCCGAAGGGTCACTCAGCCCTAAGAGTTGATGCCCTGATACGATTGTCACCACTTCTCCACGGATGTTGAGCACCCCTAAAATTTCAGTGGGTGTACCCGGCACAGGGAATACTTCCGAAAACGGCAAAACCTCTTTCACCGAATGTACGGAATGTACATAAGCCTCGCCTCCAAGGCGAAAACCAATCCAATTATTCACTACAACCTCTTTAATACTTCCACCAATAAATACTTAGATCACTATATATTTTTAAACACAAAAACTCAAAGAACTATTGAAAATAGAGGGTGAAAAGCTCAAAATAATAGTTAGCAATATAAACTTTAGAGAAAGAATAAAACCCAAGAAATTCAGCATAAATATCACAGGAGGCTTTCGGTGCAACTGGAAAACACTGATTTATACCCAACGCGCAAAGGACAGAAAGAGGCTATCATGCCTCGCCTTGATCCCACGGTATATCCGGCCCATGACATATCTCTGAGTTCAACACTGAGCCAACAACAGATTGATCACTTTGGCCATAATGGTTTCCTGGTTTTACCGGATTATATGAGTGACTGGGTTGACTCTCTGCAGCATGAAGTTAAGCAGCTAAAAAATGCCATGGCGGGACGTGAAGAACTTATTACAGAACCTGATAATAATGAATTGCGGACACTGTTTGATCCTATCCCGCACAGCGCATTAATCAAAGGCTTTTTCAGTCATCCGAAAATATTAAATATCGCCAGAAGATTGCTAGGCTCTGAAGTCTATGCCATGCAGTCACGAGTCAATATCAAGCCCGCATTTACAGGTCGCTCTTTTCCTTGGCATTCTGATTTCGAGACCTGGCATGTTGAAGATGGCATGCCCCGCATGAGAGCACTGACAGCCTGGATTATGCTCACTGACAATCATGAACAGAATGGCCCACTCTATGTGATTCCTGGTTCCCATAAGCACTATGTCAGTTGTAGTGGTATCACTCAGGAAAATAACTTTGCAACCTCATTAAAAAAACAGACACTGGGTGTTCCCCAGCAGCACACAATGCAGAAGCTGATGGATAACCGCAAAGTTCAGTCTGTTGTAGGCCAGGCTGGAACCGTTGTTTTCCACGAATGTAATATTATGCATGGCTCACCTGACAATATTTCTGCTGACCCTCGCTCTATTCTGATGTGCGTATTCAACAGCATGGAAAATATTGCTCATACACCCTATAGCGGTTTGCCTCCCAGACCGGGTTACCTCAACAATCGTAATCCCATCGCTCTTGAGGCTCAGGATGTACAGCCGCAGAGCTCGATCGGTATAACAAAAGTCGCCTGATATCATTTTTACGACACCAAACTCCCTTTTTGCCAGCGTTAAGCTGGCATTTTTTTAAAAAGTGATGAATAGATAGTGATCAAAGCAAACAAAGCCGCTAAGATTATTTTCTATTTCACAGACAGTTAAGAATAAGACCCCTAATGCAATCCTATGAAGAAGTGCTTGTTGCTATTCGACAGATCATTCGCTCTATCGATCTTCACTCTCGAAAGCTGAACAAAAGCACCGGCCTGACAGGCCCTCAACTGGTTATTTTGCAAGCGCTGGAGCAAGGTGGAGAAAACCACACAATTCGGGAACTCTCCAATAGCGTTAATTTGAGCCAAGCCACTGTAACGACCATTCTTGACCGCTTGGAAAGCAAAGGTCTGGTCGTAAGGCAGCGTAGCTCTGTTGATAAACGCAAAGTACATGTACTGTTAACTGAACATGGCAAAGAACTGCTCACCGGCTCGCCCAAAGCACTGCAGGAAGAGTTTATTGCCAAATTTCAAAGTCTGGAGGAGTGGGAGCAGAACCTGCTGCTATCATCGGTACAGCGTATCGCCCGTATGATGAATGCAGAAAAGCTGGATGCCTCGCCTTATCTGGAAGTCAGCAGTATTACACCTGAAGATCAGGTACAAAAGAAATAACCCCAATCCATTACGATGTAGGAAGACACATACAAGGTTTTTTCTACTCTGGACAATACGGCGCACCCACATTAAAGTGCGCCGCTTTTCTTTCTATCTCAGTAGCAACAACGAAGCGATCATCATGGAACAACTCAACGTCCCTCAAGGCCAGTTTTTTCTGTCCCGTTATCCAATACGTAAAAAAGAAAATCTGCGTGCCTGGGATGCTGCTGATGAATATATCCTGAATTATCTGGCGGAAAACGATGTAGATCTGTCGGGCAACCTGCTGATTATCAACGATAGCTTTGGTGCCTTAACTACCGCTCTATCTGAGTATCAACCTACGTTGATTACCGACTCTTATCTGGCACAACAAGGTGCGGACTATAACCTTAAGCAAAACGAGCGTTTCTCCGATGAGGTTCAGCTTTTGGATAGCCTGCAGCAACCCACTGAGCCTTTGGATGTTGCACTGATCAAGGTGCCTAAAAGCCTGTCGATGTTAGAAGAGCAGTTGCATCGTATCCGCCCTTTTATCACTGAGAATACGGTGATCATCGGTGCGGCGATGGCCAAAGGCATTCATAACTCAACACTGAAACTGTTTGAGCAGCTGATCGGTCCGACGACCACTTCTCTGGCAGTGAAAAAAGCGCGCCTGATCTTCTCCAGGCTGGATGCTGATCTATCTGCACCCAAAAACCCTTACCCCCTGACCATGACACTGGAAAACTGTGGTTTTGCCCATACGCAGTTTGAGTTAAGCAACCATGCGAATGTTTTCTCCCGTGAGAAGCTGGATATTGGCACCCGTTTTTTCCTGCAGAACCTACCAAAAGAGATTCCTGGTAATCGTATTATCGACCTGGGTTGCGGTAACGGTGTGGTGGGGTTAATGGCCGCAGAGCGCTTCCCTGAAGCAGAGCTGACCTTCGTTGATGAATCCTTTATGGCCGTAGATTCAGCACGCATTAACTTCCAGCGAGCCTTTCCTGAGCGTGAAGCACACTTTAAAGCCACGGATTGTCTGCACGGTATTCCAAAAAGCAGCACGGACCTGATTCTGAATAACCCACCGTTCCATCAAAATAATGTGGTGGGTGATTTTATTGCCCAGCAGATGTTCCGGGAATCCAGGCAGGTATTGAAACAGGGTGGTGAACTGTGGGTGATTGGCAATCGCCATCTGGGTTATCACGTCGCGCTGAAACGACTGTTTGGTAACTGCACCACTGTGGCCAGCAATAAGAAATTTGTTATCTTAAAAGCTGTAAAACGCTAATCGACTGGCGGAGGCTAGAGTCTGGGTTAAATCTGAAGCTGGAATTATACCATTCCCGATAAGTTTCTTGATATCAGCGTCGGCTGGATAAGCGAAGCACCATCTGACACGGACTCTGATACCGGATGATTGTCGGAAGGCGTCTTGCGGCTTTTCCGATCTACAACGATTTATCAGGTTTGGTATTAGACCTGGATACGGCTCTAACCGATAGAAAAGAGATCGCAGCAGGGCTTATAAGCCCTGCTCTGCTTGCTGACGCTGCAGTAGATCACGAATTGCCCCACCGGCTTCAGTAATATGTTTTCTTAGCAGTTCAACCGCAGCCACTTTATCGCCCTTCTCACATAGATCCAGCAGATCACCGTGCTCTTGCTCTGCTTTATCAATACCAGAAGTAAACAGAAGCTGCATGCGAATATAGCGGTCCGATTTAGTATTCAGCTGCTTAATGATCTCCATTGCCTGAGGCATATCCGCAGCCTGATACAGGGTTTCATGGAAGGCGTAGTTCAGCTCACTCCACTTTTCCACACGAGTCCCCGTATCCAAGGCTTCATCAAAAGAGGTCAGAATCTCACGGGCCTGTTCAATTTCCACTGCAGTCATCTTATCGATCGCCTGCTCCAGGACATGGCCTTCCAGCAAGACACGCAGATTAAACAGTTCCTCGATCTTACTGAGAGACAGTTCAGTTGCCGTTGCGCCTTTGTGGGCCTCAAAGTGCACCAAACCTTGAGCTTCCAGCTGCAATACATCCGTCATCAGAAATATCGGATTGGTTGAACCCAGCTCTCCATAAAATGGAATAGGCTCTGCGCGGCCGCAGGTAAGATCAAACAGCGCCCGGATCTAACCGTAATCGCCGAAACGGATCCTCTGAACCGAGCCCGCAAGGTAGATATTATTAGCTGTGCTACCAGTTCAGCTCCCCCCCTGTTTGATGGCAATAACATTCAACCGGGCACTCATATCGATCTGGTCGGCAACCATAGTCATGATTGTCGGGAATGCGACTCCCAAAGCGTGGTTAATAGCCGCTGCTATGTGGACAGTCGCATCAATGTCTTGAATGAAGCCGGTGAGTTACTGATCCCCATCGAAGAAGGACTGATCAACAAAGATCATGTATTAGGCGAGTTGGCTGAGCTCTGCGCTGAAAAAGCCTCAGGCCGGGAAACGACTGAAGAAGTTACTTTTTTTAAGTCAGTGGGGACCGCCTTATCGGATTTATCTGCAGCACATCTGGTCTATCAATTATTGCAGTATTAGTTTTTAGCCAGAGATTTATCAATCCATTTAGAAGGGAGTGACACCAGTGCTTCCTCATCTTCCTCATTAATTTACTTCTCATCTTACGCCTACAACTATTAGCGACATAAATAATCGCAAGCTTGTTCACTTGAACCGATAGAGCACCAGATACCTGTACATCCTTTTATATCACACCCCATATGTAACACATTGTAAAAACAACATATAAAAGGGAATCGAAAAAATAAAAAAATAACAATATCAACAAGTTAAATAAAAACAAAATACCGCCTGCTGTAATCTTGTGTAATACCTCAATTTGAAATCACTTGATATCTTGTTCCCATAGCTAAAAACAACTGAGTTCTATGGAAGTTCAGGCGGTTGCTGAGTGTTTCACCATCATGAACAGCCATTACCTAGTGCCGTATGAGCATCATACGGCCTCACAATGTTTATCCTGTTGCCTTAACCCGGCCACTATTTTAAACCTAGGAATAATAAGGATATACCCGTGATTAACCTGACCCAATCAGCACAGTATCTGCATGATCTGTCCAGCGAAAAAAAGCGCGATCCTAAATATAAAAAGGCAGATATTGCTGCAGTTCACGCCTTAACTCAGGCAGCGGTTCACGTTGAGCTGTTTACCATTCCTCTTTACATGACCTCGATGTATTCCATTCAGGGCATGCATCAGATTAATGGAGGCAATGATTTCTACGAAGGTCGTCTATGGCCTGGTCCTGCAACTTCAGTATTACCTGAAGACAGAGAGCAAAACCATTACCTGTCTCCTGAGTTTGACCAACCTGCAGTACTGCCAGGTCAGGTTGATACAGATAACTTCTTTAACAAGAAAAGCTTCAACACCATCTTCAGTGTTTTTATTCAGGAAATGCTGCACCTGCAACTGGCTGCTAACATCTGCACGGCACTGAATAAAGATGCAGACGGTAAAAACAATTCTTTTGACCCAACCTTTACTGGCCCACCACTGCAAGCTGATACAATTGAGGATGGTTTCCAAAATGCCTGGACCTGCTACGGCCCAGACAAAACCCAGATTCCCCATATTGTTGATCTGACAGATCTGAAGCACGAAAAGATCTTTGGTGAAGATTACCTGGCGCTGGATGAGATCAAAGTAAAACTGGGTGCACTGGATATCAACGCCATCTCCCTGTTTATGGCCATTGAAGCCGATCACCAAGTGGTCAAAGACCATATGAAGCCTGAAGCGCTGTCCAAATACTTCCCTAAAGCGCCTTTCTCCGAAGAGCTGTGGAACGCTGATAGCACAGAGCTTGATCTGCCAATGTTCGGTACGATCGCTCATATGTACAGCTGTTTGGCCACCTATCTGAACCTGGAATACTGCGACGGCACCACTCTGTTCAGCGCTGTATTTAACAGTGAATCTGCTCAGCAGGATCTGTTTAACTTCTCCAACCGCAAAGGCGGTAAAGGTGAAGCAGGTCACCCTTGCGCAGAGTTCTCTGCCATGGGTGATTTGACCGTAACGGCTGCCGACCCGACCAATGCTAAGAAGCAGATCTTCAATATGATCAGCGGCATTATCGACCAGGGTGAGGGTGGTCCTCTGGAAGTTGAACCAACGGATGTCTTTGATAAAGCGAAGATGCTCCTGGGGGCTGCGCCTGCCGCCACAGCCAGTGATCGAAATGCCGTGAATGTACGTTACCAGCCGGATCGCTTTGCACTGGAAGCAGATTATCCCTCTTATGACGACACAGGTAAGCGCTGCCCATACTCAGCAGATGCTCAGGCTCGCTCTATTGGTGGTGAACAGGATCACTTTGCCCGCTTTAAAGAAGTGGCAATGTATGTTGCACAAGGCAAGATCACGACCTGGGAGCAGTGGCATGCTAACCCTGAAAACAAATGGAGTGCGGCGCTGCTGGTAACTGATCCAAAGTATCTGGAAGAAGCTTCAAAATACAATATTGCTAAGCCTGAAGATGTGGCTACCGCTCTGAATAACCTGAAATACAAGAAGTTTGATGATCAGGATGCCACAGCAAGTGCAGAGTTTTCTGAAGATAACTTCAAACTGTTTAGCCATGTCGCAGCGGGCTCCATCGCTGGCATCACCTCAGTACTGGATACCTTCTGGAACTACGAAAACTTTATTAAAAACCCTATCGACTTCCCTTACCCATCGATGTCCGGTTCTGGTGACCGTATCTCCATCTGCTGGGCAATCTTTGGTAAAGCCCCTGACTTAACCCTGGGTGCCTTCCCCCGTCAACGCGGAATTATCCCCAGTGACGCTCAAGCACCGGTTAATCATGCCTGCCAAGGCTTGGGATTCTTACCTAACGGCAACCAAGACACAGAACATCAAAATACGTGTGCCACCAAGGGTGTTTTCCATACCTGTAAAGGTTCTAACCAGTGTGCCGGTGAAGGCGGCTGTGGCTTTGTACATGACGCTACTATCGGCGGCGGTGGCTGTGGCGGTTCCAGCAGTGGCCCTGGCACAGGCCTGTTCAGCGCACCTGCCGGTAACAAGTGTAGCGCACTCGGCGGTTGTGCCGTACCTATGTCTGACTCTCAGTTGCTACCTGAAGATGGTGAGATGCAATTATTCCAGCTCAACAATCACGGGGATGAAGGTTTCCCTCCTATCAAAGAGCCTATGAAATATAAAAAAGGTGACGGTGTTTACGATACCGCTTGGCGTGCTTACCAGAGTGTATTGCAAGGAAGAATCCTGGAGAAAGACGACAAGGATCTACCTGAAGCGCCGAAACCCAGTGATCTGCGTCTGGCCTTCCCGCCATCTACCTAATACAGGCTTGATGTTTAGCTGTGCAGCACCCTTTAGCTCTGTATAGCTGACATAAAGGCTTAGAAGGTGATGACCCACAGGCACTGATCCGGTCAGTGCCTGTTCTGGTTCAGCACAGGTTGATACTTAACCCCACAGGATCTGTTATGGCCACGCATACAAATAACAGCGCTCCTAACCACAGCGCCCCGAATAGCAGCAACTCTAACAACAACTCTAACAACAACTCTAACAACAACAACTCTAACAACAGCAGTTCTAACAAAAGCAGCTCTAACAAGAACGCCACTGATACTGCTTCAGCCTCTCACCTGGCTGATCAACTACCTAAACTAGGCTTTGGTGTGGGCTTACGCAGCTGCCACTTTGAATGGCTGCTGAAAAATGATCTTAATCCTGCAGCGCTTAATCCTGTTGAACGCCCGGTGGATTGGTTTGAGATCATCAGCGAAAACTTTATGGATAACCATGGTTTTGCCCACTATATGCTGGATCGGGTACGGGAGCGTTATCCTATCGTGATGCATGGCGTATCACTGTCCATTGGCTCCAGTGATCCACTGAACTGGAATTATCTGACCAAGCTCAACGCTCTGATTCAAGGTATTCAACCGGCCTGGGTATCGGATCATATCTGTTGGACCGGTATATCAGGGGTCAATACCCATGACCTGCTGCCACTGCCCTACACAGAAGAATCCCTGCGTCATGTGATACAACGGGTGAACGAAGTGCAGGACTTTCTGCAACGCCCGCTGGTACTGGAAAACCCCAGCAGCTACCTGCAATTTCAGCAATCTGAATTGACCGAACCCGAGTTTATTAATGCCCTGTGCGCAGAAACCGGTTGCGGCCTGCTGCTGGATGTGAACAACGTCTTTGTCTCCAGCTTTAATCACGGTTTTGATGCCGAAGAGTATATCCGCGCCCTGCCCCACAAACAGATTGTGCAGATGCATCTGGCAGGTCCGACCCACTGCGGCAGTCATATTATCGACACCCATGATACAGAAGTACCGAGACAAGTGTGGCAGCTATATCAACTGGCCCAGCAACTGACTCCAGAGTGCTCCACCCTGCTGGAATGGGATGCCAATATCCCGGAATTCCCGCAACTGGTTAGCGAACTCAATAAAGCCCGTCAGGCTCTTACCGGAGAACTGCCCGGTAAAGAGCTGCACTATCAACCGGCACAGCAGAACAGTGGTCCCGTGGTATCGACGCCCGCTCACCATAATCTACAGGCCCACAATCTAAACGAACACCACAATCTAAACGAACACCGCAATCTAGACGAGCACTACAATCTTGACGAGTACCGCTATGCAGAAGCTGAATGAACTCCAACACTGGTTTGGCCGTGCAGTGATCCGTCGCGAACTGGATTACGACACCCTACTGGAAACCATCGTCGATAACGAGCAACTCAGTGCTGAACGCAGGCTGGGGGTTTACGCTGAGGGTTATCAGCTGCGCTTGCTGGAGTGTATGCGTGCGGAATACGCTTGTCTGGATGCCCTACTGAGCCGGGAGCTGTTTGACCGCTTTGCGCTGAATTACCTGAGTGCCCGCCCATCAACCTCTTATACACTGTTTGATCTGGGTGGTGAATTTGCTCTGTTTCTAGCCAATACCCGTCCGCCCATGCCGGAAGGAAGTGAACAGCAAACGGCCATGAAGATGCCGGAACAACTGGCACAACTGGAACGTTACCGGGTAATGAGCATTCGCGGTAAAGGCTCCGAACACAGCGAGATACCAACACTGGACGCCACCATACTGCTGTTCCAACCTAACTTTCTGTTCAAGCGCACAGATACCAGCTTTGTGATGGCAACCGACTTTGATTTTTCCCCAGCGATTGAAGCGGTCGACAATGATCAACAACCGGATTTCCCCGAGCAAAAAAGCCAACATCTGCTGATCTACCGCCAAGGCTATCGCGTCAAGCTGATGACCCTGGAACCCTGGCAAGCCCTATTCCTACAGAGCTGTGATGGTCATTATTCCTGGCAGGCACAACAGCATCTGGTTTCCGAACAGCTGCAGCTATCGGGCGGCGATCTGTTATCTCAGCTAATAACCTGGTTACCGCAAATGGTTTCGATGGGCGTACTGGAATTGGTTGAGCAGGAAGGCACGATAGGCAGTCAAAAAGCAGTATTCAGTATGATTTAACCGAAAGTGGCTGCGGAAGTGGAAAAATAATAGAGAGTATCAGTCATACACCGCGAACAAGAGCCTTCAATACATCCATTTCGCGGCTTAACACTGGTACTCTGCCTCGGACCTGCCCATAATATCGCTTCTGAATATTAAGCTTAGAAAAACAGCAGCATAAGGGTTATAAAATGGGTGGCGTATCGCTGGGGCAACTGATCATCCTGATTATTGTAATCACAATTTTCATCTTACCCAAGCTGATGGAATCCTTCTCTGACCGCTCCCCCGTCAACAAAAAACAAGCACGAATTGTGCTGATATCAGTCGTCGTGGTTTACTTTCTCTTCTATGTATTTGGGCTTTAGGACTCAAATCTCCGTCCTGAGTTGATCAAGTACATCCTGACTGATCCGAATAATATTGATAATTTGCTCATCAGGTAATCCTGCAGCAAGCATATTCAGGAAACTGATCAACAAGGACAGTGCGAAGTTCTCGATAGTGGAAGCATTAGAGACATTAAAAAGGCACTCAGAACACATTGTTCGACGTATCACATCGGATTTAACGATGTGCACGCTTAGAGGGTATGAATAGTCTCTTTCAGGCAGCCTGAGAACCTCATATATGATTTACCTGACCGGCAGCCCAATAGACATGCTGGTTCAATCTGGTAAATCCACATGAAACGTCAAACATATGACACCACAAAAAACCGCATATATAATCCGGACAATAAAAACAAAAAAAACAGTCAAAAAAATGCGACAAAAACTGTCTGATTATAAAATATAAACAATAGTAACGAGGTATATCTGTGCCGAGAAATATTGATATTGTTGTTCTAAGGAGCTTTATCTCTGTTGTAAGCCTTGGGGGAGTATCAAAAGCAGCCAATAAACTCCATGTCACTCAATCTGCTATTTCTCAGCATATAAAAAGATTAGAGAGCATGCTTAATACAAGCTTATTTATTCGTTCAGGTAGAAATGTTACCTTGACACCAGCGGGTGAAGAATTACTTGAATACGCCTCAAAAATTCTAGCAACAAATGACGAAATTATCAGCAGGTTCTCACAGTCAGTTGAAAAGACCAGCATTTCAATTGGGTTATCTGAACATATCTCTCATGTTTATCTCCCCCAAATATTAGCTAATACAGCCCAATCTTCGCATATAGAGATTGATGCTAAGATAGCACTTAACCAAGAGCTGTACTCTGATATCAACAATGGCCTATTAGATATGGCACTGCTCATCAGTGAACAGGGTATCCACCAGCAAAAAACCGTTTCTCAATATCAGCTTTCCTGGGTGTCATCACCCGAACTCAATCCCGACGAATTTACAAAATACCTGCCTATTGTTGTCTATGGTGGACCCTGCCTATTTCGAACGATGATGATTTCAATCCTAGAATCACATAATATCCCATGGAAAGTCGTCTATAGCGCATCCAGCATTGGAGATTTAAAAGCTGCACTAGCAGCAAAAATGGGAGTCTCGGCTTTATTAGAGTGTGAAATAGATAGCTCTTTACAGCTCAACCATCCAATATTCCAGCCCTTACCAGATTTACCGATGGTTGATGTTTTACTGCATAGTAAAAGCAGTTACACGACTGCAGAGGCGAGTAGACTGGCAGCTCTTATACAACAAACATTATACAAATAGTTCACAATAAAAATTAAAAGTATTTGATATTGTATTTAACGCACTGGACAGTGCGAAGTTCTCGATAGTGAAAGCATAAGCTTGACACCTCTCAGATTTATGGCCTGGACTAAAACTCACCACAAGCAAAGTCAGATCAAAAACCGAGAGGCGACAATGCGGGCGTATCCAGTTTCATCCGGGCTTTATCTCTTAACCCTCGATGCTATGCTTCCTTACTTCATTTGTTTCACTCCAGCGCTCTGAATCTGGATAAACTCACAACAGCCTGGTATCGACTGGTGCTGCAAAAGTTCACACCGGCTCAGTACAACAGTCGGCACATCATACTGGCCGATGGATAAGACTTCACCTCCTTCTGAAGCGGTGGTAGCTCAGGCGATGCGTTCTTCACTGCCAGAGTTTCTTCTGGTTTCTGTTCAGGAGCTGAACGTGGTGAAATTCCTGATGGACGTGATGGAATCTGAGCGATACGAAGGCTTCTGTCAGACAGGCTGACGATTAAACCACGAAAACAATCCATTAAAGCTGGAAATACCTGTTTTTGAAAAAATGGGAAAACAGTTGTGCGTAGCCCATAGTCGTCAGAACTACGCACTGCTCAGATAATTAAATCCTTACATTAATCCATTATAAATTTTACATTTTTTATACTATTTACTACGAGTTGCCAGGTATACACCTGATACCGCAACAGCAAAGCCAACCATTTCGACCACTTTAAAATCATCCCCCAATACTATAGTAGCCATCACCGCAGTAGTTGGAGGAATCAGAAAGAATAAGCTTGCTACTGTCGATGCCTTGCCTTTGCGTAGCATTAAATACATTAAACTAATCGCACCAATGGAGTTCATTAGCGCCAACCAAGCCGTCGAGGCAATGAAACCAAAGCTCCAACCAACAACCATAGTTTCATTAGTGGATGCTAGTAGCCACATAACTAAAGCAGCAATACCTAACTGAATAGCACCACCTGTACGTAGATCCATCGCTTGACAAAATTTCTTTTGGTAAAGAGCACCCGAAGTAATTCCAATAAGTGCAACGACTACAAATAAGTATCCCATTGGATCAATACTTGAAAAACTCAAGCCTTCGGAAACGACTAAAGCAACACCACAGACACCCAGCAGTAAACCTGACCATTGTTTTCCGGTGACAGTTTCACCTAAAAATAAACCCGCTCCCAAAGCAGTAAGTATCGGCATAGTCCCCACGATTAAGGCAGAAACACCGGCAGGAACCCCCAGGTTCATACCACTATATAAACCTCCAAACTGCATTGCTTGTATCAACAAGCCGACAACTGCGACATGTATTAACTGCATCCCTTTCGGCCAGGGTGCTTTTAATAACACCGCAATAGTAAGAAGAATGACTGCAGCACTACCAAATCGAAACAGAGTCATTGTAAAAGGTTCTGCATATTCAAGGCCGACAGCGCCTCCTATATACCCTGAACTCCATAGTATGATAAATAGTAATGGCATGCTTAACGCCGAGACCAGTTCGGAACTGGTAATAGCACTATTACCTTGCTTTACACTTTCCATTTTATTACCTCCATTTTTGCTGATTTGTTTTCGTAATATGAATAGTGTCAGATCTATTTTTATAAAAAAAATTAAGTCTTCTAATCGTACTGTTCACGTTTGCTAATAAGTTCAGCTAATGCATTCTTAACAAAGATCTACTCTGCCAAACGCCCCAACCCTAAAAGCAAATACTCACAGTCATACGTTGTAATCAAGGGAAGGACAACAGAGATAAATCAGCCATCCGGTTGATTACCTTACTGTCGTCAATAGGTTACAGTGCCTTTCACGAGAAACGGTTACAGCTCAAAAGAGCTACAACATAAGTGATCAAGACACCAGAAGCCCTGTAACCATCGATAAGAGCCACATCAGAGTTTGACCAGGGGATAACCATGCTGTCTGAAGTCCGCATGCTTATTTGTGCTTCCGATCTTGGCAAAGGCAGTCGCTCTGATTTTCGCATGGCTGTTCAACTGGCGATCAAACACAACGCTCAGATTATCTATTTGCATGTACTGGAACATTTCACCGAAGTGATTGAAGAGGTAATGGATGAGCTGGCCAAGTGCGCCAATATTGTCGCGGTAAAAGAGTCCACCACCGATATCCGTCGTATCACCGAACTGTACAACCGCTTTGATGACCGCTTTATCGTGTTCTCCGGTGTGGACGATATCGCGCTGGAATCCCTGATGCTGGGTGCGACCGGTTGGATCTCCGGCCTGACCAACGCTTTCCCGAAAGAGTCCGTCACCCTGTACAAGCGGGCTCAGCAGGGTCGTTATGCTGAAGCGGTTGAGATCTATCGCTGGTTCCTGCCACTGCTGCGCCTGGACACCATTCCAGAGTTGGCTGCCTTCGGGCAGCCTTTTTTACATCAGGCTACCATTTACACCAGACTACTGGATACGACATAAAGCCATCACAGTGACAGCTTATTACTCCAATTAAGTTGTACTGACCACTCAGTCTGTCATCTAGCTATGGCAGGGTTTCACCCTAGACCAACCTTCTTACCCACAGGGATAAAACGTTTTAGAGAACGCGTTTTCGAAAGAGATAGTTTAGATAGGATGAGGCACAGAGGTAATGAGATTCAGAGCATGGTTATTAAAATGGGGTGTAAGTCTTTGGCCACCGCTATTGGGTGCAGGAATTAGGGTTGAGCAACTGGACAGTGATTTTAAGTTTGCCCGGGTGCGTATGAAGCTGCGTTGGTTTAACCAAAATCATATGGGCAAGCATTTTGGCGGTTCGCTCTACGCTATGACAGACCCTTTTTATGTCTTAATGGTGTCCGAGCGTTTGGGGCGGGATTATGTGGTGTGGGATAAAACGGCATCCATTGACTATCTCAAACCTGGTGATTCCACCGTATGGGCTGAGTTTCGTTTGCCGCAAGGGTTTATTGATAAGGTAAAAGCCAATACTAAAAACGGCGCTAAGTATCTGCCTGAGTTCGATGTGTTGATTAAAAACAGTTCAGGGGATGTCGTTGCACGGGTAAAGCGCACCATCTATATCCGGCGCAAGCAAAGCCTCTTGAAGCCTCAAGCTGCGCCGGAGAAAAAACAGGGTCAGACAATGGATTCCGCTATATCCTGATCATGCTGTTTAAACAGAATCAAGTGATCGGCTTTCACCTGAATCTTAACCTCATCGCCTACTCTGTACTCCGCATGGCTGTTAAACAGGGATTCCACGATCTGTCCTGAAGGCAGCCTTAAACGATACAAAATAGAAGAACCGGCAAAGGTGGACTGTTCAACAATAGCCCGAATAGTGCCATTTGAGCACTCCACAATATCATCTGGACGTAGCAGCACATCCACCTTGGTTCCGTCATCCCACGGATAGGCCCGGTTGCCGGAAATCGTTCCAATTTCGGTATTTACACTATCATGGCCCGATAGCGTACCGGGTATAAAATAACCCTGGCCGACAAAGTTAGCGACAAAACGGTTACGGGGTTCGTGGTACAGATTGTATGGCGTATCCCACTGCTGCAGATGGCCCTGATTTAAGACGCCAACATAGTCCGCCATGGCGAATGCTTCGGTCTGATCGTGAGTAACCAATACACCACTAATATCCAGACTTTTCAGAATACGGCGCACTTCCAGACCCAGATGCTTTCTCAGTTCAAAATCCAGATTAGAAAAAGGCTCATCCAGCAGAATCATCTGGGGGCGCGGTGCCAGAGCCCGTGCCAATGCAACCCTTTGCTGCTGACCACCAGACAGCTCATGGGGGTAGCGGTCCACCAGCTCACGCATGCTGACCAGATCCAGCATCTCCATCACCCGCTCCTGCTGTACCCGCTTTGCCAGTTTGCGCAGGCCAAAAGCGATATTTTCACCAATCGTCAGATGGGGAAAGAGAGCATAATCCTGAAACACCATGCCGATACGGCGCTCTTCGGGCTGTACCTGAGTATTTGGTGCAGAGATCACATCACCATTGAGTTTAATATTGCCCGCATAAACAGGATCAAAACCAGCGATAGTACGCAAAAGAGTGGTTTTGCCACAGCCACTGGGGCCTAGCAAGCAACAGATATCACCCTGATTTAAGGAAAAAGAGATATCCTGAGTGATGACCAGTTGATCATAGCGACACTCAATGCCTTCAACCTGGAGCAGCGTACTCATAATGGGGTCCTTGTTTCTGTTCTATGGCCAAAACACAGCCTTATGGCACAAAAAAGCCCAGCATAAACTGGGCTTTTTTAATGCCTTAGATGCTTGTTACGATTAATTCTCAATTCTGCCTAGAATCAGGAATTCAAGCAAGGCTTTCTGTGCATGTAAACGGTTACCCGCTTCCTGCCATACAACGGAGCGCTCATCGTCCAGCATATCTTCGCTGATCTCTTCGCCACGGTGTGCAGGTAAACAATGCATAAACAGGGCATCAGAAGCCGCGGTATTCATCAGCGCTGGGCTGATCTGATAACCGGCAAAGGCTTTTTCACGTTCCGCCTGTTCCTCTTCCTGTCCCATAGAAGCCCAGACATCAGTCACGACCAGATGTGCATCCTTGATCGCTTCCTCTGGTGTGCGCACCAGGGTAATACGCTCTTTATTGGCTTCCATCAGCTCAGGCATAGGGTCAAAACCCTCAGGACAAGCAATGTTCAGATGAAAACCAAACTGACGGGCTGCATTAATATAGGAGTGGCACATATTATTACCATCACCAACCCAGGCTACCGTCTTGCCTTTGATACTGCCGCGCAGCTCAACAAAGGTCTGTACATCAGCCAGCAGTTGACATGGGTGATAATCATCGGTGAGTGCATTAATAACCGGAATACTGGAGTATTCAGCAAAGCGCTCAACCGTGGCGTGATCGAAGGTTCGGATCATCACCGCATCAATCATCTCGGACAGGACGCGTGCACTGTCTTCTACCGGCTCACCACGACCCAGCTGGGTATCACGGGAGGACAGGAAAATAGCGCTGCCGCCAAATTGAGTCATGCCTGCTTCAAAAGAGACGCGGGTACGGGTGGATGATTTTTCAAAAATCATACCCAGCACTTTGTTTTTCAGAGGTTCATAGATCTCCCCTGCTTTCAGGCCTTTTTTAATAGTAATGGCCCGGTCAATCACATAATCCAGTTCATCTGGCGTCAGATCCAGAAGGGTCAAAAAATGTCTTGCCATGATATCTCCCTAAATAGAAACGGCAGCTTAATTAAGCTGCCGTTTCGGGACCAAAAAATCAAAGCTATAGAGAATTGCTCAGGCTGTCAATGACAATTCAATGAAGAAAGTGGGTAAGCTGTGTTTTAAAGGCCATTTTAGACCAAAGTAGGTGGATATAATTATCTCGTCGGAAGAAAAAGTTGGCCGATACCCTTGAATTACCGTCATTAAGACTTCATTTTTCAAATAAGCGCGTTAAAATTGACCATATTACTCGGTTAATACACAGCGAAACAAAGTTTACCTCTATACCTTCTGAGTCAGGATGCCAGAAAAAGTATTGCTGACTCTTTAAGGCTTTGGTTTCGCTGTTTATCCATAACCGGTTTTTGCCGTTATATCAAAGGGTTCAATAATGAGCACAACCATCGATACCATCAAAGAACAGATTAGCAACAACCCGATCCTGCTGTACATGAAGGGCAACCCTCAAATGCCACAGTGTGGCTTCTCCTCGCAGGCGGTACAGGCGCTGATGGCGTGTGGTGAAAAGTTTGCTTTTGTTAATATTCTGGATAACCCGGATATCCGCGCCGAACTGCCTAAGTACGCGAACTGGCCAACGTTCCCTCAGCTGTGGGTGAGCGGTGAGCTGGTCGGTGGTTGTGACATCATTGTAGAGATGTACCAAAACGGTGAACTGCAGACGCTGATCTCTGAAGCTTCTGCTAACGCGGCATCCTGATTTTCAGAGGGTTGATACAGCTTCTTTGAATTAGGCTGAATTAATCCTCAACAAAACAGATTGGCTGGCTATAATTGAGTGGTTTCTAAAGCATGGAAATCAAATTAAGTCTGGCTGGTCTGTCGGCACTTGCCGAGACTAATTTTACTGTGAACTACCCCAATGATTGGAGAATGAAAAATGGGCGTATTGGTTGGAAAAAAAGCTCCTGATTTTACTGCAGCAGCAGTACTGGGCAACGGCGAGATTGTTGATAACTACAACCTGACCGAAGCTCTGAAAGGCAAATACGGTCTGGTATTTTTCTACCCTCTGGACTTCACCTTCGTATGTCCATCCGAGCTGATCGCTCTGGATCACCGCATGGAAGAGTTCAAAGCACGTAACGTTGAAGTTGTAGCGGTTTCTATCGATTCTCAGTTCTCTCACAACGCATGGCGTAACACTCCGATCAACGAAGGTGGTATCGGTCCTGTTAAGTACACTCTGGTTGCTGACGTTAAGCACGAAATCTGCCAGGCATACGATGTTGAGCACGATGCGGGTGTTGCATTCCGTGGCGCATTCCTGATCGATCAGGAAGGTAACGTACGTTCTCAAATTGTTAACGATCTGCCACTGGGTCGTAACATGGACGAGCTGCTGCGTCTGGTTGACGCGCTGCAATTCACTGAAGAGCACGGTGAAGTTTGTCCAGCGGGCTGGAACAAAGGTGACAAGGGTATGACTGCTTCTCCAGACGGCGTTGCTGCTTACCTGAGCGAAGAGTCTGACAAGCTGTAATTTCTGCCTTTATAAGCAGAATTAACGCTTTTTGACTTAGGGTTGTTGGATTGATTTTAAATCGTTTCAACAACCCATAAAAAAGCCCGATATTGTTTTGGTATGAACCATACAATATCGGGCTTTTTATTTTTTGCTGCTGTGTGGGTCAGTCAACACTAAATTATCGCAAGATATCAATCTCTTAGACGATGCTGTTCCTGTGCCGCCAGCTCCCAACCACCCAGCTCTTTCCAGCGATTGACAATCGCACAGAATAGTTCTGCAGTTTTCTCTGTATCATAGCGTGCAGAATGAGCCTGACTGTTATCAAACTCGATACCTGCAACTTTGCATGCTTTGGCCAGTACAGTTTGCCCATAAGCTAAGCCTGATAATGTTGCAGTATCAAAGCTGGAGAACGGATGGAAAGGATTGCGTTTAATGCCACTGCGTTCAGCTGCAGCATTTAAGAACCCCTGATCAAAGCTGGCATTGTGTCCCACCAATACTGCACGGGTACAATCAAATTCTTTCAAGGCTTTCCGTACCGGCTTAAAAATCTCGCCCAGCGCCTGTTGCTCGCTTTTTGCCATGCTTTTACGAATCGGGTTATCCAGATCTATCTTGGTAAACTCCAGCGCCGCCTGCTCAATATTGGCACCTTCAAAAGGTTCCACATGACATGAGTAGGTGTTGTAGGGGTGTAGATAACCGTTTTCATCCATGGTTAACGTGACCGCGGCGATCTCCAGAAGCGCGTCGGTTTTAGCATTAAAGCCTGCTGTTTCCACGTCAACGACGACAGGCAGAAAGCCCCGAAACCGGTATGCAAGCGGGTGTTTTTCGTAATAGAAATCCGCTTCAGAGGAAAAAGATTCCAAGGCTTTTTGCTCCCTTACTATTTAACAGAAACGTTTAAACAAAAGCGTTAACAATGATGTGCCCTTTATTCTGTGCATTTGTTAAATAAATATTAGATAAATAACCGTATTAGCACGTCGAATAAAAACTTCAGCGGCAGATGGTAACTGATTCAAAATCACCTTCATAGGTTCTGACGCTTAAAGTTTTGAGTTTGCCGGTGGAAGTGGCAAAATAGAGCTCTTACGAATCAAGGAGATCCGGGTCAATGGCATTGTTTAAGCAGCTGAGAAAATTGGTTAGCTCGCTGGTTCCTGTGGTTGGAAGTGTAGTCACAGGAAGCGCGCTGATATCGGGTGTAGCTCATGCCGCCAACTATGGCGCAGGTATCGAAGATAGCCAATGGGAGGCCACGGAACCATCCAAGTTATATTGTGAGCTCTGGCATGAAATTCCAGGCATGGGCACCGCGCGCTTCACCCATCGTTCCGGTGAAGATGTCGAATTTTTCCTGGAGCCCAAAGGCCAACCGCTAAGAAAAGGTAAAGCAGAACTGATCGCTATGCCTGCCGAGTGGCAACCGGGTATGCCACCGTTGGATATCGGCAAGGTTGATGTGCAACAGGGTGAAGCGGGTGTACGTATCGGTTCAGAGCAGACCCATCTGATGATCGACGCTCTGGGTCGTGGTATGAACCCAACGTTCCTGCAGGAACCCAGCGATAAACGTTTTGCCCAGATTCGTGGTCATATCAGTGCGCTGAAATTCCAGAAAGCCTATCGCAAATATATCGATTGTGCCGGTGAACTGCTGCCTGTGAACTATGACCAGATCGGTCGCTCAGTGGTATATTTCCCTGGTGGTGGTTTTGCTCTGACCAACAAAGATCGTGATCTACTGGATCTGATTGTGCGTTATATCAATGCCGATGACACCGTAAAGTATATCTATCTGGATGGTCACTCCGACAGTTACGGCTCCCGTCGTGATAACCGTAAGCTATCCAAAGAGCGTACCGATGCCGTGCTGAACTATCTGCTGGATATTGGTGTGAATGAGGCGATGATTACGGCGCGCTATCATGGTGAGCGTTATCCTATCGTTCCCAATACAACAAAAGCGAATCGAGCCAAGAACCGACGGGTAACGATTCGACTTGAGCGCTCGAATCGCTCGGATGGAGCACTGGATCTGCGTCCAGCTAAGATCGATCGCTAGAGACAACGCTATCCTCAGCCTTCAACCCAAGGCATTAGCCAGTGAAAAAGTGGTTTTCACTGGCTAGCCTGCTTCATTGCAGCGCTTATTGGGTTTATACTACGCCTCAAAATTGAAAAGAGTCTTCGCTAAGGCGAGGCTTCTGACCAATTCGAACACGGAGCGGCTATCTCAGCAGACTCAACAAACCTTATTGGAGTCTGTCACGGATAGCCGTTTATCGTTGTCGCAATTTCAGCTTTTACAAAAAACGTTTCTTTCGGCCCGACTATAAGTCTGGGTTGATTTGAGTCAGCGTGGAGCAACAAATGTCAGATATTAAAAAGGTGGTACTGGCCTACTCTGGTGGTCTGGATACGTCTGTAATCGTGCGTTGGTTACAGGATGAATACAATGCCGAGGTTGTAACTTTTACGGCAGACCTGGGTCAGGGTGAAGAAGTAGAACCAGCGCGTGCGAAAGCCGAAGCACTGGGTGTAAAAGAGATCTACATCGAAGACCTGCGTGAAGAGTTTGTCCGTGACTTCGTATTCCCGATGTTCCGTGCGAACACCATCTACGAAGGTGAGTACCTGCTGGGCACCTCTATCGCACGTCCTCTGATCGCTAAGCGTCTGATCGAAATTGCGAACGAGACAGGTGCAGATGCCATCTCTCACGGTGCAACCGGTAAAGGCAACGACCAGGTACGTTTCGAACTGGGTGCTTACGCACTGAAACCAGGCGTTCACGTCATTGCACCATGGCGTGAGTGGGATCTGACGTCCCGTGAAACCCTGATGAAGTACTGTGAAGATCACAACATTCCTGTTGATTTCTCCAACAAGAAGAAGAAATCTCCGTACTCCATGGATGCTAACCTGCTGCACATCTCCTACGAAGGCGACATCCTGGAAGATCCTTGGCAGGAAGCCGAAGCTGATATGTGGCGTTGGTCCGTATCTCCAGAGGAAGCGCCAGATGAAGCGACTTACCTGGAGCTGACCTACGAAAAAGGCGACATCGTAGCCATCAATGGCGAGAAGATGAGCCCTGCCACTGTTCTGGAATACCTGAACAAAGTGGGTGGTGAGAACGGTGTAGGTCGTCTGGATATCGTAGAAAACCGCTTCGTAGGCATGAAGTCTCGTGGTTGTTACGAAACCCCAGGGGGCACCATCATGCTGCGTGCTCACCGCGCGATCGAGTCCATCACACTGGACCGTGAAGCGGCACACCTGAAAGATGAGCTGATGCCGCGTTACGCGAAGATCATCTACAACGGTTTCTGGTGGTCTGAAGAGCGTAAGATGCTGCAGAAGATGATCGACGAATCCCAGAAAGTTGTAAACGGTGACGTTCGCCTGAAACTGTACAAGGGTAACGTAATCGTTGTTGGCCGTCGTTCTGACGACAGCCTGTTCGACGAGAACATCGCAACCTTCGAAGACGATGCAGGTTCATACGACCAGAAAGACGCAGCAGGCTTTATCAAGCTGAATGCACTGCGTATGCGCATCGCTGCAAGCAAAGGCCGTAATCTGCTGGACGACTAATCTCCAGACTGATTATTGCTAACTGCAAAAAAACCGCTTGAGGGTATGTTTTTTATAAACAGCCCTAAGCGGTTTTTTTATGGATGCGTGCACAGCAACTCACCCACACTATCCTGATATCTTGCCCGCTCAATAATATAGCACTTGCCAAGCCTCTGGCATCAAGCGACCACTACCGACGGAACACCGTGATCCATCGGCCCAGGTTTAACAAGCTGGCCAGCGAGGCCGCGACATAGGTCAGCGCCGCCGCCTTGAGAATTTTCTCCGCATGCTCCAGATCACCGTCGTGCAAATAGTCGCCTTCCTTCAGGATCGGCAGCGCCTTGCCATAACTGGCATCGAACTCAACCGGAAGGGTCATCAGGTGCACCAAGGCACCTAGTGCCATTGAAACAACGCCAATCATTATCGTAAGCGCTCCCGCCTGCGGCAGGCGGGTTAACATTAGAACAAGCGGAGCAGCCACCAGCATCACACCAGCAATACGCTCACCGATCACGGCAGCCTTTACGAGTTTCTGCCCGGCCAAGAACAAGGACTCGCCACGTGAATCCTGAATGGCATGCCCCACCTCATGGGCGGCTACAGTCACGGCTGTCAGTGAGTATCCTGTATAATTGTCTGGTGTCAGACGCACAGTCTTAGCGACCGGATCATAGTGATCACCAACAGAGGTTTCCTCTACCCCGACGTCGCTCAGACCGAAGCGGTCCAGCAGGTGGCGCGCAAGTTCACCACCACTTCCCCGATTGCGGTAGCGATCAGCTGGCTGCCTGTACTTTTCCATCACATGCTTAACCCACAGGCTCGGCAGGAAGACGCATATCGCGACTATGAGTAATATGACTATCCAGAACATTTTAATCAGCCTGTATTAAGCATTTGTGTGACTGGTAAATATTGTACGCATAGAAACGAAAAGCAGATGTTTGCCGACAATGGCCCTGCTTCAGAATGCAGCCTAAACCAGCTTTCCGCAGACCACTTTCACCACCAAAAACCACCGCATACCAAAAAGGCCACGCGGCATGAACCCCACTTGAACGCCTTGTTACATGCTTGCATCACACCTATAATTTATGCGCACACACAATACGCATAGGATGCCATCATGAGAAACGCATACAACACACAAGCACCAAAGAAAGCTACAAACTTAAGCCTAAACAGTGAGTTACTTGCTGAGGCTAAACGCTTAAATATAAACCTTTCGGCAACAATGGAAAAGGCACTTGAGAAAGAAGTGAGTCAACGCCTTAAAGCTGAATGGTTAGAGCAAAATGCTGATGCCATTAACGCCTGCAACGAGCTAACCGAAAACCACGGACTATTTTCTGATTCTTACCGAGTATTCTAATGTCACAATTTTCGCTATACAAAAACAACGATAAAAGCACTTCAACCGCATACCCATATTTTGTTGACGTTCAAAATGAATTGCTTGATACATTGAACACTCGGTTAGTTATTCCGTTAACGCCTACTGAGCTATTAGAGAAAAAAGCGCCCAGCCATCTATGCCCCGTAATCCATATTGATGAAGGTGATTTCGTAGTTCTGACTCATCAAATGGCAAGTGTACCTACCAAAATTCTAAGAGAGCCTGTAAATAATCTAAGCACTTTTAGAGACGAGATCATCTCTGCTATCGACTTTCTGATTACTGGCATATAACGCCGCATTAAGGTGCGAGCAACGCTTGGCTATACTTGAGCGAAGCGAATCACTCTTAAATTACTTGTTATACCGCTTGGCTAAGGCCAAAATGACCAATATAAAGACTATTTAAGAGACCGATTATATGACCACTAGAATTTTAGCTGATGTTGCTGCAAGCATTACTGAGTTGAAAGCTAACCCTATGAAAGTTGCAACTAGTGCTTACGGCGAACCTGTTGCTGTACTAAACCGAAATGAGCCAGTATTTTATTGCGTACCTGCCGAAGCGTACGAAATGATGATGGACAGACTCGAAGATCTTGAACTATTAGCTATTGCTAAAGAGCGTGAATCTGAAGAGAGCATTTCGGTAAATATTGATGACCTATAAACTCGACTTTAAAAAGAGCGCACTCAAAGAGTGGAAAAAGCTTGGGTCTACTCTACAACAACAATTTAAGAAAAAGCTAATCGAGCGCTTAGATAACCCATATGTTCCGGCTTCAAAGCTTTCTGGAGCTGACAACATGTATAAAATTAAGTTGCGTCAATCGGGCTACCGTCTCGTCTACAAAGTTGAAGACGATGTCATCATTGTAACCGTCTTAGCAGTCGGAAAACGCGAACGTAGCGATGTTTACCGTAACGCCATGAAAAGGTTAGATGATTGATTGCGGTATAACGCCAAAATCAGCCGCCGCTTTTGGCGGTCGGTTGGATTTTTTTGTTAGTTTTCTTAATTGTCCCGACATCGCTTAAAAACGTGCCTGGTTCGATATTATCTGAAACATAAACCTTACCCTTAGGTGTTGCCTCATCAATAAACCCAAAAATTATACTTCCTTCAATCAAGTAATAGCGCAAATCGCTTTTTTCCAATCTTTCAGTTTTTTGGTATACATGCCCAGTATCCGATGAATAACTTCCATAAGGGCCAAGACCATTGGCGTATTTATTTAGATCATCCCGAGCTTCGGTACTCTGTATATCAAATCGAATTCTTTTGGTAGATTTTGGAGGAACACTGATTGGTTGAAATACAGTTATGTCAGCACATAAGTTTTTGTTATAAAAACTCTTATATACCTTATCTACTATGGGCTCTGCAGTCCCTGTAGTACTAACACCTCTATCCAAATCAACCATAATGACAGAAGAAACACTATCATAACCGCTCTTCATTATTGAAGAGCAATCAGTTTCCGTGGTCTTCAAAGATAACGAAATACTTGAATAATGTATTTCATTTACCCCTTTATTGGAAATAATGACATCAAATGTTGAAACGCTATTCTCACTCCTTAATGGCTGCTGCTTCAGTTTTGCAGATACATTTGCCCTTAAATCCTTAATTTTTATCAACTGCGGGACATTCCACTCACTGCTTGGGTAGTTATGGAAATATTGCACATCGCGATGGTTAATCAGTAATTGGATATTTGCATTACCCGGAAATAGAAGCGCGCCATCTTTAAGAGAAATGTCAAAATCGCCTTCAGAATTTGTACTAAATGTATTGCTGATTATGTGCTGGCCATATTTAGCATAAATCTCCGCTCCAAACACAGCCAAACCGTTTGAAACAATTCTTCCAGTTATTTTATTGTTTTTTTTTCCTCTTCACTCTTAATCTCACCAAAACTAGTGGAAAACTCGATAAGCTTTATTTCTGCCATATCACGTGCAGCTTGAGATTTTAGACGCCCCTTGTCTAAGGACTGAGTAAGGACACACATTTGTATGCGGTATTTCTTGGCCGCCTCAAAAAACTCTCTGGATACTTTTGCTTCCTTTGTCGAAGCATTGTTAATAACTTTTGAAAGGCCTGCTTTCAACTCAGCACTTGCAGCTCCTTCATCTAACACCTTAATTTTGCCGGCATTAACTTTTGCAACAGCAGATAAGCTCGAAGCAATCTCGATTACGGCTTTGCTATCATATCCTTCTTTTACACTCGACCAGCTCAGGTTAGGTATATCGCAATCGTCAGGTGTATCTACTCCCGGTTCTTCTTCACAGCCGCTCAAGACAACAAGAGTTATTATTAAAAACACTTCCTTAAAATATTTCATCTTTATCTCCTATCTTAGATTTGAAAAACTAACGTAAAGCCTAACCGTCGAGCGCAGCGAAGATCGGTTATGGCGAATTGTTGCTGAGTATCTCCATCAACATTTTATTCATCCGCCCGTGCAAGCTTCACAAGCTTGTAAGGTTGGTCGACCTTGCAAGGTAATCAAGGAGAGGCACCATGTACTGGCGAATAAAAAGTAATATAGAACGCCCATTATTTAGAAGAATGCCTAACCAAGCAATATCGACAGTATATGTCGGCATATAAGCTTGGATAATCAACGGTTACCTTGTTTTAAGGGAGTAAGGCGACACTGAAGTATCCTTATGGCGCAGCGAGTTGATTGACTCTCTGCGTAAAATTGGATTGCACTTATTACTTGAATCCAAGACTTACTTTTTTGTATGTACTAATGATAGATAACCCAGGGCCTGTCTGCCGAGCGGATAAGCCATCAACATAGGATTTGGGTTAAGAGGCCTTGTTGGTCAAAGCAAAAGGCCCGAGCATTCTATGGAATACTCGGGTCTGTTATGACTGATTCTTTCTCAGTTTTATTCATTTTCCGGCTATTACTGCCTTCTCTATTGCGAACTTCCCGTTAGAACATATTCAAAGGCAGTTTTAGATAAGAGGTGCCGTTATCTTCGGCATCTGGCAATTCACCTGCGCGAATATTGATCTGAATTGACGGTAGAATCAGTGCTGGCATTTCTAAGGTTGCATCCCGGCTGCTGCGCATGGCGACAAAATCCGCTTTACTGGTGCCGCGACCGACATGAATATTATCTTGCTTCTGTTCGGCTACCGTGCACATATAACGCGCTTCTCTTTCCGGCGGATAGTCGTGGCACATATACAGTGCAGTCTCATCAGGATAACTCAATAACATCTGGATAGAGTCATAGAGCGTTGCAGCATCACCACCAGGAAAATCGCAACGGGCTGTTCCCACATCAGGCATAAACAGGGTATCCCCCACAAACAGGTTGCCGCCGATATCGTAGCTGACACAGGCTGGGGTATGCCCCGGTGTATGCAGCACCTTAATCTCAAGCGCCCCTAATGGCAGGGTGATATTGTCGCCCAGTAAACGATCAAACTGCTGGCCGTTGGCAATAAACTCATCGCCGTAGTTAAAGACCTTTTTAAACACTCCCTGAACCAGATGGATATGGTCGCCAATGGCGATTTCACCCCCCAACTGCTGCTGGAAGTATTTAGCCCCTGTAATGTGGTCCGCATGAGCATGGGTTTCCAGAATCCAGCTGAGTTCCAGTTGATTCTCCTGTATCCACTGAATCACCTGGTCGGCAGATTCATGGCTGGTTCTGCCAGACTTGTAATCAAAATCCAGTACCGGATCAATCAAAGCACATTGAGGATTCTTTCCATCGTAAACCACATAAGTATAGGTAAAGGTCGGCTTATGAAAAAAGGCTTTAACCTGAGGTTTCATAATGAATCTCCTGGCTGATCACAAGGTCAGGGCTGCCTGCTACAACGCTGAATTAAGTATAACGTCAGATAGTGTGGCTATCGCATAAAGCAGTCAGAGTAGTGCAGTCGTGGTGTGATTATTTTTTAAATGGATAATTTACATGGAACATTAGCATATAATTATTTAAACTATCAATATTCATTTTTGTTTTAAGACATAGGATATTGCTGATGTCTGGACTGATACCAGGCGCATCGTCAGGGGGTGTATGTGCATAAACAAACAACCAATGGTCATTCAGTAGCTAAAACAAACCGCCTGGAAACGCTATTTCCTCTTTTGGCTTGGCTAAAAACGTACCAGAGGGAAACACTGATCAGTGACAGCATCGCCGGTCTGATTGTTGCTATTATGCTGGTGCCACAGGGGATGGCCTATGCCTTTCTGGCAGGATTACCACCGCAGATGGGCTTGTATGCCGGTATCGTGCCTTTGTTTATTTATGGGCTCTTAGGCAGCAGCCGGAGCTTGGCTGTAGGCCCTGTAGCAATCGCTTCTCTTATGGTTGGTGAAGCGGTATCACAACATGCACAGGCCGGGACTGAGCTATATCTTGCGACGGCCATGGTGTTGGCGCTGCTGGTCGGCATTATCTTATTGTTGATGTATTTGCTGCGTTTAGGCTCGCTGGTCAATTTTCTCAGTCATTCCGTGATTACAGGCTTTACCAGCGCAGCAGCCCTGATGATTGCGGTTAGCCAGATCAAATATGTATTGGGGCTGGAGTTTCCCAGGGGGCATGGTTTCCCGGAAACCCTAGGCAACCTGATAGGTCATATTCCGCAGACCAGTCTGATTACGCTAATGCTGGCGCTTTCTGCCTTTGCGGTAATGTGGTTTAGTAAAAATCACTTAGCCACCGTCTTAGCGAAGCTGGGATGTTCCGGCTTGCTGGCAGGTTCTATTGCTAAAGCCGGGCCTATGTTTGCCATCGTGTTGGGCGTGGCTTTGGTTGAGTTATTCCAGCTGGATCAGGCTTATGGCGTGTCCGTTGTCGGTGATATTCCAGCAGGACTACCGGCGTTTCATCTATTACCCGTTGATCTGAGTTGGTGGCAGAGTCTGTTGCCTGCAGCACTGTTGATTGCTTTGGTAGGCTTTTTAGAAAGCGTTTCTGTCGGTACTGCTCTGGCCAGTAAGCGACGGGAGCGCATCAAGCCTGATAGGGAGCTGGTAGCGCTGGGGTTTGCCAATCTGGGGGCTGCATTTACAGGGGCTTATCCTGTTGCGGGAGGCTTTGGCCGTTCGATGGTCAATGATGCCTCGGGTGCACAAACCACCGTGGCCTCTTTGATTACTGCCACGGGCCTGGCGCTGACGGTGCTGTTTTTTACGCCCTGGTTCTATTCCCCGCCTAAAGCAGTACTGGGGGTGATAGTGATTATGGCGGTATTGCCATTGATCGATCTATCCGGTATTAAAAGCACATGGCGCTTTAACCGTGCGGATGCTTTAACGCTGATTGTCACTTTTGCAATGGTTTTAATAGCCGGGGTCGAAATAGGCCTGTTAAGCGGCGTCGCACTGTCTATCGCTCTGTTATTGCAAAGAAACAGCCATCCTCATATCGCTATTGTTGGCCGTGTAGGAGACAGCGAGCACTTTCGTAATATCAAGCGCTTTGATGTAAAAACCAACCCCTGCTGCCTGGGGCTGCGCATTGATGAAAATCTCTATTTTGCCAATACCCGCTATATCGAAGATGAGGTGATGGCCGTTGTCGCAGAGCAACCTCAGCTACAACATCTGGTGATTATCTGCAGTGCGATCAGCTTTATTGATGCCAGTGCGTTGGAAACTCTGGAGATGCTCAAGGACAATTTGCAGGAATCTGGCGTGACTTTGCATCTGGCCGATGTAAAAGGGCCGGTAATGGATCAGCTAAAACAAACGCGATTTATTGAACACCTGGCACCGGGGCAGGTGTATCTGAGTACTCATGAAGCGATGCGGGATCTGTGTGATTTGTAGCAGATATGTAATCAATATAGCCTGCAGGGTGTGGGAAATATTTGGGGTAGTGCACTGATTGATGCGCTACGAAGGGGCAGATGAGGGCTGGGGTTAAGACCCCAGCACCTGTTTTTTTAAACCTTTAACCATTCGGGCGGCTTCTTCTGCATTCCACTTCAGCTGAGTTAACCCCAGAGAAAAACCCTCGATGATCATGCGTTTCTCTTCTTCCGTCTGACAATGCATCGCAATGCGGTTCAGCTCGATAGTGACCATAATCAGGGCCTGTTCCGAACTGCTGCCGGACTGATCATGCTGAGCGAGAAACTCACGGGTAAGTTGACGCGCGCGCTCAGTCAGATTGTTTCGAAAAGGACTCATTCTGCTTTTTGTCTCACCCAAAGAATAAGGCAGTAGACTAGCGGCAACTACCAGACAGGTAAAGCCATACTAACATACTGATTTGTAAATAAAGTTTGACAATTTTAGCCACTGTGCCTTCGAATATGCTTCGAAAAAACACAAGGAAATTACCATGTTAGCCCTATTGGCTGATCTTTATACGCCCCTGTTTTTTTTACAGAGTCTTTGGCTCGCTTACCAGAGCAATCAACTAAGATCTTTTGCATACTTTGCACTCTTATCGTGTGCCGGTATTTATACCCTTTATGCGTTGGATCTATGGCTGCAAATCTGGCCAAAGTGGGGCATGGATTTTAGCACCCATAGTGCCATTATTGTTCCATCACTGTGGCTGATCTCTCAGCATAGGCGATTAAGCCTAATCTATAGCCTTTTGGCCCTGAGTTATTTCTACCTGATGATAGAACTGCAGTATCATACATTGGTCGATATTGTTAGCACACTACTATTTGTGACTCCCTGGGTCTATTGGGTGGCACGACGTTTTTTGCAGCGCTAAGCTTTTTAATTCAATATTTTTTATCCGCCAGATAAGAGTCATCATGCCAGCCTACCCTGTTCTCTATTCTTTTCGTCGCTGTCCTTATGCAATGCGTGCCAGATTAGCCATTATGGCTTCAGGGCTAACCGTTGAACTGCGTGAGATTGTACTGAAAAACAAACCAGAAACCATGTTAGCCATCAGCCCAAAAGGTACAGTGCCAGTACTGTTCGTGGAAAACGAAAGCAAAGTGGTAGATGAAAGCCTGGATATCATGCGCTGGGTATTAGAGCAAACTGACCCTCAAGGCTTTTTGCCGCAGGCTGATACAGACAGTGCCACACCGGATGAAAGGATAAAGCACTGTGATCAACTGATTCAACGTAACGATAAAGACTTTAAGCCGTGCCTGGATCGTTATAAATATGCCGACCGATACCCTGACTTTTCTCAGCAGGAGTACCGTCAGCAGGGAGAAGTATTTCTGCTGGAGCTAGAGGAGCGGTTACAGGGAAACGACTACCTGTTAGGGGATAAAGCCTCATTGGCAGATATCGCCATCATGCCTTTTATTCGACAGTTTGCTCATGTCGATCGCAGATGGTTTTTCGAAGCCCCCTATCCTAATCTGCAGCGCTGGTTGAATAACTGGCTGGAGAGCCCGCTGTTCTTAAGCATTATGACAAAATATCAGCCTTGGCAGGAAGATGATGAGATAACACTGTTTGGCCGTAATCAGCCTTGATGGCTATCGCATGAGTCATGAGTAGCAGGGTGATAAATAACGGCTGTACTTAAGACCAGCACTGATCCTAAGCAGGAGAGCAGGCAAAAAAAACCACCCCGGAGGGTGGTACAATTTTAGGGTTTAATAGTGCTCACTTAGCAGAAGTGACTCAGGGCGATAAGAAAGCCTCTTGCACGATTGGCTCCTCATGGGCGAGTGTCGCCCTGACAACTCCATTAAAGCAAAATATTAGACTTTAGCCTGAACTGTATGCGTCATATTTAGTGGCTTTTCTGTCGTGTTCAATGGAATTTTACATCTGCCATATCAGGATAAAAAAACAATTGTCGCAACGCTATCATTAAGTGTCGCTTTGAGCCCAAATTAAAATACGATAAATACGTAACTACTGCCGCCACTCTCTCAGCACCATATGGGTCGTGACTCTGGCCTTTTCCGGTAGCCTATCATCCAGTTCTGCCAGGATATCGTGAATACGCTGCATGGAATCCACTTCCAGATAGACCAGAAGATCCACCTCTCCGCTTATACCGTGGCACAGCTTCACTTCTGGATACTGCATCAGAAACGCCACTAAAGGACGGCACTTAAAGCCACCATGACTGATCTGAAAATAGGCTTTTAGCTGCTGATTACTACTGAGTTTCTGAGCAGTAAGCACCTGATAACCCAGAATCTCTCCCTGCTCTTCCAGACGCTTAATTCGCTCTGACACAGCAGAACGGGACAGGTTCACCTGTTCGGCAATAGCAGAAACACTCTGACGAGCATTTTCCTTCAGGGCTGCAATAATTTTTTCGTCAAAATGATCCATCGGTTAGCCTTGCGAGCAAAATGTTGGTGAAAACGTGAAAAAAACCCAAATCGTCGTCAGATCACGACCTTCTGATTTAAACCATCAAAGTATACTAAATGCTTGGCAAAAGCTTTTCTGCAAAGGTGTCATACCATTCCCGATAAGTTTCTTGATATCAGAGTAGGTTGGATAAGCGGAGCGCCATCCGACATTTGCTCCGGTATCTGATGATTGTCGGAAGGCGCCTTACGGCTTTTCCGACCTACAACAACTTATCGGATTTGGTATCAGACCATCTGGCTATGCTCGAAAAGTTTTTGCGTAGCGATCAAAGATATTCGATAAAAAATCATTATTTAACAACCTATTAACCAAAGGCACCCCTATATGCCCTTTGGTATATTTATGTCAGGAGCTTAGGGATGACAAGGCTAAATCAAACGATTACCCGCTGGCAAGGAATGGGGCTAATTGCCACCACCTTATTAGGTACAGGGGTGTTTATTCTACCTCAACTAACATTGGCCGCTGCCGGTAGTCAGGCGATGTGGGCCTGGGCAATGTTGTTAATCGCTGTTCTGCCACTCACCTATGTCTTTGCCGAGCTAGGTCGTCATTATACCCATGCTGCAGGTCCTGCTTACTTTACCGAACGGGCTTTTGGCCCTATAGCCGGACGGGTAGCTGGCTTAACTTTTCTGTTTGCCATCCCACCAGGGATCACGGCAGCCCTGATTATGACGTTTGAGTTTCTTCGCCCTTTGATTGAGTTGTCTTCGGGTCAACGCTTACTTGTGGAGCTGGCCGCCTTTGTCGGGCTGTTCCTCCTGAATCGCAGAGGCTTACAACTCTCCGGAAAGATTCAGCTGATCTTAACACTGACCATTGTTGCCGTTGTTCTTACAATGCTACTGGCAGCTTTTACTACACCGCACGCCTCTTTATCCACCCAGGCCGCTCAACAAATTAATGCAACAAGCTCGACCTCAGAGGGCTTAATGGCCGCTATCGCTCTTGCAGCATGGAGTTTTCTGGGTATTGAAGCAGTTACTCACTTAGCGGGAGAATTCAAGGATGTTAAACGGGATTTTATTCCAGCCGCTTTGGGTGGAGTGACCCTGGTAGGCTTGATCTATATTGCCTGCACATGGCTATCCTCATTTGCGCCGGAACACAGTCTGGCGATGGTAGGCGCGTTTGAGTTATTAATCGGCGATAGCGGGCGTTGGATTATCGGCCTTCTTGGTTTAGTTAGCGGCCTGGCTACCGTCAACGTTTATTTTGCCAGCACGGCTCGTCTGGCTTGGAGCTTTAGTCAGGACGGCGTTTTACCGGCTCGACTTAACCGACTGAATAAACATCAGGTGCCATCCTCTGCTTTACTGACCTTTATTTTGATCTCAGCTACCATATTAGTCATCAGTCACTTTAGCCAGTTGGACTTTGTTGTCTTGGCTCACTGGGTTAATGGATGCTTTGTGATGATCTATACCTTATCCATGCTGGCAGCCTGGAAACTGCTCACAAAACGACATCGGCCCGCGATTGCTATAGGGCTAGTAGCCTGTGCTCTGTTTGTGATCAGCTTAGGTGGTGCCATGGTTTATGCCATGATTCTGGCTGCTGTCATTGTTCCTCTACTGTATCTGCAACAAGGCTGGAAAAACCGTAATCTGGTAAGCATGAGTAAGTAGGCTATTTCCGTAAGAGTGATGCGAGCATAATTCTGTATTCATTTAAGCAGATAAAGCGATAGCCCTGCAAAATAACAAAGCCAGGGTCGTTGAGCGCTTTGCAATTGCAAAACGCTCAACGTTTTTAATATACCACTCGCTTCTTCTTTACATCTCAACACTCTGAGTGAATTCTGGGAGCGCCTTAGCATTAAAGTGATTTACAGACATGACTGAAACATCAGGTTCAGACTGTACATCTGATGAGATGGGGTCGATTAGCCCGTAAGCTACAGAGAAGGTTTAGTATTAAAGTGCTGCCGATAAATACCGGGTGTTACGCCCAGGTTTTTTAGAAATACGCGTCGCAGCCGTTCCTCACGGCCAAAGCCTGTATCCCATGCTACCGCTTCCACGGACAACGGAGTACTTTCAAGTAAACTCCGGGCTTGTAATAAGCGCAATTGTTCCAGATATTTTGCAGGAGTAACGCCAGCGGTCTGAGTAAAACGACGGGCAAAGTTTCTTGGACTCATACGGCAATATTCAGCCATCTGTTCTACTGACAGAGAGCCACAGAGGTTATCCAATAACCAATCATGTAGGTGATTAAAACGACTACCGGCCTTTTGTCGCAAGCTGACCGGTGTACTGAATTGAGACTGACTACCCGGACGGCGCATATAAAGCACAAGGCTTCTGGCTACATCCATCGCTAACTCAACACCGTAATCCTGCTCGACCAAGGCCAATGACAGATCAATACCCGCACTGACACCAGCGCTTGAATAGACACTACCCTGCTGAATATAAATAGCCTCTGAATCCACTTTGACCTTAGGGAACATCTCGGCCAAACGCTCACTGTAGTACCAATGAGTAGTACAGGCTTTACCATCTAACAGCCCTGTTGCGGCTAATAAGAACGCCCCCGTACAGATAGAAACCTGACATTGAGCCAAGGTCGCTTTAGTCGATAATGTCTCAATCAGCTCAGTATTCAAAGCCAGATCAGGCGCGATAAAACTACCCATCAGCATAAAGTAATCGTTATCAGCAAACTGGACGACGGGGCTGTCAGCTTTTAACTGAACACCCGAGCTTAAGGTCACTAAGCCTGCTTCTTCAGCGGATAGCGTCACCTGATAAGCTGGAGCCTTACCTTGCAGCCGACGAATATGATTCGCCGAAGTAAACACTTCCAAAGGCCCCATCACATCCAGGCCGACAACCTGATCATAAAGAAAGATCTCAACCTGTTTCACACTATCGACCTCGTGCACCCTGTTGACCTGCTATCTCTGATAGAGCCTCTGTTTGTTACCACTTGTCTGAAAATACAGCTGAAAACCTGGCTGGACACTTTTCTTGCCGCCTTGCTGAAAGCATTTCTGGAGCGCTCTTCTGGAAGCTCTTTTGGAAGCTCTTTTGGAAAACGTCTGAAAAGCTCCCAGAAACACTTAAGTTTAAACCTCAGCTTGATACGGAGGTGCCGGATCATAATGCAGCACTTTACGTACTTCTCTTGCATGAGCCGGTGAATGTAACTCACCCAACAGCCACAGCGACATATCAATACCCGCAGAGACACCCTGGGAAGTTACCATATTACCGTCACGCACATAACGCATCTCAGGCATCACAGTTACACTCTCGTCCGCAGATAAAGCCTCGATTAACATCCAATGCGTGGTGGCTTTTTTACCCGCCAACAGGCCCGCTTTTTGTAGAATCAACGCCCCTGTACATACCGCGGTGGTGAACCGCACGGTATCCGCCTGCTGACGTACCCAGTCGATGGCTTTTTCGCTATTAAGCGCCGCTTCCAGACTATTCGCTCCCGGCACCAGCAAGATATCCAGCTCTGGTGCGGTATCGAATGTAAACTGAGGTTTGACCTCCATACCGTTGGAGCACACGATCGGCTCATCTGTTTCAGCAATAGTTACCACTCGGCCGCTTTTCAACAGATAGCAGGACAGATCAAATGCTTCGTACGGACCAACAAAGTCCAGCGATGCCACTTCAGGATAAAGGTAAATACCATAGGTCAAATTCATGATAAGACTCCTGGTTATGATGATATTCAGCTCACACCCTTCTCGGTGTGAACCCTCTATCGCCATACTAAGAGTCCTCCAACCTGGCAGCTATGACAAGATACCAGCATTTTCTGCCAAATTTCAAAACCGACTGGATACGACCTGATCATCTAAAGAGCACAAACACGGCTCATCCGCCAGATGCAATGAACACTATTCCACCTCATGGGATTTAGAGCCTTCCGGTGCCTGCTCCCGTTCGTTAAGACCGTAGTCACGCACTACACTGGCTACTCTTAGACGATAATTAACAAACAATAGGCCAGACAGGATATGGATTCCCGGACGATACAGTTTAGCGAACAAGGATTGAGGCAGTTTTACCGTCGTTATGGTCTTTTATCCCGTTAGCACAACAGCCAAAGGGCTGGCCTACCAGATTACAGGCCTATCAGGTAACCCATCAGAACATATCGCCTATCTGAGTTATTCGACTAAAGACATTGTTGCCCGGTTAATAAAATGACGCTCAAACTGTTTAATATTCTGCTGAACGTAGTCCAGAAACGCCTGCATTGCTGGCGTAGGATGTTTGCCCTGAGGGTGAACGACACAAAAGCTGCGTCGCAATGGAAAGCCATTGACTGAGGGTGTCATCAGTGAGCCCAACTTCAACTCGGATAAAATACTGAGTTTGGGTAAGACTGCGACGCCTAAACCGGCAATCACGGCATGTTTTACCGCATCGTTCGAACCCAGTTCCATACTGGGCAGGAGACGCAGGCGCTGCTGCTGACAGTGTTGCTCCAGCGCCAGGCGACTGCCGGAACCCGGCTCGCGGATCAGTAAACCACTATCTAAAAAGCGCTGAGCAGAAATATCATGAGAAGCCAGCAAAGGATGCTCAGGCGGCACCACAGGAACAAACTCATTATCCAGAAAAGGTAGCGACATCAAAGGTCGATCAACAGGTACCATCCCCATGACGACCAGATCATCACTGTTATCATTCAACCGCTGCAGTGCGGTTGCCCGATTAACTACCTTAACACTGACACTGACCTGAGGGTGTAAATTAAGAAAGGCTCTCAACAGATAGGGCACCACGTACTGAGCCGTGTTGACCGCTACCAGCTTTAACTCACCTGCCACGGCTCCCTGCAATGCCGCCAGATCGGTTTGCAGATGCCCCAACTCCGTAAAAATAGTATGGATGCTGGATGCCAGACGCTCCCCCGCAGCGGTACAGAATAACCGTCGCCCGACGTATTCAAACAGGGGCTGCCCTATCGCTTGTTCCAGTTGGCGTACCTGACTGCTGACTGCAGGTTGGGTCAGGCCCAGCTCATCACCGGCCTTGCTATAGCTTTGCCGTTCATAAACTGCTTTAAACACCTGCAACTGCCGGAATGTCAATCGACTGGTCATCTGAGGAACAGAAAGGGGCATATTGTCACCTGATCAAGTATCTGAATCGTCACTGGATATGATAAATGGCCTGTGCAAAAACACCGTCAGAACAAACGGTCGGGGTAACACCCGGTAATCTGAACCAGCGCATTTTGACGCCAGAATATCCTCTCTGACAAGCAAAATCCTTATAAACTCTATGATAACCTTATCCAAAAACGACAGAGCTATAAGTTTTACCTTATAGCTAAGCCAAAAAATAACAATTTCTCCTTATCCGATCATTCTACTAGGCTAAATGGACTTTAAGGGCAAACGAGCTGAAAGCTTAGGAGAATGCCATGATCAAAAAAGTTTTAATTGCCAACCGGGGGGAGATTGCGGTTCGTATCGTGCGCGCCTGCGCCGAAATGGGTATTCGTTCCGTGGCAATTTATACCGAGCCAGACCGTTACGCATTACATGTTAAGCGTGCGGATGAGGCTTACTCTCTGGGAGACGATCCTCTGGCGGGTTATCTTGATCCCCCTCGTATTGTCAATCTGGCGCTGGAAACCGGCTGTGATGCGATTCATCCCGGCTATGGTTTTCTATCGGAAAACGCTGAATTTGCCCGTTTATGCGAACAGAAGGGAATCACCTTTATCGGCCCTCAAGCCGACATTATTCATAAAATGGGGGATAAAACTCAGGCCCGTGATGCCATGCGCGCAGCCGGTGTCCCCATTACACCGGGTTCGGAAGGCAACCTGAGCGGCGTTGAAGAAGCCCTGACACTGGCTGATGAGATCGGTTACCCCATTATGATCAAGGCCACTTCCGGTGGCGGTGGTCGCGGGATACGCCGCTGCGACAGCCCTCAGGAGCTGAAACTGCAGTATCCCAGGGTGATCTCTGAAGCGACCAAGGCCTTTGGTTCTGCCGAAGTCTTTATGGAAAAGTGCATCGTTAATCCGCGCCATATTGAAGTTCAGGTACTGGCAGACAGCCACGGTAATGTGGTGCATCTGTATGAAAGGGACTGTTCTATTCAGCGCCGTAACCAGAAGCTGATCGAGATCGCCCCCAGCCCCCAACTAACCCCGGAACAGCGTCAGTATATCGGCGGTCTGGCGGTTAAAGCCGCTCAGGCAGTAGGTTATGAAAACGCTGGTACGGTGGAGCTTCTGTTCTCTGGCAATGAAGTCTACTTTATGGAGATGAATACCCGTGTTCAGGTAGAGCATACCATTACCGAGCAGATCACTGGGGTGGATATTGTGCGCGAACAGCTGCGAATCGCCTCCGGGCTGGAGTTGAGCTATCGCCAGCAGGATATCAGCTATCGCGGTTTTGCACTGCAGTTCCGTATCAATGCGGAAGACCCTAAAAATGACTTTCTGCCCAGCTTTGGCCGTATCTCCCATTATTATGCGCCAGGCGGCCCTGGGGTTCGGGTCGATACCGCGATTTATACCGGTTATGAGATTCCTCCCTTCTACGATTCCATGTGCCTGAAATTAGTCACCTGGGCGCTGACCTGGGAGGAAGTGGTGGCTCGGGGACAGCGTGCACTGGACGATATGCGCCTGCACGGTATTAAGACCACGGCTACCTACTATCAGCAGATTTTGCAGCACCCGGATTTTCAACAGGCGAATTTTGACACCAGTTTTGTGCCCAGCCACCCGGAGCTGATGAACTACTCAGAAAAACGTCATCCCAGCGAGATTGCTCTGGCGGTGGCCGCGGCTATCGCAGCCCATGCGGGCTGGTAATCAATGACACTAGCCGCACAGACCGGCAGGTAACGGAATCAAACAGAATTCAGACAATCGCACTGGCGATTGCAGGAGAATAGATCATGAGTCATGGGAAAAAAGTTGAAGTCACCGATGTCATCCTGCGGGATGCCCACCAGTCCCTAATTGCAACACGGATGCGCACAGACGATATGCTGCCTATCTGCGAAAAACTGGATCAAGTGGGCTACTGGTCCCTTGAAGTCTGGGGCGGTGCGACCTTTGACGCTTGTGTGCGTTTTCTGAAAGAAGACCCCTGGGAGCGTTTACGCCAATTGCGTGCAGCATTGCCTAACACTCGTTTACAGATGCTACTACGCGGACAGAACCTGTTAGGCTATCGCCACTATGCCGATGATGTGGTTGAGGCTTTTGTAGCAAAAGCGGCCGATAACGGTATTGATGTGTTCCGGGTGTTTGATGCCCTGAATGACGTACGCAACCTGGAAACAGCGATGGCGGCGGTCAAAAAAGCAGGTAAACATGCCCAGGGCACCATCTGCTACACCACCAGCCCGGTACATACACCAGAGTTGTTTGTAAAACAGGCCCAGGCGATGCGCGATATGGGGGCCGACTCCATCGCCATTAAAGATATGGCGGGTTTGCTGACCCCTTATGCCACCTACGATCTGGTTGCTGCACTGAAAGCGGAACTGGATCTGCCGGTTGTGGTACACAGTCACTCTACCGCAGGTCTGGCTCCTTTATGTCAGCTGAAGGCCATTGAAGCCGGTGCAGATCGTATTGATACTGCGATCTCCTCCTTTGCCAGCGGCACCAGCCACCCGGCTACGGAAGCCCAGGTTGCGGCCCTGAAAGATTCCGATTATGACACGGGGCTTGATCTGGAACTGCTGTCAGAGATTGCCGACTACTTCCGCGAAGTACGGAAAAAATATCACCAGTTTGAAAGTGAATTTACCCGCGAGGATGTCTCGGTACAGATCAACCAGGTACCCGGTGGTATGATGTCCAACCTGGCCAACCAGCTGAAAGAGCAGAATGCACTGGATAAGATCCGCGATGTGTTCGCCGAGATTCCACGGGCACGGAAAGACCTGGGTTATCCGCCACTGGTCACACCAACCTCTCAGATTGTCGGCACCCAGGCCGTGTATAATGTTTTAGCCGGTGAGCGCTATAAAACCATCACCAACGAGGTCAAACGCTACCTGCAAGGGGGCTATGGTGCCGCACCGGCTGAAGTGGACAGCCAGCTGCAGAAAAAAGCGATTGGTAATGAGAATGTTGATGTGGGTCGCCCTGCGGATCTGCTGCAGCCGGAGCTGAATAAGCTGCGTGCTGACATTGGTGATCTGGCGCTATCGGAAGAGGATGTACTTACCTATGCCATGTTCCCGGACCTGGGGCGCGAGTTCCTGCAACAACGCGCTGACGGCAGCCTGAAGCCTGAAGAGCTGCTACCAGTCGATAGCGGTCAGGGTAGCAAACTGGGACAAACCAGGGCATCAGAATTTAAAATTGATGTCCACGGCGAGACCTACGAGATTGCCGTGACCGGTATTGGTGATCACGGTGCGGGCAAACGGAAAATCTATCTGTCAATGGACGGTATGCCGGAAGAGGTGATTTTCGAGCCGCTCAACGAGTTTGTCTCAGAAGGTGGTAACAGCCGTAAGCGGGCCAGTGAGCCGGGCCATATTACTACGGCCATGCCAGGTAATGTGGTTGAGGTGCTGGTGAAAGAAGGCGATAGTGTTGAAGCCGGACAGTCGGTACTGGTCGCTGAAGCGATGAAGATGGAAACTGAAATTCATACCAGCATTGCTGGCACTGTACAGGCTATTCATGTTACTAAGGGTGACCGTGTAACTCCGGGTGAAGTTTTAATGGAAATAGGCTAAGTACCCGTTTCTGATCGCAGCCTGTCAAAACGGTGGCGGGCTGCAATTTACCCCCCCCTTTAGCAATTTGTATTAGAGAGTAAGCAGTGGACAGAATCGTCAAAGGCGTATTGAATTTTCGCCAAAATGTATACCCCCAGCATAAAGACCTGTTTGGTACACTGGCCACTGGGCAGAGCCCCGATGTATTATTTATCACCTGTTCCGACTCCCGTATTGATCCGAATCTGTTAACAGGCTCTGATCCGGGTGATCTGTTTATCTGCCGTAATGCCGGTAACATTATCCCTCCCCACAGCAACGAGACAGGTGGCATGACAGCCTCTATTGAGTATGCTGTCGCTGTACTGGGTGTACGTCATATTATTATCTGCGGCCATACCGATTGTGGCGCCATCAAGGGGGCTCTGGACCCGGATAATCTGAAGGGACTTCCCCATGTCAAAGAATGGCTGGGCCACTGCCGCTCTGCAATGGAGATTGTGCGTGAACGCCATACTATTCCCCTTGATCAGGGCGTTCCTCATGAATTGCTTAATGAAGCCATTGAAGAAAATGTGCTGCAACAGGTTCAGCATATTCGTACCCATCCTGCTGTTGCTGCCAAGATAGCCACGGGTAAAGTGCAGATTCATGGCTGGATCTACAATATTAAGACAGGTGGTATTCGTTGCTGCCAGCAGAACGATACCCTGTTCAGTAACTTTGATGATCAGTACGCAGATATAATTGAACAACTGTAATTCGGCTGGTCGCGTCTAAGATAAGGTTTGCTGAAAGTATTAATAGGTAACCGTTATTTTTAGCGGAAAGATCCGAACATCAAGCTCCTCTGACCAAAACAGTCGAGGGGCTTGATGCTCCAGCAGCAACTTAATCAAGAGAAGAGATAAGCCCCAGGCTCAGTGCAATATGGATCAACTCAGGAAGTGACCCTGCCTCCATTTTGGCCATCATATGGGCTCTATGTCCCTCAACCGTTTTCTTGTTGATGCCCAGCTCATCAGCCATTTCCTGGTTTGATAAACCTTTGACCACCAGCTCAAATACCTGACGTTCACGCTTGGTCAGGCTGTCGTAGTGAGCTTGTTTGCCGGACAGTTCCTGCTGCTTGATACGCCGCTTAGCATCTTTATCTAAGGCGGCCTGGACATAGTCAATCAGGGTTTGATCATCAAAGGGCTTTTCAATAAAGGTGACAGCCCCTTGGGTCATGGCAGTCACTGCCATATCAATATTACCGTGGGCCGATATCATAATCACAGGCAAGTCAATGTGATGATCTGCCAACTTTTTTTGTGCACTGATACCACTCATTCCCGGCATGCGCACATCCATAACAATACAACCCGCTGCATCCTTGGGGTATTGCTCGAAAAAAGCCATCGCGGTGTCATAACAGCTCACCTGCAGTCCAACAGATTCCAGCAGCCACTTTAAAGACTCCCGAACATCCTGGTCATCATCAACCACATAGATAGTCTGGGAGTTACTGGTCAACACATTTTCACTCATCTATCTCTATCTTCTCTTACATGCTTCAAGGTAAAGCTGAAACACGCTCCACCTGTTAATCGGTTTTCAGCCCAAAGCTGTCCGCCATGACTCTCAACCAATGAGTGGCTAATCGCCAGGCCCATACCCAATCCCTTAGGCTTAGTTGTAAAAAACTGCTCAAACAGTCTGTCCTGAACGTCTTCTGCGATACCTTCACCTTCATCTGAGACTGAGATCTGTACCTGTCCCTCGTTATCTAAACAAGCACTGACCTCTACCTCAGGCCAAACCGCATCCTTGTTATCTGACTCACTTATGGTACCAGAGGCCTCTATCCCATTAATCATTAGATTAAGCAGGATCTGCTCCAGCTGAATTCTGTCCGCATACACACACAGGGAGGTATCCTTAACCCGGTTGACGACCCTGACTTGATGCTTTTCAGCTTTCGCGGCACAAAATTCTATCAGATCAGGAACCACATCACTAAGACGTATCAACTCTCTGTGTGGTTCCTGTTTACGGGTAAAGTTCATAATACGATGAATCAAGCTGCCTGCTCTCATCGCCGTATCAGACACTTTTTTGAGTGGAAAAGCCAATTCCGACCAGGCGATCTGATCCTGATTACCAAATCGACGCTGTATTCCACTGACATAATTAACAATGGCCGTCAGTGGCTGGTTCAGTTCATGGGCTAAACCTGAAGCCAGCTCCCCCACCGCGACCAGACGTGAGGCATGATTAATCTCATCCTGATAACGTTTCAGTTCCGCTTGCACCTGTTTTGTTTCACTCAGATCCCGGGCCACTAAAGAAAAGTATTCTAACTGCCCATGAAAAGAGTAGTGGGCTAATAGCTCCAATAAAACCGGTATCGCTTCTTGCCGCCCTCCCTGCATATTCAGCTCGGCGCACCAGGGTTTACCTTCTTTTACAGCAGGTAAACCTTGTTCGCTGAGTACATCAAAGCTTTCTTTAGTTAACAGATTGGCCAAATTAAGCTGATCGTTTTTGATCTGATGCAGCAACAGGGTATTTTGCGCGGCTTCATTCAGATGCGAAACCTTCAGATCAGGAGTGATAAAAGTAACCAGATCACTGGTTCTTTCCAGGACACGTGCAAGCCGTTGATTGGCCTGCTCTGTTTCAATTCGATGACTGGCATCCCGGGAGACGACGAGAATCTCTTTTAGCTCACCGGTATCCTGATCCCTGATACTCCGGCTGGTACTTTCCAGCCAGGTGTACTGGCCATCTTTTCTGCGAAAGCGATAGGTATGGGTATACAAGCCCCGTTCATAACTGACCGTCGGACTTCTGCGTTTGAAATCCTCAACATCATCCGGGTGATAAAGCTCATAGGCGGATAAACCGATAATTTCATCCACCTCATAACCCAACAGGTGAGTGACTGCAGGTGACGCATAGATAAAGCGCCAGTCTTCGGGGGTATGCCGGGAGATCATATCGGTGGACTGCTCTGCCATCTCGGCCAGCAATCTGTTTCTCTCAGCATCTCGTGTTAGATCAGAGGGCTGAACGAGATGTGAGAAAGGCTCTGTCATATCACACTGAGAGTCTGTAGGGTTACTGATCGTATATTGACTAAGCAGCATCTTACCTTACCTCTTCAATGTGCTCAATTGAAGGCAGGTTATCGCTCGATAAACGATAACCTGCTGACAGTTTGATCAATCCAGCGCTTTGACCTTATCCCTTAAGGCAAACTTTTGGATCTTCCCGGTCGATGTTTTGGGCAAGATATCAAAGAGCACTTTCTTAGGGCACTTGAAGTGGGCCAGATGTTCACGGCAGAAATCGATAATGTCCTGCTCAGAGGCATCCATACCCTCTTTTAATGTGACAACTGCGCAGGGCACTTCACCCCAGAACTCATCTGGTCGGGCCACAACAGCCGCCTCCAGTACAGCGGGGTGACGGAAAAGAGCATCTTCCACTTCGATTGTCGAGATGTTTTCCCCTCCCGAAATAATGACATCCTTGAAGCGGTCCTTAATTTCGATATAACCATCAGGGTGTCTTACCGCGATATCCCCAGTGTGAAACCAGCCATCTTTAAAGGCTTCATCCGTTGCCGTAGGATTGGTCAGATAGCCTTTCATAATGCTGTTACTGCGGATCAAGACCTCGCCCTGAGCCTCACCATCCATAGGAACCGCCTGCCCTGTGGCCATATCCGCAACCATCAGGTCTGCCACCCCCGGCGCTCTGACACCCTGGCGAGCCATTTTTTTCGCTTTATCCGGTAAAGGGAGCTGCTGCCACTCTGGCTGAGGATCACAAAAAACGCTGGGACCATAGGTTTCTGTCAGGCCATAAGCATGGACCACCTGAATACCCAGATTTTCCATACCTTCGATCACACTGGCAGGTGGTGCCGCGCCTCCTGTGGTCACAGTAACAGAATGGTTCGCCTTGATACGCTGATGCTCTGGCGCATTAATCATCATATTCAGCACAACCGGAGCACCGCAAAAATGGGTGGCCTTATGGCGATCGATGGCGGTAAAAATTTGATCCGCACGGACATGACGTAAACAAACGTGCGTACCCGCCACTGCGGTCACAGCCCAGGGATAACACCAGCCATTGCAGTGGAACATGGGCAAGGTCCACAGATAAACCGCATGCTGCGGCAATTGCTGCCCCATGATATTGCTGACGGCATTCAGGTAAGCTCCACGGTGGTGATAAACCACTCCCTTGGGATTACCTGTGGTCCCCGAGGTGTAATTGAGCGTAATAGCCTGCCATTCGTCTTCCGGCAGCTGCCAGCTGAAGCCTGAGTCGCCCCTTGCCAGCAAAGCTTCGTAGCTCATTTCACCCAGCAGATCACCCGTGACATAAATATCATCAACATCAATCACCTGAGGTTTATGCTGACATAACGCCAATGCCTCAGCGACGGTGGAGGCAAACTCCTTATCGGTAAACAAGACCTTTGCCTGACTATGGTCCAGCATAAACGCGATGGTTTCAGCATCAAGCCGGGTATTCTGCGCATTGAGCACCGCACCCAACATAGGCACGGCAAAATGCAGCTCCAGCATTTCCGGTATATTTGGCAAAATCGCCGCTACCGTATCATGAGTGCCTACCCCCAGCTGACTGAGCGCCGATGCTAACCGGATACAGCGCTGATAGGTCTCTTTCCAACTCCGTGTGACATCGTTATAGATGATCGCCGTGCGCTCTGGATAAACCATGGCGGTACGGCGGATAAAATCAACGGGAGTCAGAGGAATATGATTAGCTTCATTCCTGTCCAGGCCTTGTGTATATGGGCTGTTATTTTTGTTATCTGTCATGATTACTTCCCCTGATAACAGCAAATCACTCTTCCTGCTCTTATCTTAGAAACTGCTGACTGAACGCCTGCATTAATTAACATGGTGATTTCCAAACCTGATGATGCGCCCCCAAATTGCGCATCATCATGGAAAACCATCCCTCTCTCATAAGAGATAGTCTCAAGTGCGAGCAACTAAAACAAGGGTTTACCCTTGAAAAACCTCACTCAAAACTTAATCAATAGAGGTAATCTGCTGATTACTGGACAGGTTTTCGGTCAACCATATTGGTCGCAAAGCCTTCAGCAACGACTTTATTGTTGACCCGACAGATGGTTTCCAGACGAACGCGGCGACGCTCTTCATTAATTTCCACAACGGTCGCTGTTGCCACAACAGTATCACCGATATGAACAGGAGCTTTAAAAGAAAGCTGCTGATCGATATAAATTGCCCCAGGCCCTGAAAGCCTTGTACCCAGCACCGCTGAGATCAAACCAGCACTGAACATACCGTGGACAATTCTCTGCTCGAACATGGTCTGTTCAGCGTACTCAGCATTGATATGAACAGGGTTATCATCACCTGTAATACCCGCAAAAAGCACCACATCAGCCTCGGTAATCGTCTTGGCATAGCTGGCCTTCATACCCTCCTTAAGATCTTCCAGATATAGACCATGCAGTTCAGTCATCATCTCTTGTGACATTGTCTTCTCCTGACATTTTTGTTGATAGAAACAATAGTATTTGCCAAAGACTACACACAAACCCTCTTAAAACCAAGTATAAACCCTTGGTTTTTTAAAAAAGGTTTGCTAACCTGCACAGCAACAAAGGGTTGAACTCCTGTACTCAAAGCGCTGAATGAGGTGAAACATGCAGGCAAAAGAAAGCAGCATCCTGGAAAAAACCATTCTCAAACTTCTGCCTCTTTGGCGTGACTCGAACGAGGGGCGCCGATCCCGGGATCAACTGGAATTGTCAGAGGATTTAACCGCAGCGGATGAACAGGTGCTTAAACAGTGGATCGATGCCTGCCTGTCGGATGAAGGTGGCGAGGTTGCCGCGCGGGCAAAAGCAGCGGCCTTAGGTAATGGCTTTCTGTCGCTCAGTGATAAAGGCCGTATGCGTTTTTTAAAGCTGCTATCGGAGCATTATGGCACCAATGAGCAACAGCTCAGTGAACTGATTCAACAGTGGCAGACCACCTCAGGCAATGAACGAAACCAGCTTGAAAGCTCATTAAGAGCGGCACTTGAGCCCGTACGGATGAAGTTACTGACTCAATTCAGTGAATTACCACAGGGAGTAAAGTTTCTCGTGGATATGCGAGCCGAACTGTTGGCACTAAAAAAAGACGCCCCTGAACTCACACCTTTGGAGCAGGATCTAAAGCGTCTGCTAACTTCCTGGTTTGATATTGGCTTATTGCAGTTAGAGCAAATCACCTGGCATTCCAGTGCCGAAATACTGGAAAAACTGATCGCCTATGAGGCCGTACACGCCATTCGTAGCTGGGATGACCTGAAGAACCGATTGGATTCGGATCGAAGATGTTTTGCTTTTTTCCACCCGAGCATGCCCAACGAACCTCTGATTTTTGTTGAAGTAGCCTTGGTCAACGGTCTGTCCGATAACGTGCAGCATCTATTGGATATCTCCGCACCGGTAGAGGATATCAAACAAGCAGACACGGCTATTTTTTACTCTATTTCCAATGCTCAGAAGGGGCTGGCGGGTATTAGCTTTGGCAACTTTCTGATTAAGCGCGTAGTAAAGCTGCTACAAGCCGAGTTTCCTCAGCTCCAACAGTTTTCCACGCTATCTCCTATCCCAGGCTTATGTCGCTGGATACAAAAAGATCCTGATCTCTTGGCTGAGCTGAGCTGGCTGGAAAAGCTACAAAGCCAACAAATCAGTGATGCCCAGATCACTCCGGCACAAAAAGAACAGCTCATGACCATTGCAGCCTATTACCTCTCATCTGTCAGACAGCAAAACAAACATGGCAGGGCCGGTAGTGCTAAAGATCCTGTCGCTCACTTTCACCTGAGTAATGGTGCCCAGCTGGAGCGCCTGAACTGGATGGCGGATAGCTCTGTTAACGGCTTAAAGCAATCCGGCGGACTGATGGTGAACTATCTCTACAAACTGGAAAAGATCGAAAGTAACAGTCGCAAATACAGTGAGCAGGGCACGATCAACATATCCGGCAAAGTGCGCAAGCTGTTAAAAGCCCCGGCGCTGAAGCTCAAAGAAGCCAGCTAGTCCAGTAAAGAGCAACTCAAATTTCTCTATCGGAAGGGTATCCCCCTATAGCGTAGACTCGGCATTAGCGTAGGCTCGGCATCTCTTTTTGAACGGGGATCGATCACGTCTGCCATTCCCGTTGTATGACTGGCTTATCGTCAGATCACTTGATCTGCACATTTCACTCACTCTGTATTATCCGTTTAGGGTGGCTGTAAATCGTTTGGTAAACAAAACCCCGAAACCATTTATGCAGCGGATCGTGGTGCATACGGGCGTGCCAAAACATAGAGATATCAATAGCAGGGATCTGAAAGGGTGCGTCCAGCACTGAAAAACGGTCCAGATCCACATAGCGGCGAATAAAGTTTGCCGGTAGTAAAATCATAAAGTCGGTTCTGGCGATAATTTCCAGGGCCGCAAAGAAGTGAGGCACCCGTACGGCAATCTTCCGAGCCATACCTTGCTTTGCTAATAGCTCGTCAATATCACTATTGCCGCTGCCGGTAGGACTGATCATGGCATGATCCTGCTGAAGGTAATCCTCCAACGAAATGTAGTGTTCATGAGGATGTCCACGACGTACCAGCACCTGAAAGTGGTCATGGGCAACCACACGCTGGAAGATATCTGCAGGAGGCTCAGTCGCCCCACCAATAATCAGGTCGACTTTGTTATCTTCCAGCTCCGTTAACAGATTAGAACGCCAGTCCAGGGCTGAGAGTTGCACATTGGGTGCCGCTTTATTCAACAAAGGCACCAGACGGGGAAGAATACTATGGCTGCCGTAGTCTGTTGTTGCCAGGCGTATACTGCCTTGATAAGTAGCGGGGTCAAAGGCATCTGGAATCAACAGTTCACTGACACCTTCCAATAACTTATTTAGCTGTGGCTGCAGCCGTTCTGCTTTTGTTGTCAGGGCAAGGTGTTTGCCGGACTTTACCAATAATGGGTCATCAAACATCTGGCGTAGTTTTGCCAGAGTACGGCTCACCGCCGATTGGGTCAGGTTGAGTTTTTCTGCAGTCTGGGTGACATGCTTTTCTTCTAACAGTACCTGTAGTGTCACCAAGGCATTGAGATCAAATTTTCTTAAGGTCTTGATATTCATCCGTTACCCCAAATATCAGTAGATGGCTATCAGTCCTGCTTCCACGATGCCGTATAGTACGCTTACAAAGTTAATGATTAATAATCATGACAGTCATTTCAACAATGAATTTAACTTATGCGTAAAAAGAGTCAACAATAGTTTCAATTCTGGTTCCACTGCATTTGAAAGCCAGATTGTTGTTTGAAGAATATCGGAGAAAACCATGTCTCAGAATGGTGATGCACTGTATCAGAAAGAGTTTGAAGTTCGTTGGTCCGATTGCGATGCCAACCAACATATGCGCCACAGTGCTTATGCCGATCTATGTGCACACACCAGGGTCGGTTTTATGAATCAGATCGGCATGACTGCCGAATGGTTAAAAGAGCAGGGGTTAGGCCCTGTTCTATTTAAAGAAGAAACCGAGTATTTCCGTGAGCTGTTTATGGGTGAGCAGGTCACAGTAACACTGGAGCCTGGAGAGCCCACCGGTTCACAGAAGTCCATCCAGGTTGTTAATAAGGTCTATCGTCAAAACGGTGAGATTGCCGCTGTACATAAAGCAGTTTTTGGTTGGTTTGATAGCGAAAAGCGCAAAGTAGTCGAACTGCCCGAGCGTATCCGTCAAGTCTGTCTGCTGGAGTTTCAGGCCTTGCCGTCCGGTAATGATACTTAAGCATTCAGAACACAGGGCTGAAGAGTGTCCGAAGTAGTGACAGTATCTGAGGCCAGCATTAAGCGGCAGGAACAGCAGCCAAGATATAACATCAGACATGCCTGACAGGAGAGATAAGTGGAGCGATATTTAGATGATTTTATTCAGGGCGAGGTAATCACAGGCCCTGGATTCACACTGAGTGAAGGTCAGGTTCTGGATTTTGCCCTGACCTATGATCCGCAACCGTTTCATATTGATGCCCAGGCCGCAGCTGAAAGCCCCTATGGCGGGGTTATCGCCAGTGGTTTTCAGACACTGTCGCTGTGTTTTCGTATGATCATACAGTCTGGAGTGTTTAAAGCGGTCAGTATGGGGGGCCCGGGTATTGATGAATTGCGCTTTTTAGCACCGGTTCGCCCTGGAGACACGATCACACCAAGTGCGGAAATTATTGAGGTAAAACCTTCCCGCTCTAAGCCGGATCGTGGTGTACTGCGCATTCAGTTCAGAGGTTATAACCAACACAGAGATGAAGTGATCAGTTTTATTGTCATTATGATAGGACGCCGACGTCCAGAGCAGAGTGAGAAATAACCATGATTTCTCTTCCCATACAGGGAATGGCACATCAAAAGCTTTTAGCGATGGACAACAGCTATTCAGGCAATCAGTGAAATTAAGCTTTGCATAGAACCGATTTGGGTGACATAGCCCGGCAATTGCTGTCATTCGACCCTGTTCATTTTTGAACAGGGGTTTTTTTCGTCATTTGATTGTTAAAAATGACGGTGATATTCATTAACAGGTTTATTGCATCACCTACCTTTCAGCCAGTTCCTGGGAAGTCGATAATCCTGTTTCAGATGCCCTATGATGGCCTCAATCGCTTTTTAGCTTTTGTTTTGAGTCTGCTAGTGGGTTTGATGCTCACCATAAAGTTTGTGATAAATGCCACCTTGCTCAAGCAGCTCATCATGACTGCCCTGCTCCATAATACAGCCATCATCAAACACATAAACCTTATCGGCTTGTTTCACCGCACTCAGTCGATGCGCAATAATCAGTGTTGTGAGCCCCTGCAGGAACTGCTCCAAAGCACGATGCAGTTTCGCCTCGGTCTCTGTATCCAGAGCTGATGTGGCCTCATCCAGGATCACCACCTTAGGTTCTGCCAATATCATACGAGCAATAGCCAAACGTTGACGCTGACCACCGGATAAACGTAAACCTTTCTGCCCCACCAGAGTAGCTAACTGCTCATCCAGCTCTTCAACAAAGTCTTTTAGCTGAGCAATCTCCAACGCTTGCCAAAGCTGTTCATCATCAAAGGTTAGCCCCAAAGTCAGATTATCTCTGATCGAACCATTAAACAGGGCTGGATGCTGCAGTACTGTTGCGACAGAATCACGTACCTGTTGTAAACCGATCTGCTCTATCGGTACTCCACTAAAACTGATCTGCCCCTGTTCCATGGGATAGAGACCCAAAATCGCCTGAACCACGGTAGATTTACCACCGCCACCGGCACCTACCAAAGCCACTTTTTCGCCAGGCTGCACCGTTAGACTCACGCCTTTAAGTACCGCTTCATTATCACCATAGCGAAGATGAAGATCTTTAATCTCAATACTGGCGGTCTCGGCAGCTGCGAAAGGATTAGTCTGGCACGGATAAACCGGCTCCTGTTGCAGGGATAACAGGTTATTTAACCGCCCCGTTGCCGCCTTGGCCGCAAACCAGGAGTATTGAATTCCCAACACTTCCTGTACTGGCCCCATCATAAACCACAGGTAGCCAAATACCGCCAGCATCTGTCCCACGGTCAGATCAGAGAACAGCACCATAAGCATCGCCAGAGCGCGAAACAGATCAAAACCGAATAGAAATACCAGAAAACTTAAACGACTGGTGGCATCGCTTTTCCACTCAAAATTAGCGGAATGATCTTTAACCGCCTCTGCTTTACCCACCAAACGCTGAATATAATGACCTTCCCGGTTACTGGTTCTTAGCTGCTGGATCACGTCAAGCGTTTCTGATAGTGCCAATTGGAAGGCTTCAAAAGCCGAGTTCTGGCTTTTCTTCAGTTGCTTGACATGTTTGCCCAAGCGCATGGTGACCCAGATCACCAGAGGATTAAGCAGCAAAATAAACAGCGCCATCTGCCAGTGCATCCACAATAGAATGACAGCTGCACCTATCAACGATAATACTGCCACAATAAAACGACTGACCGATGAGCTGATAAAGCGGTCAATCGTATCAACATCCGTCACAAGATGAGACGCCACCGCACCGCTACCGAGCGTTTCATACTCCGCCATAGAGATACGCTGTAAATGCTGCAGTAAACGTCGGCGCAACATAAACACCACATCTTTTGAGATCAGGGTAAATTCCCGGGTTTGCCAGACGTTTAACACCAAAGCGACCAGACGCATCGCAATCGTGGCAACCAACACCAGAGAGATATACAACACAGGACCGTGCCAATCACTGGGAAATAACCCATTGGACCAAGCGATCAGCTGCCCCGGCTGATCCAGTAAAACTTCATCGACCAACAAAGGAATCAATAGGGGCACAGGCACACTGACCACCGTTGCAATAATCGCGATCAGATTGGCCAGGATCAGCTCTTTTTTATGCTGCTTCACCACCTGCCATAAACTGGCAGGGCTGATCTCCGCCATTTCACGTTCAGCTTTATCCGGTAAGGGTTGGTATTTCAAAAGTGATCTCCGTAACGCCGAAATAATTCGGTATAGGCAGCCTCTGCACACCATAGATGAGAGAAGCCTTTAACTCTTTTAACACGTATACTAACGGGCTTAATGACATTGTAATGACCAGGCGGTTTTGCCTGCTCTAGCCGGCTCTTCAGTAAAAATATTCAGGAAGCTATACGAGATGATGCGCCCAGCCAGTTCTGTTGAATCTGATAATACATTACTCAACCGACTGCAAAATGTTGCCTTACGTGCCTTACAAGCACTATTGATACTATTTATCCGCATTCGTTTCCACGGCAAACAACCCGACGGTTTTCAACTGGATATTGCTAAGCCGACAAGCAGCAGTCAATCTGCAGAGCCCCCCCAAGCCTCAACCCGTATTTGCTATGTGCTATCCAGCAAAAGCCTGACTGAGCGTCTGCTGCTGTCCTACATCAGTCGTAAGTTTACTCTACCTCATTCTGAACAACCCCTCATCTTTACAAATGATCAGACGGGCCACGACGCTTACTATGAGAGCGCCAGCTATCTCGCCCTGCATCGTGGTTATTATCGCCAGCTTGGACTATTGGGTTCATCCGGCTTACCCCTGCATTCACTCTCACCACGTCTCGTTAGAATTATGGCGCACCTGCTTGATCATCCTGAGCAGGATGTCCAACTGGTTCCCGTATCGATCTTCCTGGGCCGCTCTCCTGGAAAAAGTCAAAACAAACGTAACCTTTTTAATGACCAGCGAGGCTGGCTGCGCCAGGCAATAAAACGGTTCAGTGATATCGTCTTCCATGGTCGTCATACACTGGTCCATTTTGCTGAACCCGTTTCCCTTCAGGAACTGATTAGCACCAGCGAACAAGTCACGTTAAATCAACACTGCCGCAAAGCGGCTCGTCTGTTACGGGTACACTTTCGCCAGATACGCCAAGGCATTCTTGGACCAGAGTTAACCGAACGTAAGCAACTGATCCATCAACTGGTTGACAGTGATGCAGTACGTTTGGCTATTCATCAGGCCGTCGAACAGAAGCAACTGAGTAAACATAAAGCTCAGGCCAATGCCCTGCGTTATGCTGATGAGATTGTGGCTAATGTTTCCTTTAGTACACAAAAGCTGTTTGATGTTTTGCTGAGCTGGCTGTGGAACCGCCTGTATGACGGTGTTGATATCCATAATATTGAGCAGGTGCAGGAAACCGCTAAACACAGTACGCTTGTTTATGTCCCTTGCCATCGCAGCCATATGGACTATCTACTGCTCTCTTATGCGTTATTCCATAACGGTCTGACACCCCCACATGTCGCGGCTGGTATTAATCTGAATATGCCATTGGTGGGCTCGCTATTGCGTCGCGGCGGTGCTTTTTTCCTGCGCAGAAGCTTTAAAGATAACCCGCTATACGCTGCGGTATTTTCCGAATACCTGGCCTATCTGCTCAATAAGGGTTACGCCACGGAATATTTTGTCGAGGGTGGTCGCAGTCGTACCGGTCGTACGTTAACCCCCAAACCAGGCATGATCTCCATGACCATTCGCGGCTATCTGCGCAACCCTCATCGCCAGATTAAACTGGTGCCTGTGTATATCGGTTATGAGAAAGTCGTTGAAGCGGGCACCTATCTGGGCGAGTTGCGCGGTAAAGAGAAAAAAGGTGAACCTCTGTTTGATCTGCTGCGTTCGCTAAAAACCCTGAAACAGCACTTCGGCAAGGTCAGCCTGTCATTTGGCCAGCCTATTGATCTGACCAATAGCCTCAATCATCATGTGCCAGGGTGGCGTGATTCTACGACAGGGCCGCGCCCTGAATGGTTACCGGAAGCCGTCCACCAAGTGGCTCAACAAGTCGCGGTTGGCATTAACCAAGCGGCTACCCTGAACGGTGCCAATCTAAGTGCACTGGCTCTGCTAACCTCAAGCCGCCTCACTCTGGAAGAAAGCACACTGCTGGAGTTTTTACAGCTTTGTCGCCAGCTGCATAATGACAATGTCGGATCGTCTCAAACGACCGCACAGCCGCCAGGCTCTTTGCCTTTATCAGCACCTTTATGTCAACAAGATGCAACTCAGCTGCTGGCAGAAGCAGAAAAGCTGCAATTGGTCACCCGTTTACCCCACAGCTATGGTGATCTGTTGCAACTGAATGATACCCAGGCTGTGCTGATGACCTGGTATCGCAACAATGTGTTGCATCTGTTTGCCCTGCCATCTCTGATCGCCTTCTGCTTTAACCAGCAACGGCAACTCAATAAAGTGACCCTGATAGAGCAGGTCAATCGTTTATACCCTTTGGTGCAGAAAGAGCTGTTCCTGCCCTGGCCAATGGAGCAACTACCTGCAGAGATTGAACGCCTGTGCCAATGGCTAATGGCGCAAAAACTCATACAAGTATCCGCAGACAACGACGAGCAACTTGAAATAAATGAGAATGATCAAGGCAAGCAAACTCTGTTAAAGATGTTAGCCAAACCCATTCAACCAACTCTGGAACGAGGCTATCTGATCATTGCTCTCTTACTGCACCATGACTCAGGGTATTTTGATCAACAACAACTGGAGCAGGAAAGTCAGATACTGGCTCAACGCCTTTCGATTCTGCATGGCCTGAATGCACCAGAGTATTTCCACAAACCTTTGTTCCAGCAACTGACTCAGGTTCTACTCTCTCTCGGTTACCTCTCTCTGAGCCAAGACAACAAAATCTGTTTCAACTCTCAACTTCTCAGTTTAGCGAATAAATGCCGCGATCTATTTGACCCCGCCATTCGACACAGTATTCAGCAGCTGACAGACAAAAAAAGAGAAGAAATCCACAAAACTATCGAATAACCCTATGATTACGATATTTTTTTTCACAAAAGCTGTGTTAGGATCAAGCCTACATATTCTTTTACTACAGAGCAGGGTTTATTCAGGAGAATTCTGATGAGCAACTCAACGGATCAAATGATTGCAACGAACAAAGACTGGTTTCTGGAAAGCCTGGTCACCACAGTAAACAACACAGGCCTTGAGATCGGTATCACCCTGCAAATGGATGGTTTCTTAGTATCTGGCTTCCTGGTAAACGGCGGCAAATACTTCGAAGGTTTCTCTGATGAATTCATCTCAGAAACAGCGGCCCATTTTGGTGACAATGAAGCACTGAGCACCATTCAGCAGGCTTTTAATACTTATGCAGGCATGTATGCACCCAAAGAGGGTGAAGAAGCGGCTGCCGATAAAGCCAATTATATCCACCTGCAGGATGCCCGTTTCTTTAACAATACCGGCGCCCCTATCCCAAATAACCGTGGTATGTGGTGGCGTGGTCGTCTGTCTGAGGTTAACGGCTTTATCCTGGGCACACTGAATGCCCAGAGCCCGGAAGAAGAACAAGAATAACCTCTTGTTCATGGCCGATAAAAAAGGAGCACTCAGTGCTCCTTTTTTATTGCCTGGATAAGCCTAAATACCATTATTCAGACACCAAATCACTGATGCTTTACACCCTGTCTAAGCTCCCCCTAAATCAGCCCTCTCCCAGACGCTTTTTAGTATAGATATCATAACGACTGGATTTGCCTTCCAGTACATAACTTGGCTCAGGGCCAGCAATAATTGGAGCTTTCCGCGGACGCTTAACTACCACACGATGAGTCGCGATCTCCAACGCTTTTGCCAGTAGCTGATCATCATCGGTATCCATCCCCACCAATTGATGAAAGAGCTTCATCTCTTTTTTGATCTCAGCACTTTTTTCCCGTGCCGGAAACATGGGGTCAACATAGACAACTTGAGGGTTAAAGCCCGTTTCCTCAACTACCCTGGCCAGATTCTCAATGGAGTTGCCCGGCTCCAGACGCATATGCTGGGTCACCTCAACCGCATCAGAATCCTCTGCGGCCCGATCCAGACCATCCTGTAATAGTGCTGCAACCACAGGATGGCGTTCCAGCAGTAACATCTCACAGCCTAATCCAGCCAACACAAAGGCATCCCCACCCAAACCGGCCGTCACATCAACAACAGAAGGTTTAACGCCTGATTTCATGCCGACCGCTTTAGCGATCATCTGCCCTTTACCACCACCAAACTGGCGTCGATGGGCAGACTTACCGGAAACAAAGTTAACCTGAATCGGCTTAGGGGCTTTTTTTCCGGTTTCACCCAGGCTCAGGCCATTTGAGCCCACGATCAAAACTAAGTCTCCAGTCGTCCGAGGAAGCTCGGAGCAGAGTTTCAGATCAAGATGCTCAGGTAAACATCCTTTTAGTTGCTCAAACCAGAACTCTTGCAGGGATTGGTAGTCAGCGCTTTCCGCCCACAACCAAAGAGGTATTGTTGTCATCAGTTACACCACAAACACAATCAGTGCGATACCTAATACCATACGGTACAGTACAAACGGCAACATGCCGACCCGATCCAATAAACGCAAAAAAAGATGAATACAGGCCAGCGCCGAGACAAAAGCAATAACACCACCAACCAATGTATGGCTAATTTGAGCCTCAGAGCCCACCTGATAGAGTTCCACAGTCTTTAGCAGGCCTGCAGCCAGAATTAAAGGAATGGATAACAGAAAGCTAAAACGAGCGGCTGCTTGTCGGGTCAGCCCCAGCAGCAAACCCGCTGTAATCGTAATACCTGAACGTGAAGTTCCTGGTATCAAAGCCAGCGCCTGAGCCAAACCGATCCATACGGCATCACGCATTCCCATTTCACCCTCACCACGGCTCTGTCGACCAGCTTTATCACTCCACCATAGCAATACACCAAATACCAGCGTCGTAATCGCAATAACCAGTGCAGACCTCAGGTGCAGTTCAATCAGATCCCCTAACAGGATACCGGCCAGGCCTGCAGGAATCGTTGCTACGATAACGGCCCAGGCCATATAGCTTGCCTGACTATGCTGCCGTAGGAAAACACTACGGCACCAGGCCAGAATCATCTGACGCAGATCTTGCTGGAAATAGAGCATTACAGCCATCAAAGTACCGACATGCACAGCTACATCAAAGGCTAACCCCTGATCCTGCCAGCCAAACACAATTGAAGGTAAAATCAGATGAGCTGAGCTGGAGATCGGCAAAAACTCCGTCAGCCCCTGAATCAACGCCAGAAAAGTAACCTGCAACCAATCCATTCTGTTCCCCTGATCATCATCGAAGATGAACTATCAATGATGACTATTATCAATCCACTGCCCAGACAATCATGTTGAAAAACATGGCAGCCGTGCCGAAAAACTGAGAAGAAACCATAAATGTTGTCAAAAAAACGTGAAGCCCCTATATCTCTCAGACCTGCCACATGATGTCTGACAACATCTCTCCCCTGCCTGGAATAAAGGTCGTTAAGTATTACCCTGCTCAGACTTACCGTGTGGACCTTCACCCTTTTTAAACGCCACGTTATCACGCAGATAAACCGGGATCGCCTCTTCTGCGGCCACACGAACACCCTGCAGCCAGTACAGCTCTGCCAAACGGGCAATATCTCCGGCTCGCGGCAACAGATCAGCGTTAGTCTGCTGCAATTGGCTTTGAATAATCGGTGAGAATTGATCAAACAGCTGCCAACCGGACCCCACGCCAACCCAGTCCGCATCCTGCAACTCTTTGGGTAAATGTTGCAGATCCACTCGATCCGGCGCGCACACCGCAGGCTCAGACAGACAGGTAAAACCATCGCCGTTCCAGTGATAAGCCGCCCAGTACACCTCACCCATACGAGCATCCAGCGCAGAAACGATATGACGGGAATAGGTCTCACGGTATTGGGTAAAAGCCATGGTTTCCAGCGTGGTCACAGGTACAACGGGCAGGTCAGCACCAAACGCCAGGCCCTGAACTACACCGGTCGCAATACGCAAGCCAGTAAAAGAGCCTGGGCCATTTGCAAAAGCAATTGCATCCAGCTGTTTTAACGACACACCGGCATTGGCCAGTATCTCCTGCACCATAGGTAGCAGCAGCTGAGTGTGTTTACGAGGAAGCAGTCTGAAATCTTCGACCACTTCATCATTCAGTTTTAAAGCCACGGAACAGGCTTCAGTGGAAGTATCCAGAGACAGGATGCGCGCCATAATCGCTAGTACCCAATAATTAAAAGAGCTGATTATACGCATGTCGTCAGCAGGAAGAAATCATCCTGTCAGGAACAGAAAGACCTTTAGAAACAAGCCTCGCGCAGAAAGTGCTGCTGACTGAAAGAGACCCGCTCCTGAAGAGAGAGCACGGTGAGCTGTCCTGAGTCCAACTGTTGCTCGATATATTTTAAACGGGGTAGCAGACCGCAGGCATTGGCGATCTGAATCGCTAAGCCGGGACGGGCATTCAGTTCCAGAATCATAGGTCCCCGTGTTTTATCCAACACAATATCGGTCCCGACATAACCCAGCCGGGTCATCTCCCAGGCACTGGAGGCCAGTTGCAATAACTCTGTCCAGTTATCCACCTGTAAAGTGCTTAAATCCGCTTGAGTATCGGGGTGATGCCGAATGGGATGGTCAAACTGTACAGCATTAACGGCACGGCCTGATGCAATATCCAACCCAACCCCAACGGCACCCTGGTGCAGATTGGCTTTGCCATCTGAAGCCGCTGTCGAACAGCGCATCATCGCCATCACAGGAAAGCCATGAAAAACCACCACGCGGATATCAGGCACCCCTTCGTAACTGAATTTCAGCAGACGGTCATCAAACTCAATCAGGCTCTCAATCAACGCCACATCGTTTTTGCCACCCAGAGAAAACAACCCCGCCAGAATATTACTGACATGGCGTTCAAGATCAGCACTGGAGACTTCAGCCCCGGACGGCTTGAAAAAACGCCCGTCATCCTGATGGGTAATCACCATAATGCCCTTGCCGCCTGAACCCTGAGCGGGCTTAATCACAAAACCAGACGCCCGAGGTATCAGCTTCTTTAACTGGCGCACTTCAGCCTGATTGTGAATCACTCCAATCAATTCAGGTACCTTGGCCCCGGCCTGAAGAGCAATCTGCTTTGTTTTTAGCTTATTATCCACCAGGGGGTAGAGCCTGCGATCATTATAACGACCGATATAACTGTGATTGCGCTGATTCATACCCAGCACGCCCTTTTGGGAGAGCTTTGAGGGCATTCGCAACCACTGCAACCAGTTGGCTTGTAACATCATCGCACCTCCGCCAGAGGGCGAAAGCGGCGCAGTTCCGTTAAGCGATAACCGGTGTAGTTCCCCAGGAGTAAAATAATCGCCAGAATCACTAACTGCAGCCCGACAAAATTAAAGGTCAAATGCGACACCAGTTCATGGGTCATCGCCAGATAGACCAGTACAGCCGTCAGTAGGGAGCCACCGCCCTGAACCAACACCTCTTTCGGGCCTTCTTCCTCCCATAGCACCGACATACGTTCAATGGTCCAGGACAAGATAATCATCGGGAAGAAGGTAATGCTTAAACCTTCAACCAAACCTACACGATACGCGATCACCGCCAATACTGAGATCATCAGTATCACCGCAATAATGACTGCCGATATCCTAGCCACCAGCAGCAGATTCAAGTGCGACAGATAGCTGCGAATCAACAAGCCCGTGCCCACAATCACCAGAAAGCCGACAATGCCAGTGAGCAGCTGCGTTTGCACAAAAGCCACCGCAATCAGCACCGGCATAAAGGTGCCCGAAGTTTTTATGCCCACGATAATGCGCAGAAACACCACAATCAGCGCGCCTACCGGTATCAGCATGATGGTTTTAAACATCGCCTGCTCTTCTACCGGCAGGCTGTGTATTGAGAAGTTAAGCAGATCTTCAGCCTGCACCTTTTCCCAGGTCGCCTGACTGGCGGGAATATCCTGCTCCAGCATTGAGAAAGAAATATCAGAGTGACGTCCACCCACCACATCCAGTAACGCCTGATAACTTTTCCCCCAAACCAGGAGTCTGTTATTCTGCCCGGCTTTACCGGTCACAGGGTCAAAGAGTAACCAGCGCCCGGTCTGCTCGGACCAAAGCTCAACCATAGGAGTCATGGACTGTCGTCGACGGCCGTCTTTTAATGCCAGTACGGGTACCACCCTGGCTGTCACGCCCTGCATCGCCAGCAGCGCGACCAAAGCCTGTTCACGTCGGATAGAATTGAGCAACAAAGCCGCATTCTGATTACTTTGATCATTAAACTGCATCACCAAAGCGCGGGCCAGAGTGACGGTATCCGCTGAGCGGCGATGGGCTTCTTCCAGTAAGGCGAGGGCCGCCGTTTGTCGCTGAGGCTCAAAGACCACAGGCTGTAACGGCGCATCAGGTGGGAGAGTATTAATTGCGGCCTGAGGATCTACCAGGAAACGGGCCTTATAGTAGATCAACTGCTCTTCACTGGCGCTGCGTATACTCCATTGCGCTGACCGTTCACCATCCTCCTCAACCATGGCAAAACCATAACCCTGGGAAGCGGTTGATTCATCGATCAATGTAAAACCAGCCTGAGTATCCGGGGCCTGCATCACCACATTGACCGGATCACCCTGAGCTATAAACTTAATACGCGCCTCAACAACCCACTGCTCGCGGGTTTCTTCGGGTGTCCAGGGCACACTATACACATCATGTCGGTAAATGCTGAGTCCAATTCCCACAACCAATAGCAGTAAAATCAGCAGATAAAATGGAATCCGGCGCGTCATCAGTTCATGTCTCCAGAATGATTCGTAGAGAGCTTTTGAGAGTGCTTTTGAGAGAGCTCAGCCGAACTGTCCACTGCCGGTTTTGCGCTATTGCGCTTAGCGCTGTTTTCGGTGCGTGCTTTACCCTGAATATAAGATCGTCCCACATCAATCAGCGCAATATCTTTGAAAAACTCGCGGCCCATCAACAACGGATAACGCATGTTGCGCCGGTCTGAGAGTGTAAACTCAACCTTCTGCCTTAACTTACCCACCTGAATCCACAGCTCAACAACAGCTCGCTTCTCGGGGGTTTCAGAGGAAGCTTGCTGGATCTGAGCCCAACGTAATATCGGCGCCTCCACAGTAAAGGACTGCTTGCGGGTCGTTAAATCAAAACGAATCCACTTCTCGCCATTGCGCTCAAATTGCACTTGATTAACAGCACTAATGGAAGAAGTCGTCGCTCCGGTGTCGATACGAGCTTTAAGGTGTTGATCTATGTTATCGATCCAAACCCATTCCCGACTGCCCAGAATCACCTTATCACGGTCCTGACTCAGCTTTTCTGCCACCATGGACCGAGGCATTTCTTCAGCCTGAGCCATAAGTTGAGTCTGTTGCAGCTGGGTTAACTGACTCAGCACTTCAGCATTATGCTTTTGTACTTTAGCGATCTGACGCTGCAGTTTCTCCAACTCCAGACGCAGGGCATGGGTTTCCTCCTTATTCTGGCGTACAGAAAGCATCAGAGGCTCGACATGAGTCGTTAAATCAGAGCGAAACTGCCTGAGTTCAGTTAATGTTTCCTGCTGATGACGTACCTGGGACATACATCCGGCAAGCCATAGAGAGGTCAGTAAAATAATCCACCGGCTAATCAAAAAAGCCACCTTGATTGTCTATCTGCTGAAAAAGCCGTCATTTTAGCTGGAGAGATAGCGAGTAAACATATTTAAATGTTAAGAAATGCAGTATTTTTTTAATCAAAACAATTGGTTATAGATATATAAAAATAGTTCTTTTGCTTTATTTACAGAAATATCCTGCTTAAACAAGGTGTTAACAGAAAGAAGAAGGAACAGAAAGAAGGGGAAATAGAATGAGCACAGAAGCTTCACCAGCCAGGCCAGTGAAGCTATCAAGGGATTTATATCGTACTCAATAGACTCAACAGGTCTTTTAGCCTTAAACCCTGAACTGACAAACCAGACCGTGCAGACTATCCGACTGCTGCGCCAGTTCGTGGCTGGCTTGGTTCACCTGCTCCGTTGCCGAAGCCGAACCGTTGGATATATCGACAATATTGACAACGCTTTGATTGATCTCTTCCGCTACAATCGACTGCTGTTCAGCGGCACTGGCGATCATATCATTCATTTCACGGATCGCTTCAACCGCTGTCATGATGCTTTCCATCGCCTGGCCCGCGGCCGTCGCTTTCAGCTCTGTTTCCTCAGTAAAGGCCAGACTGGAGGCCATCACATCCACCACTTGCTGGGCAGCCCCTTGCAGGGTTTCCACCACCTGCTGAATCTCATCGGTACTCTCCTGTGTACGCTGGGCCAGCCCTCTCACCTCATCGGCCACAACCGCAAAACCTCGTCCATGCTCACCGGCACGGGCCGCTTCAATCGCAGCGTTTAGCGCTAACAGATTCGTTTGCTCTGCCACTGAGCGAATCACATCCAGTACCGAGCCAATATTCTCACTGTCGCTGCGCAGCTGCTGGATAACATCGGAAGAGCTGCGAATATGGCCGGTCAAACTATGAATGGCACTGATGGCTGTCTGAGCCTGATTCTTACCTTCAATCGCCTGTTGATCCGCACGGTTGGCCGCCTGAGCGGCTTCTCCGGCACTCTGTGCCACCTGATGCACAGTAGCAGACATCTCATGAATCGCACTGGCAACCTGATCGGTTTCCTTCGCCTGATGCTCAATGGTTCGACTGCTTTCTTTGGTAATTGATGACAGCTCTTCTGCGGCGGCGGAAACCGCCTCTGAAGCCTGCCCGGCTTTGATAATCACTAAATGAATGCGATTAACAAAGGTATTAAACGCCTGCGTTAACTCACTGATTTCATCTTTACCATTCACATCCAGTCGAGCAGTTAGATCGCCCTCTCCCTGACTGATCGACTGCATCGCCTGTACTGTTGCCCGCAGAGGCTGAGTAATACTGCGCGCCAGCAACCAAACAACCACAGCCATTACCATCATCAGAGCCGCAGATATCAGAATAATCTTTTGTGCCTGTTGCCAGTAAACCGCTTCGATATCATCAATATAGACCCCCGTTGCAATCGACCAGCCCCACTTTTTATACGCCAGAATATAGGCCATCTTAGGGACGTGCTGTGAATTACCCGGGCGGGTCCAGTAGTAACGGGAAGCGCTTTCCCCTTTCTGGGCCAGATCCTGTGTCATATTGCCCAAAAAGTAAGTGCCCTGAATATCCTGAGTGCCCGCAGCATTCTGTCCCACCAGAGAGGCTTTGAATGGGTGCATCAGATAGTTTCCCTGCAGGTCCATCAACCAGAAATAATCATCCAGGCCAAACCTCAGATCCGCAACACGTTTCAATGCCCGTTGCTGAGCCTCTTCCAGTGACAACTCTCCAACCTGAACCTGCTGATTCAGACTATCAAACAGCGAGGCCACAGACAGTGTCAGGTTTCTTAATTCAGCCACTTTCTGCTGCTCCATATTTTGTCGCTCCTGTTGCAACAAAATCACAATAAGCAGCGCCATACTGGCCACTGATAATAGAAGAATAAACCCGATACGCTGCTGAATACGAAATCTACGAAAAACGTGTTGCATATAGCCCTCATTAGTTAGCTAATTCACTTATGACTCCCTGGGCGATTAGCATTATTGTGGGGGCCCTGGGGTAAGAGGCCCTGATAATCAAGGCCTTACTCGATGGCGGGCTATTTAATAGATTTATTTGACCTACATCAATTAAATATTTCTTATATTATGTTTTGAAATGTAACTTCTGTAATGAATTGAAAGACTGCCATAAGAAATTTAAGACCAATGTAGAATTGGCCACTGCTTTTCCTGTGCAATCTGGGCCAAGCTCGCTTCCGGCGAAACCACAAAAGCCTCATCCGCCCATTGCAACAAGGGCAGATCATTGGCCGAATCAGAATAGTGGCCGCTAATATCAAGCGGCCTAAGTTTCATGCTCCAGCATTTTAAAGTCTTCACGCACCTGATCCATACCCCATTCGTTATTCAGGATATCAATAAACTCTTTCAGCACATGTTTATCTGCAGCCAATAAGAAGCTTTTAGTAAAGCGGATATCAGAGCTCTCTAACCACTTATTTTTTACTAATACCCAGAGATAATGCATCGCCTCTCGTGCGACACTTGTACGAATACATCCCAGAGTTGCAGGCTGACAGTTATAGAACTCACACTTCTTCAGTGACATCTCTATATATTCCCGCCAGTAGGTTCTGAATTTCAGACTATTTTTGGCATTTTTCTCACACACGTCGGCCAGCTGTTTCAATGCCTGAGGGCACCCCTGTCGACCAATTTCAGCTAAGCAGCCTTCATAGTCAGTCAACTCAATTTTAGGAACTTTTGCGTTAATGTTAGGGATAGTCACTCTTTGCAAAGACTCGCAAAGAATCATTTCCTGAAAAAAATCCGGTTTCGAATGAGTATTCAGGCCTTCTTCGCCAGTAATGCGCTGAATAACCTCAGTAGCCTCATTCACACTTAAGACATAGACTAGCTTACGATCTAAAACATGGCACTCGACATTAGAAAGCTTATGTTTGATCTGATGGATGACTAAGGTCGGGTTTCTCACTAATACGACATATTCTAATTCAAAACTCGAATCAAGCTTATTGTTTAGGCGTCTGATAGCTGATTGAGGTCGATATTCAGTACTGTGAAGAGCGATAGAACCGGGTGCTTTGCGGCAGGATAAAATGCAAATGTAGCCTGTACTCATGGCAGTGTGACCCTTGATCAAGTCAAAAATACCGTGCATTTTCTGGTAAATGCCCTGTGCCGTATCCCTACGAATACTCTTCCATTAGTTTGTTATTTTGCCTGGTGAGCAGCGGTAGAATGAAGCAACACATAAGCTCTCAGACATGCCTTACAACGTCATCTTTTTCATAATCCATCCCTAAAGTTAGCAGATGGATACTCCTTATGTTGTCGCGTTAACATAAAAACACACAAAAATATCAAAGTCTGATAACAACACCAGGTTTTGAGTTAGCCTGAGGGATAGCGTCCTTATTTCTTAGTACATTAGAATCCAGCAAAAAGCCTGGTTACTAGACAGCCCCGTCAAATTCCTCTCTTGCCGGGTGAACATACCTGTCGTGCGGCACCAATAGACAAACGTAAAGAGTGTAAATTTCTTTCCCTCAAATGAGAGTTATTCGCAAAATAAACACCGCCATTGAGAATCATTATCAGCAAGGTGTATTAATGAACAACAAGCCGTCACTTAAAAAACTTCCTCTTGTCATTGCAATTGGATTAGCCAGCTCCAGCGCCTGGGCCGAAAAACAGGATATCGCCAACAACACAACTGAAGTTTGGGCTACGCAAGTCTCCAGCACCTCCACTTTCCTGGGTGATGATGATATCGAGCTAAAACAAGCGGACCATTTAAGTGACCTGCTGCGCAGCCTGCCAGGCGTTGAAGTGGGCGGTACTCACTCTGTTAACCAGAAAATAACCATTCGAGGCCTGGATGATACCGACCTGGATATCACTATTGATGGCGTCAGCCAGAACGCCTATATGTATCACCATGCCGGTAATATTCTGATTAACCCGGATATCCTAAAAGCGGCTGATATTCAGGTGGGCGCTAACTCTGTGCTGACAGGAGCACTCGGCGGCGGTGTGGCTTTTGAAACGAAAGATGCCAAGGATCTGCTGGCACCGGGTGATCACTTTGGTGGTCGTATTCAAGGTCATGTGGCGTCTAATAAATATGCGGGCTACTCTCTGACCAGTTACGGCCGTGTCGGCAGCAATATCGATCTGTTGGCTTATATCTATCAGGTTGATCGAGATAACCCTGAAGATGGCAAAGGCCGTGAAAACCTGGGTAGTGACGGAGAGATCACTAACGGCTTGTTTAAAGTAGGCTTCGATATTGATAATAGCAATCGCCTGGAGTTCAGCTACGATCAGTACAATGATGAAGGTGACTACCCTTATCGTCCTGATATGGGTGTGGCGACTAATGTCGCGATTACCGGTGACAAACTGTATCCAACCACTTATGACCGTAAAACCTTTCGTGTAGGTTATGAGTTAGATAAAGGTGATGATCTCTTCCTGAGTGCATCCGTGTACCATAATGATCTGGAACTGGAGCGTAAGGAAAATGCCGATGAATATCAGATAAAGGCAGGTACTACCATCAATACAGGTGCCAAACTTCTGGCTGAAAGCCTGTTGGATATGGCTGGTTATAGCCACAATCTGCGCTACGGTGCCGAAATTAATAAGCAAGAAACTGAGATGAAAAAAGATGGCGCAGACAAAGGCGGTGAAGATGCCACCAGTATTGCGCTGTACCTGGAGGATGAGATTGCCATCACTGATAGCTTCCGCTTCATACCGGGTATTCGTCACAATCACTATGATCTGAATGCCACTGCTCGCGATAACACCTATAGCAAAACCACTTGGAGTGTCGCGACGGAAGTAGATGTCACCGATGAACTGACATTCCATTTATCCAATACCACCCTTTTCCAGGGACCCAATCTGGAAGAGGCTTTTTACGCGGATAGTGTTAACGAAGTCAATACGAACCTTAAACCAGAAACCGGGACTAATACTGAAATTGGTTTGCGTTATAAAACCAATCACCTGGCAGGCCTGGATCAGCTGAAAGTCGGCTTTACTGCCTTTAACAGTGATATCGAAGATCGCATCGCCTGGCAACGTGCCAACAACACCTGGGTAAACGTTGATCAGGTTACGTTGCGCGGCTTCGAAGCCAGTGTAAAAGCGGACAAAGGTGACCTGGGAGTACTGTTAGCTTACTCCAAGAGCAACAGTGAAGAGGAAGCAACAGGTATGCCTTTTGCTGATGAAGCTGGTGACAGCATTAGCTTAACGGTAGATTACACGTTACCAGCGCTTAATCTGGAACTGGAGTGGGACAGCCAGGTCGTACTGAAAGAAGAGAATTACGATAAGTCCGGCTATGACGTGCATAGTATCTCTGCACGCTGGACACCGGACACAGTAAAAGGTCTTGCTATCACTGCGGGTATCGAAAACCTGTTTGATACCTACTACGTATCCCATGTTTCTCGTATTGGCGAAAGTAATCACCCTAGCTTTGGTCAGTTACTTCTGGATGATGCTGAGCCGGGCCGTAACTTTAAACTGACAGCGGCTTATAGCTTCTAAGTACCAGCACAGTACCAGCACAAAAAATTTTCGATATCCCTTTTCCTCTCCGACCACTGATCGGAGAGGAAGGAAATATTCTACGTACTAACCCAAACCAAGGTACTTTGATATAGATCTGATATTGATCTGAGCACCTTAATAACAGGCTTTAAGAGCCGAACAGAAATTTCATTTGAGTGCTTATTTTATACCTCTTAAAACAACACTTTCTATAATAATATCGCTTACTTCAATCGCATATGCTGATGCCAAGGCATCAGCTTTTTTTATTGCCTTTACTTTTAATCATCCAAATACCGACATAAAAGTATTTATGCCTCGATACCCTTATCCTTTTGAGACACAGCGTGGATAAGACAGAAATATTTTCTATACAGTATTGGCAAAAGCCCCCCGATGTCCTCATACTCAAACAACTCATGGTGTTCTTTGGTCATATAACCTTATGGGTTTCAGGTATATGCAGCGCAAGAAACAATCAGGCAAACACAAGTTGGCACACGCCGTATTGGCTGCAATCAGACTGATCTGTTTATTATTGATATTGCTGAGCTCATCACTGGCAAAAGCAACAGATTTTGGCTTTACCCCTGGTCATGTCTACGGTATTTGGCTGAACATCAATCAGGCACTCATCGCATTCTTACAGCACTCATCTTTGAACAGTGAACAAACCGCCTTAATTACCGCGCTGCAACCCGATGAATTTACAGGTAAACAACCCAAAGATGTTTATCAACAGGTTGAACAAGTAAAGCGACACTTAGAGTCTATATTTGAACGCCCTGCTATCTCTTACCGCCCCGCCTGGATTGATCATTACCATACCCTGCAAAATACCCACCCTGATAGCTCAATTCACCCCAGTAGCGTCTTTATTCTATCGTCTCAACTCCTGAGAGTACTGGTCGCTGAGTATATTAATGCCACCCAATCCCGGCAGCCGATCAGTGCGTTTTATATGGATAGAGAGATAAGCAATCAATCTCCTAGTGATGTGTTTGCCCAGGTTGACCTGTTTAAACGCCGCTTACTGCAATATCAGCAATTCCTCGCTAAGGAAAAGCACTCTGAACGTGTTTATTCAGAAGGCCAATAAGGATTAGAGCGATGTTTACCTCATTTCGTATCTCGACCTTTCGCTGGATTATCGCTTCCGGCTTGATGCTGGCTGTTCTGGCATCGGCCTTGCTTTCACACCAAACCACGGAAAGAATTGAGGCAATGGGCCGGGACTGGTCCCTCTATCAACAAACCAACGCTCAGAAGGTCTTAATTCTGGGACAAATTAAAACGGTAATTGGATTTGAAGGTGTTATCCATCACTTTAAGAACTATATCTTACGGGGTGAACGCCAGCGGGTATTAAACGTCCATCATAAACTGCTGGAGCTCAGAATTGCCCTGACCGCTTTTCGCAACCTGGGGCTATCGGAGCCAGAGCTGAAGGCGCTTCAGCAACTGGAAGGCGTAATCAACCAATATAAAGTCATGCTGGTTAAAGCAGAACAGCTGAAAAAAAGTGGCTATTCGCCACTGGAGATTGATCAACAGGTCAGAGTGGATAACCAACCCGCAAGCTCAGCGATTCAAATACTGGAACAGTATCTCTATAACACACAGAAGAACAGCTATCAGCAGCTACAGAACTCCATTACCAATTTAACCCGCTTCTCTTACCTGGTGGGCTCCTCTGCCATACTACTTTTGATACTTCTGGGAGTACTCTTTTTTGGTTTTACCAATCATCAGCTCATCGCACCACTCTCTCGCCTGATCCGTAATTTTGAAAGTATCTCCCCCGAAAGCCCAGGCCATCTCCGCTTAGAGATAGAACAAAAGAACCTGGATACCGAGCTGGGCAATTTAGTCAGTGTTGCCAATCGTTTTATCGACTCGGTTGATCAGCATCAACAGTATAGAGCCATTGCTGAAGCCAACCTCAGAGATCACGAACAGCAACTGCAAATCATATTGCAGCATGCTGCTGATGCGATTATTACCATTGATAATAGCGGTGCGTTAACCTCTTTTAATAACGCGGCCGAGAAGATGTTTGGTTATCAGAGCGAAGATGTGCTGGGAAAAAACGCCTCCATCCTGATGCCTGAACCTTATCGCAGTCAACACAATGAGTTTATTCAACACTTTCATCGCAGTGGCCAATCAAACATTATTGGTACCGGGCGGGATGTGGAAGCGCAACGTAAAGACGGTTCGATTATGCCGGTCCGCCTAGCTGTCAGCGTGATTGACAGTCATACCGCGCCTGGTTTTGCCGGCATTATCAGCGACCTGACCGAAAGTAAATATGTCGAGGAGCAACTCAAACAAGCCAAGGAAAGTGCAGAACGTGCCAAAGAAAGTGCAGAGCGAGCCAAAGAGCATGCGGAAAAAGCCAATCGGGCCAAATCAGAGTTTTTATCTTCGGTCAGCCACGAGCTACGCACCCCTCTCAATGCCATTCTGGGCTTTGCTCAGTTGCTGGATGCGGATGAGCCCCCCCTAAGCCAGGAGCAACGAAAATATGTACATCATATTTCAGAAGGCGGCGACCATCTGCTATCACTGATCAATGACATTCTTGATCTTGCCAAGGTAGAAGCAGGCAAGATGAGCTTTAACTACAAAAAAGTGGATACTGAGTTATTGCTCAGTGAATGCATTAATCTTTGCCGTATTATGGTCGCAGAAAAGAAAATCACGATCATTGACCAGATGGATTCCAATCTGCCCCACCTATATACCGACCCCTTGAGAGCCAAACAGATCCTGCTCAACCTCTTATCCAATGCCGTAAAATATAATCGTGATCACGGTGAGATTGATATCACCACCAGTGTTCAAAGCCACTCAATATTACGTATTAGTGTTAGGGATACAGGTATCGGCATCCCTGAAACCTTACTGGAGCAACTGTTTCAGCCCTTTAATCGTTTGCAGCAGGAAAACAGCGATATCGAAGGCACCGGTATCGGCCTGGCTATCACACAGAAGATGGTGCTGGAGATGGGTGGGAATATTGGTGTTCATAGTGTACAAGGTGAAGGCAGTACTTTCTGGATCGATCTTCCCACTGCCAATGCCGAGGCGCAAAATACACTCAACGACGATTTAACAGCCACTCGCATAGCAGATCACACAGCGGCTCACACAGTAGCTCGCACAGCGGGTCCAGAAGCAGACAACCGTGGGACCTCCCCGCTCCACCATGGCCGCACACTACTTTATATCGAAGATAGCACAGCCAATATCACATTGATGGAAAAGATGATTCACCCCCGCTCAGATCTGCATCTTCATATCGCAGGTACTGCCTACAACGGTATAGAAATGGCTGATGCCTTACAACCTGATCTTATTATTCTGGATATTAATTTGCCAGACATTAACGGCTTTGACGCCGCAGCCTACCTCAAAGAGAATCCGGGCACGAAGCAGATACCGATTATCGCACTGTCGGCTAATACCCTGTCAGACGCCGTTGAAAGCGGCGAAAATACCGAGCTGTTTGAGCGCTATATTACCAAACCTTTAGAAGCGTCATCTCTGCTTCAAACCATTGATCAAGCCTTGTCGAAAACCACTTAACAAGCCTCTTTTCGCCATTATCACCACAGATAAATCGCTCTGACGGAGCGATATCCCTGCGCTGTATGTAAAAAATGTAAATTGCATTTCCCCAACCGGCTGACAGCACCATAATTTTAAAATAAAAATGATTATCAAGACCACTCGATAATTAACCGCAATTTCATACACCACTGTGATAAGACTGACCCGTGCTGGACAAATTAGCTTACCTGTTTCCACCTAAACTGATCCGAACACTTCATCTGTACAGTTCCATGCTGATGCTGGTCGTGATGCTGTTTTTTACTGTGACCGGTATCACGCTGAATCATCAGGATTGGTTTTCTGACGATCAAGCCAGTGAGCTGTATGAAACCGATCTCCCCGAACCACTACTGCGCCAACTGGCCGTGAATGGGGCACAGTCCGGCGAGGAACAGAGCGATGCCTGGATCATTGCAGCGCCGCTGATCCAGTGGTTACGTCAAGAGCATGGTATTCGCGGTCAGGCGATCAATCTGGACTGGGACCCGGAAGAGCGCTTTTTAGTGATTGATACCAAGCGTCCTGGCGGTTATAGCCTGGCGGAGTTTGACCTGGCGACAGGACGACTGACACTGGAGCGCAAGAACGCTGGCACTATCGCTATTTTGAACGATCTGCATAAAGGGCGTCATAGCGGTGCGATCTGGCAGGCTTTTATCGATTTCTCCGCCCTGGTCATGTTGCTGTTTACCCTGACCGGCTTCTGGCTGCTGCTACCTCAGAAAAAACGCCGCGCCCGTTTGTTTGGTGTCTGTGGTCTGGGCACAGGTTTATCTCTTCTTTTGTACTGGAGCGCACTTTAATGCCTTCTTATCGAAACATTTTGCAAGCATTCACGTTGTCATTTAAACCCGGGCAATTAAAAACCTCATTGGGCCAATCCTCTCAGCCGCTACTGGCTGCATTAGTGCTACTCAGTGTCCTTGCAGTGATGCCCGCTCATCAAGTGCACGCGACCCCAAATGCAACCGGTCACATAGAAACAGACATCAATAACGTGGAAATAGAGTTCACGTTACCTGTCATTGAAACAGGCCAGTACCAACGCCCCTATGTGGCCGCTTGGGTCGAAGACAGTAAAGGCAAGGCCGTCAAAACCCTGACGGTTTGGCATGAAGATAAAAAATGGCTGAAGGATCTGCGTCGCTGGTGGCGAAAAACCGGACGTTATCAGGAGGAAAATCTGGATGCAGTTACAGGCGCAACCAAAGCCCCCGGTCGTTTCACTCTGAGCTGGGACGGTAAAGATTACCAGGGGAACCCCGTAAAAGCAGGCCAGTACCAACTGTGCTTTGAAGCTTCCCGCGAACACGGTGACCGCTCCCTGTTAAAGCAAAAATTCAACCTACCCGGTCAAGGCAAAACGTATCGGATCAAAGCGGGGTCAGAGTTGGGCCCGGTTGAGATCAAGGTGTTGTAGCTGAGATCAAGGTGTTGTAGCTGAGATTAAGCTGTGTAACAGCGTCAGTTTTTATCGAATCCAATTTCGGGCATTCACCCATCACTATTTAGCCCACGACTATAAGGAAAAAGTATGTCATCCGCTCAACCTCATTCATTGGCCCGTCTGGGTAAACGCTTTGCGAAAAAGATCGGCCTGACGGCTGCACTGACACTGTCTGCCGCAGGTACTGCTCTAGCCCATCCACTCTGGTTATTGCCGCATGAGTTTAATCTGTCAGGCGAAGAGAGCGAGTGGGTTACAGTGGATGCATCCGCCTCGCATACCGTATTTAATTACGACAAGGGTGTGGGTCTGGACAATGTCAGCATTATCGCACCGGACGGTAGCAAGCAGCGTATCGGTAGCTATTTCAAAGGCCATCGTCGCAGTGTATTTGATCTGGAAATTGATCAGACAGGCACCTGGAAACTGGCCGGTGCCCGACCGCCGGTATTCTTCACTCACTATGTCGCAGGCAAGCGCAATGCAGAAAAGCGCCTGTTTGCTGATAAACAGGAAGCTCAAGCCAAGCTGCCAAAAGATGCCCGTGATGTGGTCACCAAGCAATATATGGTGTCCAGCATCAGCTATATCACCTGGCAAGCACCAACCAATACGGTACTAAAGCTGAAAAACAAGGGTCTGGAATTGGTAGGTCCCACTCACCCTAACGATGTGGTCCGCGGTGAAGAAGCAGAATTCCAACTGTTCCTGGACGGTAAACCTCAAGCCAACGTTGAGATTGAGCTAACCCCTCACGGCACCAAGTACCGCGATGACCGCAAAATGCAGAAGCTGAAAACCGATACTAACGGCATGGTGAAATTCACACCGGATCTGGCAGGCCCCTGGTATCTATCGGCCTACATCGAGCTGAACTCCAACAGCCCACGGGCCGACAAAATCGGCCACCTGCTGTATATGACTTTTGAAAGCCAGCTGCCTTAAACCGGGTGATAAGCAATGAATTCAGTGCTCACAACATTAACCCGCTCGACCAAAGCCTTCACCCTTACCGCTCTCTGCCGGGGCCATAGGATGAAGATTATGCCCTTGCTGCTTGGGTATTGTGCGCTGTTCGCCAGTACGGGTGCCAATGCACACTACCCGTTAATGACCTGCAGCACTCAAGACACCGCCGTCTCTTGTGAAGCCGGCTTCAGCGATGGCAGCCCCGCCACAAACAAAAAAGTACAGGTATTGGATTATAACGATCAAGTCCTGCTGCAACTTAAAACGGATCAACGCTCACAGGTGATCTTTCAACGCCCCTCAGGGGAGTTTTACATTCGCTTTGATGCGGGCCATGAAACCCCGGTTGAAATTGATTACGACGAGTTGTAAGGATGCAAAGCACACAAGTCTCAGCTTCCGATGGTATTAAACAAACCATCGCACCGTTAGATGGCCGTCGGGAGACCCGCTGGTGCCTGCTTACTTTAGGCATCATCCTGCTGCTGGGGGCGTTAGGCATTCGTATGAATCAAGCCCCCGTACCGGAAAGACGGCAGCATTTATCCCTGTCAGTAGAGGATAAGGCGATGTTGCTTAGCCTAAGCAATGCCATTACCGAGATCCGTTTTTTACAACAAGCGGATGGGGATTGGCCCAGTATTAAGTCTCTGAACGAACAACAAATCCCCCCCTTCGATCAGCTGAAAGCCAATACTGAGCGCCAATCCATTTATCAATGGAGTACACCCCAAGCCGGTTGTTATCTGGCGCTCAGTCAACAGGCAGCACTGAGCAGCTTTATGCTGCTGATTCCAGAATCAGAGCAAGTCGCTGGCGAGATCTATAGCCACAGCGGCCCAGCGGCTGATTCTCCTTGTCATACCGGCAGCCCATGGCAACTGCAAAGCAAAGAGTTTTAATGATGAAATCAGTGATTGTGTCGCTAAGTAAGCGGCTCATAAGCCAAAAGAGTAGAAGAAACCGCGCCGTAAAGTACAGCCCGTTGAAACACAAGACCGCCAGGAACATCACCTCAGTGCCAGGTGCTAGGTTTAAAACGGTCCTGTTGAGCATAGCCGCGTTACTGTTGAGCTTATCGGTCTCTGCCACGCCATTAAAGGCACCTTTGAAGGTGGGTATCACCCTTCATCCTTACTACAGCTATGTTGCTAACATCATTGGCGAACGTGCTGAGATCGTGCCCTTAGTGGGTGAGGGCTTTAATCCCCATAGCTATGAGCTACAACCGGCGGATCTAAAGCGCCTGCTGACGATGGACGCTTTAGTCCTAAACGGTATCGGTCACGATGAGTTTGCCACCCACGCGGTGGAAAAGTTAATGCACAGCCAGCCCGAGCTAAAAGAAAAGCTCACGCTGATTTATGCCAATAAAGACGTCCCCTTGTTAGCGGCAACCAACACTCTGAATGCCTGGAATCCACATACGTTTGTCTCCATTGATGCCACCATTCGTCAGGTGTACACCATTGCAAAATCTCTGGGTCAACTGGACCCGGATAATGCGAAATACTTCCAGAGCAATGCGATCAAATACGCCCGTAAGCTGCGTGGACTGAAAAACCGTTATCTGCGTCAGCTACTCAACACCGACTTGAGCCATATCCGTATCGCCAGTACCCATAACGCCTATGGCTATTTTCTACAGGAATTTGGTATTGCCATTGATACGGTGATTGAACCGGCTCATGGTGTGGAGCCCAGCGCCAGCCAGCTGCAACAGACGATCGACCGCATAAAAGCCGCTAACGTTAATCTGCTGTTCACCGAGCTGGATATGGATAACCGTTACGTCAGTACTATCGAACACGCAACCGGTATTCGCCTGTTCCACTTCTCTCATATGACCTACGGCTCCTACGACCCGGATAAGGTCTATAACGAGATGGAACAAAACCTGAAAACCCTGAGTCAGGCGCTGCTCAAGGCCCATCAGAAAACAGATAAGGGCTAGCGTATGGGACCCGCGATTACACTCAAGCAATTTAGTTTGACCATCGGCGATAATACGCTGCTTAAGCCCTTTGATCTGACATTGGCAGCGGGCAAGCTGCATCTACTGACCGGCCCTAATGGTGCCGGTAAATCCTCTCTGCTTAAATCAATTCTGGGCCTGATGCCCCATAGCGGTGAAGTCACACTGCATTGGCCATCTGTCCCCGAAGAAAAAGAGACACACGCAGGCCTGATCATACCCGCTTATATTCCGCAATTGGCCACTTTCGACGCCACACTACCGATGACGATTGAGGACTATCTTTATGCCAGCACACAAAGTCGGGCTTTTTTTCGCAAAAAAACACCGGCACAACAGCTGCAACTGAATCAACTGATGCAGCAGGTGGGCCTGGCGGATAAAGCACAGCGTAAACTAGGGCAACTCTCCGGTGGTGAGCGCCAACGTCTTTTATTTGCCCGAGCCCTCGCACAGAACAGCTCATTCTGGCTACTGGATGAGCCTATGACTGGATTGGATCAGCAGGCACAACAACAGATCGAGAGCATGATTCTGCGGCTGAAAAAACACGGCTGCACCCTGATTATGGTCCATCACGATCATGACTTTGTACGTCGGCATGCCGATAACGTAGTGGTGATCAATGGCGGCCTGGAGGCCTGGGGCAGCCCTGAAAAAATCTACGGATTGCCCCGGATCACGGTTGATCTCAGCGCACCCGCCTATTCAACTGTTGAGCCTCCTGCAACAACAAGAGCTGCCTCAGTTCAACAACCAATATCACAACAGTTCACAGCAGCTGAAGGGGCGGCCTTATGATTGATCTTCTGCATCAACAGGTCAGCGCTCTGGTTGATCAGGGCTGGCTACCGGATATGTTCCAATACCCCTTTGTCACCTATGCGCTGATTGCTGCACTGCTCACCGGCCCTTTACTCGGTGCTCTGGGAACTCTGGTCGTGGTAAAACGACTGGCGTTCTTCTCCGAAGCAGTGGGTCACGGCGCATTGACCGGTATCGCCATTGGTATTCTGCTAGGTGAACCGGCTACTCAACCGATTGCAGGTCTGTTTAGCTTCTGTCTCAGTTTTGCGCTGTTACTACACTGGGTCAAAAGTCGTACCCAGGTGCCTTACGATGCTCTAGTGGGTGTATTTCTCGCCTTTGCTATCGCCCTGGGTGCAGCACTGTTGCTCTATGTGGCTAAAAAGGTCAACGTGCATATTCTGGAAAACGTGCTGTTTGGCTCCATCCTCACAGTCACCCCAACCGACTTGCTGATTCTGGCGGTGATTACTTTCACCAGCCTGCTACTGGCTCTGCGTTATGCGAATCAGGCACTAATGGCAGCCCTGCAACCGGAAATGGCCAGAGTGCAAGGTGTTGGTGGCAGACGGGTTAATGTGACTTTGCTGGATTATGCCTTTGTCTTGCTGATCGCCTTAATTACCGTGGCTGCGGTAAAAATTATCGGCGCGGTACTGGTGGGCGCTCTACTGCTGATACCGGCCACAACCGCCCGCCTGATCAGCAAAGATCTCAAGCAGTTTTTCAGCCTGACCCTGCTGATCTCAACCAGTTGCTGTGTGGCTGGTGTGGTCCTGCCTATGGCTTTGGAGTTGCCGATTCCTTCTGGAGCAGCCATCGTGCTGCTGGCCAGCGGCTTGTTCCTGAGCATCGTACTGCTGAATCAGTTAAAGCTTTTAAAAACCGCGTAAAAATGACTCACCGCTTAATGAGACGAGACACTATGTTGCGATATAAAACACGCCTGAATAATGATCGGTTGAGCCAGAAAACATTAGCTATAACGGCACTGCTATTAAGCGCTTTTCTCGGCTGGAGCCCATCAGTTTTTGCTCAACAGAGTCACTCTGCACAAGAGAAGAGTCCACGAGTAGCAACCACTCTTCCGGTAATTCATCTGATCACCCAGTCTCTACTGACCAACACACCTGTGACCGTGGATTATCTGCCAGCCAAACGCTATCCCGTCTCCCGGCTGTCTTATTGGATAAACCAGAAACTGCCTCAGCAAATCAACCAACTACCACACTATGCTGCCTCTATAACAGTCGCCTCAGTCTGGCCACAGCACAACGTTTACCCTCAGCTGAGGCAACAGAATATTCGTATCGTTCCTGTGGATGCTGCTATGCAGTTAAAGCCTCAAGGGGCAAAAGTCAGTCTCACCGCCAGACAAGGTACAGAGCAGGATTATTTCTGGTTAGCCCCGGATAACCTGAAAGTAATGAATCGGATTATTGCAGAAGATCTTAGTCTGTTATGGCCAGACTACAGTTCACAGATTCGCCGTAATGAGCACGATAACGATCAGAGTATTAGCCGCTTTCAGCTGGCTTTAGATGACACGCTATGGCAGCAGGAATGGGAGGGGTTATGCAGCACACAGGAAGAGCTGAAGCCGTTACTGCTATCCCTTAGCCTGCCGGTGTTAGCTGTGCCAGATGACTCAACTATACAACTATAGATAGCCCAACCATGGATAGCCCAGCAGTAAACGGTATGCGCTGCCTCTGGGTAACCGATGAGAAGCCAAAGACAGTACCCTCGGCAGAAACCCCATCTATATCACCGCAATGGACGCTCAATAGTCTGAAGCGTTATTACGATAAAGATCTAAACGGATGGCTACAGCATAATCTGGAGCAACTCAACCAGCTCAGCAACTAAAACCTTTTCTGGCTCCTCGACGTCAGGTATCCCACCTTGTACCGGGTACAGATATTGCAGCTATTGTCTCACGAGGCTATTAACCGACAATGTTTGCCGCTCAGACTGCACCAGTGTGTGCTTTAGAAAGTTACCGGGACCATTATGAAACAGGAAACTGCCATTATACTGCTGGTCAGTAAGCAGATCTCCATGCGCAAAGTGATTCGAAGCCATCTGTACCGCCGGGGTTTTATCCATATCCTTGAGGCTAGAGATGGCCGGGAGGCTCAAACCCTGCTCTTGCAAAACCCGATCAATTGCATTATCAGCGACTGGGAAATGCAGGATATTACAGGCATTGATCTACTGCTACAGGTACGCTCTGATCCCGAGCTGCAAAATATGCTCTTTATGCTGGTAACGGCAGAAACCAAGCGCGACAATATCGAAAAAGCGATTCTGGCTGGCGTCGATGACCTACTGATTCAACCCTTTACACCGGCCAAACTGTGTGAAAAAGTGCTGCGCCTGATCCAGAAAAACCGCCATATCCCGAGAGAAATGCAGATCCATATGGCGGGTTCCACCAAGAGTGATTTAACCTCTCCGATACTGCAATCGTTATTGGATGAGGGAATGACCTTTGATCAGGAGCAGAGTGAGCAGGAAACTGTCGAAGAGATCCATATCGCTAACAGCCAACTGATTGCAGAAAATACCTACCTGAAAGCCGAGCTGGACCGTCTTAGCGCGCTTGATCTGAAAAGCCCTTTAACTGAACTGCTATCTCTGAATCAAAGCCTGTTACAACAGCGTTCCCTATCGGCAGAGGTCAAACAGCAGTTAAAACAGATAGATCATCTCAGCCATCATCTTCTGGCCCGGGTAGATGGTTCGCTAAACTTATGGAAGATGGAAACGGACCAGTATGAGTTACAACCCGAGTCTTTTGATCTGATTGCGGTGGCTGAGCAGGTGATTAATGCCGAACGCCCTAACGCTAAAAACAAATCGATCACCATCGCCTTGGATGGGCCTCATAAATGCCACTGCTACGGCGAAGCACTCTTATGCCGAACGCTATTAGGTAATCTTGTACGCCTGGCTGTCGATGCTTCACCGAAGAAAGACACCGTACTGATCAAGGTTCATGCCGATGAATACCTGCATATCACGATTCATCATATGGGGCTGACCTCAATTGAGCAGCAAAACCAGTTTTTTAATAAATACTCTTTACCCAATAACCCGACAGTCTCAGAGGCCTACGCTGCACGAATTATCAGTATTATTCAAGGAGGCGATATTAAGGTCGTTAGCAAGGTGAACGAAGGTAGTCAGTTTATATTGCGGCTACCGAAAGGGGCTTAAGCTTTTTCAGTTCTAACTACGACCTTGCCTTATAACCTGGCCTTTACTCTGACCGTTGAAGCAACGGGTCAAACAGGTGACAGATTCCAGTCTGCTTATTAGCACCGTTATCCAACCTATTATCCCCCAAGAAGCGGTTAAAGTAGCAAATAACCTTCACCCACGATGACAGCTTGTCCCGCAACCGTCACCTTGGTGACCCCAGACTGACCACATAAGCCTTCACCGATCGTAATACCCAGCTCAATCTGGCTCGGCCTCCCTATCTGAACACCTTGCTCAATATAGAAATGATAATGACCGGATTCCAAACTCTGCGCCAGATAGCCGGATACCGCAGCCGCCGCACTGCCCGTTGCCGCATCCTCAACCAGGTTCACTTCCTGGCATATCATACGGGCATAGAGGTGATTATCGTCACGGCTGAACAGATAAAACGCGGGCCAATCACTATCCGCATAGAACAGCTCTTTCAGACTGGCCTGAATCTGCACCGCATCCACTGCGGCTTTATCTGTTAACTCAATCAAAGTAAAAGGTGCGCCACAGTCACCCACCATCGCTGCGGAAAAGATTTTTTCCTGCTCAATATTCAGTAACCGTGCTGCCTGAGCTTTATTTAATGCCGAACGCTTTAACGAAGGTAAAACAGCGGTCGTAAACTCCGCTTTGGCAACCGGGAGACTGCGGTCAACCGTGACGGGGACCGGGCCAACCTGCTCTATCAACGTCCAGTGACTACATGCTTCATCACCGTCCTGATGATTCAGGTGGGCCAGACAAATCGCAGTTCCTATAGTCGGATGCCCGGCAAAAGGCATCTCATCAGACGTAGTAAAGATGCGTACACGGGGTTTATCGCTATCATGGCCTGCTGTCACAAACGTGGTTTCAGACAGATTCATCTCGTTGGCAATTTTCTGCATCTGCTCATCACTCAGCCCCTCTGCCTGAGTAAACACCGCTAACTGGTTGCCACCAAACATCTGATCGGTAAACACATCTAACAGAGTATAAGGGTAAACTTTACGCATAATCCTAATCCAACCAAATAGAGTCTCTTGCGAAACCTGAAACGCAAATACTGCAGACCAACACAACGACCAACATCATAGGTCAATAAAGTAAAGAACCAGCACCAGAAACACCTATCCTGTGCTCTATACAAAGAGAGCTCAGCTTCAGGACCAATCAGTAATTTAACGATGACCTTGTATGATTTGCTGCAATAGCCTGATTCTGGCCTGATTATCTTGCTGGTTACGTAACGCCAGAACCAAGGGAAGCTGCTCAAGAACAGCGACCAGTTCAATATTACCCAGCTGCTCCTGATTAAGTTGATAGTGCATCACTTTCGGGTCTGTCAAGGCGACGGGGTGTCGCCCCATGGATAATTTACGAATTAAAGCACGCTCCGTTTCAGCCCAAACCACATGCTCTGGATAACGGGAGATGATAGCGGTAATTTGTACAGGATAAGCGTACGTTTTAACCAGGCCTACTCGATAATCCCGAAACAGATTATCCAGCGAAGAAAAATGCACGTCAGAGCCAGATTGTTTAACCAGCGCTAACTGGGAATAGTCAATGGCTTTCGAACTGATAAAGCCCTCTTTCACTTCCGCAGGCCAGGCAGGGTAATAACCGATATAGTCTTTACCCTCAGCAACCATTTGTGCTCTGCGCCAGGGATAGAAATCAACCTCCAATCGGATATCATGAGGTTGAAGTAAAGCCCTAAGTGCCTGAATTGATGTCCCCTGCTCATGGAGGCGCTCACCCGCGTAAGGCTCCCAGTTTAATGACGCGACACGCCAAACCTCTTCTGACCACACGGGCCTTGAGGTCAGGATCAAAAACGCAAAAGTGCTGAGCAAAAACCTGAAAGAGAGTAACTTAGGGAGGGACAGCCGTTCGGAACCACAATACGCTTTGAGCATCTACATCACCTCCCCGGAAAGAGTATCGAGGTCAGGCCTTTACATACTAATCAATATTGCTTCACACCATAGCATGTCATTATCGATTTAAATTGGCCTCATCAATAATCGCTTTTAAGCGCTCATTTTCCTGTTCCAGTTGCTTCTGACGAAGCAGAATTCTTTCAATACTGCCGATTTTTGAGCGCAACAGATTCTGGTTAATCGGCTTAAACAGATAGTCATAGCCACCAATATCCAGACCTTTATAGAAATACTCCTCCGTTGCCGCTGCGGATAAAAACAAAATAGGCACCCAGTGGTCAGGTTCACGGTTTAAAATCAGCTCTGCTGCCTCAAAACCATCCATAACGCCCATCATCACATCCATCAGGATCAGGTCAGGTTTCTCGCTATCGTAGAGCTCTACAGCCTCCAGACCATTACGGGCAACCAATACCTCATGCCCCATCCTTTTCAGCACCAGCTGCAATAGCTTTAAGTTGGCCTCTGTATCGTCTACAGCCAATACTTTTAACATTTAACCCCGTACCCTCTCTTCTCGATTGCTTTTTCTCAGTTGGTCTATTCTCAGTTTATCTCTTCTACGTTCCAGAGTGCACTACTGGAATAGACCTATTCTGTATCAGAAAGACGTTCCATAACCTCTAACATCTGCGGTAACACCTTCATAAAAGCGTCAATGACCTGAGGATCAAAGTGACGACCTTTTTCCTCCTCAAATAAGCCTAGCACCCTTTCCAATGGCCAAGGCTTCTTATAAGGACGCACACTGACCAGCGCATCAAATACATCTGCTGCTGCGGCAATACGCGCCACCAGAGGAATCTCAACCCCTTGCAAACCATGAGGGTAACCACTGCCATCCCACTTTTCATGATGATACAGCGCAACCTGTTGTGCAATCACCAGTAATTCTGAATCCGGCGCTCCTAAAATTCTGGCACCGATCTCGGGGTGACCCTGAATAATCTTATACTCTTCAGGCGTCAATTTACCGGGCTTACACAGGATATCATCCGGTATACCCAACTTACCAATATCATGCATGGGGGCAGCGGCGGCTAATGTTTCAGCATCCTGCTCATTAAACCCCATTTCCAGAGCAATAAGGCGGGCATATTCCGCCATTCTCTGCACGTGCAGGCCCGTCTCATTGTCCTTGTATTCCGCAGCTAAACCCAAGCGTCGGATAAGCTCTTTCCGGGATTGCTCCAGCTCCTGAGTACGGGCTTTTACTTCATCAGACAGAGCCCTGTGTTGTTGCGACAGAGCCAAATGCGTCTTCACTCGCGCTAACACGATGGGGGGACTAATCGGTTTGGTGATATAATCCACAGCTCCCAGCAATAACCCCTTCTCTTCGTCGAGAGCATCAGTCATTGCACTGATAAAGATCACCGGCACATCTTTGGTTCTGGGATCCGCTTTCAGTTGACGGCAGACCTCATAACCATCAATCCCAGGCATCATGATGTCCAGCAGAATCAAATCCGGCACAGTGCCGGAAAAAACCCGATTTAATGCCTGCTCACCGTCCTTAGCCACAACGGTTTTATAAAAAGGCTTTAACAGCCCCACCAGAATAGAGATATTTAGGGGCGTATCATCCACAATCAATACAGTGGCTTTTTCTGTCGTGCCAGACTGTACTTGGGTCATCTTATAATCCTTGTCTTAAATCACTCAGCAGATGCAGCGCTTTATCAAATTCAAACCCTTCAAGATGATCCATCAGCTCGGCAGCTTGATTCATCAGGGCGTCATCCAATTGGCACAACTCTAACAGATCCGGCGCTATATCTAACACTTCCGCATCACCTTCTTCCAGCAAAACCTGCATTTGATCCAATAGCACCAGAATCTGATCAACAGGCAACTCAGCAGAGGAGATCGGCTGTAACGCATTTCTGAAAGCCTGATCCCGCTCTTCCAGCGTTTCAGGTGTCGCCGATTCTGGTATCGCATGCTTGGTCATGCAATCCATCACATTATGAATCACCTGACTTAAACTATTGTGCAGCGGCTCAAGTCCTGAAGGCTGAATCAATTGATGCCCCAGCATCGCTTTCTCCAGTGCATCAGCTTCCTTAGCAACCTGGGTCATACCTAGGGTTGCAGAAGAGCCTTTCAATGTGTGTAACCAGCGTTTCAGCGTTTCCCAGTCTGCTTGTTTAGCCATCATTTCAGCCGGAGCCGTGCCCTGTTGATAATCCTCAATAAACTGCTTCATTAACCGCTGCAACAGCTTTGAATTACCCGCAGTGGAACGCAGTGCCTGATTGAGATCAACCCCCTCGATATAACAGGGCATACCGGATGCTTCGCTCTCTACAGCAATCTCAGTCTGGATCTCTCCAAGCACCGCTCTTGGCTCAATCCATTGAATCAAAACTTCTTTTAAACGCTCAGGATCAATCGGTTTGGAGATATGGTCTGACATACCTGCCGCCAGGCAACGCTGAACATCCTCCTGCATCGCATGAGCGGTCATAGCGATAATAGGAGGCTGCTTCGCTAACCGCATCTGGAGGATCTGCGCCGTAGCCGCCATACCATCCAGTTTTGGCATCTGAATATCCATCATCACCAGATCAAACTGCTCAGCCTGCACCGCTTTGACCGCATCTTCGCCGTTATCAACCAGCGTGATATCCATTGCAAAAGGAGCCATCAGCCCCTGGATCACCTCCTGGTTGATACCGTTATCCTCAGCGATCAACACTCTGGCACCCGCACGGGAAGTGATATCATCCATCTGGTAACGTGCCAAACCAACAGACAGCCCTGATCGAACCTGAATGCTCTTACGCTTGACAAGGGCTTCCTGAATGCTATCAATCAGATGAGAGCCTGACAGAGGCTTCAGCAACACACCGTCGACCAGTTGTTTATTCACCTGAGACTGCAACTCTTCCCCACCATGGGCCGTAATCAGAAGGATTACCGGCTGCTTTTTAAGTGCGGAGTTATTGCGTATCGACTGAGCCACCTGAAGGCCATCCATGACAGGCATTTGCCAGTCAACCAGAACAACATCAAACTCCGCTTCATCTTCCAGGGCGGTATTCACCAGATTATTAAGCCCATCTGGAGCACTCAGTTCTCCGACCGCATTCACTTCCGCCGCCTGCAAAATACTCAATGTTGACTCAAGGGCAACGGGGTCATCCTCGATATAAAGTACCCGAATCGATCTTAAATCTACGCTATCCGCTTCTGGCGTATGATGCCGTTGGCAACGAATGGTGAAGAAGAAGTCACTGCCCTCGCCAGGCTCGGAGTAAACACCGATCTGCCCTCCCATTAATTCAACCAGCTGCTTACTGATCGCTAAGCCCAGTCCCGTGCCACCATACTGACGGGTGGTCGAAACATCTGCCTGGGAAAAAGACTGAAACAGTTTTTTCTGCGCCTCTTCCGTCATACCAATCCCGGTATCTTTGACAGAGAAACGTAATTCAACCTCTTCCTGCCCGTTAGCCCCACCTTTGCCTGATTGATCAGAGAGGTTGTTTAACTCAAGTCGAGAGACACTGATCTTGACCTCCCCTTGCCTGGTAAATTTGATAGCATTATTAACCAGATTCAGTAAGACCTGCCCCAGACGCAGTGGGTCACCTTCCAGAGACAAAGGCACATCATCTGAGTAATCAAATACAACGGATAACTTCTTCTCCGCAGCTTTTACATCCGTAACAGCGGCCAGATTATTGAGCACATTATCCAGACGGAATGCCGTTTTCTCGATATCCAGCTTGCCCGCTTCAATTTTTGAGAAATCCAGAATATCGTTAATGATTCCAAGCAGGTTCTGCGCCGCCCCCTGAATTTTCTCAATATAATTTCTTGTCTTAGCATCCGGGCTGTTTTGTAACGCCAGATGGCTCATGCCGATAACCGCATTCATTGGTGTACGGATTTCATGGCTCATATTGGCCAGGAAACTGCTTTTCGCCTTACTGGCCTCCTCCGCTCGCTCTTTCTCTTCCATTAGAGCAGCTTCCACCTGCTTCTGGTGAGTAATATCCGTTCGAATCGAGATAATGGAATCCAGCTTTTGGAATTTGTTAAAAACCGGCATCACCGTGGCATGCACCCAATAATGCTGACCCGATTTAGTCTTGTTGCACACATCACCATGCCATACGTCATTCTTCAGCACCGAACTCCAAAGAGATTTAAAAAAGGATCTCGGATGCAAACCGGAATTCACCATGCGATGGGTATGTCCTATTAACTCCTGTTCGCTGTAGCCGCTGACCTCAACAAATTTCTTGTTCACATAAGTGATAACGCCATGCTTATCGGTCATGCTGACAATGGCGTGCTCATCCAAAGCACTCTTAAAGCCTTCTAACTGAGCATTGGCTCGCTCCAGCTTATTCCTGGCTTTTCTTAAATACCAACCAACAAAAGCGACTATGGCTAACAGAATAACCACGAGCTGAACCAACAGGGTCAGGTAGCGACTTTTTTCTCTATAGCGTTCATCAACCCGGTACTCAAAGTCATGCTCAAACTGTTCAAACGCATAATAAACCGGCAGTGTCATCAATTCGCTGACGGCACTATGAATCGCATTCACCGCCGAACGCACTTCACTCTCATAAGCAAAGATAGGCTGAAAAATATCGGACACTGTTGGCTTTTGGGTAATCAGAGGATCAACACGAACACTGTCCATATAGGAGTAAAGCTCCATCGCCGCATCCCCATCAGGTAAGGCGATATAACGTAGTGTATAAAGGAAGATATCCGCCAGAATCAATTCGTACTCATGACGCTCATGCAACGATAGCTCACTGGCTCTCAACTGACTTTTTGCCTGCTTAAACGTGTCATGAGACATAGCCAATAAGATTGAATAGCGACTGGAATCTGAAGCGATCCTTTGCACCAGAGTATGAAAATCTTCATGCCGCTGCTGATAGGCTTTCCATAACGCCAGCGTTTCTTTGGAACCTGTTTCAAACGAGACAAGCATCTCATCCAGCTGCCTTTCACTGGCATAGTATTGTGTTAAGCGCTCCAGCAAGCTCTCACTGGGATCATTACGATAACCTGAAGCCAACAAAGCGGACTCACGGCGAATACCACTCATCAGCTCTCGGTGTTGATGCAGTGCATCTTTGGTTTCCAGCAACTGCACCGCGGACTGAGACTGTACTGCCAGTAAAATCAGAGGAATTAAAAGAAAAGAGGCCAGCATGCTGATCCAAAGCACGCTATCAGGTAATCTCAGTCTTATCTTATCCAGAGTACTCATCAATAGTTATCAACATTATCTGTGGGGAAAATAGTGCGGATATTAACTTAAAGCTTCTGTATTAGGTATAGATCATAGGTTACATATCGTTGCTGTACGTCATAACACTGTTGTCACACATGCTTCAAAGCAACAGTCACTCAACCGCCTCATTGCCGGCTTGTTCTTAAGCCCGGCCTCAGACCATATAGCTTAAGCCCACAAAAATCTTAAGCCAACAAAAATAAGGTTAAACACGCATCCAGGTCTATATTAGTAAGGGTATATATGCTCTTCAGCCTATTGTTTGACGATAGTGGTATACAACACATGATTTTGTCACAGACCACTAAAACAGCTCTACGAGTCTAAGGAGTCGGCATTATGATTCAAGCAACGTCCCTGCTGGGCAAACTGTCTTTAAGATCAAGAATGGTCTGGACCTTTTCTTTTATGCTACTGATGGGCACTGCGTTTACAGGATTGATTTTTTGGCAGCAGCATCAGGGGCATCTGCTACATAATCAGACGGAAAGTTGCTATCTATCCTTATCTCTGACTGAAAGTTTACGTATCGACCTGTCACAGGCCGACCTATACAGCTTGAAGATTATTACCCTTCAGGACCCACTGGACCGGAAGCATTTTACCCGGGAGTTGCAACAAGCCACCCAGCGTATTCAGAACACCCTATCTGCCGATCTGCAATGCCATACACACTCAGCCCGTCAAATCAAAAATACCCTTGCACAACAGTACAGTCTTTATATGCAGCAGATGGCCCAGTTTATCGCCTTGGCAAATCAGGAGCGCATAGGAGAAGCCCGACAGATCCTGACACGACCTTTGGGCATCCAAATGAACCACCGGCAAGTTTCGGAGTTAGCCGACCAATTGCGGGAGCAGCTGAAGACAAGCAGCGAGCAACTACGTTCTCTGGCCAAAGATACCAGCCAGCGCGCCGAAGTAACGATCCTAATAGTATTTTCCAGCCTGGTGATCATCGGTGCCATACTGGCAAAAATCACTATAAATACAGTTCGCCACCCCATCAAATCGATTCGGGTTATCCTGCAATCCCTCATGACCAAGGAAGCGGTGCCCTCTTCGCTTACTGAAGCAAAATACCCCGATGAAGTAGAGCAAGTGTTGGCCGTTACCCGGGAACTCAGCCATGAACTGAAACAGGTGGAAACACAGCGCTGGATTAAAACCAATATCTCCGAAATCAGTGCCGAACTGCAGCAGATCAGGGAAGCTCAGGAGCTATCGCAATGTTTCCTGACCCGTATCGCCCCTCTGATTCATCTTGGTCAAGGAGTATTCTATCGTTTTGATAGCAACCAAGAGCAACTCTTACTTTTAGGAGGTTACGCCTTTAGAGAAAGAAAGCATCTTCAGCAAACATTAGCCATTGGCGAAGGCCTGATCGGCCAGTGCGCTTTGGAAGGTGAGCCGATTATCCTCACTAATCCCCCCGATGACTATATCAAAATCCGCTCAGGCCTGGGTGAAGCGTCTCCCACTCAAATTGCAGTCTTCCCAGTGATACACAATCATCGCCTTCATGCCGTTATTGAACTGGCCAGTTTCGTGCCCTTTGGCAGCACAGAGCAAACACTGATCGAAGGCTTGCTGCCTATTTTAGCCATGAATCTTGAGATTATTGAGCGCAGCGATAAAACCCAACAGTTACTGGATGAGAGTCGGGAGCAAGCCGAGAAGATGCAGCGTCAGACCGCCCGGCTGGAGGAGCAAACCCTGGAGATGGAAGCCCAGCAGAAAGAGATTAAGCAGGCTGAAGAAAGAAGCCGACTGATCCTGCGCTCGGTCAAAAACGGTGTCGTTGGCCTGGATACCAAAGGCGACATTACTTTTGCAAACCCATCAGCCTATGAGTCTCTGGGGTACGACGAGGCCGAATTTGTCGGTCAGCACTTCCAATCTCTGGTGCATTATGCCGATGTTAAAGGTCATAAACTCACAGCAGAAAGCAGCCTGATTCATCAAACCACACAGGATGGCATCGCCCGAAACAGCGATGAAGAGGTACTTTGGAGCAGAGATGGTCAGGCCATCCCTGTTGAATACTCCACTATGCCAATACTGAGAGGGGATAACTTACTCGGTGCTGTGGTGACCTACAGAGATATCACTGAGCGCAAACAGGCTCAGGAGGCACTGCATAAAGCCGCCGCAGAACAGAGAGCTATTCTGGAGTCTGCAACCATGGCCATCGTCCTGCTGAAGGATAGAGTCGTACAACAAGCCAATAATAAACTGGCAGAGTTGTTTGACCGCCCGATGGAAGAACTGATGGGTAAAAGCACCCGCCAATGGTATCCCGATGAGGAAACATTCGAGCAGATCGGGACCTATGCCTACGGCGAATTGATGAAGGGTAAAGTACATCAGCAGGAAGTGCAGATGGTTAAAGCCGACGGCACACCGTTTTGGTGCCACCTGAGCGGCAAGATGCGTGATGCTTCAGATATATCAAAAGGCACTGTTTGGATGCTGGAGGATATTACCGACCGTAAAGAGTCCGAAGAGAAAATTAATGCCTATTTCGAAAACTCCAGTGATGGCTTAATGGTTCTGTCTCCTGAGCACGGCTTGATCCATGCCAATCACAGGGCCGCAGAGATCTTTGAGTTTGAGGATACAGACAGTCTCTTAAACTATAGGGCAGCAGACCTGTCACCGGAGAAGCAACCAGATGGACGTATATCTGCTGAAGCAGCCAAGAAAGAGATTCAGGCTGCACTCGCTGCTGGAAAAACCCATCAATTTGACTGGCTGCACCTCAGCGCCAAAGGCAAAGAGATTCCCTGTGAAATATCATTGGTACCTATTACATTAAAAAGTAAACCGGCATTGATTGTCAGTGTACGTGATATCACAGAACGTAAAGCTGCTGAGCAGGAAATGTTAAGAGCAAAAGAACTGGCTGAAGAAGCCACTCAGGCGAAGAGTGATTTTCTGGCCAATATGAGCCATGAGATACGCACACCTATGAATGCCATTATCGGCATGTCACATCTGGCTCTGCAAACCGAACTGGCCCCCCGTCAACGTAACTATATTGAAAAAGTCCATCGCGCTGGTGAGAACCTATTGGGCATTATCAATGAGATCCTCGACTTCTCAAAAATTGAAGCGGGCAAAATGACCCTGGAAAGCACAGAGTTCCATCTGGAAGAAGTGATGGACAACCTGGCCAGCTTAATGGCAATAAAAACAGAAGAAAAAGGTCTGGAGCTGCTATTTGATACTCCGGCTGACGTACCTACAGCACTGATTGGTGATCCCTTAAAGCTGGGCCAGATTCTGACAAATCTGGCCAATAATGCCGTCAAATTTACTGAAACCGGAGAAGTGGTGATCTGCGCACATGCTGAAAGCGTAGAGAAAGATAGCGCTATACTGCACTTTGCTGTTAAAGATAGCGGTATTGGTATGACCGAAGAACAACTGAATAAGCTATTTAAAAGTTTCAGTCAGGCTGATGCCTCCACTACTCGGAAATATGGCGGCACAGGACTGGGTTTAGTTATCTCAAAAAACCTGGTCGAAATGATGGACGGCAGAATCTGGGTCGAAAGCGAATACGGTAAGGGCACGGTCTTTCACTTTACCGCCCGGTTTGGTGTCCAGCAGAATCCAGCTCCAAAACGCATGTTTCATGCCGATGAATTGGTGGGCCGGCAAGTGTTGGTTATTGATGATAACGCTGCTGCCAGAGAGATTATTGCTAATCTGATTGAGGGTTTTGGTATGAAAGCCCATACCGTCAGAAGTGGCAAAGAGGCCGAAGCACGGCTAATCAGCAACGAAAGGGAAAGCTTCGATCTATTATTAATTGATTGGAAAATGCCTCAACAAGACGGCGTATCAACACTCGAATCCTTGATCAATCATCAACCCGCTCTGAAATGTCCACCTGCAATTATGATTACTGGATATAGTCGGGATGAGGCCGTTGTTGCTGCCAAAGAGAAGGGAATTCACTTTGCTTCAGTGATCACAAAACCAGTCACGGCCTCAGGATTATTAGAAGCCATTGGACAGGCTCTGAATATCGGTATTTTATCCCACGCACCCAGCCATATTGAAAAACCTACCCCCGCGACAGAGAGCCTGAAAGGTGCGCGGGTTCTCTTGGCTGAAGATAATCCCATGAATCAGGAACTGGCCATAGAGTTACTGCAACAAGTAGGGATCGAGGTCTCTATCGCCAATAACGGACAGGAAGCCGTTGATCAGCTGAAGAATGACACTTGCTATGATCTTATTCTGATGGATTGCCAGATGCCTGTCATGGATGGCTACCAGGCGACAGCACTGATTAGAGATATGCCTGAAGCGATGCATCTACCCATCATCGCCATGACTGCAAATGCCATGACAGGAGATAAAGAGAAAGTACTGGACGCAGGCATGAATGATCACCTGGCCAAACCAATTAACATTGATGTCATGTATGACACTTTAGCCCGCTGGATCAGCCCCGAAAAGGCAGAAACAAAACAGCTTGTTGATGAGGATGAGCTTAAGCAGGAATACCAGGCACTTTGCGATATAGCCAAACTTGATCTGCAGGCGGGTCTCGCAGCAACAAAAAACAATTGCTCCCTCTATCGACGTCTTCTCGTGATGTTCCATAAAAACCAAAAGCACTTTGCCCAGGAGTTCGAGCAAGCCTGTAGCAACAGTGATAACGAATCCGCTACCCGTTTGGCACACACCTTAAAGTCAACCTCTGGCACTATTGGTGCAGCAGAGTTGCAACAGCTGGCCGATGCCTTGGAACAAGCCTGTCTGAGCCATGGCTTTGACAGTGATGTCGTCAGGGAGATATTTCCACAGGTAACGGATGAATTGGGTAGGCTAATAAGAACACTGGAAAACCAGTTTCTAATTCAAACTCATATACATCATATTGAGAATAAATCAGATAAAGAACAGACATCATCAGAGATAACCACTATCTTGCAACAACTAAGAAGCACGTTGGCAGACAGTGATGCCGAAGCGGCAGAACACCTGCTCCAACTCCAACAAGCGTTACCTCAGGAGAAAGTTCAGTGGTGCAGGTCATTATCCAAAGCCGTTGATGAGTATGAATTTGAACAAGCGCTGAACCTGCTCACAGAACTTGAACAACGTCTTTAAAGGAGTATCAAATGATTACGGGAAACAACTGGCTTGAAAAGCCTATTATTCTGGTGGTTGATGACACTCCAGATAACCTGTCACTGATGGCAGGCTTACTCAAAGATCGTTACAAAGTAAAAGTCAGTAATAATGGCTTTAAAGCATTGGATATTGCCAGATCAATGACACCACCGGACTTGATCCTACTAGACATCATGATGCCTGAAATGGATGGCTATGAGGTTTGCCAACAACTCAAAGCCGATCCTAAAACAGCTGGTATCCCAGTCATTTTTCTTACGGCCAAAACAGAGGTATCTGACGAAACCAAAGGGCTGAATCTGGGGGCAGTGGATTATTTAACCAAACCCGTCAATCCCGATATTCTGCTTGCACGGGTTAAAAACCATCTGCAGCTCAAAGCTCAAACTGACTTTCTGAATGATAAAAACGCCTTTTTGGAACAGGAAGTCAGAAGAAGAACGCAAGAGGTGACTATGGTCCAGGATGTCACCATCATGGCGATGGCCTCACTTGCAGAGACCCGTGATTCAGATACGGGCAATCATATCCGACGGACACAATACTATGTCCGGGCTTTAGCTGAGAAGCTCAGGGATGAACCTGAATACACCGAGCTACTGACCGATCAATACATCGACACTTTATTCAAATCAGCACCATTACATGATATCGGGAAAGTCGGCATACCAGACCGTATCTTACTGAAGCCAGGACGCTTCGAGGGTGATGAGTTCGAAATTATGAAGCGACACACAACATTGGGTCGTGATGCCATTCAGCATGCAGAAGATCAGCTGGGCATAGAAGTGGAGTTTTTGAAAACAGCTAAAGAGATTGCCTATTATCACCAGGAAAAATGGGACGGGTCCGGGTACCCCGAAGGCTTATCTGGCACAGATATTCCTCTTTCTGCCAGACTGATGGCGATAGCCGATGTTTACGACGCACTTATCTGCCGCCGAGTTTATAAAGATCCTATGCCTCATGAGAAAGCCATCCGAATTATACAAGAAGGCCGTGGCAACCACTTTGACCCTGTGATAGTTGACCACTTCATGGAAATTCTGGATACATTACAAGCTATTGCGGCCCGCTTTGCCGACTCTGATCAGGAATTAGAAAAGAAAAAAGCTCACCTGGAGCTATTTAAAAACATGGTGACGGAGAATACTTAGACAATACTGTGAATTGTCGGCTCATACTATTCTATCTCTGTTGGGTGTTTCTTTAGTTTTTCATTTTGTATATTTTCCCCATACGAAAAACCCTGACTATTGCTGATCAGGGTTTGCTGTCTTTTCTAAAAAGACTAAACAAGCGCTTGACGATGTCCTACTCTCACATGGGGAGACCCCACACTACCATCGGC
>NZ_AULT01000023.1 GCF_000422425.1 Oceanospirillum beijerinckii DSM 7166
ATTTGGGTTTAGTGCCTCGTATCCAGCAATCAGGGCAATGGAAAGGAAGAAGCCGTTTAAGTAAGCAGGGGCCAGCCAAAATAAGAGCAAAGCTCTATATGGCAGCAGTCAGTTGTTTACAACATAACCCAGATATTCGACATCAATTTAAGCGTTTAGTAGAGAAGGGTAAAAGTAAAATGCAGGCCCTGTGCGCAGGTATGCGCAAGCTTGTTCAAATTTGTTTTGGTGTTGTAAAGCATCAAAGCGAATATCACCCTCAATCAGCCTAAAAGAGCTGTTGAAGGTGATTTGGAGAGATGGTATCTACTCTCGTAACCAGTTTGGTATTCCAAGCGATTTATCGAGATTGGTATTGCCCTATAAATAGCTAATAAAAAAATGCACCCTGACATTTTCAGCCAGAGTGCATAAGGAGCATCGAAAGAGAGGAAGAGCGTTTACTTGGAGAAGTGAGGGATAATATGCTTACCGTACTTCTCTACGATGCTTTCTTCATCGCCGCTATCCAGGTAGATATTGAACTGAGTGGTCCCCACTTCTTCCAGCTTCTTCAGCTTGGCGATATGGTCTTCAACGGAGCCCAGTACACAGAACTCATCAACGATATCTTCAGTGATAAAGTCCAGGTATGGGTTATCACTCTGACCATGTTTGGAGTAATCATAACCCTGACGGTTTTTGATATAAGAGGTCAGACTTTCCGGCACCTGGCCGCTGTTATCACCGTATTTCTCAACGATATCTGCAACGTGGTTACCGACCATCGCCGGGAACCATTTGGTCGCTTCCAGACAACGCTCTTTAGTACCGAAGTAAGCCGGAGCAGACGCGATCACTTCGTAGTTGCTCATATCACGGCCCGCTTCGTTACCGGCTGCAATCGCCTGATCTTTAAACCACTGAATCAGTGTTGGAGAAGCAATCTGCAGTACCACACCATCGCCCACTTCCCCCGCGGTTTGCAGTGCTTTAGGGCCGTAAGCACCGATATAAACCGGCAGCTCATAACCCTCTGCCCAAGGGAATTTCACCGGTGCCGGACATTCGCCGTACTGAACTTCCTCACCGCGTACCATCGCCTTAACCTTGGTGGTAAATTCAGCAACACGGGCCAGATTAGCCGGTTTTTTACCCAGCACACGGACACCACTGTCGCCACGCCCCAGACCGATATGGAAACGGCCATTACTCTGTAGCGCCAGGCTACCAAACAGACTTGCTGCCTGAGACCAATCACGGGCATTAGGGTGTGTTACACAAGGGCCAAAGCTGATCTTAGAGGTATGTTCCATACACATGGCAATGGCTGGATAACACTCACGCCACAGTACATGGGAATCATAGAACCAACAGTGGGTGAAACCCGCTTCTTCTGCTTGTTTTGCCAGGTTACGTGCGCGCTCTGGGCTGATAAAGCCTTTAAAAGTAATACCAAAATCCATCGTTATTCTCCTAGTCAGGACTCTTTTGTTGTTATAAACAGTAGGTGTTATAAGTGGCTGCTGTTATGGATTAACAGTCTTTATGTATCGAACGTTTATAAATCGAGCTTTTATGAATCGCGCTCTATAAATAAAGAGCGATAAATAGAGCTCTATAAATAGAAAGCGATAAATAGCGTTTGCTACTAATGGTCAGGTGCCCAGATCTTCACACCGGCGTGTGAGAAAGGGACCTTCTTGGAAATATTCAAACGGATCAGAATCGGCGTTATCGCCTCAATGCAGCGGGCATTCACCGCAGGGCCTGCGTTATAGGCCTTCACATCCAGGCTTTCGATCAGTTCAATGACTTTTTCTTTCGCGGCCAGGTCATTGCCACACACCAGAATGTCGCAGTTGATGGCATGGCCTAGCTTGTTCAGCGTGGCGGCAGACACATTATGCAGAGCACCGACCACAGGAATCTCATCACCCAGTAAGACTTGGGCTTCTTCTGTCGCCGAGCCTGCTTCAGGCATCGCCACTGCTTTAGGATCGCCATCGGCCAGAGGTACCACGATATCCACCAGAATTTTGCCGTTCAGCTCCGGTTTAATCGCTTCCAGCGTGGCGTTATGGGCGGCGTAAGGTACAGCCAGAATCACAATCTCATCCGCTGCAGCCGTAGCAGCCAGGTTATCGACACCGCTGATAACACCGGTCACACCTTGCTGTTGCTCATTCAGTTCCTGAGCGATCTGTGCGGCGCGCTCGCCATCACGGGAACCTAACGCCACATCAACACCTGCAGCCGCAAATCTCAGGGCTAAGCCTTTTCCTTGTGGGCCTGTCCCACCCAAAATAGCAATTTTCATCGGAATAGATCCTCTCGTTGTGGGCGCACAAGATCACGGGCAGAGCTGTCTGTTTTCTGCCAATCAACGCCTTTAAAAATCAAAACGGGTTTTTTGCCGTTTTTACTCATCAGCAAGCCAGAAGCGGCTGCGATTTCATCAGCCAAAGCGGGAACGGTGACTGAAAGTACCCGCCCGTAAGCATCGGTGTCCCCGGCCAGATCCACCTTGCCCGGCACATTGGCCAGACCGACGGCGACATTCACCAGGCCCATACGCCAGGGACGACCAAAGGTATCGGTAATAATCACACCCAGGGATTTGCCTGTTGCGCTCTCAAGGGAACGGCAGATCTCACGGGCACTATAGTCCGGGTCATGAGGCAACAGAATGACCTTACCTTCGGCATCGACATTGGATTCATCCACTGCCGCATTGGCGCAGATAAAGCCCAGACGATGCTCCGCGATAATGGTGCCCTCCTCCTGATCCGGGCGTTTTGAGGTCCGCACCAAGCGGTTGGATTCAGATAGAATCACCTGCACTTTGCGCGGGTCTTTATTCAGTTCTTTACCCAGACTCAGGGCTTCTTCGCTCGGAGTGATCTCATTCAGGTCGATAATCTGACCTTCCTGTTTCGAGACCACCTTGTGGGCAATCACAATGATGTCGCCATCATCCAGCCGGTACTGCTGCTTATCGATCGCCTCTAGAATCAGTCCGTTCAGATCATCACCGGGATAGATATCTGGAATACCGTCCAGTGCGACAATACTGACTTCGTTATTCGTGCTGCTTGCTTTCTGAACGGTGTTTGCTTCCTGAGAGCCGCTAGCCATTTGGATCTCATCGGCTATCTGAACGTCGCTGGTTGCTTGAATGTCGCTAGCTATTTGCATACTGCTCGTCATCTGAAATCTCCTATGCGGATCTTTTCTCGAACTCGGAGTCGACCCGGCTTAAGTCCTCAGGGCGATCGATATCGTGGGAAAGGCTTTCTAAAAACACTCGGCGTGTATGCAGGCCTGCCTCAAAAGCAGCCAATAGATGCTTTCGGCTTGAGTTAGGGCCAAAACAGAACGGCATCACATCCGGTGGCGTGGTCATAAGGGCGTTGGTGCCGCCATCGTATGACGGGCAAACAATTACAGAGCGCTCGGCCACCGGGTGATTTAACAGGGTTTCCATCTCGCCAAGATCCAGCGCCTGAATATCCCCAGGAACCACCAGCTGACTGTCAAAACCCTGCTCGGTGTTATAACGCGCAGCTTGGGATACGGCTGCATTAAGACCTGACTGTTGTGGCTCTTCGTGCTGTTCTTCTATTAGCACCTCAGCACCATAACTCTCTGCGATCTGTTGTATCTCTTGTGATGCGGTGACCACCAGCAAGTTATGCTGCGGATACATCTGTTGGAAAAAGCTGAGGTTTTTCTCAAACAGATACAGTGCTAAGCGCTTCCGTTCACCTGGTTTGAGCACCTTGGCCAAGCGGGTCTTTGAGCACTCTGGATTCTTCATTGGAATCACGATAGATAACTTCATCACCACACCTCCTGTTCCTTCCCGTTCACTTAAAACAGCCTTAAAGCACCGGCTCGGGTTTAGGTTTATGGGAGCTATCTGCTTGTGTCGCAGAAGTCAGATCAAGTGTGCTTTCTTGAACACCTGCCGCTTGCGCTTGAGCACCTGCCGCTCGATAGCCTGTCGCTTTGGCGTCTTGATAAAGACCCACAATGGCTTCCGCCAGCGCGATCTTTTCCTGTCGCTGGAACATCAAGGTGTCGAGAGGAAAAACATGTTCGACTCGCTGGCTCAGTTCAGGCAGAACACTCAAGTCCTGCTTATCGACCACCAGGCCATCAATCAGCCCCTGATAGAAGTCTGCAACACCCACCACATCACTGCGATAACCCGCCACCTTCATCATGGAATCCGCAGGGCCTTTCACTGTTTTGCCATTAATTAACGGTGATACCGCGACCTTAAAAGCAGAGGCCTTCTCCAGTGCGTCACGTATACCCGGCACGGACAGAATGGGATGAATACTGACGATGGGATTACTCGGCGCGATCACAATCAGATCCGCTTCAGCAATCGCTTTCAGTGCTTCAGGCGTTGCCGTAGCGTCTTCGATAGCCGTGATGTTGAAACCCAACAGCTCAGGTTTGCAGCCGTGTTTTACAAAGTAATCCTGAAAATCGATCCAACCGTCTTCCGTTTTAACCTGGTTATGAATGGCATCATCGGTCGGCAGGATAATCGGCGTATTAACACCTAAAGAGCGGGCGATATTGCTCGCGATTTCTGACGGCCTTACGCCTTTTTTGCGCTGTTCTGTGCGATATATATGGGTGGCAAAATCCTTATCGCCCAGGTACATCCAGGTATCGGAGCCCAGCTTCTTTAACTGATCTAAGACCCGGTTACTTTCCTCTTTGAGGCCCCAGCCTTTTTCCTTATCGATCTCGTCGGCCAGGGTGTAGGTCAGCGTATCGATATCAGGGGACACCCAAAGGCCATGGAATTCCTGATCATCGCCCACATTACCGATGATGCTGAACTGCTCGGCGTATTGGCTAAAGGCAAAACCTTCCGCCATCTTGGCACCACCCACACCGCCACTGAGCAGTAAGATGTTGCTCGATTTTTGGGCCTTAATCGTTGGCTGTAGATTCATAAGGCGACCCTCCCTGATGTTGCGATCAGTTGGGCATCATTAATGGAACGCGGAATCAGAGTTTCAGAGTGTGAAATAACGGAATCAATCCGTGCATCAACCGGTTGCTCGTACTCTTCAACTACTCTATACAGAGTATTACGGCGCACCGGTTCGCGGCCTGCCGCGCTGATCATACGCACCATATCTTCCGGTACGATCTCCTGACCGTGTTTGCCACCGGAGGATCGGGAAATACTTTCGTTCATCAGGGTACCACCCAGATCATTGGCACCGGACTGCAGCATCTGTTGAGCGTAGTCCGGCCCTAACTTGACCCAGGACGCCTGGATATTGTCGATCCAACCGTTGAGCATCAGACGGGCGATAGCGTGCATACGGATATTTTCTTCCACCGTAGGACCCGGTCGAACATTGGGCGTGTTCTGATACAGAGGGGATTCGTAATGGACAAAACCCAGCGGCACAAACTCGGTAAAACCGCCGGTCTGTTTCTGAATGCCACGAATTGTATTGATATGCGCCGCCCAGTGTTCCGGTCCATCGATATGGCCATACATAATGGTCGCTGTGGTGGGTAGCCCCAGATCATGGGCGGTGGTGATAATCTCGATCCACTGCTCTGTGGTCAGCTTATCCCGCGTCAGCTGCTGACGGATCTCAACATCTAAAATCTCAGCGGCGGTACCCGGCATCGAATCCAGACCGTGATCCATCAGATCCTGAATAAACTCGGCAATGGAGAGTTTGCTTTTTGCTGCGCCAAACCAGATCTCAAAAGGAGAGAAGGCGTGAATATGAATGCCCGGTACCCGTGCCTTAACCGCTTTTAAGATATCGCGATAGTGAGTGCCTGGAATATTGGGATGCAGACCACCTTGAATACACACCTCGGTCGCGCCTCGGTTCCAAGCCTCTTCTGCACGATCAGCAATCTCATCCAAGCTCAGTAATTCTGCATCAGCATCTTCTTTACGCTTGGCAAAACCACAGAACTTACAGCCCATGTAGCAGACATTGGTAAAGTTGATATTGCGGGTAATCACAAAGCTGGCCTGATTGCCAACAGCTTGTTTACGAATATAGTCAGCGGTCGCGATCAAGCCATCCAACTCAGCGCCCGTCGCGCCAAACAGCTTGACGGCATCCGTTTCTGACAGCTCACAACCTGCGATAACAGACAGCAGAATTGCTTGGATACTTTCCTCAACACCCGACAACTGATGGATCAAATTCTGACGCTCAGAACGGCTCTTGTTCAGGTTTAGGACACTTGGTGCATTCATATTTCTTTCCTTAACTTCAAACACTTCTAAGAAAAGGCTTGGTGTTCATGTTCAGTTGAGCAGCCTTTAAGTGGCCCAAATGCTGAACAAACTGTCCGGGAAAGAGAACGTAAAGCGGATTCGATAAAGCAAAGTTTAGCAACAGAGTAATCGTGCTTATGACATCAATCGTTTGATTGCACTGGTTACGTTTACTGCGCCAAAAACGGGTTTGCTGCTCTGTAAATGAGCTTACGGCTCCGTAAATCGCCTTGCTTATCGGTCGCAGATGAACGGGGGAAACACCCTGCATATTCATCAATTCTGCGACTCCGTTTTTCTTCTTATTCTCGGTATCAGGTTTGTACTCACAAACTTTTTACCAAACGGTAAAAACATACTAGATTAAAATTTACCAAACGGTCAAGAAAAATTAAGAACGTAAAAAAACAGGAATATCAGAATAAAAATAAAAACATAACTATTTGAAATTATTAGGCTTTTAATCATTAAGAAAAGAGAATAATGGGGGATTGCAGCCGTTTAGGCCGAAGAAAAATTTCAAAAATTTGAGAAGAAATGAGAAGAAATGACAGGACGAGCGGAAAAATGACACAACAGGTGCAACTGAGGACTGACTTTAAGAGCAAGCAGGAAAGCCAAAAATGGTAGAGATAAATGTCAGAAATTTATGATCAAGAGGAGAGAAAAATAGCAACAAGGGTAAACTCAACACCCAATCACAGAGATTCAACAATCACTGATTTTGAGATTATGCTCTTACCCTGGATAGATATGGTGAAACCAGAATTTAGGCCTTATCCTAAATTAGCTCAGGCCCACACCCTTAAGAATCACATGAGTCAAAAACTCAGTAGCAGTCTGATAATCTGCTTCATCGAGTTCACCCTTGCCCAGTGATAACTCAACCTGAGAAGAAAAGTCGGCATAGGTCTGAGTGGATGACCAGATTAAGAAAAACAGATGATAAGGATCAATCGGGTCCATTTTTCCCTCTGCGATCCAATCTTTTACCAGCTGGACATCCGCTTCCAATACCGGCGTCAAACTGGACTTGAGATAGTCTTTTAAATGGGGTGCGCCATTGATAATCTCAATCGCAAACACCTTGGAAGCCTTGGGGTTGGTGCGTGAAAGCTCGACTTTGCCACGAATATAGTTACGCAGCATCTCCGCAGGCTCCTCACCTTCCTGATCCAGCAGGGCCATTTTTTCCAGCCAGAGATCAAGAATATTTTCCAGTACACGGTGATACAGCACTTCCTTGGATGAAAAGTAGTACAGCAGATTTTGCTTAGACATGCCTGCATGTTCAGCAATCGCCTCGATAGCCGTACCGTTATAGCCATTTCGAGAAAACAGCTCTTCAGCAATATGAAGTATTTTTGCCTCATGAGCTTCTCGGATACGGGAACGACGACGGGGTTTCTTGGCAGAGGGTTCATCTGATGAACTTGACATTATTTCACGATTCCGATGAATGAATGGTATATGCACCATATTTTACCATATGGTAGAAATTAACCAAGCAGTTTGCACCAAATCAATGCACACGCTCAAACTTATCCGCTCTATCGTCGCCATTATCGCTGAAATAAAAACACCTTTACCCGGCCGCCAAGGCGATCAAACCATTTCATCCTAGACAGGAGCGTTGATACGTTAAATGTTAAAAACCTAAATAGCGGTTAAGCAAAAACTTAACTGAATGCCTTATTCAAACTGGAACACCAAGGGCAGTATCACTGCAACAGTCAGTGACCATACGGTATAAACAGGTAGATAGCGAGCCACAATAAACTCTAAACCGGGTAAACGCTCTCCTGCACGCAAGCACTTACCATACTGAAGCAGAATCAAAATCAGGTGTACAAAAATAGTCAGATTGGCCCCTGTGACAACTAAACGATTCACCGTTAAACCAAACTCCAGCCAACGGAAGAGAATCGCAGACAGAGCGATAATATTCACGACCAAAGTGGCGGCTACCAGCAACACATTGATGTAATCCGATAGCTGAATACGACTCGCACGCTTCTTGCCCGAGATAGAAAAAATAGTCAAAGCCAAAATCACCAGCAGCAAGCCGTTAAAAAGAATCAGAAACTCTCTATCTGTAAACGGATTTCTGCCCTGATAAAAGGTAGCCACTAGATACGCCAGAACGGTAATCAGAAACAGTGGCGAAAATACATTAGCCAACATAGGCGCAAAGCGACTCTGCCGTCCCTGCATACTATCAAACAGATAGGTTGCAACTACAGGGGCAGAGACCAGGCCTAATACCACCACGTAGTCCATGTACCACTCATCAATATCCAGATCGATCAGATTAAACAGCCCCAGAGTAATGGCTGTCAGCACCATGCCACCTAATAGGATCAACGCCGTATAGATCAGCATCTCACCGATATAGCGGATAAAATCCAGCCGGGCCTCAACAGTTTTCCAGTTATCCGACATAAAGCTCGCAGCTAACAGACTTAACGCAAACAGGGGGAGGTGAATCAGCGCCATGGTGACCGAGTCAGACTGACTGCCATCAGGCAGCACCAACAGATACGCAATGCAGCAGACAATACCTATAGCGACAACACTGCGCATTCTCCTGCGTGTTGCGGTGATCAAAAAATACATTGCGACAGCCACAATCGTAATCAGAGGCACAAACCTGGGGTAATACCAATCATCCTCCACTGATAAAAAAGCTGGAATCTTGGTAAAGAACCCAGCCCCCAGGCAAAGTGCCACCAGAGCCGCAACTGAGATCTTTTGCGTTACAACAGCTGGTGAGAAGTTCAAGCGGGCATGCCAAACACGTAGAGTTTCAGAATCAGACTTTTGCGCAATAGCCTGTTCAAAGTCGGCTTCAAATTGTTCAGGATCAGCGCGGTAATGGCTTTCCAACACTTCCGGTTGATCCAGATTTTCCAAAACTGGATTATTTGACATCCTGCTCTTAACACCTCTTATAAGTACCCGGACATAAATATTCCAGTATTTGCCGACCGAAGCGGTCGGAAAATACGGGCTTTATGTAGGGAAAAGTACTGTATGCCTACTTAACACTGAACACACCTTACAACACTGAGTACATCCGTATAACAACAGCTTAGTACGTTAGACACTTTAATCTGAAAAGCATATTTTATTTTTGTCCAGATCTCTAACGTAGGCAGAGAAGCGAGTCCCTCGCTGATTAGGCTCCCCCTCACAGCTGCCGCCTAATTCAAGCGCCCTGGCATAAAGCCGTTTGACTGCCTCAACAGAGCCAACACTAAAACCCACCATGGTGCCATTTCCATTGGTGGCAGGCTGTTCATCAAAGGGAATAGCAACCGAAAACGCAAAATCCTCACCCAGCCAATAGGTCATTCTTTCGCTTGGAGCAATCTTCTCAAACTTAGCATCTGCAAACAGCTCATCATAGAATTGAGCTGCCGCAGCCATATCGTTTGTCCCCACAACAAAGTAGTTCATTCTCATAGTCAGTCCCGGTTAATTTCAAGAGAGTTTGAAAAAGCGTTATTGAATAACCGACTATATCGCTCCTCTCCTGACAGGGTGTGTCAGGAGTTGACATCATGAATGTGAACTGAGCAGACGTTTTTCACGCAACTGCTTGGATCACAGCTACACTCACTCAATCATACAACCAGTACAACTCAGCCCTCTGAACAACAAGGATTACGGAAGTTCAAACAGACCTCATTTATCCGAAAACTTAGACACTCTCAGGATAGCCATGGCGATGGAAAAAGCGGTCCAGCTCTTTCTGTTCGGGGTACTCACCAGTAAAGGTTTTTATATATTCAGGTATACGCTGCATCCGTACCGCCAGGGGTTCCTGAGTCTGCATTGAGATATAACCAATCTGGACCAGATAAAGGGTTCTGGCATGAACATCGGCTGCAATATCATTAAAACCGTAGCGTTTAAACATAGCAGTCAAGGCATCCAGGCGCTGCTGATCGGCACTATGCACCTCTGCCAGAATCTCATTGGATTGCAGGGACCAGCTGCGAACTGCAAACTCAAAACGGGAATCAAACAACTCCTCATCCAGCCAGCAATCAAACACATTCAGGGTCGCTTCCGCCAATGAGTCCGCATAGGCTTCAGCCTGTTTGATAATATTGCCGGTATTGTTCTCTTTCCAGGTATGTACCAAAGCGGCTAGCAGGGCTTCGCGATCACTAAAAAACCAGTAAAAGCTGGTACGGGACAGGTTCAGTCGCTTGGACAGGGTGGCAATTTTTACATTCTCGACGCCAGACTCCAGCAGTATCTCTACTGCGGCTTTTAACCATACGTCCGGTGAACCGCGCCAGCCGCTTTCATTTGAGCTTGTCTTAGCTCCCTTCTTTGCGCCTGTTCTTGCACTTTTATTAGAGCTTGGCTTTGAGCTTAAGGATTGCTTGTTCATTGATTCTTATCTACTGCAGATCAGGCTCCACCATACCTTAATGTCATTCTGCAATCTATCCGCATCAGTTGCTACACAGCGCGATTCCCTCTGCATTCTTCTGTCTATTTGCGACAGATCTTGCCTGTTAACGACAAGCCCTATCAATTTACGACACTACAATGTTCAATAATGTCATTTAAATTGACATATCTGTACATTTATTTTTAAAGTCAGAAACAATACAGAACAACAACTAACAGGAACCTGATTTATGTCGAACGATCCGTTATTACAGCCCTATCAGCTAAAACATTTAACCCTGCGTAACCGCATTATTATGACCTCCCACGAACCGGCGTACCCGGAAGACGGTATGCCGAAAGGTCGCTACCGCGCCTATCATGTGGAGCGGGCAAAAGGCGGTGTGGCGATGACCATGACAGCAGGTTCGGCCGCGGTATCGAAAGACAGCCCTCCGGTGTTTAACAATCTGTTGGTCTATAAAGATGAGGTAGTGCCCTGGATTAAGGATCTGACCGATGCCGTCCATGAGGAAGGCGCGGCGATTATGATCCAGCTGACTCACCTGGGGCGTCGTACCCGTTGGGATAAGGGTGACTGGCTGCCAGTGGTGTCCCCATCCCATAACCGCGAAGCGGCGCACCGTGCCTTCCCGAAGAAGATTGAAGACTGGGATATCGAGCGCATTATCAAAGACTATGCCGATGCCGCTGAGCGTATGAAAGCCGGGGGTATGGACGGTATCGAGCTACAGGCTTACGGTCACCTGATGGATCAGTTCTGGTCACCGCTGACCAATGACCTGGACGGCCCTTACGGTGGTTCGTTGGATAACCGTCTGCGCTTTACCTTTGATGTCCTGACCGAGATGCGTAAACGGGTGGGGCCGGACTTTATTATCGGCATGCGTTACACCGCCGATGAGATGCTGGCTGGCGGTTTAAGCAAAGAGGAAGGCCTGGAGGTATCCCGTAAGCTGGAAGCCAGCGGTATGGTAGATTTCTTAAATGTGATTCGTGGTCATATCGATTCCGATCCGGGTCTGACCGATGTCATTCCGATTCAGGGTATGGCCAATAACCCGCATCTGGATTTTGCCGGTGAGATTCGTGCTGCGACTAATCTGCCCGTGTTCCATGCCGCTAAGATCCCCGATGTCGCCACGGCCCGTTATGCCGTGGACTCCGGCAAGGTGGATCTGGTAGGTATGACCCGTGCTCATATGACCGATCCTCATATCGTGCAGAAGATTATCGAAAAACGCGAAGAAGAGATCCGCCCTTGTGTCGGTGCCAACTACTGTCTGGATCGTATCTATCAGGGTGGTCTGGCGTTCTGTATCCATAACCCGTCTACCGGACGAGAAGAAACACTCCCTCACCAGATCACTCCCGCTGAAACTAAGAAGAAAGTGGTCATTGTCGGTGCGGGCCCTGGTGGACTGGAAGCAGCCCGTGTTGCCGGTGAACGGGGTCATGATGTGGTGGTGTTTGAAGTGGCTGATAAGCCCGGCGGCCAGATTCTGCTGACCTCTCAAAGCGAACGCCGCAAAGAGATGATCTCCATTATCGATTGGCGTATGGCCCAGTGCGAACGCTTAAATGTGCGCTTTAAATTTAATACCTGGGCCGAAGCAGACACTATCGCTGAAGAAAAGCCTGATGTGGTGGTGATCGCCACCGGCGGCATGCCCCATACCGAAGTACTGGCGAAAGGTAATGAGCATGTGATCTCTGCCTGGGATATTATCTCTGGCGACGTTAAACCCGGTAACAATGTACTCATCTTTGATGATGCGGGTGATCACTCCGGCCTGCAGGCGGCAGAGGTTATCGCTAAGTCCGGTGCCAAGGTAGAGATTATGACGCCGGATCGTAGCTTTGCTCCTGAGGTGATGGCGATGAATCTGGTGCCCTATATGCGCACGCTACAATCGCTGGATACTACCTTTACCGTCACCTATCGCCTGCATGCGGTGGAGAAAGATACCAGCGTTGCGGATGATGGAAGCAGCTGTAATAAAAACAATCTGAAAGCCTTTATCGGCAGTGATTACGGCGGTGTGGCCGAAGAGCGTTACTACGACCAGATTATTGTCAATCACGGCATTATCCCGCTGGATGACCTCTACTTTGAACTGAAACCAGATTCATCCAACCAAGGTGAACTGAGCCATGAGCAGCTGATCAAGGGAGAGGTGCAATCGGTCGTGCGCAATCCAGAAGGGCAATTCCAACTGTTTAGAATTGGTGATGCGGTGTCATCCCGAAATACCCATGCGGCTATTTTAGATGCCTTACGCTTAATGAAGGATATCTAAGTTATACCATTCCCGATAAGTTTCTTGATATAGGAACAGGTTGGATAAGCGAAGCGCCATCCGACATTGGCTCCGGTGTCGGATGATTGTCGGAAGGCGCCTTGCGGCTTTTCCGACCTACAAAAACTTATTTTGTTTGGTCTTAAACGATGCCGAACATAAAAATCAGCCACAGTATCCGCAGATACTGTGGCTGATGATTGATGGCTGAGACAAAATACCTGCCGTTAATCAAATGCTCCGAAAGCAGATGACACAGCTAACGGTTTGTAAAGGCTTTTAGTTTGCTAAAGGCTTTTCACATCCTCTTTTACAGCCCGATACAGGCCATAGCACATCGCTAATACAACCATGGTAAACAGAAACCCGGTAGACAACGTTGCCGCTTGCAGCGACGCCAGCCCGCCCCCCAGTAACAGGGCGATTGCCACCAAGCCCTCAAAGGTACACCAGAAAACCCGTTGTGGCACAGGAGGGTTCATAATACCGCCCGCCGTAATGGTATCGATCACCAGAGAGCCACTGTCTGATGAGGTGACAAAGAAAATCACAATCAGCACCAGAGAGACGGTAGAGACAATAAAGCTCATCGGCAATTGCTCTAACAACATAAACAGCGACAGCTCAGGCGTCCAGTTAGTCACGGTCTCTTTAACACCGTCATAACCGGCTGCCATCTGCTCTAATGCAGTGCCGCCAAACACCGCCATCCACAGCAAACAGAAAATCGTCGGTACGATTAATACACAGACCATAAACTCACGAATGGTACGGCCTTTACTGATACGGGCGATAAACATACCCACAAAAGGCGACCATGCGATCCACCAGGCCCAGTAAAACGTGGTCCAACCGTGGAAAAAGCCGGTATCTTCACGCCCTACCGGATTAGAGAGTGGCAGCATATAGCGCATATAATCCACCGCCCCCAGGGCAAAACGACTTAATACCTCACCGGTGGCTCCCACAAGCAGCACAAAGAGCAACAGCATGACCGCCATGACCATATTGATCTCACTTAAGCGCTTCACCCCGGCATCCAGGCCTGCGACAACAGAGACCAGAGCTATCGCAGTAATGCCGATAATTAAAGCCACTTTAAGACCATCTGTCGCTTCGATACCAAACAGGTGAGACATACCCGCAGCTACCTGCTCAGCACCATAGCCCAGCGACGTAGCCAAACCGAAAATAGTGGCAAAGACAGCCAATATATCAATGAGATGGCCGGGGATACCCCATACTCTGTCCCCAAGAATCGGGAAAAAAGCCGATCTTAATGTCAGAGGCAAACCATGGTTGAAACAGAAATAAGCCAGTGCCAGCCCCACAATGGCATAAACAGCCCAGGCATGAAGCCCCCAGTGATAAACCGTTGCCGCCAGGGCCAGGCGCTCAGCATCAGCGCTTCCGGCTTCCATCCCTAAAGGTGGACTCAGAGTGTGGTTGACCGGCTCCAGTACCCCAAAGAACATCAGGCCAATACCGATACCCGCCGAGAACAGCATCGCTAACCAACCGGGATAGCTAAACTCCGGCTTTGCATCTTGCCCACCGATACGAATCCGCCCCATTTTAGAGAAGGCAATATACAGGCTGAACAGCACGAAAAAATTCATACTGATCACAAAAAACCAATCCAGCTGAGTGGTTAGCCAAGGGCGCAATGCACCAAAAAACTGTCCGGCTTGTTCTTGAAAGATTAATGTTAATGCTACAAAGAGCACAATACATGCGGCAGATATGGGAAAGACCGCATTATGAATATCCAGGCCAAAAGGCTGGATATTATCCTGACCAACCTGATAATCAGTCGATATGGTCAGGTTGTTTTTTTTACTCATAAAAACCCTGTTTGGTAATTTGCAATGAATTGCAACCGTCCTGAACAAGGGACCTGACTAAATACACGCATAAAGAGAAATTATATAGACAAGCCATTGTTAGGCGGCTTCTTCGTTATTCACTTTCTAAGTGAGTGATTTAACTATTTTATTATGGCCGGTGATACAGGATTCCACAAGGCAGAGACACGATTCCCCGCTGAATACTGTTAGCCAATCTCAAACGATCACTTGTCATTCTTGATTGTTCATTGCTGGAAAGCCGATATGGGCTAAAGTAGAGAGACGCCTTGAGATTTCATAGCAACGGCCCCATAACCTGTCAAAAGGGTACAACAGCAGGTCTGAAAAAAGCACTGCGACCTGCAGCATAGTCACCATCTCAATTTCGGTAATAAAGAGGTACAGATGTTTATTGCAATGAATCGCTTCAAAATCAAACATGGCCACGAGCAGGATTTTATCGAGATCTGGAAAGGCCGTGATTCCCATTTGAAAACCGTACCTGGCTTCAAAAGTTTTAACCTGCTGCAAGGCTCCAGTGAAGAGGAATATACCTTGTTTTCTTCCCATGCTACCTGGGAATCCCGCGAAGATTTTGAAAACTGGACGAAGTCAGAAGCCTTTAGGAAAGCCCATGCCAATGCAGGTGCTCGCAGAGAGATCTATATGGGGCCGCCTCAGCTGGAATGCTTTGAGGCTGTAATATAGCCCCAATCAAAGGCAAATCACTACCAAAGCAAAATAAAATACTCACCAACGCAAGGTGATCAGTAAATAGCGGCCTTGACTAAGCCGCTCAACTGACCATTACGACCAATAGCGTCCCATTATTGGATATAGCCTACCGACACGGGTCATATCCTCCTTCATCTCTTACATAAAATTTCCTTCAATTGATTGATTTCACTTCAAATTCCTGACAATGCCTGCGTAAAATAGCAAAACGACCTCACGTTTGAGATTCACGGTATTGATCTCAGCCAAAGGGAGCACTCTAACGTCATCATGACAGCGGTTTTCTTAAGCGCTAAAGACACAGCTTGTCACCTGAGAGTTGCAGTTTTTTTATTCAACTCCATAAAACTGCAAACTGGATACGGTTTTTCAGGTCGATATCATATTAAGCTAGTCACACGTAAACGAAGGTGTAACATGATGAGTCAGTATCAGCATGGCTTAACAGACAAACAGCATACAGGGAACGCATTGGTTAAAAGCCTGCAGGTTAAAAGCTTGAAGGTTAAAGGTACGCTGGTTAAACACCCACTTTTGTTCAAAAGAACATCAGACGCTTGATAGTAGGAAAGAAACAGATGAAGGATCAGATCACAGAAAAAGAAAATGCGTTTTTAGTGGGAAAACGCAGAGATATCCTGATTATTGCGCTTTTTATTTTCACAGGTATCGCGATTTGGTACTTTTTCGGCGTTGATGATCAAGATAGAAAACAAGCCCAGCAAACAAATACCGTAACGCAGCAAGGGGGATACGCGCAAAATACGCGATCACAGAACACCCCTTCGCCGGATAGCGATGTAAAACAGGACGCATCTCAAGCGACAGGCTCACAAACAGTTGCACAGAACGCTGCCAATCAACCCAGTTCAAGCTCATCTGCAGCAAACACGGATAATAGCCAGCAGTCTGAGGTGTTGACTCACCCTCATCTGAAAGAGGGAGCGTTACAAAACACCTACGCTGAAGTGGTTTACCTGCAGGGTGAAGCGCTTAAATACACCCTGAAGGGCACCGTTGAACCGGTTAAAAAAGGCAGTCAATTCTACGCCGGTGAACGTATCGCGACAGAACCCAACAGCAGCCTGACACTGCGTTTTGCCGATCGATCCACCGCCATTCTTTCAGAGCAGAGCGAAGTTCTGTTTGAAGAAGTGAAGGGCTCAGCTACCAGTGGAGCCAGCGTACTGAAGCTCACTAAGGGCCAACTGGAATCCCGTGTTACTAAACAGAAAGGCTTTGGCGCCAAATACGAAGTACGCACCCCAGCCATGCAACTGGCAGTACGGGGAACCATCTTTGAAGCCAGTTTTGATCCTGAGTCAAAAACCAGTCGCGCGGTCGTGCTGGAAGGAATCGTAGAAGCCTCTCAGGATCTGCAAAGTGTTGAACTGAATCAGGGTTTTGGCTTGGTCATTCAGCAAAGTCAAGCCGGTTTATCACCCAGCCCCATTCTGCCAGCCCCCAGCATCAACCCCGTTGAACCTGTGCTAAAGCAATTTCCACTGCTTTTTGGCTGGAACGTATTATCACGTGTCAGCCAGTACCAACTGCAGCTCTTTACCGGTAAAAATGCAGATCAACTGGTACTGGATCATTGGTATCGTGGCAATATTGCCTCAATCAACGGCCTATCCAACGGGGATTACCTGTTGCGGGTGCGCGGCGTCGATAAGAACGGCCTGGGAGGTTTCTATGGCGAAACCCGCTTCACACTGGACGTGCCCCCAATTCCTATGATGACACTGGACTCCATTAGCCCGAACAAAGATAAAACCACCGCCAGTATCATCGGCCACTAAGCCGCAGCAGGAGTTCGTGATGATAAAACGTATTTCCGGCAAAGAGCCTCTACTGCTGGCTATCGCCCCCATTGTGGCCTGTTGGCTGATCCTGGTACTGGCCGAAACCTCTTTGTTCAAGAAGATGAATGTCTGGTTACAGGACACCCAGCAATACCTGTTTGCTGAAGAGATCTATTTTGACGACGTCGTGTTTATCGATATTGATGACGCATCACTGTTTGAACTGGAGCCAGAACTGGGCGTCTGGCCCTACAAGCGTGATGTTTACGCCCAGGTACTGGACTATCTGACCGAAAAAGGCGCTGATCGTATTGTGTTTGATCTGCTGTTATCGGAAACCCGAGAAGGCGATCAGGCCTTAGCTCAAGCGGTTAAACAGCATCAAAATGCGGTTTTTATTGCCAGCTCTCCAGTCTATGCCTCACAAAAACAGTATCAGGATCTGAATCACCAGCGCTTACTGGAACAGCTATCCTGGCAAGCCTCGCCCCAACTGCCCACGACCCCACTCAAAAAGCTGGTACTACCGGCCCAGGAGTTTATCTTACGAGCACAAAATCAGGCCAATGTGGGCGTAGTGGATGTCTTCGTGGATCAGGACGGCACCTTTAGACGCCTGCCTGCCGTTTATCAGGTGGGCGAAAGCTACTTCCCCTCTGTTCCCCTGCTGTTACAGCAAAAGCAACGAGGCAAACTGGACTTTGATCATGAACAGCAAACCCTCATCCTGGGTGATAAACACTGGCCCATTGATGAAAAAGGTATGTTGAATATCTACTTCCCCCGCAATGCCAACTCCGTACTGAGTATGTCCTTTTACCCCGTGGTAGAAGCCGCACGAGGTGTCTTTAAACCAGATAACGAAGATGAGTTTTTCCAGGGTAAAACCGTATTTATCAGCAGCTCCGCGTTTAAATCGGATCTGGTAAACACCCCCAGAGGCATGATGTCTGGCAGCTACTTCCTCGCCATCGTTTACCAGAATCTAAAACACAACCTACTACTCAAAGCACCAAAGCCATGGCTGGATCAACTCTTACTCACCATCGCACTGCTGCCTTTGTGTCTCTTTCCACTGTTTTTCCATCACACACCAGGGCGCCATCTTTTGCTACTGATCGGTTCAGCAGCCACCATCTGGGGACTAAATAGTGCCTTTTTGGCACTGTCGGCACAGCAAAGTACCCTACTGCTGCCCCTGCTGATTCTGGGAGCCGGTTATTTCCTACAGAGTATTGTCTTGGCCAAATTGTCGATCCAGCGTAACGAAAGCCTGTCACGGAAAGCACAACACCTGAAAGAAAGTAACGAAGAACTGGCTGTCGCAGCCAGCACAGACGCTCTGACCCAACTACTCAATCGTCGCGCCTTTCTGCAGCACTTTGATGCCCAAATTGAACAATATCAAAGAGACAAACAACCCTTCACCGTTGCCATTATGGACCTGGATCACTTTAAATCCGTGAACGACGACTATGGTCATGATATCGGTGATCAAGTGCTCAGAGCCTTTGCCGAAGTGGTCAGCTCCAGCATACGCCAACACGATATCGCCGCCCGTTGGGGCGGAGAAGAATTCGTTCTCCTGCTACCCGATTTACAGGAAGCACAAGCCTTTAACATACTGGATAGCCTGAGGCAGAACACCAGTAACCGCGAGATTGTCACAGAGCAAGGTACATTAAAAGTCACCGTTAGCATCGGTGTCGTACAGTTTTCAGAAGCACTCAACAATGCTGAAGACACCATCGCCTTAGCAGATAAAGCACTGTACAAGGCAAAAGACAACGGCCGTAACTGTATTTGCCTAAACTCGCAGATAGCCGAACACAAAGCATAAATGATCTCCAGATAACAGAAATAGCCCTATCGATTTAAGCCGCCTGCGTGGCGGTGAACTGTGTGCCTACAACTCAATGTTGTATAACAACTTTCTAAGCCGCCTATCCGGCGGTGAACATAGTGCCATAGCCGTTGGCTTTCCTGATTATTTTCTAAGCCGCCTATTCGGCGGTGAACGAGAAGACACTGGACAGCGCAAACCGGGCTATTTTCTAAGCCGCCTATTCGGCGGTGAACTGGAATGTTATCAGCTCATAAAACCGCCGCTATTTCTAAGCCGCCTATTCGGCGGTGAACTTGAAGTCTTTGATGCTTTTGATGAAGTCTTTTTTCTAAGCCGCCTATTCGGCGGTGAACAGGGTGTTCCATACCAACGCTCTGCGCCAGCTTTTCTAAGCCGCCTATTCGGCGGTGAACAGGGTGTTCCATACCAACGCTCTGCGCCAGCTTTTCTAAGCCGCCTATTCGGCGGTGAACAACAGCCCTTTTGCCTGGCATACCGGTTGTCATTTCTAAGCCGCCTATTCGGCGGTGAACGTTAAGCCTTTTTAGCTGGCTGGTGGATAACTTTTCTAAGCCGCCTATTCGGCGGTGAACGCGCCATGGCTGATTCTGTATCTTTTCTAAGCCGCCTATTCGGCGGTGAACAAGCCTAAGCTATCCTGTGCCAGATCCGCGCCTTTCTAAGCCGCCTATTCGGCGGTGAACGTGTCGTTCTCTGTGTCGACCAGTGGCGGTCATTTCTAAGCCGCCTATTCGGCGGTGAACCTGATCAACAAATAAGTTGCGATTTGACTCCTTTTCTAAGCCGCCTATTCGGCGGTGAACATCGGGATGCTGATTTAGTTGGAAATGCTGATTTTCTAAGCCGCCTATTCGGCGGTGAACGTTAATGACTACTTGTTAGAGATGCACAAAGATTTCTAAGCCGCCTATTCGGCGGTGAACTGTTTGAATTGATCAGAGTAAGCTGGGGAGCTTTTCTAAGCCGCCTATTCGGCGGTGAACCTGGGTTGGCGGTAGAAAGCACAACACATACTTTTCTAAGCCGCCTATTCGGCGGTGAACTCAATGTGATGCTGAACATGGGCACATTAACTTTTCTAAGCCGCCTATTCGGCGGTGAACCGTCACTGAAGGCGTAATGGGTGTACTCTAATTTTCTAAGCCGCCTATTCGGCGGTGAACGCATTATTAAAAAATCGGGTTAGATGTCATGCTTTCTAAGCCGCCTATTCGGCGGTGAACGCGTGGCTCCTTTCCGGTTTAGATTGCCAGTTTTTCTAAGCCGCCTATTCGGCGGTGAACAAGCCATCGGTGACGCGCTGCAAAACGTGCAGTTTCTAAGCCGCCTATTCGGCGGTGAACACGCTTATGTTTTCGGATTGCTGCAGCGTATTTTTCTAAGCCGCCTATTCGGCGGTGAACATCGATTGATATCAATACTCTTGCAGGTACCTTTTCTAAGCCGCCTATTCGGCGGTGAACTTGACGCGCTCGTTAACATTACGTATGTCATCTTTCTAAGCCGCCTATTCGGCGGTGAACTCCATAACATCACAGATCACATTGCGCGGTGTTTTCTAAGCCGCCTATTCGGCGGTGAACTTGCTCTTACGCCTTTGCGCGGAGCTTTAGCCTTTCTAAGCCGCCTATTCGGCGGTGAACTATTAGAACAAAGCAAAGGAATTCTGATTGCATTTCTAAGCCGCCTATTCGGCGGTGAACGTTCGTAAGCTGAAAGAAGCGGCCAGCTGTCTTTTCTAAGCCGCCTATTCGGCGGTGAACAACAACGCCACAGCCCTGGCAGGCACGGCGATTTTCTAAGCCGCCTATTCGGCGGTGAACTAGAATTTGCCCTTCATGTGATCTATGCTCATTTTCTAAGCCGCCTATTCGGCGGTGAACTGTCAGCCAGATACGGTGCTGCAGTTGTTGGCTTTCTAAGCCGCCTATTCGGCGGTGAACGCGACATCCTAAAAGACGTTAATGAGAAAATATTTCTAAGCCGCCTATTCGGCGGTGAACGACCTGTATTTATATCTGCGCTAACCCCTCCTTTTCTAAGCCGCCTATTCGGCGGTGAACTAGAACATTAAAACGGTAACTCTCTGATTTTTAAAGAACAAGGGGAAAAATCGGCGGTTAGACCCTTTTTTGAGTCTACCGCTAACTTATTGATTTATAAGGGGCTAAAAATAGCTCCAAAAAAAGGGTCAAAACTAAGGGAACCAGGGTACAGTCGCAGTTTGGCTAATACCGTAGGCATTAAAGCTTCCACTGACCGAATTTTCCTGTGGTTGACTCTGCTCAATAAACAAGGGGAAGTTCTGATTTGTCGACTGACTTTGCAGTCTGAAATAAGGATTTTCGATCTGCTCCTTATTGTCTTCCATCAGTAACTCTTCCGCCTGATCCTCTGAAATAGCTCCCCGTTTGACGGCCCGACGTAGACGAGAAGCCGTGAGTTTAGGACGCTTACGTTTAACTTGAATGTGCTGTACCTGATCTGGAATTGAGCTCACCTTAGAAACCTCAGTGTAATCTCGTAGTCCCTTCAACCAGTTTTCATCCATTAAGCGATTGAGTGCAGTTTCACTGCCATGCAAACGTAAAACCTCACCGGGAGACTTATCGGCTTTTGGAAAGCTAATGCCGATCTCTCCCTGACCAACACTGACTAAAGTACGATGCAATTTAGAAAACAGCGCACTCATTAGTGTTGTGGCTTTAAACTCTGGATCAGGTAGTACAGTGATTTGAAGGTAATAATCCATAACCACCTCTTAATCTGCTTTACCGAAGACGCCGCCACGAATAAACATCGCCATTACGTAGTGCTGTTGTTCAACATCCGGGGCTTGATCTTTGCCAATCCAGTCATCTAGCAGGTTATAAAAATCCATTTTTGCAGGCGTGTTTTTATCTGCAGGTTTAGGCTGACGATAAGCAACACCGCGACTGGTCACAGAGCCATAGGGTTCTACTGCGATTGGGCCAACTTCATCTGCTTTAGGATGCCAAGTATCAATTGTACGCAGGGCATTGCCTACTTTCTGTGAATGTAGAGCAGCCACATTACCCACTTGGTACAACACTTTGCTCTTATCACTTTTGCCTTTATCCAGAATCAGCTCCTGAGATGGGAACACTTCCTGACCATCGCCCAGTTTGATAAAAGCGTTGACGGTGACAAAAGCATAGCTCTCGCCGGATAGGCCATTTTCAATCACACGGGCCAGCGCTTGCAGATCTTCTGACGGTTCTGAAAATTTACGCAGATTAAAGTCATAACTATCGAATTCCCAAGTGGTGATCTGATCATCCTGCTTATGAGTCACCTGCACTTTAATCTCTTCCGCACCCACTCGGTTACGCCATAGGAAACGACCATTGGCGATATTCTCAGCATAGCGTTGCGCCAGCTCAGCAAAAGTCTGGTTTTCTGCATAACCCTTAATGGTGTTCTCTAACGCTCGCTGATACTCAGGGCTGTTACAGGCAGATGGAATATGCAGATCACCCAATACACGCAGGGTGAAAGAGACTTTTAGCGTATCGTCTTCAAAAGGCAGGGCTGCAACATCAACCCGTTGCAAATTGGCCTTTTCAATCTCAGCATTTAGCTTTGCCGGATCATTAGCGATATTGGCTTTCATTCGGTTTGAGATGGTGCCACGTACATCTTTCTGTTGAATAGCGATGGGCGTCCAGCGACTGTGGTTTTCGATCTCTTCCCAGCGGCCGGAATACATTAAGGCATCAGAATTTGCCAGTTTACGTTCAAATGCCAGTACAGATGCGATTGCTAACTTTGCCATGTTCATTGTCCTTATTGATTTTCAGCTGCGGGAGTTTCGTTGTCTGTTACTTCAGGTTGATAAGCGTTTTGGCATAGATACCAGTCATCTTGCTGTTGGTAACGCCAGATCAGTTGTTCAGGATCTTTAATACGATGCGGGCTCAGCCATTGGCCTACGCCATAGACAGATTCGACAAACCGGAATGGAGTGTCAGGATCTCGGGTATTGGCGACCTCTCCAGGCTCGTAAAGCTGAGAGATACCTTTATAGCCAGTGGTAATCGGCACCAGCCAACCTTCAGCGGGTTTTGGCTGATAGATCCAGTCGGCAGGCGTGTCTTCGGTAATTTCTTCGCCTTCTTTGACTTTGGGCTGCGCCTGAAACTTCAGTGCGGCGAAATCCATCCAGGCATCCAGCATTTCAGCTTCAGGATTATCCTGCTTGAGTTGCTGATAATGTTGTGCCAGCAGTGGGGAACGATCTACCAAGGCAAAACCGGGCAGCAACTGGAACATCAACTTGCGGCATTGTTTCTCGCGTTTTTCCAAGCTCTCCTGCAATGGAATAAACTTAACCTGCTGGATATGTTGAATAGTGCCACCAGCCAAACGCTGACGATAAAGCCGTTGCTCAATCTGTTGCTCAAATAGCGCAATATCCTGATCGTCATCATCGGTATCAAAATCAAAGTCGTCGGAATCGAAGTCACATTCGATCACCAGACTGACCTGCATATGCATGCGCCCTTCTTCATTAAATGGGGCTGTTTTACCGTCTTTGGTTAATGGGTTTCGGCTCAAGGCAAATACATACTCACCGACACCGGCAGGTTGATAAGCCTGTACCTGATGCTGATGGCAAATAACGCCGCAACCGCCCAGAGCCACATCATGCTTCTCTTGCAGAAAGCGAGACAGGGCATGGGTAAAACCCAAAAAGTTGCTCACTGCAGGAAAGCCCCAGGTTAAGCCGGAAATGGCATTGGCGTTTTGTACCTGCAGGCGCTTTATAATCAGTAGCGATCTCATGCCATCACCTCCAGATCATCTTTCAGTCGCACCAGACGACGCTTGAGTAAACGCTGCCACTCACCGTGCTCATTTTCTCCGGGGAATAGCGCATCAGAGTTATAACCGATCACGTTGTTTAACCAAGAGGCAAAACCGTTGGCAATATCGATCTGCCAATCATTTTTCTCGCGCTCTTCACGGAACTCTTCATCAATCAAAGTGCGGTATAGATCAAGCCATAGGCGTTCCGAGTCGATCAAATCTGATTGAGCACTCCAACCCGCTTTCTCTTGTTGGTTTTGTACCTCTGCAGCCAACAACAGGCATTCATCCATCAGTTCATCAATAAACTCTGCCCGCTGATCACGAATCTCTTTGATGCTGGTCCGTGGAAATACTTTTTCCAGATAGTGACGTAACGCCTTGGACTTTTTCCAAACCCGGCGATCAAACTCACGCCAGAATGCGTATTTTCCTTTAGCTGGGATAAAAGCCTGTTGCTGCCAGACGGGTGGCTGAGATGACAATAAATAGCCTTTACCGTAACGGGAGGTATTCAGCTGAGAGATATTCTGAGGCTTAGTACCACCGAAGCTTTGAGTGGCAATATTTGGGAAAGCAACCTGAGCTTCAGGGTGATATTTATCAGATCTTTTAGCTTGGCGGATTGCTTTGGCCTTATCAGAGTAGAAGCTTGCCGTTAGTTTGTTGTATACCGCTTGGCTAAACGAGGAGGCATATAGAGGGCTGATCAGGTGGTAAGCATTACCGTCTTCCTCAACAGGGAAATAGAGCTGTTTCGATAACTGACCGGAGGTTAGTGCCTTACTTGTTAAACACGCTTTTAAACCCTCTCGCCATTGCTCTACCTGCTCAGGATTTGTCGCTAAAGCAGTTAAAGTCGTGTCATCCCCTGCAATCAACTCATCCAGCAGAGTTTTGCCATCAACGTCCTGTTTAAGTAGGCCTGCAACATCAAGGGCGGCAGCATTGCCGGTTGTATCGACCACTAATTCAACCAAAGAAGAGGAAGTAAGATAGCGCTGATCTAATTCAGATTTTTCAGTATTAGGCGGCAAATAGATACTGACGCTTTTGGTATCCGAGTGCGTGTACTTAGCAGCATGGGTTACCATACTGATCTGCCCCGCCCGCTTAGCCGCATCTGTGAGCCAGTTATCTACCTTGAACTTATCCAGCAATTCAGTTCTTTCTGTCTGAATGTCTGCTTCGACTTCAGACAATTGCTCTTCCAAAGCGGATTTGCGCTTTTTCTCTGTCGCTTTATCAAAGGCCTCCAGCTTGGTAGCAAGTCGCTCCTCAATAAATTGCCGGATTTTATCCGCTAACATTTGCTTGGGTTCTTCCATCATGAAACCTCATTTTTATTAGTCCTTCTTCTTGAAAAATTCTTTTAGTTCAATTCAGTAAACACGCCCAGCAACGGGTGATAAAACCACTGCTCTTGCGTTTCTTTCTCTCTTAAACGAATCTCTGCAAACACTCTGCTGCACAACACTAAAGGCCAGTCCAAATGCTCTGCCTGCTGGATAATCAACTCTGCAGGGTCGTTACTGATCCAAGGCATAACACCTTGACCTAACTCCAGATTCTCTAGCTGATTAAAGCTTTCCCCTCTGGGATTTGGTTCACCATTGGGCAGATATTCATAAAAAGCCGGTTCGTCCAGTTCGTCTTCCATATGAAGCACAAAACATTCGTCCGGGTTGGATTGTCGGAATCGGGAGCGACGTTGAATTTCGTAATTCCAATGGGCGTTTTGCTGCCACCAACGGGCGGCATAGAGAGGGATTTTTTCGTGACCAAACAAGTGAGCATTTAGATGCGCATGTTCCAGATCGACTAAGTTACCTTGAGCATCCAAAGTCTCAGCAGGCAAGATACGTGGTTCAGCGTTGATAGTTTGATACTGACTGGTTTGCAGAGTTTCTGTCAGGTCTTTACTGATCAGGTTAAACACTGAGGACTCAAAGCCCGGTCGGGTATAAGCTACCGAACTGCCTTTTAGAGCTCGGATATTCTTATTCAGGATGAACAGATTAGGGCTTTTCGGTTGCTGGCGACGATGACGCATTATTCGCCCTGCTAACTGAATCAGAGAACGCATTGAACTGGGCTCTGCAATTGCCCAGTCATAATCATGATCTCTACCAACTTCAGTCACTGCAGTTCCCAGCACGACAAACAGATGGTTTTGCTCTGGGTATTTATTTAGAAGGGGCTGTACGTTTTTATCCTGCCAAACGGCTTCTGCATTATTACGATCCAGCACTCTATCCAATACTGTTTCTATATTGGAACGCATCAATAATGGATATTGAGAGTGATACACCACAAAGTGCAGGCGGTAGTTCTCTGGCATCGGCTGCGCTAATAGCTGTTGTGCGACAGCAACCATAGGATTGATATTCGCCATACGAATCAGGCCAAAGGAGACTTTTTTATCCTGTGTGCTTGCTTGGTCTGTAGCAGACGCTGCTTTCTTTGTACCAGCCAGAACACCACTATCAGGTTTAACAACACTAGCAGACTGATTAACAATACTATGATGCTGCTGATGCAGTGAAATCATCGCCTGATGCAAACATTGCGCAACGCTATCAATCACTTGATCCGTTTCAGAACCATCATTCTGAACCTTTAACAGTTCTGCCCAACGTAATGGCTGACTTTTCGCCTGCAGGTTTTTAATGCGCTGTTTAACAAAATTCAGATGCTGTACTGCAAAGGCGTTGTCATCTGCAAAATCTCCGTGATCGACAGAAAACTCATCAAACCAGGCACAAGGCACTGTTTGTTGATTATCCGGTTGCTGACCACAGGCTTTATTAAACTGATTGCGTCCCTCCAGATAGGCCTGATACAAGGCTCTAATCAAATCCGGCGGTAACGTGGCTGAAGACAGTAAGACTCGTGAACCCAACATGCCCGCCCAGTTCACTAAACGACATAACGCTGGTAGATCTTCTAAACCAAAATCATCGGGTTCATCCAATACCAGATCTGAGGTCAGCAAGCGCAGCATAGGCGCAATCTGTTTGCCACCGCGACTGGCTTCTGTGGCGGGCATCAGATAATCAATGGTGCTCACCAATACAGGCGCGCTTACCAATTGATGAACCTTAGATTTTCTTTCAGATTGCTGTTGTAACCAGCGACTTAACAGGCCATCTTCCAGAGAACCTTCGTAACGTACATGATGACTGTCATCTATCAGGGCTTCTTCCGATTCACTACCGGATAGTGACAGTTGCTCTAACAAAGAAAGCTTTTGCTCCTGAGCCGAAAGTACTTTTGCTGCTTCCGGCTTGTTTTTCTGCTGATGTAACTGGCGCACGGCCTGCGAACCCACCAGCACTGCAAGATCATCCTCTTCCAGGCGCAGCTTTTCCATAAAGGCATCGCCGGTTTGCAGGGTTAGAGTACGTAGCCCCAAGGCAACACTAAAGCGACAGCCAGTGCGTTCATTACTCAGGCCATACATAATGCGGGCATTAGCGAAGGTTTTACCGCACCCGGTTGACGCCATATTGATGCCAAAAAAGCCCTGCTGTTGAGACTTATTTGCTAGTGCTCTTGCCAACTCATAGGCTTTGTTCTGCCAGGAGAAGCGCGGGATACTGACGCGCTGCTTTAATACCTTCATTCGAGACAGCACAGGCAAGCTTTTACGCAAACCCGGCAGTCGTTTCGCAAACAGATAGGCATTATGGCCCACACCGATATTATGCTCATCCAGCTGCTGTTTAGGTTGGCCGGTGTCTCTATCAGTATTGGCGATAGCGCGATATTTTTTATCCTGCCATTGCGGTGTTGGTTGAGCAGCGGAGTACGCATGATCCGATAGCATCAGCACCATACGGGCTAAATGACTACTAAAACGATCCGTTAACCAGCCTTCTGCTCGAAATAAGGTATTTAGGCTTAAAGCTTTTTTCGCCAGGCTATTGGCTTTTTGACACCAGGTTTTACTGGCAATAGGTGTGTGTTGCGGAAACTGCCAAACTGCTTGCCACTCTTTATCGCTCCAATCATCTGACCACAGCTGCGGCGAGTTCCAACCGGCATTCACGGCTTTACCAGTGAGTTCAGCAATACGATCTAGTTTTAAACCGGTCGTTAGACCATGGGCTTCACGGGTTTTCTCAGGATATTCCGGTAAACGATGGTGAGAAACAATCAACCAAGCGACAACACTAGCCACGGGCTGATTAGCCAGAGACTTAAACGGGTTACTGAGTTCTACTTTCTGCGTCTGCCCTTGCTTTACTTTTTGCTCCCGTTTGACTTGTTGCAGACTGCTTATTAGTTCTGCTTCGTGATCAGGATTGATGGCACTTAGCTTCTCTAACCATTCCCTGTCGGACAGTTCACCAACAAAAGCCTGAAACAGACGCAGACTGACCCATTCATGACGAATTGGCTCACTGATTTTGCCTTTATAGCTGGGTTTTAGTTTGGCCTGAAACAGCTTATTGGCTTTGCCAAAATCATGAAATAGCCCAGCGATACCCGCTAAAAGAGCGGTGGCTTCTGCGGTATGCCAACCGTTTTCATCTTCTGATCTTAGAATATTTCGCGAGGTCGTATTGGTGGGTACAGCACCTTCGGTATTAAATTTTCCGGCGTTACCGACAATCCATATCAGCTCGCTGTGGTCTCGACCTCTGATCCAATGGCAAGCGACAGCAGTATTACGACGGGCACTCTTTTTTAGCAACTTACGTAGTGTGGCTAAACCTGCCATAGTGATGGGCGTTTGCCAGGTTCTATCTCCACGTCGCTCAGCAAATTGATCCAGAATACGTCGGGTTTCTTTCAGCGCCTGTTTACTGCATTGAGAGACCAATAAGACATTCATGGTGTCTCTTCTCCCAACGCAAGGGCAATAGACTGTAGGCTATCAATCATAAAATCCAGAGACTCCGTGCGTGTCAGTGCCTCGATACAGTTGCGACGAAACTCTTGTTCTTCATCACCACGCACTGCGGAAATAAACGCCTGGGGTAGAATCACCGCATCTTTAACTAAATCTGCCGCATCAAAAACCAAGCCTCCCCGGCGAGTTTTTCCATGAAGTACCGCCAAACCATGGGGCAAACCTAATACCCAGGTTGCTGTCGCCCCCAGACCATAAGCCAGATAGTTACCATGATCTAAAAAGCGGTTGGCCAGATCCGTGCCAGTACCACGTTTAGCACGGGTAAAATCACCATAATTCAGGGTTTGCGCGGCAAGCTTAAACAGCTGTTTGGTTAAACGGGCCTCTTCCGTCAGTAGATGACTTACATCACCACATGATGCGACTTTCTCCGCACTGCTGGTCAATAAAGGAATGAGCACATCGGCATCAATAACAAAGCCCGCATCTTTTAACGGATGACTCTCCAACCAGGATCTCTTTAACCGCTCTAAACGTAAGAATTGAATCTTCTTTGCAGCTTCCAGACGTTTTTCATCATCAAACCAGAACCTTACCCAGGCTTGCAGGTATTCGGTGGGACGATATTCACTCTGGGGGGACATCCAGGCCACTTCGATATCGACCTCATTAGCACTAAAAAGAGGTGTGCCACCTCCGCCACAGAACCCCACTAACACACCGGCTTTTGCCAATTCACGCATCGCCGCCTGAGTGATCGAAGTCCCCGTACCCAACAATATCGTCGTGGTATTAGCGATAGGAATATTCCAATACAGTGAGCGTTTGCCTTCATCAGTGACATATTCCACTCGCCCACCGTTCACCAGCACCCGGCAGTGTTCCAGGTAATAAAGATTAGCCCGCTTGGAATGAAGTATGGTTTTCAGATCGGACGGCGAAAGATCCTGCATTGGCTTGTGCTCTCTATTCCTTGATTGACGGATCACATTGCAACGTTTGCGCGGGGTACAAATCAGGCAAAGTCCGTTTCTGGCTGGATATTTTTTGTTCAACTGGTTGAGCAGCGTAGCGGATTTATCGGCGGGATAAAACTGTTATAAATCAACTTTATAACGACAGATAGACGCGATATAAGCGATCTTTACGTCATTTAAGGTCGCACAATTGTTTGCAAGCTCTATGGCTGTTTAATTCCAGCAATATCAAACTATTTGACATAAATGGCGTTATCAAAAGGTATAAATCATCCAATATCACACTGAAAAACTTCGTTGTGAGATCAATCTTTCAGCGGTGCCAGCCCGTCGTTATACCATTGAGTTTTCAGCTTTGGATCTGGTCGATGCCATCGCGGGAAACGAGAAATACGGGTTTATCCTATTGTCGTTGATCCCAGGGGTTCTGGCAGCTTCAGCTACTTTGTAATCTTGTTCAGGCACTAATGCACGGGCATCCCGTTTAAATGCTTTGATGTCACTTTTTCTTGTCATCACTTTCTCTCCAGCTAAGAAGATTATCCTTAACTGGACTGGTTATCTATCAGGCTATCTCACAGACATAAGGCTGGATTAAAGCGCCCAATGAATTATGCTGTGAAAGTAACCATTTGATCATGAAGAAAAAGCAGCCCACTATGCCGGTATCTCAAGGCTCAGAGAAGAGCGCCACTAAGAACTATCAGTCCCTCAGCCTCCGCTTGGTTCTATGGTTCCTGTTGTTATCTTTGGTGCCATTAATTTTGGTGTCTTCACTCAGCTATCAGCAAGCCAGTGATTCCCTGGTAACTTCAGCAAAAAGAGAACTGACACACTCATCGCAGCTTACTATTCGTTTTATCAATAACTGGTTTGACTATCGCTTTGCAGATCTGCATTTTCAGGCAGAAGATGCGAGTAACGCTCAGTTGTTACAGAGTCTATCCAAGGGGCTAACAGACAGTACTCTGTCGGTTTCACAGTATGTCAATAGTGAGAGCTGGAGCAACCGGGCAACGGCCTTACAAGATGGATTAATGTCTCTTTTCAGGCGCTACGACTATGTTGCAGATATTTACCTCATTGATTTAGAAGGCAATATTCTTTTCAGCAGTACTAAAGGCAATGACTTTGGTCAAAATATATATACGCCACCCATACGCTACACCCGTTTTGCCAGCACGGTAAAACGCACCCTTCAATCTGGAGAAGTGCTATTTTCTGATATGGAACGTTACCCTGCACCGGGTAGCCCTATGGCAGGCTTTTTAACCGCACCACTACAAGATACAGAAGGTAAAAGGCTGGGAGTGTTGGCAATCAGACTCAACCTTGATCGCATCTTTGCTATGTTAAAATCGGGTCGCGTTGAAAATAGCTCCATTGCGCACTACCTGCTGGCTGAGAATGGAGTTTTGCGTACCCCTATCGAAAATAACTGGGATGATGTGCTACATCGGAAAGTTAATACCGCTCAGTACCAACACTTTTTAGACAGTAACCCTTTACAAAAACTGGTTGCGGGTGACTACCTGGGCCCTGACGGTACAAGGGTGATTGGTACTCATAACGTTATACATATCGCCAATGTGAATTGGATTCTGGTCAGTGAGATTGATCGAACAGAAGCGCTTGAATCGGCCCACTGGCTGGGCCGGATTACTTTGTATCTGGTGCTACTCACAACATTGGTTGTGTTGATACTGGCCTTTGTGGTGGCCCGACGCATCACCAATCCTATCGTTAAACTCGTCAATGTCAGTAAAGCTGTTGCAGCGGGTGAAACCAATCAGCAGGTTGAGATCAAGGCCCGTGACGAGATTGGTCAACTGGCCGATGCATTTAACCATATGCTGGAGGTTAAACTAATCCAGCAGCAAGCCCTGGAAGCTAGCCGACAGAAATCAGAAGAGGCGTTGAAAGATCTTGCAGAACAGCAATTTGCTTTTGATCAACACTCTATTGTTGCCATTACCAATGTTCGGGGCGATATCACATACGCCAATGATAAGTTTGCTGAGATCAGTGGTTACCGTCAGGAGGAATTAATCGGCAGTAACCATCGCATCCTCAACTCGGGCCATCACTCCACTGCTTTTTTTAAGGAGATGTATCAAAAGATAGCCCGGGGCGGTGTCTGGCATGGCGAAATCTGTAATCGTGCCAAAGCCGGTCACTTGTATTGGGTTGATACCACGATCGTGCCTTTTAAAGGAGACGACGGCAAACCCGAGAGCTACATTGCAATACGTACAGATGTGACGCAACGTAAACAAGCAGAACAGGCAATGAGCGAAGCCAAAGAGCAAGCTGAACAAGCTGCAAAAGCGAAAAGTGAGTTTTTAGCCAGTATGAGTCACGAAATACGTACGCCCATGAATGGTGTACTGGGCATGCTGGGACTACTAAAAAACACACCATTAAATGAAGACCAGCAGCATAAAGTCCGTATTGCGCAAAGCAGTGCTGAATCGCTACTCACCCTGATCAACGATATTCTTGATTTCTCCAAAGTAGATGCGGGCAAACTGGAACTTGAAAGCCTGGACTTCGATCTGAGAGAGGTTTTAGGAGATTTTACCGACAGTATTGCCATACAAACGCAGGAGAAAGGTTTGGAGCTGATTCTTGATCTTTCTCAACTGGATGATTCAGGCGTTAAGGGTGACCCGACCCGTATTCGTCAGATTTTAACCAATCTCGTGGGTAACGCTATTAAGTTCACTCATAAGGGTGAGATTATTATTAGTGCATCACTGACCCCAACGTCCAACGGCCAGCTAAGACTGAACTGCTCTGTTACCGATACCGGTATCGGCATTCCTAAAGAGAAGATCAGTCATCTGTTTGACTCTTTCAGCCAGGTCGATAGCTCAACCACACGCAAATACGGTGGTACAGGTTTAGGGCTGGCGATTTGTAAAAAACTATGCCGACTGATGGGGGGGGATATTTGGGTCAATAGCCAGCAGGGCAAAGGTAGCAGCTTTTCCTTCTATATCATTATGAAGAAGGGACACTCCCAACAACACAATCAGCCTAAGATCAATTTTAATCGCCTGCGCTTATTGATTGCCGACAGCAATCAAACCCACCGAGAGATTTTAGCTAAACAGTTAAGACTCTGGGGGGCTTCGGTCGCTGAAGCTTCAAATGGCAACGCCGTGCTTAATGTGTGTAAACAACACTTAGCAGACCATAACACAGTCTTTGATGCTATTTTTATCGATAGCCAGCTCAGTCAGATCGCAGGAAAGGATCTGGGCATGGATCAGCGGTTTAATCAGATTCCTCTGATCCTGATGCACTCTATCTCTGATAATCAGCATATCTATAAAGAAGCTGGCCAACACTTCTGTGCCTGCATCCAAAAACCGGCGACCAGCTCGGATATCATGAATGCCATAATGCTTACTCAGGGAGAACACTTTCAACTCAATGATCTGTCAGTGGCAACAACAGGAGATAGCAAAGCTGACAATCATCGCAGGCATTGGCCCGAGCACTGTAGAATTCTTCTGGTAGAAGATAACCAGGTTAATCAGATGGTTGCAACCGGCATTCTCAATGAGATAGGGCTCGACGTCGATATCGCCAATAATGGTCAGGAAGCGTTAGCTATCCTGCAAAAAGCACCCAACACCTATCACCTGATCTTAATGGACTGCCAGATGCCCATAATGGATGGCTATGTTGCCACTCATAAAATACGCAATAGCTCACCGGAAGAGGGTTATAGCCACACACCTATTATCGCGATGACAGCAAACGCGATGGCAGGAGACAAAGAAAAGTGCCTTGCAGCCGGAATGGATGATTATCTGTCCAAGCCTATCGATTCGAGTATTCTGATTTCCATATTAAGAAAGTGGCTACCCGAAGTTGAGCAAGATACCAATACGGACAAAGAGAATACTAAGAACACAGATGCAGCGACTCAACTAGCTCTGGCAGATCTAAGCCAAACAGATAGCCGCATCAATTCTGTAGACGCCACCGAAGCGACGTCAGATCAACCGGATCTGGTCTGGGATCAGGAAGCCGTGCTCAAGCGTATTATGGGGCAGAAAGAGTTGTTATTGGCTCTGGTCGATGCATTTCAGATCGATTTGCCCCCGCTGCTGAGCCAACTAAGGGAAGCCATTAACAACAATGACCTGCCTCTGGTGAAGTTTAATGCCCATACCATTAAGGGATTGGCAGGGAATTTATCTGCTCTGGAGCTACAAAGCCATGCATTAGCCCTGGAAAAGGCAGCTGAACAACATTCAAATCAACTGGATCAGCAAATGAAGATCCTGGAACAAAGTAGTGATAGACTGAACGAAGTACTAAAAAGCTTTCAATATCAACAAAATAACATCACCACAGATCAAGGCGGTAGCCACGAGTTAAGTGATCTTCTTTCCTGCCTCTATACTAAACTTGAAAGCGGTGAATATATTGACCCTGAAGAACTGACGCTCCTGCGCCAGCACAATACCGATCCTGACCTGCGACAAGGGCTCGACCGACTACTGCAACAGATCAACCAGTTTGATTTTGTAGCAGCGATAAGCACACTACGAGAGATTAATAACCATAGTTCCTTGTCGGAAAGAACAGAACAAACAGGCCGCAAAGGCGAATAATAAAGGAACAGGGTTAAGTGAAGGAGAAAGGCTACATGGCGGATAAGCCCGTGATTCTGGTTGTCGATGATGCTCCTGTGAATATCCAGGTACTGGCAGCCTGTTTAAAAGAAAACTATCAGCTAAAGATAGCCACTAATGGTGCTCGTTGTCTTGAGCTGGCCACCTGCGCGCCTGTACCGGATCTCATCCTGCTGGATATTGAGATGCCTGATATGGGAGGCTATGAGGTGTGCCAACATCTCAAACAGCACAATGATACCAAGAATATTCCTATCATTTTTGTGACTGCCCGTGATGCTGATCAGGATGAAGAATATGGCTTACATCTGGGCGCTGTAGACTACATCACCAAGCCTATTCGCCCCGCCATCGTACAGGCACGGGTCAGAACACAGATCACCCTGAAACAGCAACGGGATATGCTGCAAAACCTGGCTTTGCATGATCAGCTGACCGATCTCTACAATCGTCACTATTTGATGGAAGCCGCAGAACAGAAGATTGCTGAATCAAAGCGTTATCTCTTCCCATTAAGCCTGCTGATGATAGATGTAGACCACTTTAAACAGGTCAATGATCAGCATGGTCATACCACCGGCGATAGTGTACTGAAAGCAATCGCTAAAATATTGCAGGAACAGAGCCGAAAAGATGATATCGCCGCTCGTATAGGCGGGGAAGAGTTCGTCCTTTTACTAGGGCGATGTAGCCTGCCATCCGCATTACAACGGGCGGAGCAACTGCGGCAGGCCATCGAAGCGGCACAGCCCGAAGGCCTGACCGTTACAGTCAGCATAGGCGTAGCGGAGCTTAGTGAAGGGCAAAGCTTCGACAGTATGCTAAGTCTGGCCGATAACCGCCTGTACCAAGCCAAGGCTCAGGGACGTAATCGTGTCATCGCGACTTAACCCCACAGCAAGGCCCTTATTTTCAAAAACTGCACTCCTCAATCAGTGCAGGTGAGGCGCAAATGCCCTTTGTTTGCAACAGGCAAAGGGTAAATTCAGATAGCGTTCAAAGTAATCTTCGTGCCGCTCTTGATGTAATAAAATCTGGGTACACTCCTGAGCCCAATCTGCGCTATCTGATAGCCCTGCCACCCCACTTAGATGCAGAGCACGCAATGCTTTCGCTAATACAAACTGAGCCTTGTCGTAGTCCTTGTAATGCTGATAAGCATTGGCCAGATAGATAGCGGCCAGAGTTAGCTGAGTGGCAATGTTTTTTTGCTCTTGGGGATTATGATCTGCAGCTTCACACAGCAGAGACTGACAACTCAGATCAAAAGCACAGCCCAAATTAGGAATCGCCTCCTGCCATTGTTGTAACTCGTAATGCAATGCAGCATGATTCATCCACTCAAACCAAACCTCAGCCTGTTCTGAAACAGGCATATTCAGCAGTTTACGGTGATGCTCGGTCCATAGAAATAACATTGCCAATGCTCCATAAATGAGAATACATGTTATTTATACTAAATCAAATGATAATTATTCTCAAATAGAAAACAGGCAGAAAAAAACCGCCTTGTAGCGAGGCGGTTTTTATTTTGACTGCTTGGGCAACATTTCTGCAGTCCTGGCAGCATAAAGAGATCACTCAGTGCTTCAGTGGTACAACCAGTACTGGGCGCTGACTGTTATTCATTACTTTATGAGCAGTAGAACTCAGCAGGAACTGCTCAACAGCAGAGTGGGAGCGAATACCCATTACAATCACATCGGCGTCAATCTCGTCTGCTGCTTTGACAATCTCTCTCCAGGGTTTGCCTTCACGGATCATGGTTTTCAGCTGACCCTCTTGCAGAATTTCGCTTTCTTCCAGCTCTGTTGCACAAAACTTATCAATACGCTCCTGAAGCTTAACTTTCAGGTTCGCAAGGCCCTGCTCCTGCAGATCATGCAGAGACTGATCCACGGTGACCATATTGTTGATCAGGCTTTCTGCAGACGAGCTTAATTTTTCGATCACGTGCAGATAGGTGATTTCAGACTTGTAGTGACCGCATAAACTCACTGCAGCACGAAATGCAGGACGGGAACCTTTTTCAATATCAGATGCGTATAAGATTTTTTTAACACCAGGCAGCATCGTTAAATCCTCTTAGAGATAGTAAATACCTGCAACGATTACATGGGTAGTCATCGATGCAGGCATTAAGCGCGACGGAGGATAGCTCAGCATATCGATACTTCGCTATCGTGCCCGTTCCTAGCGATACAGCAGTTCTGGCAGGAACAGAGAGATACCAGAGAATAAGGTGATCAGTGCCAGACGTACGATATCCGCGCACCAGAAAGGCGTTACACCTTTGAAGATGGTGCTTGCTTTCACATCCTTGAGCACCGCACTGAGCACGAAAACGTTCATCCCCACTGGCGGCGTGATCAAACTGATCTCAGTCACTACCACCACTACGATACCGAACCATACCAGATCGAAGCCCAGGCTCTGTACCAATGGGTAGAAGATCGGCACTGTCAGCAGCAACATAGACAGACTTTCAAATACCATGCCCAGAACGATATAGATCAGCAGGATCACCATGATCACCATCATTGGTGATACATCCAGGTTGGTCACAAACTCCAGCAGTTCCGCTGGTAGACCGGCACGGTTAATAAAGTCGGAGAAGATCAGTGCACCAATCACTACCGAGAACAACATGGCAGAGGTGCGCGCCGTATCGGTCAGGATGTCGAACAGGCTACCGAAAGACAGACTCTTACGCATCAGTGCAATAACGAAAGCACCACCGGCACCAATACCTGCTGCTTCTGTGGGTGTGAAGACACCCAGATAGATACCACCCATTACGATGGAGAACAGGATCAGCACACCCCAGACACCGTTCAGCGCTTTAATGCGCTCTGGCCATTCGAGTTTCTCACCACAAGGTCCTGCTTCTGGATTGCGCCATACCACATAACGTACCGCGCCCAGATAGAGCAGAATACCCAGGAAGCCTGGGATAAAGCCCGCCGCAAACAATTCACGGATACTGCTCTCGGTTAACAGACCATAGATCACCAGAATGACGCTGGGCGGAATCAAAATACCCAGCGTACCACCGGCTGCAATCGAGGCCGTGGCCAGTGAATCGGAGTAGCCATACTTACGCATTGGCGGCATCGCTACTTTTGCCATGGTGGCAGAAGTTGCCAGACTGGAACCACAGATGGCAGAAAAACCACCACAGGCTACAACAGTCGCCATGGACAGACCGCCCTTCTTATGGCCCAGAAAGGCGTTGGAAGCACGATAAAGCTCATGAGACAGACCTGACTTGGTTACCAGGTTACCCATCAGAATAAATAGAGGGATTACAGATAAGCTGTATTCCTGGGCTGTATCAACAACCCGTTTTGACGCCATGGATAGGGCACCGGTCCATCGGAAATCCATGAAGTTATCAAAGCTTAAGCCCTGCATAAATGCAAAACCGAAGAAGCCCACCAGGCCCATCGCAAAAGCAATAGGTACCCTGAGCACTACGATAATCAGCAGCAGGATCGCAAAGCCGGTCAGTGCAGTAATCATTGGAAAAAATACCTGTGATTGTTAGCCGTAATTATTGTTAATCTGCTGAAGACTAGTCTTTGGATAAAACAAGTTGTCGATATACGCCATAGGTGATCATGGCACCTGCAGTCACCCAGCTCATGATCGCGACATACTCGATAATGTAACCCACAGGCCATTGCAGATATTCCGTGACCTCCTCACGACGGAAGGAACGATCAGCCAGGTACAAAATACGCTCAGCCAGGAAGTACAGGGATGTAGAGATTAAAAATGCTGAGATCAAACCCAGAACTTTCAGTACGGTGTTGCTCATCCAGCGATCCAGGATATCCACTACAACCTGACCACCACGCCAGGTAATAACAGGCATCTCGGCGAAAACCAGAATCGCAATTCCCATCTCTGTCAGTTCGGTTGCCCCATCGACTGCGTTGCCCAAAAAGTAACGGCCAAACACATCCGCGCAGGTCAGCATCATTAAGAAAAACAGTGTTAAAGCCGCAATTAACTCAAGAAAAAAGGCCAGCCAGGCGACTGGCCCTTTTTCTTCGTAGTGCGCGGCAAGCCAGGCACTAAACGTCATACAAATGCTCCTCAGTTAGCCCAATGGCCTTATTGACCATAGCTACGAGCGATCTGACGCAGTTCAGCCAGAGCAGCTTTAGCGTCAACACCACGATCTTCTACAGACTTCAGGAAAGCTTCATCCATACCTTTAGTCAGCGCCTCAAACTCTTTCGCCAGAGGATCGCCTGCTTTGACTACAGTGACGTTCACACCATCTTCAAGCGCTGCTTTCAGACCTTCTTCATCACCGGCATCCCATGCACGGCCCGCCATAGCAGATAGTTTCTCACCGGAAACACTCAGAATCGCTTCACGATCTTTTGCATCCAGATCCGCCAGGAAGTCCGGGTTCATAAACATCGCGAAGCTACCCAGGTACATACCACCAGGCAGTGCAATTACGTTTTTAGCCACTTCTTTCAGACGCAGAGACTTCTGCTCACCCATAGGGATGAATACACCGTCAATTACGCCCTGCTGCATCATTTCATATACTTTAGGAGCCGGAGCACCTACTGCAGTTACACCCATACGGTGACCCAGTTCACCCTGAACACCACCGCCCAGACGGATTTTCTTACCTTCCAGATCTGCCAGTGAGTTGATCGGATCAGCCATATGGATCTGACCAGGACCGTGGGTAAACAGACCAATGACCTCCAGACCTTCATGCTCGTCTGCTTGCGCAAAATACTTTTCAAAAACACGCCAGTGAGCAACAGATGCTGCTTCAGCAGAAGCGCCCAGCAGAGGTTGCTCTACCGCTTGAGTCAGTTTAAAACGACCTGGAACATAGCCGTGGTAGCTGAAAGATGCGTCAATAACGCCATCTTCTACCAGTTCATACATGGTTTTAGGGTGGCCCAGACCGTACTCAACGACGACCTCGACACGACCTTCTGTAGCTTCTTCAACCCACTTAGCCCAGGTTGGCCATACAACAGCGTTTTGAGGGTGGCTTGGTGGCAACCAGCTACCGACTCGCAGTGTCGTATCCGCAGCCATTACAGAAGTTGATAAGGCTACGCCAGCCAGCAGTGCAGGGAGCTTTTTCAGCAGTCTCATATGGGTTCTCCAATTTGCCTTTGTTGAATAATTGTTGTTTTTAATTAAGTTGCTTCAAGATTTGCCTGTGCAATCCAGGCTCGTGGCATTCAGCCCATTCCATCGGGATTTAGTTAAGATATTAATTAACATATTAACCAAATGCAATGCTGTTTCAGGTTGTCACACCTGAATTTATGTTCACCAAGGAACAAAATAGCTTGAATTAAACTGAGCAAAAAGCAACTTCTGGAGAATATATTACAAAAAAGAGGATAATGACAGTAGGTAATGTACCACTTTAGAAACAGGTCTAAAGACTACATTTTCGTGGCTTTGACTTAGTTAAGACAGTTTCAAAGTAAAAAACCAGGATACACAAACTGAGCAGAGGGTGTTACTTAGTGAACACCTAATCCCGCCAGATTTAACTGGCGCGCTGCAAAACCAAGCTCAACCTAAGCCTAGCGAAAAAAGCGTGTTCACGCTCAGAAAAATTATCACTCATGGTATAAAAAAGCAGGGCTTGCATATTTTTTGCTCATCGTGACAATAAAAGAGATAATATGTTAACTATTTTTAAAACCGTGGGCTGACATGCGAAAATTTGAAGATTCACTGCCACTACAACTATTAAAAGCTCGTGATGCTTCCATGAACTTTTTCCGCCCTCTGTTACAGGAAAACGGAGTTACAGAACAACAGTGGCGTATCCTGCGAGCCCTACATGCTTATGACGAGCTTGAAACCAAACAGCTGGCAAAACACTGCTGTATGTTAAGCCCCAGCCTGACAGGTATTGTTAATCGTCTGGAACAGCAGGGCTATATCCAACGCCGTAAATCGCCGGAAGATCAACGTCGAATTCTGCTCAGCCTGACCGATAAGGCACGCGACCTGTTTGATAAGATGAGCCCGGATGTAGACGCTCGTTATAAGGCCTTTATTGATAAGTTTGGTGAAGAGAAGCTACAGCAATTAATGACACTATTAACTGAACTCAGTGAGCTGAAGCCTTAAGCCTGCACTAATTAAGGTTTAATCACTTTGCTTCTGATCAGAGCCTATTCAACGCTTGGCAGTAAGCATTAACAACGCCATATTTTGGAATCTAACGTTTATCGTTGCACCAAGGGCTACATATAGCCTAAAAGCAACAGATAAAAAGAGGCCCCTGAGACTATGTATTCTGACTTACAGAAAAATCACAGGGGCTGGGGATAAGAGTCCTGACGCTAATTATCTTAGTCTAAATCCAACTAAATAAGGATAACTATTTTTCCCCTCCGGATTGACTGGCATTTCTGTCATCAGGCGCCTGATCTGCTCCACTCTGATTCGGTCTATCACTATTCGGCCTATCACTTAGATCAGATACCAGATCACTGTCCTGTATCTGGTCAGATTCCACCAGTGCCTCGACCACGCCTGAAGCACTTTCCGGTACGGCTTCAACCACTGCAGCACCAATATCCACTGCTTGATCCGGTGCCGCTTCAGACAGACGATTTACCAGCTCTACCGCTTCCTGAGAGATATTGGATTCAGAGCTGTTATCGATACTGTCAGATGAAACCTTCATCTCTTCTGTATCGCGCTCTGAACTCTGCACTACTCTGCGCTTCGTATCGACTACCGTATTTTCTTCCGGGCCAAAGCTACAGGTTTCCTCATCGGCTTGAGCTGAGATGCTAGTCGAGTCTTCCAGGTTCTTTTCATTGTGCGGATCTTCACTCTCCGTCTGACGCTCGGAAATTGTATTGGCATATTCTGTTGCAATAGCAACCGCCGCTTCCGGTTGAGCCTCTACTACTGCAACGCCAATATCCATGGCGTGCTCAGGGGCGGCTTCCGCCAGACGGGTTACCAGCTCAGCGGCGTCCTGATCATTAATCACGTGCTCACGACTCAGGTCTTCAGAGCCCCATTCAGGTAGGCTGCTGGCTACTTCTGTTGCGACATTGACCGCACTGTCTGGCACAGCCTCTACAATAGTAGTCGCCATCTCAATAGTATGTTCCGGTGCCAGTTCAGACAGCTGGCTCACCAGGTCAGCCGCATCCTGCTCGGAGGTATCATCTTCACGATCAGCGGGACGAACAGACGCACGCTCTTCACTCATCACCTGAGCATAATATTCCGCTACTTCTACCGCAGACTCAGGAGCAGATTCCACGGCAACCCTAGCCATATCAATACGCAGTTCCGGCAGAGTACGACCGATCTCTGCAGCAACGCTTACCACCTCATCCGGTGCCGCCTCTGCAAGCTTACGTACCAGCTCATACGCCAAGTCAGGAGTTGCTTTAACCATCGCGGAGGTCACTTCAAGTATCTGATCCGGTACGGTTTCCAGCATCACCTCGTACAGACGTAACGGATCAACACCATCAACCTTGGCCACTTCAGCGGCAATTTCAACGCCTTGTTCTGGCTTAGCAACCACCAGAGCTTTTGCCATACGAACCGCAGTGGCAGGGTCTTGCTCAGCGATTTCTACCGCAGTCTGAGCCTCTGGACTTAATGGCATAATGGCTTCGACATACTCGGTCCGAGGGTCAAGATTAACACCCGCAGGTACAGCACCGCTTTGCATAACAAAGTTTTCCTGTTCTTCTGCTGGCAATGCCGTGCGCACACGCATCTGCAACACGACAAATGCCGCCAGCATCAACTGGATACAACCCAGGAAATAGAACAAGGCGTCATTACCAAACTGTCTCATCACCAGAGAAACACCGTAAGGGCCAAAGGCACCACCGATAGAGAAAGCCATAATCAGACTACCCATCGCGGCTACCATCTCACTTTGTTTCAGCTTATCAAATACTTCGGAGATACTTAGCGGATAGGTACAGGCGATAATACCTGCCGATATAGCCGTTGTGACCGACATCGCAATAAACCGCTGCATCTCGGCCAGAACCTGAACTGAGAAACCCACTGCGCTGGATAACAGCAGTGCCATAAACAACACCGAGCGACGATCAAAGCGGTCTGATAGATACCCCACCGGGAATTGCAGCAAAAATGCGCCCAGAATTGCGGAACCGGCATATAACGATAGATCAAAGCCCGTAATACCATAATGAGACGCAAACAGAGGGACCAGGTTAAATACCGCTGAATAGATAATCCCTGAGGTAAAACAAGCCACCACACCCAGAGGTGAACGCTTAAACAGAGCAATAATTGACATGGATTCTGTATCAGATACCTCGGGGCCGCGCTGACGACTCCAGGCCATAGGTACCACGGCAAGACACAGGATAATACCAGCCAGTACAAACAGGATTGCCTCCGCCGGTGATGCCAGGTTAATCAGGAATTGACCGGCAAACATAGCCCCCAATACCACTGCGTTGTAAAACGCCAGGATTTTACCCCGAGTCTCTTTTGTCGAAGCACCGTTAAGCCAGCTTTCCATGGCTGTATAGGCGCAGGCACAGCAGAAGCCAATCAACACCCGCATTGCGCCCCATAGAATCGGATCAGTATACAGGCTACAGATCAGAATACTCACCGCTGCCAATGCAATAGAACCGGCAAACATACGGATATGGCCCGAACGATTAATCAGGTTTTTACTCAGCAGACTACCTGCCAGCATGCCGATATAATAAAGAGACAACACCATACCTATAGTATCGGTGCTCATCTGCTCCAGCTGCATACGCACGGGCAGTAAAATATTAATCAAACCGTTGCCAAGCATCAGGATGAAACAGCTGACAAACAACGACAATAAAGGCGTAATAGTTGAGCGCACGGCAGTACTCAGATTTTAAACGGGTGAATTTAGTGGCTTTATGCAGGAAGTTAGCCTGAACAAGCTAACGAGGCGGCGAGTATAGGGATGAGGTATCTCAAATGGAACCCCTGGATTCACTAAAGCTTTCCTTTCTTTAAGTCAATGGTTAGATTACTAATAATTAGAACCATAACTTTTATAAAGCGCGATTACAACCCATTAAAAAGAAAGCGCGGGCTCTAAAATAATAAGGATAAGCCAGCAATCTATTTAAGTATTTAAGCCACTACTTACATCACTAAAATATGATTTGATCATATGGGCTAAATCAAGTCTGTTTCTAGTCATTTTCACTGATGAAAGCCCCCTACATTTCGGCCCCTAATTTAAAAAAACTCTGTCGAATAACAAAAAATAACCCAACTCTTTATCCAAAGGTCGATTGTACTAACCGATCATGCAAGATTATTCATGAATAACCATTCCAACGATAAGTCTCTCCGTACCTGAGACTGTGCAAGATTCTATCTGTAGAAAACTGTCGCTTTTCATCATGTAAATCGTAAATATTAAAAATTTGACCGTATGGTAAAATAAATCTATATTGAGTTCACTCTCTTGGATATGGTGCTGCCAAACCCATACCGATGACTAAAATAAAAATACGATCTGGGAGGATAAGCGATGCTATCTCTTGATCAGGCTTATAGCTTTGAAAACGCGGATAACAAGCAAATTCAGCAACTGCGTAACCAGGCCCTGGCAATACGTGAGCTGCACTGGGGTGATGTCATCACCTATTCAAAAAAGGTGTTTGTACCTCTGACCAATATGTGTCGCGATACCTGTGGCTACTGCACCTTTGTTAAACCACCGGGTTCGCCAGAAGCCAATATTATGACACCAGAAGAGGTCATGGCGGTGGTGCGTCGAGGTGAAGAGCTGGGCTGTAAGGAAGTGCTATTCAGCTTGGGCGAAAAACCCGAAAAGACCTACCCGGAAGCGCGTCAGTTTCTGGAGGAAAGAGGTTACAGCACCATAGTCGATTATCTCTACGATATGTGCCGTCTGGTGCTTGAGAACACCAACCTTCTGCCTCACGTTAACGCCGGTTCGCTGACAGAACAAGAGGTGCTTAAGCTGCGCCCTGTGTCCGCCAGTATGGGTATGATGCTGGAAAACATCAGTCGTAGGTTACTGCAAAAAGGCCAGGCCCACTATGCCTGTCCAGATAAGGTGCCGCTGCAACGTATCCGTACTCTGGAGTGGACTGGTAAACATGATGTGCCCTTTACCACAGGTATTCTGATTGGCATTGGTGAAACCTGGCGGGAACGGGTGGATAGCCTGTTTGCAATAAACGAGATCCATCAGAAATACGGTCATATCCAGGAAGTGATTATTCGGAACTTCAAGGCTAAGCCGGGCACAGCGATGGAAAATGCGCCTGAACCCAGCCATGAGGATATGCTAAAAACCTTAGCTGTGGCTCGCTTGATTCTCGACCCAACCATTAGTATTCAGGCACCGCCTAATCTACAGGATCATTACAGGGATTATGTCAGCTCAGGCATTAACGACTGGGGTGGCGTATCCCCACTGACCATCGACCATATTAATCCCGAACGGGCCTGGCCGCAGATCAAGTCACTGGAATTTAAAACTTCAGAATGCGGTTGCCAGTTAAAGGAACGCCTGGCGATTTACCCGTCATATAGAAATCTGCCTAATCGCTATCTATCTGACGATATCTCTTCACGTATAGATGAGCTTGAAACCGATCTATCGCCCTTGATTGGAGCCTGGGTGGGCTAAGCCTGATTTACCAGTATCTGGGAGCTTCCGTTTTTCTCCTCGCCCAATAACTGCGAGGCTCCCAGCCTTTCCTCTGTCTTATACTTTTTTCTCCTTCGGCTTTTCTCTCTGGCTTTTGTCTGTTGTCTCGGGCTTTTATCATTGCCTTTTATTAGCTTCCATTTCTCACTGCCTCGACTTAGCCATAAAAAAGCACCGTAATAGCATGAGCCATTACGGTGCTTGTCATGGTTTGGTGCTTTATAGCGGCCTGAAAGGCCAGACGATTTAGCTGTAGACTATTAGAAGTGCCACTTTAACAGTAACGATGGATTACGCTCATCCGCACCTTTAATACCATACTTATTGCTCCAGTGAGAGTATTCGATACCCACATAAAGCGGAGCTTTGGTATCCATCAGCTTGCCTGCATTCCATTTTAGCTGAGAGGTGAAGTTAGTTTCAGCGGCGTGGTCTGATTCAGCGCTGGACCAATCAATAAAGCCATCGTAAAGGAAGTCTGCATTACCAAGGGTGAAAGGCACACCCCAGGTCAGTGTAGTCATCAGATCGTTATCGGTATTATCGTTCTTGGCGTAGTAGAAGTTGGCATTGGCGTATTGGAAGCCAGGAAGATCAAAGCTAAAGCCAACACCGGTCAGGTAGTTATCAAAGCCCGCACCACTTTCCCAGGTGCCCGCCAGATAGACATCCTTAACAATGCCAAAAGAGAGATCAGAGCCAGTCACATAACCCAGACTCAGACGGGGCGAAAATTCAAAATAGGTCGAGGTATCGCCGTCGTCAGATTTCTGCCAATCAACGAAGAAGAAGGTATCCCCCCAGTTATGGCCACTGGCATGCTCAACGGTCACGGTCTTCTGGGTATCATCCACCACTTCATAGTCTTCACCGTATAAGTAGCTAAGACTAAAATCACTCCATATCTGCTCAGCTGATGCCGGCACTGAAGCTAAGGAAAAAGCACAACCAAGGGCTCCAAGGATCTTTGTTTTAATTTTCATCTGAGATCTCATCTGTTTTTAATAGTTGGTTATAAGTAGAGACAGGTCTTCCATATGCGATTAAATATGGGCACCCATTCGAGCGGTATAGCGGTACAACAAACGAATAAACAAGCAATTGGCGACACAAAAAAGCACTTCGATCTGCTTCAGCCTATCGCTGTAGAACACGGCACTGTGCTACAGAGAAGCTTTTGTTGAGCGCTGATTGCTTTAAAAATGGCTCTTTCCTCGATGTGTTAGGGAAGAGAAAAGAGCCAAAAGGGCAGCAGAAGGGCGCTGCTTATTGACCGCTAAACAATGCGGTTTAGCGGTGCAATTTATTTCGAATAAAGCCAGTCATTGCGAATGAAGCTAGCCATGGCGATAAAGCTAACGTCTCGCTATATATAACCGACTGATAAATCGGGAGATCAGCTAGGGAAAGAGAAAGACACCCCTTCACGTACACCACTGGACGGCCAACGCTGAGTGATGGTTTTACGCTTAGTGTAGAAACGAACAGAATCAGGACCGTAAGCGTGCAGATCACCAAACAAGGAGCGTTTCCAACCACCAAAGCTGTGATATGACACAGGCACTGGCAGTGGTACGTTGATACCCACCATGCCCACCTGAATATGATCGGAGAAATAACGGGCGGCTTCGCCATCACGGGTAAAGATACAGGTACCGTTACCGTATTCGTGATCGTTGATCATCTGCATCGCTTCTTCCATGCTGTTAGCACGTACCACCTGCAGAACAGGACCAAAGATTTCTTCCTGATAGCTGTTCATTTCAGTGGTGACGTTATCGATCAGCGTTGCACCAACAAAGAAACCGCCTTCAAAACCAGCTACCTGAGGATTACGACCATCAACCACCACAGAAGCACCGTCAGCTTCTGCACTGTTGATATAGCCGTTCACTTTTTCCATATGGGCTTGGGTGATCACAGGACCAAAGTCATTGCTGCTATCACTGTAGGCACCCACTTTCAGCGGTTGCATCGCTTCTTTTAACTTGGATACCAGCGCATCCGCCGCTTCATCACCAACGGCTACCGCGACAGATAGCGCCATACAACGCTCACCGGAGGGGCCAAACGCCGCACCTAACAGCTGGTTAACTGCGTTATCCATATCGGCATCTGGCATAACGATGGCGTGGTTTTTCGCGCCGCCCAGAGCCTGACAGCGTTTGCCATTGGCATTGGCGGTAGAATAGATATATTCCGCAATCGGTGTGGAACCCACAAAACTTACGGCTTTAACACGCTCGTCGGTCAGCAGGACATCAACGGCTTCTTTATCACCGTTAACCACGTTCAGTACACCCTGTGGCAGACCGGCCTCATGCAGCAACTCCGCCAGGAACATGGTGGAGCTTGGGTTACGTTCCGATGGCTTCAGGACAAAAGTGTTGCCGCACACAATGGCCATAGGGTACATCCACAGTGGTACCATCGCCGGGAAGTTAAACGGTGTGATACCGGCGACTACGCCTAGCGGTTGGAATTCACTCCAGGAATCGATACCCGGTCCTACATTACGGCTATGCTCACCTTTTAACAGCTCTGGCGCACCACAAGCGTATTCCACGTTTTCGATACCACGCTGTAGCTCACCTGCTGCATCGTGAGCGATCTTGCCGTGCTCTTCACCCACCAGTTTGCAGGTCTTTTTCGCATGTTGCTCCAGCAGTGCTTTAAAGCGATACATAATCTGGGCACGTTTCGCCGCCGGGGTATTACGCCAAGCCGGGAAGGCACGCTCTGCAGCGGCAATTGCTTCTTCAACGGTTTCAACGGAAGCCAGCGCCACCTGCTTGCTGACTTTACCGGTGGATGGGTTAAAAACGTCCTGAGTACGCGCCGCTTGTGTGGATAGTTTGCCGTCGATTAAATGACCTAAAGTTTCCATAGTAACCTCAATAATATGCGTATTTTGTTTGGGTATTCGGCAACTCAATACCAGTGTTTTTCCCGAATACTTTTCCTAATCAGTTTCTTGGTAGAGCGGGTTGGATATGTCAGTAAGTCGGATAAGCGGAGCGCCATCCGATACAGGTCTCAATACTCAAGCCATTGTCGGAAGGCGCCTTGCGGCTTTTCCAACCTACAGCACTTTGCAATCAGGTTGGATATTAAGTAGGTCGGATAAGCGGAGCGCCATCCGACACTGATCTCAATATTCGGCTATTGTCGGAAGGCGCCTTATGGCTTTTCCAACCTACAATTACCTACCAAACAGGCATAAATGCTGGAATTAAAAGACGTTAGCCCAGCTCTAAAATGGACTCACCAATGGCGTTGATCACGTTATCGATCTCGTCACGTTCAGTGATAAAAGGCAGACCAAGCTGAATGGTGTCGCCGCCATAACGGACATAGAAGCCCTTCTCCCAGCACTTCATGGCGATCTCGTAGGGACGTCTTGCGGGTTCACCCGGTGCGGATTCAATGGTGATACCACCGGCTAAGCCGTAGTTGCGGATATCGGTGATATATTTTGTACCCTTAAGGCTATGCAGCGCCTGCTCAAAGAGAGGGCTCATCTCTTTCACCCGTGGAATCAGGTGATCATTTTTCAGAATATCCAGGGATGCCAGCGCCGCAGCACAAGCCACAGGGTGACCGGAATAGGTGTAGCCGTGGGGGATCTCCATCATATAATCCGGGCCACCATTATCCATAAAGGTCTGATAGATATCGGCTTTGGCAATCACAGCACCCATGGGTACCGCCCCATTGGTCAGCTGCTTGGCGACATTGATCATATCCGGCACAACGCCAAACTCTTCTGCCCCGGTATAGGAGCCCATACGGCCAAAACCTGTGATCACTTCATCAAAGATCAGCAGAATATCGTGCTGATCACAGATCTCACGCAGACGTTTCAGATAGCCTTTAGGTGGTGGAATAACACCCGCAGACCCGGCCATCGGCTCGACAATCACCGCCGCAATATTGGAGGCATCGTGTAACGCGATCAGCTCAAGCAGCTCATCGGCTTTATCAGCTCCGGTTTCCGGCATGCCTCTAGTAAAAGCATTCTCTTTTAACATCGTATGGGGCAGATGGTCCGCATCAACACCCAGGCCATAAAGGGTACGGTTAGCCCCAATACCACCGACACTAAAGCCACCAAAGTTCACACCGTGATAACCCTTGGCACGACCGATCAGCTTGGTTTTAGTGGGCTGACCTTTTTTGCGCCAGTAGGCCCGGGCCATCTTTAATGAGGTATCGGCGCTTTCTGAACCTGAACCGGTAAAAAAGACATAATCCAGGCCTTCGGGAGTCAGCTCTGTAATTCGATTGGCTAACTCGAACGCTTTGGGATGGCCATATTGGAATGCTGGTGCGTAATCCAGTTCGTTCAGCTGCTTAGCCACGGCTTCGGCAATTTCAGGACGGCAGTGACCGGCACCACAGGTCCATAAACCGGATAGACCATCAAACACCTGACGACCATTGGCATCGGTTAAATAAGCCCCTTTGGCCGCGACAAACATTCTCGGATCATCTTTAAACTGGCGGTTTGCCGTATAAGGCATCCAGTAGGCTTCCAGTTGCTCACGGGTCATCCCGGCAGCGCTATTAGTATCGAATTCAGACATGTCTCACACCTCTAACAAGGCTTTCTTATTATTTCTTACCGACTTTTACTGACTTTTAACGACAGAGCCGACATTGCGTTTTCACATAATCCAACTCACGCAACAGAGGTTAAATTCCAAAGATCTTACCTTGGGTTAACCTAATACTTACCATTTGGTAAAAACAATGTATATTCTATAACCAGAAATGTACAAACCCGTTAACCCTGAGCCGAGGTGTGTATGACAAAGCAGAAAGTGATGGGGCATATCGCTGGTGCCGATATCCGGATGATCAGAATCTTCAAAACGGTGGTCAATTGTGGTGGTTTTTCAGCGGCAGAGGCGGAGCTGAATATCAGCCGGGCCGCAATCAGTATCGCCATGTCTGACTTGGAACAGCGCTTGTCGCTTAAACTGTGTAACCGAGGGCGCAGTGGCTTCTCTCTCACGGATGAAGGTAAGCAAGTCTATCTGGCGACGCAAAAACTGCTCTCATCCCATCAGGAATTCCAACAGAGCATCAGCAGTATTCACTCTGAGCTGAAGGGCAATCTGGATATCGGTATCACCGACTCCCTGATTACCCTGCCCAGAATGCTGATCACCAACTCCCTCAAATCCCTGAAACTGAAAGCGCCGGAGGTGAACGTCAATATCGAAATGATACCAGCCAATGAAGTGATCAAGAGCTTACTGGATGGCAGGATTCAGATCGGTGTAGCCCCGGTGTTCAATATTAACCCCGGACTGAACTACATCCATCTCTACGATGAAGAGTCCAACCTGTACTGTAGTCACGAACACCCCCTGTTTCACCTGGCCGATCACGAGATTACTCCTGAACACATCACCCAGTGTGAGCTGGTTTCTCCCTCTTACCAGCAACCCGCCGAAATCTGGAAACATCTGCAACAGTTCAAACGCAGTGCTCAGGCATCTGATCGGGAAGGGGTCGCCTTTCTGATTCTCACCGGTTGTTATATTGGCTACCTGCCCACTCACTTAGCCAGCAAATGGGTGGATAGCGGGCAGATGAAACCCCTGCTGCCGTCGCAGTTTAGTTTTGTTACACCCTATGCAGCGCTGACCCATAAAGAGATCACGCCCAATCTGGTGCTTTCTGCTTACCTCTCAGCTTTACAGCAGCGCATCGATACTAACTCTGGGGAGCAAATGTCGACTCAAATTCCGGCATTCTGCTAACACGCTTGCTATCGTTTGCTTTTAAAAAAATTAAATACTTATATTTCAAGTGGTTAGATGATTATTGCTGCCTTACTTTTACCATCTGGAAAAAAATGTGTTTGCCAGATGTTTTTTCAATCCTTATATTGACCATACGGTAAAAAAACAAACCGTATAAAACTCTTTACAAGGTTAAGACCCGCCCCGGGCCTTAAAAATAACAATAAGAGGAGATAATAATGAAGAGCACATCAGCCGAATCAACCGCCGTTAAGGTGGGCGAATTCTACGAGCTTAATGCTGGCTCTGACGTCACAAGTAGCAATCACTACAATGACGATATTGCACCCACTCAAGTCAAAGATCGGACTTGGAATGTGTGGAATGTTGCGGCATTGTGGGTCGGGATGGCTATTTGTGTGCCGACCTATACCCTGGGTGGCGTATTAACCGCCTACTTCGGTTTGTCGGTCATGGAAGCGTTAATGGCTATTCTAATAGCCAATATTATTGTACTGATCCCACTGACTCTGAATGCATTTCCCGGAACCAAATTTGGTATCCCCTTTCCTGTCCTTCTACGATCTTCCTTTGGTATGGTCGGCTCCAATATTCCCTGTCTGATTCGAGCGTTAGTGGCTTGTGGCTGGTTTGGTATTCAAACCATGTTTGGTGGCCTGGCGATCCATATCCTGCTGTCTAATCTGGTGCCCGGCTGGGAGTCCTTAGGCGGTACAGGGGAAGTGATCGGCTTCTTTACCTTCCTGGTGCTGAACCTCTATATCGTGATTAAGGGTGCAGAATCCATTAAGATTCTGGAAACCTTAGCCGCACCTCTGCTGTTAGCCGTAGGTATCGGCCTGATGATGTGGGCCAGTCCTAAAATCTCTTACGCTGAACTGCTGGCGATTCCTGCTAACCGCCCTGAAGGCGCTTCTTTCTGGGGCTACTTCTTTGCCGGTGTTACCGCCATGGTCGGTTTCTGGGCCACTCTGTCCCTGAACATCCCCGACTTCAGCCGTTATGTCCGCTCGCAAAAAGATCAGATTTCCGGTCAGATTATCGGTCTGCCGCTAACCATGTTCTTCTTTGCCGCACTGGGTGTAGTGCTCACTGCAGCCTCTACCACATTGGTGGGTGAAACGATTTCTGATCCGGTCACCCTGATCGGTAAAATCGAAAACCCATTCTGGGTGGTGGTTGCAATGATCATTATTATTGTCGCGACCTTATCAACCAATACCGCAGCTAACATCGTATCCCCCACCAATGACTTCCAAAACGTAGCCCCTAAGAAGATCAACCAAACCCGAGGCGTACTGCTGACCGGTTTAATTGGTGTACTGCTAATGTCTTGGGAGTTACTGAAAAAGCTGGGTTGGATCGAATCTGATGTCAGTGTGGAAGCCATGTACAGCGGCTGGCTGCTGGGCTACTCCTCACTATTGGGTCCTATCGCAGGCATTATGATTGTGGATTACTTTGTGGTGAAACGTCAGGAACTGAGCCTGCCGGATCTGTACAAAAAACAGGGTATCTATAGCGGTTTTAATACCAACGGCCTGATCGCCTTTGCGGTGCCGGTACTGCTGACCCTGTTCTCTATCACTTCCGGCCAGCTGAATTGGTTCTATCAGTACGGCTGGTTCACCGGCTCCATCCTGGGCGGCATCATCTACTGGTTCTGCGCCAAAACGCTGACAGCCAACAACCCTAGCATGGTGGCTCAAGCGGAATAACTTGATCGCCTCCTACAACACGTAGGAGGCGAAGCAACCCCACGGATCTATATAAAAAGTCACTATCAACGTTCTATACCAACAACAAATTCAATACGTTAGAGCAGATTCTGCTTTGGCAATTCTACCGAATTGAGGAGACAAGCCATGTCTATTGTTATCCGAAATGGCACCATTGTTAACGCTGATCACACCTTTCAGGCCGACGTGTATTGTGAAGAAGGCAAAATCGTCGCGATTGGGCAGAATCTTGACGTACCCTCCACGGCAGAAGTCGTGGATGCCTCCGGCCAGTACGTAATGCCGGGCGGTATCGATCCCCACACTCATATGCAGCTGCCTTTTATGGGCACTGTCGCCAGCGATGATTTTTACACCGGCACCGCCGCAGGTCTGGCCGGGGGTAATACCACCATTATCGACTTTGTTATTCCCGCGCCAGGAGAGCCACTGTTAGAGGCATACAATAAATGGCGTGATTGGGCAGAAAAATCCGCTTCCGATTACAGCTTCCATGTCGCCATCACCTGGTGGGATGAATCCGTGCATGCGGATATGGAAACTCTGGTGAAAGAACACGGCGTCAACAGCTTTAAGCACTTTATGGCCTACAAAAACGCCATCATGGCCGATGATGAAGTGTTGGTGAAAAGCTTCCGGCGCTGTATGGAGCTGGGTGCTATGCCAACGGTACACGCAGAGAATGGCGAACTGGTGTTCCAGCTGCAGCAAGAGATGCTGAACAAAGGCATTACCGGCCCGGAAGGTCACCCGCTGTCCCGTCCACCCATTGTTGAAGGTGAAGCGGCCAACCGCGCGATCCAGATTGCTCAGGTGATGGATGTCCCCATCTACCTAGTACACGTCTCCTGTAAAGAATCCGTTGATGCCATTACCCGCGCCCGTAACGATGGCCAACGGGTTTACGGCGAAGTGCTGGCCGGTCACCTTTGTATTGACGACAGTGTGTACCGTAATGAAGACTTCGAGTTTGCTGCCGCTCACGTCATGAGTCCACCGTTCCGTCCGAAGGAACACCAAAACGCACTGTGGAAAGGTCTGCAAGGTGGTAATCTCCAGACCACAGCAACGGACCACTGCGCCTTCTGTGCCGAGCAAAAAGCTGCCGGTAAAGATGACTTTACCAAGATTCCTAACGGCACTGCCGGTGTCGAAGATCGTATGGCCGTACTGTGGGATGAAGGCGTGAACACCGGTAAGCTGACCATGAACGAGTTTGTTTCCGCCACCTCCACCAATGCTGCCAAGATCTTTAATATCTACCCGCAGAAAGGCTCCATTTCTGAAGGTGCCGACGCCGATATCGTCGTGTGGGACCCAGAGGGTACGCGTACTATCTCCGCGAAAACGCACCATCAGAATGTGGATTTCAATATCTTTGAAGGCAGAACAGTAAAAGGCATTCCATCCCACACCATCAGCCGAGGCAAAGTAGTGTGGGCCAATGGCGAGTTAAAAGCGGTACAGGGTGCCGGTCGTTATGTGGATCGCCCAGCGTTTAACCCGGTGTTTGAAGCCTTAAACAAACAGGCTGAACTTAATGAACCTACTGCGGTGAAACGAGGTTAAGTACCTGCTTACCTAAAGTATTTGGTTGAATATTGATCCGTTTATTGAGGGGCCTTCTGGCCCCTTTGTTGTTTCTAACAATTCCCGGTTTTTCTTCAGAGGTGGATAACGATCAATATGATCGTCTATATCTTGCTGACATCAATGCCTATGGATACGTTCATCTCGGTTATTTCCCTTATACATACAGCATCATCTGATTGATCAGGGCGCTTGGATACCATTCAATATATGAGAAAATTAGAGTCCGGGCGTTTATCTACACAATAGCGTCAAGCACTAAGGTTGGATTCAACATCACCGGACTCTATGGGTAATCAAGGTAGCTAACCCTGATTTCCGGAGAGATACAAGGCTTGGATAAGCGAAGCGCCATCCGACAAAGCCCCTATATATACCAGAAAATTGTCGGAAGGCGCCTTGCGGCTTTTCCGACCTACAAAAGCTTATTTGGTTTGGTGTTATGAATTCGACGCGATAATATCGCGCAGCACCATCGGCAGAATGCCTTTATGACGGATCTGATCCAGCTCAGATGAGGTATCCACACGAGAGGTCAGTTCAATCTGCTGTGATGAGCCGTCCGCTCTGTTGATGGTCAGTGCGACAGTGCCGCGTGGCTCCAGCGTATCAATACCGTTCAGATCGAAGGTCTCTGTGCCATCCAGGTTCAGAGACGCCCGTGTCACGCCTTCAGGCAGTTGCAGCGGCAGAACGCCCATACCCACCAGATTGGATTTGTGAATACGCTCAAAGCTCTCTGCGATGATGGCTCTTACACCCAGCAGTGCAGGCCCTTTGGCTGCCCAGTCACGGGATGAACCTGTGCCATACAGCTTACCACCAAAGACAACGGTCGAGGTGCCTTCTGCACGGTAACGCTCAGCGGCATCGTAAATAGACATCTGCGCTGGAGCCGCGTCAGCCGAGTAATAGTTAGTTACTGCGCCAGTGGTGCCCGGTAGCAACAGGTTTCTGGCTTTTACGTTGCCAAAAATACTACGCAGCATCACATGGTGGTTACCACGACGTGCGCCCAGAGAGGTCATATCTTCGTCAGCAACACCCTGTGAACTCAGGTATTCCCCTGGAGGAGAATCCGGGCGGATACGGCTTACCGGCGAGATATGGTCGGTGGTGGTGTTGTCATCACACATCACCAGCATACGCGCGCCTGAGATATTGCTCAGAGAGTCTTCTGGTGTTTCCAGTGAGAAACCGTCAAAGAAGGAGATCTCCTGAATATACGTTGACTCCGCATCCCATTTATACACAGGGCCTGTCGGGGACTCCAGGTTCTGCCAGGTCTCAGGGCCATCCAGAGAGTTTTCATAGGTCTCACGGAAGGCTTTCGGGTCCATACACTCTTGCATGGTCTGAGTGATTTCAGCGTTGCTTGGCCAGATATCTTTCAGGAACACATCGTTGCCGTTGGCGTCCTGACCAATAGGCTGGGTCATGACATCAATATTAACGTTACCGGCTATCGCCATCGCCACAACCAACGGGGGTGACATCAGGAAGTTGGTATCCACATCCGGGTGTACACGACCCTCAAAGTTACGGTTACCGGACAGCACAGACGCCGCGATAATATCGTGCTTTTGCAGCGCTTCTTCGATGCTTGGTGCCAGAGGTCCCGAGTTACCCACGCAGGTGGTACAACCGTAACCGGCGGTATTAAAGCCCAGGGCATCCAGATGCTGTTGCAGTCCTGCTTTAGTTAAGAAATCGGTGGCCACCGGTGACCCCGGAGCCAGAGAGGTTTTAACGCCAGCCGGTACCTTCATGCCCAGCTCATTGGCTTTCTTGGCCAGCAGACCCGCAGCAATCAGCAAGCCAGGGTTAGAGGTGTTGGTACAGGCCGTAATAGCGGCAATTACGATATCGCCGTCTTTTAGTTCTCTTTCTGGCTGGGGTTGGAAAATACCCGCTTCATCTGCCTTCATTGGCGTTACGGTAACCACTTCAGGATTACGGTCGCCTTCAGCGGCGGCTTTTCTGAAGACATTGCCAATCTCAGCCAGGGGCAGTCGGTCCTGAGGGCGTTTTGGACCTGCGACAGAAGGCTCAACTGTGGACAGATCAAGCTGAAGCAGATCGGTATATTTCGGCAGCGCCTGACCCGGGGTCCAGGCCATGTTCTGTGCTTTATAGAACTCCAGTGGCAGTTCACCGTCACGACCGGTGGCTTTCATATATTCAGCAGAGACTTCATCAAATGGGAAGAAGCCCATTGTTGCGCCATATTCTGGCGACATATTGGCGATGGTTGCACGATCCGGCAGGGACAGGTTGGCACAACCTTCACCTACGTATTCAACAAACTTACCAACGACACCGCCAGGGAAATTACGCAGCATCTCGGTGATGGTCAGTACCAGATCTGTTGCGGTTACGCCTTCTCTTAGCGCGCCTGTCAGCTCAACACCGACTACTTCAGGTGCCAGCATCTGCATCGGCTGACCCAGCATGGAAGCACCGGCTTCAATACCGCCCACACCCCAGCCGACAATACCCAGGGCGTTCGCCATTGGCGTATGACTGTCCATACCGATCAGCGTATCCGGAATCATCAGACCATTCATATGGAGATAGCCTTGTGCCAGATATTCCAGGTTCACCTGGTGCACAATACCGGTTTGTGGCGGAATAATACGGATGGTGTTGAACGCCTGCGCGCCCCATTTCAGGAAGGCATAACGTTCTTTGTTTCGGGCTGCTTCCAGCTCGCCATTGATCCTTAGAGACGCCGGGCTGCCGGTATTATCCATAGTCACCGTGTGATCGATCACCAGATCCGCACGTACCAGAGGCTCAATAATCGCAGGATCAAGGCCCATACGCTGAACTGCTGAACGCATCGCGGCAAAATCAACAATAGCAGGTGTGCCACTCAGGTCGTGCATAATTACACGACCCGCTGTGAAAGGAATTTCGATCGGCTGCTTGCCCTGATGTTCAGTCCAGCCACCCAGCGCCTGAACCTGCTCAGCGGTTACGCCGTTTTGACCCACATTACGGGCGATCCCTTCCAGGATAGGACGAAGAGAAAAAGGGAGTTCATCCAGCTTGATACCAAACTGTTCAGCGGTATCAGGAAGGCTATGGTAGCTGTGGGTGGTGCCTGGGAGCGTTCTAACCGAACGGGATGGATCGAAATTTATTGGAGTTGTCATTTTTTATACCTTTCGCAGAGAGGACGTTGCTGAAGCTACAACCTTTTTTGCACGAGCTTCTGGTCATTACATGAGTTTCTGGAAATTACCAGAACCGTTGGTCGCTACCAGAGCTGCCCGGTTTCCAGGTTAGCCGTATTTTCAGCCGTCAAACGAACCGCTATGTCTTGCAACATAAATTATTATCACGTCAAGATTGTCGACAATATTAGCCATAAAATGCCTTAAAGCAAGTTTTGACGGCAGACTTTAGTCTGAACTTCATACAATCTAAGACTATTTTCTAGTGTTTATGCGTCTGCTTGAATAATTTTGAAGGCGGATTGAATGGATTTATATAGCTCAGTGTGACTGGAGAGTTTTGTATGAACAGCATTGAAATAAGGCTTTTTCAATACGGATTATCATCCGTATGATTGCTATAAACTAGGGCTTGAGAGGTGTGCTTTGAATCCTTTGAGGTGCGTTTTTAAGCGATAAAAGCGGCAAAGGCTATGTCGCATTGAGTACATGATTGAGCGTTTCAGGCTAGGCTACAGGCCTCTATGCCCTTAAGGCTTTCAGTGAGTTTTTATTTAGATCTTAATTAAATTACCTGTCTGGAACGCACGGAGTTTTAGTACTTTTGTCTAAAATTTGTCGACTTTTCGCTTCATTTAAAGAGTTTTCATTGAGCTGATAGCCACTTTATTCTTATAATCCGCTCCACAAATCATAACTAGATTTAAGTGAGACGTTTGACGCTATGAGTTACTATTCTGATTACCTGGAAGAAATTGAGGTTCGTAAAAACGACCTAGGCCTGAACCCTAAGCCAATCGACAGCGCGGAATTGCTATCTGAAATCATTGCCCAGATCAAAGACACTGGTAATGCAGAGCGCGAAGCTTCTCTAAACTTCTTCATCTACAACACTCTGCCAGGTACGACACCTGCAGCAGGTGTTAAAGCTAAATTCCTGAAAGACATCGTTACTGGTGCTGAAACAGTGGCAGAGATCTCTCCTGAGTTTGCTCTGGAGCAGCTGTCTCACATGAAAGGCGGCCCTTCTGTTGAAGCGCTGCTGGATATCGCACTGTCTGATCACGCTCAAGCGGCAGCGGCTGGCGAAATCATGAAGTCTCAGGTATTCCTGTACGACTCTGATACAACCCGTCTGGCAGACGCCTACAAAGCGGGTAATGCCATCGCGACAGAGATTCTGGAAAGCTACTCAAAAGCTGAGTTCTTCACCAAGCTGGATGATATCCCAGAGAAGATCGATGTAGTGACCTATATCGCTGCTGAAGGTGATATCTCTACTGACTTGCTGTCTCCGGGTAACCAATCCCACTCCCGTGCTGACCGTGAATTACACGGCAAGTGCATGATCTCTCCTGAAGCTCAGCAAGAGATCGTTGAGTTAGGCAAGAAGTACCCTAATGCTAAAGTGATGCTGATCGCTGAGAAAGGCACCATGGGCGTAGGTTCTTCCCGTATGTCCGGTGTAAACAACGTTGCACTGTGGGCGGGTGAGCCAACTTCTCCATACATCCCGTTTGTTAACAACAAGCCGGTTGTAGCGGGTACTAACGGTATCGCACCTATCTTCCTGACCACTGTGGGTGTAACCGGCGGTATCGGTCTGGATCTGAAAAACTGGGTTAAGAAAACTGACGAGAACGGCGAAATCGTACGTGACGCAAATGGCGATCCAGTACTGGAAGAGGCCTACTCCGTTGCAACAGGCACCGTTCTGACGATCGATACTAAAGCTAAGAAGCTGTATAACGGCGATAAAGAGCTGGTTGACGTATCTGATGCTTTCACACCACAAAAAGTGGAATTTATGAAAGCGGGCGGTTCTTATGCAGTAACCTTCGGTAAGAAACTGCAAACTTTCGCTGCTGAAACTCTGGGTGTCGAAGCTCCTGTTGTTTATGCTGCGTCTAAAGAGATCTCTCATGACGGTCAGGGTCTGACTGCTGTTGAAAAGATCTTCAACCGTAATGCGGTGGGTGTAACGTCTAAAACGCCTCTGCACGCCGGTTCTGACGTTCGTGTTAAAGTGAACATCGTAGGTTCTCAGGATACTACTGGTCCTATGACCTGTCAGGAACTGGAAGCGATGGCTGCTTCTACCATCTCTCCAAGCGTTGATGGTGCATTCCAGTCCGGTTGTCACACGGCGTCTGTATGGGACAAGAAAGCTCAGGCAAACACGCCTAAGCTGATGGCGTTTATGAACGCATTCGGTGTAATCACTGCACGTGACCCGAAAGGCGTTTACCACTCTATGACTGACGTTATTCACAAAGTACTGAATGACATCACCGTTGACGACCGCGCGATTATCATCGGTGGTGACTCTCACACCCGTATGTCTAAAGGTGTTGCGTTTGGTGCTGACTCCGGTACTGTTGCAATCGCTCTGGCCACGGGTGAAGCGGCAATGCCAATCCCTGAGTCTGTGAAAGTAACTTTCAAAGGTGCTATGAAGCCTCACATGGACTTCCGTGACATCGTACACGCCACTCAGGCGCAGATGCTGAAGAAGTTCAACGGCGAAAACGTATTCCAGGGTCGTGTCATCGAAGTACAGATCGGTACGCTGCTGGCTGACCAGGCCTTCACTTTCACCGACTGGACTGCAGAGATGAAAGCGAAAGCTTCTATCTGTATTTCTACCGATGAAACCCTGATCGAATCTCTGGAGCTGGCTAAGTCCCGTATTCAGATCATGATCGACAAGGGTATGGAAAACGAAGCGGGCATGCTGCAAGGTCTGATCGATCTGGCTGACAAGCGTATCGCTGAAGTTAAATCCGGTGAAGCACCTGCTCTGGCTCCAGACGACAACGCTAAGTACTACGCTGAGCTGGTTGTTGACCTGGACGCAATCGACGAGCCAATGATTGCTGACCCTGACGTAAACAACGAAGACGTTTCCAAGCGTTACACGCACGATGTGATTCGTCCGGCGTCTTACTACGACGGCCGTAAGGTTGATCTGGGCTTCGTGGGTTCTTGTATGGTTCACAAAGGCGATATGCAGATCATTGCTGCTATGCTGCGTAACCTGGAGAAAAAGGGTCCAATCACGTTCAACGCACCTCTGGTTGTTGCGCCACCAACGTACAATATCGTTGATGAGCTGAAAGCAGAAGGCGACTGGGATATCCTGGCGAAATACGCGGGCTTCACTTTCGATGATGAAAATCCAAAAGAAGAAGCGCGTACTCAGTACGAGAACATCCTTTACCTGGAGCGCCCTGGTTGTAACCTGTGTATGGGTAACCAGGAGAAAGCGGCACCTGGTGACACTGTGCTGGCGACTTCTACCCGTCTGTTCCAGGGCCGTGTAGTAGAAGATACTACTGAGAAGAAAGGTGAGTCTCTGCTGGGCTCTACGCCAATGGTTGTACTGTCTACTATCCTGGGTCGTTTCCCGACTCTGGAAGAGTACAAAGCTGCCGTTGAAGGTATCAACCTGACGTCTTTCGCTCCACCAAGCGAAGATCTGAGCGTTTCACCTCAAGCTATCCCAGCTGCACGTATCTAATCACTGATAAAGTGACTGGCTACAACCCTGAGCATTCAATGCTATTCACTTAAGCATTGAATGCCAGCGGAAAAAACAAAGCCCGGTATCTGGTTTCCTGATGCCGGGCTTTTTTGTGTTTGTTCAGCAGGATTGTAAGATAGAGTGGAAAGGTACTTGATTTTACGATGTTAGCAGTGGCTTAAGCTGTAGTCGCTCTTCCAAATATATTGGTTAGAGAGTCTGTTAAAAGTGTATTTATATCTATTGTTCAGACCTCAAGTTGATATGGTAAATTAAATGACTAAAACGAAGAGCCCGGTTGTTTCAAAAACTCAATCTCTTCTGGTGTAGATTCCCGTCCAAGTATTTCATTACGATGGGGGTAACGGCCAAAGCGGTCGATAATCTCTTTGTGCTTAAGTTCAAACTGCAGATTATTTTCATTGCCTAATCGGGTAAACATCTCAACTGCCAGGGTATGAATATCAGGATCTTCACTGTGCATCAGCGGCATATAGATAAAAGATCTTTCATTAGCCGTTAGGGACTGGTCATCGCCCACCTCAATAGCTTTCAGTGTCAGGGCAACGGCCTGCTCATCAGCGGCAAAGGCCTGTGGTGTATCACGATAAATATTTCTGGAGAACTGATCCAAAACAATCACTTCTGCCAAGCGCCCTCTTGGTTGATCCCGCCACGTGACAAGTTCATGACTGATTGCGGCTTTAAGATAGGCTTCAAAACGCTGCTTGATCATCTGATCGAGCTTTGAATCCTTTATCCACCACTGCTCAGGCTTGAGTTCAAAAAACCAGAATTCAATTACCGGCTGCCACAACATACAGACCTCCTGGTCATTTATTTTCTATGAAGTTTAGCTTTTAGCGTAAGAGCTATACTCCATCTGTGCCAGATAAAGTTTGTTATTGAGTTGTTGGCGTCAGTGGATTCAGGTGAAGGCCTGTCGGGTTATTATGCTGAGGTTAATATTCCACTGGAACGATATGTTCGGCATAAAGAGTATAACCCGCTTGTGCCAGTTCAGTGGTTGCACCTTCTACAGAGATGCGTCCGCTAACCCATACGGCATCCATGAGTGTATCTTCAGAGACAGGGATTTCACTTTTAACATAGAGGATCTGGTTTGATGGTGGCGGTGGTACGTGAATACAAGCGCCAAAAAATGGCACTAAAAGAAATTCGGTAATGCCCTCAGGTGTCACTTCCAGTGGTACAACAAAGCCGCCTAAGCGTACAGGTTGACTGTCCAGAGCACCCACAACAGGTGCAGAGCGATAAGCTTCTTCCAGTTTCCCCATAATCTCCTGAATAAGAGGGTCATCATCAGTCAGCTGCGCGATCCTCTCTGGATCATACTGATCCAGAATAGCATCGGCTCTAAAGCCATCAGGCACCAGATCATCCCACTCCAGATCCAGTAATTTATTATTCCAGCGGGATTGAATACGCTCGGATAGTTGATCAAAACCTTCCGGCTTAGAGGTGGCATAAGCCGGGGATGATACGGATATTAGCGCTGCCAATAAGAGACAGGCAGTGCTTACAGCGATCTGGCGAATAAACGATAGCAACAAAATAATAACCCTTAGAGAAAAATGGACTCAGCACTTGGCGGATCAAAACTTAAGCACATAATAATTACAAAGCACTAATAGATAAACCTGAGCCTCTCAGTACCTGCACAAAAGTTTTTCGACATTGATACCCTACCCTCTCCGGCCACTGGCCGGAGAGGGTAGAAATATTGATGTTAGCGTGCCTAAAGAAGCAGGTTTTGGTCTCAGCCTGCTGCTATTTTTTCTCGTTCTCTTTGTCTCCTGCAGCTGCACTGTTAGAGCTTCACTGCCAGGCCTTCTGTTAACGAGATACGATAAGCTCGCCAACCTGGCCAGATTCCAACTAAAATGCCACAAGCAGCAATCAATCCCAGCAGCTGCAACTCGCGCCAGGATAGTCCGGCTAACTGCAACCAGATTCCCCACTGCTGATAAACCACAGGTGCGGCTACCAGCAATAATAGATAAAACACCAGAGTGCCCAGTAAAATACCCATTAGCGTTAATAGCAAGGATTCGGTCACCAGCAGGCCCATCACCTGAATGGGGCGTGCCCCGATCGTACGTAAGATCGCAATCTCCCGTCGACGTTCATTTAATCCGGTTAAAATGACTGCCATTAAACCGACTAAACCACTGGCCACCACAAAGCCCGCCACAATCAGTAAGGCGTTTTCAGCAACCGACACCAATTGCCATATCTGCTGTAGTGCCACGCCGGGAATCACCGCCTGTAGTGACTCTGTTTTTTGCGTATTCAGCTTGCGTTGCACACGGAAGATTTGGGTTTTCTTTTTCACCCCGACCATCAGGGCTGTTACCGATTGCGGTTGCAGCTGAGTTTCAGTCAGCACTTGCTGATTTTTAGGCAAGCGTTGACTTAAACGGGCACGAATATCCTGCCCCGTATCCGGTGCGCCCCAGCCCACGTGTACCGCTTCAATACTTTCCAGGCTAACCAAGACACTACGATCGACTGGTGTTCCGGTTCGCTTGAGGATACCGACCACGGTAAAAGGTTTGTCGTCGTGGTTTTTAAAGCTGGTACGACCGACGCCATGGGCGATCACAATGGATTGGCCCGGTTTATAGCCCAGTTTATCCGCTACCTCTGCACCGATTACAGCCTCATATAGACCATCAAAGGTTTTACCTTCAGCGAATTCCAGCGACTGCTTACGACCGTATTTATAGTGTTCAAAATAGCCTACTTCCGTACCTACTACCCGATATCCCCTATGGGAATCTCCTAATGCTAACGGAATACTCCAGGCCACCTCTGGCATCTGACGGATCTGCTCCACCTGCTGCCAGCTGATATTTTTACTGGCGTTGCCCATATGAAATACGGAGTAGAGTAGCAGCTGGATATCGCCACTGGGCGCACCCACCAACAGATCTGTACCTGAGATGGTCTGCTTAAAGCTCAGCTTGGCTTCTGTGCGTACCCGCTCGACGGTAAGCAGCAAACAGATACTAAAAGCGATGGTAATCACTGACAGCAAAACTGTCAGACGTCGATTAAGCAAACTTTTAAACGACAGATTCAGTAAGGTAGTTAACATATCAGGTCCGATCTAACGTGCTGTCGTTGAAGAATTATCAATATAGGATGACGTAACCTGATTAATCTCAGGCAGGTAGATAATACGGGAGAAGTGGCTTTGTAGCTGTTCATCGTGGCTGACAAAGATCAGACTGGCACCACTGGCTTCTGCTTCAGTGGTTAACAGATCGAGAAATTGATCCCGACTGTTTCGGTCCAGTGCCGAAGTTGGCTCATCAGCAATAATAATCGGCGGCGAACCGATCAGGGCCCGGGCCACAGCCACACGCTGTTGCTGACCGATACTGAGTTGAGTCACCGAAGCCTGCCATAAAGACTCCGGCAGATTTAGCCTTGTCAGTAAGCGTTTGGCCTCATCAAATGCTGCTAGCTTATTTCGCTTCAGATAGTTTCGGCGCGCTGGAGAAAAGTCACAGGCCAGGGTGACATTCTCCAATACTGAAAGATAGGGCAGTAGATTAAACTGCTGAAAAACAAAGCCCACATGGTCTGCCCGGAAGCGATCCCGGGCAGCGCTGGACAGGTTGGTAAGCGCCTGTCCCAGTACCCTAACCTGCCCCTGATCCGGTTTAACCACACCGGCTAACAGCGACAGCAGGCTGCTTTTTCCGCAGCCGCTGGGACCATAGATAAAAAGACGTTCGCCAGGCATAACCTCAAGTTGATCCAGCGCCAGCACGGGTTCTTTTAACCCAGGCCAGGCAAAGGAAATCTGTTTTAATTGAATCAACGCCTGATCTAAATCCGTCTTTTTTACCACTTTAACATTCCATCCTTATCCATATTCGCCACCATAATGCGACGCTCTGATACAGCCTCAGCTCTTAACTCTTCCAGGTGAGGCAGGTTTGCAAACAGATTAATCTGGATATTCTCTACATCCTGGCCTTTGCAATCAAATTGATAGCTGACACGGATATCGGAGTGAGTTGTGTCTTTGTGTCCGGCATGGTTATGTTTATCGTGATCATGTTCGTCATGGTCATGATCTTTGTTATGTTCATCATGGTCATGTTCGTCGTGGTCATCATGCCCTTTATGATCATCATGGCTGTGCTCAGCTACAGCAAACGGCAGCTCCAGACGGGTATCAACCAGCTTGCATTTCTGGGCCAGAGAGGTCAGCTTGTCTGGAGTATTCAGTAGTTTGACCAGCTTAATAACCGCTTGCTCTTGTGCTTCAGTCTTAGGCTGATGTTCAAAGCCCAACAGACTATCAGCTGCACCATCCAGTTCTACCATCACTTCATTGCCTTCCTGAGACAGCATCAGGTTAGCCACACCATGTTCGTGGGCAGCAAAATTCTCAGCATGTACTCCCGCACTGGCAGTTAAAGCCAGCGCTATTAAACCTTTCTTAAACATTTTCTATTCCCTGCCATTGGACGGGCTGTAAACGGGGTAAATTTGCCAGCTAAATTATACATCAGTAAAAAAGCTATGTTATACCATAACAAACAACTTTGTTAAGCGCAGGCTTGGATCGCATCCATTGGACTGAGATAATAGCGCCAACCTGAACCCAAGCGGTGCCTATGCGCCTAATCTGACTGCCTGAGGCAGCAATAGTTGCCTTATCATTTCCAGATAAGTGATAGTGTGCCCAGCATAAGACCCAAAAAGATTATGAACGCGGAAAAACGTCAGCAGATTTTTGCTCGCCTGAGAGATCAAAATCCAACCCCTACAACCGAGCTGAACTACAGTACACCGTTTGAGTTACTGATTGCCGTATTGCTGTCTGCTCAAGCCACCGATGTGGGCGTAAACAAAGCCACCGATAAACTCTATCCTGTCGCGAATACGCCGCAAGCGATTTTAGATTTGGGCTTGGACGGCCTGAAAAGTTATATCAAAACCATCGGCCTGTATAACAGCAAAGCCGAAAATGTAATGAAAACCTGTCGCATCCTGTTAGACAAACACCAGGGAGAGGTGCCGCAAAATCGTAAGGACCTGGAAGCACTACCGGGTGTTGGTCGAAAAACGGCTAACGTGGTACTCAATACCGCTTTTGGCCAGCCAACCATCGCCGTAGATACTCACATCTTCCGTGTCTCTAACCGTACCGGTATTGCCAAGGGGAAAAATGTTGATGAAGTTGAGCAACGTTTGCTGCGCCACGTGCCAAAAGAATTTAAGTTGGACGCCCACCACTGGTTGATCCTGCACGGCCGTTACACCTGTGTTGCCAGAAAGCCCCGTTGTGGTTCCTGCATTATCGAGGACCTGTGTGATTTTAAAGATAAGACAGAGATCTAGCGGTTTGAGCTAGTACAGAGTTTGTCTGGCATCGTTTTAATGTACTCCATGAGAGCTATGGCTCTGTGGTCTATTTGTGACACCTAGCCTCCTTTGGTGGGAGGCTAGGTGTAGATTGGGGCTATTGATGTTTTGACGCAGTGCTAAAGTCAAAGCCTACAACGTCTCTTGGACGCGTTCTTTTTTTAGGCATGGCTGGACATTCTTCCGGTAGTCCTCGATAAATATTACCCATCTTGCCCTCAAGAACAGCGCCGCTGGCAACCTCAATAATATTGCAATACATATTGCCTTGAATATTAGCCGAAGCCTTGATAACCAGGTTTTCACAAGAATGAACATCCCCTGTTATCCTGCCTGAGACGGTGACCGTAGGCACTGATATCTCACCGATAACACGCCCTTTATCTCCAACAGTAACGGATGCTTTTGAGCGATCATCCGCAATCAGGTTACCGAAAACTGAACCATCGATCTGAAGATGGCCACGAAAGCTCAAATCCCCAACAATCTCTGTACCAGTAGAAATAATCGTGCTGGAATCGTTAACGCCATTACGTTTTGCCATATCTTATTTTCTCTCTCTGGCGTAGAAGGGTCTTTCTCTATAGTAGTAGAGTTTTTCTCCATATTAGTCGAATGAAGGATTGAGTCTACTGATAGTCGTCAATTCGCGTGATTAAAGCGAGAGATGCGGCGATGAGTCGAAGTAAAATAATTAGGTGCCAAATTATTGGGTTGGCTCACCTTATTCACCATACTAACCCAAAGATTCACGATGCTAATCCAATGATTCACCGTACTAATCCAATAATTCACCGTACTAATCCAGTGGTTAACCATGCTAACCCAATTAGTCGTAATTACTGATGCTGTCATAATCATTTAATTTGAAGTCAAAGCTTTTTTTAGCATAATAGGTGACGTCATTCTTTCATGATTGCAAAGGTCGACTCTCATGAGTAAAGAAAATACAGATAATACAGAGTCAGAAAGGAAGAAAAACACTTCTCTACGCTTAAACAGCAAGACTCTGAAGGCCCTTAAGATCAAGGCAATTGAGGAAGAGACCAGTGTTCAGAAAATTGTTGAACAACTGATCGAAGATTATCTTGACGGCCATATCAAACTTAAAAAACGGAAGTAGGTGCCATGATTAAACAATCCAGCTGGCTGATTCAGGACGCCGATAAAAGCGACCAGATTCTAGAACAACTTACACGGCAGTTTCTGCTGGAACCTACTGGGCAAGAACATAATACGCTCACTTTCTACGATGATTTTGAATGGCGTTTGTGGCGCAACAACGCGCTGTTTGCCAGTGACCCGCAGAATCAAGTCATCCTTATTCAAGGTGACGACAGTGCTGTTTACCCCGATGAAGTTAATCCGGCATTTGCCAATGACTTTAATAATCCTAAGTTAAAAAGTGCTCTGTATGAGTTGCTCGATATTCGTCGTTTGTTACCCATTGCGGAAGTCGAAACCAATATTCGCCACTTTGCGCTGCGTAATTTTGAAGATGAGAAAAAAGTCTGCAAACTGGTGATTACCCGTTCCGGTTATGCTGATACCTGGCAACTAACCGGTATGCGCGGCTACGACAAAGACTATCGCCAGGCTCTCAGCTGTATTCTGGAAGCGGAGCCGGAAACCCCACAGCATCACCTGTATCGCTTAAGCTTGCAATCCTTGGGGATTAAGCCCAGCAAATATCGCTCTAAGCCAAAGGTTAAGGTTGCACCTGAGCTGCCTGTCGCAGAGGCCGTGGCCAAGATGGCGCAAAAAATGTGGAAAAATGTGCGCATCAATGAAGAGGGTATTATTCAGGATTTGGATAGCGAGTTTCTGCATCAATATCGCGTAGCTTTACGCCGGATGCGTGCACTGTTTACTCAGATGAAAAACTTTGTTGGTACTGATGAAAGCCAGTGGTTTAAGGAGGCTTTAGGGGATCTGGCCCGCAACACTAATCGTTTGAGAGATCTGGACGTTTATCTGGAAGATCGGGATTACTATCTGGATCTGCTGCCAGAGAATTTCCATGGTGGTCTGAACGAGCTATTTGATCACTTTGCCAAGGAGCGCCGCACTGAACAGCGTCGGGTTGCAAACACGTTACGTAGTCAGGTTTATCAAAATAAGGTTCAGGCACTGGAAGAAACCCTATCTGCTTGCCCAGGCAACCCGACCGAAAAAGGTCAGCTGGGTATTCAGGCCGTTGCAGCCAAACGCATTCTGAAGCGTTATAAGCAGATCGCTCAAGATGCTGCGAAGGTTCATGATCAGACACCGGATGAAGAAGTGCATGAAATTCGTTTGGACTGTAAAAAGCTGCGCTACCTACTGGAGTTTTTTGGCCCGCTGTTTGACAAGGAGCAGACCAAAACCGTGGTACGCGCGCTAAAACGTCTACAGGATAATCTGGGCCGTTTTAACGATTACTCGGTGCAAAGGGAAAGTCTGGAGCTGTATCTGGAAAGCCACAAAGTATCCGAAGAGATTCAGGCTGCCGTTCACGCTCTGGCCGGTGTGCTCTTTATTAAACAGCAAAAAGAACGGGATCAGGTATGCGATCAGTTAGCAGCATTCCTGGCAGACGATGTACAACAACTGGTTAAGCAACTGACAACAACTACAGGATGTGCCCAATGAAGATTATTGCCTGCTATAGCATCAAAGGCGGTGTTGGTAAGACCGCAACCTCAGTAAACCTGGCGTACTGGGCAGCACAATCCGGGTTGCGTACTCTGTTGATTGACCTGGACTCCCAGGGTGCATCGTCGTTCTATTTCCGTGTCCGCTCCAGTAAAAAGAACTGGGGCAAACGCTTCTTTAATACCTATGAAGAGCTGTTAAAACAGATTAAGGCATCGGATTACGACAACCTGGATATTATTCCTGCTCATGAATCTTTCCGTCATTTTGATCCGTTGTTAAGCGATCTGAAAAAGCGTCAGCGTCGCCTGAAACAGGTACTGAAAGGCCTGAAAGATGAATATGATCTGATTATTCTGGATTGTCCGCCGACGCTGAGCTACCTGAGTGAAGCCGTGTTTAAAGCTTCCAGCATGATCGTGGTACCGGTTATTCCAACCACGCTGTCGGAGCGTACCTATGAGCAGCTGCTGGATTTCTTCCGTGACAAAGATCTGCCGGTCGAGTCGGTATATCCGTTTTTCTCTATGGTGCAGCGTTCCAAGCATCTGCATAAAAACACCATAGAACGCATGACTACCCGCTATAAAAATATGCTGGAGAGCCAGATTCCTTTCTCCAGTGATATTGAAAAAATGGGTGAACACAGATCACCTGTCGCTTGCTTTGCACCACGCACTCCGGGCGGCAAAGCTTACGAAGGGCTGTGGGACGAGATTGGTCAGGTGATCGACAACGGCTAAGGGTTGAGTCAATGGTAAAAGAACGCATTGCAGCCTTACCCCTGAAGAAAAGGAAAAACCAGGCACCGCAAGTGTGCCTGGTCACCTCCAGACGTCACGGTCACTGGATGATTCCAATGGGGAAAAAGGAGAAAAAACTCTCCAATGCCGACGTCGCACGTCTGGAAGCTTATGAAGAAGCCGGAGTGTTAGGTCGGCTCAATAAGAAGAACACCCTAAAGGTGAATACCTGCTCTGGTCACAAAAAAAAGAAGCGTTGCGTCTTTATCTATCCTATGGAGGTGCGCAGTAAGCTAAAGCGTTGGCCGGAGAAAAAACAGCGCCAGCGCTGCTGGGTCTCGATTAAAAAACTCAGCAAACTGTTATCTGATAAAAATCTGGCTAAGGCCATTACCAAACAATACGGGAAGTGATGCTTCCCGTGTGCTATCACTTATTTCCTATTTATTTGGTCCTGTTCATCCTCTTGCATGCTATTTTGGCTTAGCGTTACTTATACCCGCCAGTTTCTCCACTGGTTGAGCAATGGGATCAAGGCTGAAACCAAAACGCCCACATACCCAAACCTTAACTCCTGATTTTTTCCTGCTGTAACTCACTTTTTGTCATATTTAAGACCCTAACTCCCTATTCAGGATTTATTTTACAGCGGTATGGGGCTCTAAAGGTGTATTAAAGTTAATTTTTCTAATTTTTATTTTCAGGAACTGTATATTTGCTCATAAAGAAGCTAAGATTGCGACAAATACCGTCACATCAGCCTGAAATACCGATGACTACCCTACACACCAGTACTCAGCAATATCTGACCTATTGCCGCTACCATAAAAATCTGTCAGATCTTTCCTTGAAAGCCTATGAGATTGACCTGAAGCGTTTTGTCGCTTATGCCGGAGCCAGAAAAAGCATCCGTCGTATCGATAAACATGTGATTACAGGTTATGTGCAGCACCTATTTGAAGAGGGCTTGAAAAGCAGTTCGGTTAAACGTCGTATTGCTTGTCTGAAGGCCATGTTTCGCTGGCTGGAGTTTGATGAGCAGATCGAAATAAACCCCTTCCACAAAGTCGATCTGCGTATCAAGCTGCCTCACCAGCTACCACGCAACCTGAGTACTGATCAGTTGCAGATTCTGATGACCCGCGCACGACAGGATATCGGCCTGCGTACCTATCACGAAAGGCAACTGTTGAAGCTGGATAGTGTTGTATCGAAAGGCAACTTTAATCAGTTCACAACACTTTGTGCTATGGAGATTCTTTACTGTACCGGTATTCGAGTAGGGGAGCTTGTAGGGATTACATTGCAAGATCTGGATCTTGTTAATGGCCAGATCAAAATTAGAGGCAAAGGCCATAGAGAGCGCAAGGTTTTCTTGCCCGATCAGGACTTGATTCGTCTGCTGGGCACCTATCAATACCTGCGCAGCCGATTGTTTTTCCCAGACCATTCAGAATTCCTGCTTAATAGCCGGGGTAAACCGGCCTCCACGCAATTTATCCGCAAGCTGCTCAAAGAACTGAGTGAACGCTGTGGCATGGGGGAGCACGCCACACCCCATATGTGTCGCCATTCCACCGCGACAGAACTGCTAAATGCTGGGGTTGATATACGCTTTGTACAGAAGCTGATGGGCCACCAGAGCATCACCACCACACAACGCTATACCCATGTCAGCGACGAGGAACTGAAGTACCAGATTTCAGCGGCCGGGCTAAGGGGAGGGCTGAAGAAAAGTTAGTGCGATTCATGCCAACCGTTGATTCTAAGACAATAAAGACACAGCCGGGGTACAATGGCCCCTTGAGCCTGTTATCTTGATGAGTTGTTGATGAAAAAAACCAATCTGCACCCACGTAACCCGCACAATGCCCCCTACGATTTCGCCAAACTGACGACTTTGGAACCTGAGTTGGAGGCCTTTACCCAACTCACGCCTCGACAGGATGTGTCGATGGATTTCAGCAATCCTCAAGCCGTTAAGCTTCTAAACAAGGCGCTGTTAAAACAGTTTTATGGCGTCGAGTTTTGGGATATTCCCGAAGGGTATCTGTGTCCTGCGATACCGGGACGGGCGGATTATATTCACTACATTGCTGATCTATTGGCCAAAAAAAATGGCGGTAAGGTACCCAAGGGGAAGAAGGTTTCAGTCTTGGATATCGGTACAGGAGCCAGCTGCGTCTATCCGATTATTGGCAGTCAAAGCTATGGCTGGTCTTTTGTTGGTTCTGATATTAATCTCATTTCTGTGAATACCTCTGAGCAGATTGTGAAAATGAACCGCAATCTTTCAGCAAAGATTCGTTGTCGCTTGCAGAAAGACAGCGATGCTATCTTTCGCAATATCATTAAAGCTGATGAGAAATTTGATCTCACCTTGTGTAACCCCCCATTTCACATGTCTGCTAATGAGGCAAACAGGGGGACACAACGGAAAGTTCGGAATCTTTCCAAGGGCAAAGGCCAGCCCGGTAAATCTGTGTCGCCTTATCCTCCGCAGAAACCCACACTCAATTTCGGTGGTCAAAATGCTGAGCTGTGGTGTGATGGTGGTGAGATCGCTTTTCTGGGCAAGATGATCGATGAAAGTGCACAGTTTTCAGGGCAGTGTTTGTGGTTTACCAGCCTGGTATCGAAAAAAGACAACCTGCCTAAGCTGTATCAGCGTTTGAAAAAAGTTAAAGTCTGTCAGGTAAAAACACTGAATATGTCTCAGGGAAATAAGATCAGCCGTATTTTGGCGTGGAGCTTTCTATCCCCTGACGAGCATGCCGCTTGGGCTGAATTTTACTGGTCTGGTCGTTAACGTTGGTGGTTTTCTGCGGCACATAGTGTCGCTTTTATGTTGTCTTTCTGTAAGATAATACCTGCAGGCTTTTGGTCTTTAATGTAAGCTTTTGTGTGTTAGAGTAATCGGGGTCGAAAAAATGTTAATTAAGTGGGGATTTCGGTAATTTTTATTTGATCTTAAGCAGTTATGTAGGTCGAATAGGGACGTTGCTGTTGTTTTTGAGGGAGAAAAAATGAGATTGATCAGATATGTCGTGTCCTTGCTTTGTACATTTTTGGTCGTATTGAGTATCACATCTGTTCATGCCCAACAGGAGTATATTCGAGTCAGCGAATACTTAAAGCAACATCCAGATCAGACACGAATAATGCAGGCGTTTTCTGAGCGGGTCAGAGCGCCTGCGATTACTGCGGCTCCTGAAATTCAGGCCGCCAAGCCTGTTCGTATTGCTGTTATCTATCCAGCAATCCAAAGTTCTGATTATTGGTTAAGAAGCACCTCTGCATTTGAGGCTCGTTTAAAAGCACTGAAACTGCCTTATCAATTGCGTACTTTTTACTCCCGCCCCTCTGTCGATCTGCGCCTACAGGCAGAACACCTTGCTGAAGCTATCAAGTGGCAACCGGATTATCTGGTGTTTACCATGGATGCTCTGCGCCATAGAAGTATGATTGAGCGCATTTTGCTACGGGGTAAGCCTAAGCTGATTTTGCAAAATGTCACAACGCCGTTAAAGATTTGGCAGACACGTCGCCCTTTCCTGTATGTTGGTTTTGACCATGAACTGGGCTCTAATATATTAGCGGATCGAATTGCGGATGATATGCAGGGAAAAGGCCAGTATCTGATGCTCTACTTCTCAAGGGGCTATGTTAGCCAGATGCGTGGAGACACTTTTGTCCATAAGATGATGGAATATCCCAATATTCAACAAGTGGCCAGTTATTACACGGATGGCAACCGTCAAAAAGCCTATCACGCGACATTGAATACCCTGCAAGAGTACCCCGGCCTTAAGCTGATCTATGCCTGTTCGACGGATATTGCTCTTGGTGCTTTAGACGCATTGCGCGAGAAGGGCTTAGTCGGGAAAATTCAGATTAACGGCTGGGGTGGTGGTAGCGCAGAGCTAGAGGCTATCCAGAAAGGCGAGCTTGACTTTACCGTGATGCGTTTAAATGATGACAACGGTGTCGCGATGGCAGAAGCTATTCGCCTGGATATGGAGCAGAACTCTCTCCAAGTACCCCATATTTACTCTGGTGATATTCGTCTGATTGAAAAAGGGATGTCGGACAGTCAGTTAAAAGCTTTACAGCAGCAAGCGTTTCGTTATAGCAATCAACAATAATAAAAACTGTACGTGGATGATCGTACAGAGAATATATGTAGGCCCATATGCAAAATTCGAAAGGAAGCCAGCTCAGCTTTGCGACGGTTTTATTCTCAGTGGTAGTGGTGACTCTGATCACTGTTGTGACTCTTCTACTGGTACCTGCGTATCAGGGGTCTCAAAAAGCGCTGTCTGAAGAGATCAACATGATGCAGCAACGGGATAAACGTGTGCTGAACTACCTGTTTGAGCAACAGCTGAGTAACATTGCCCGCATCAGTAATGAGATAACCCAAAGTAGTAGTATTAAATCCAGCTTGTTGGCTGGGGATATGATGTCCGCTCAGATGCAGATGGATGACAGCATGCAAAGCCAGGCAGGGGATCAAATTGATCTGTTAGTGCTGGAGAATGCTCAGGGTGAGCGCATTACAACAACGCCATTTTCCTTTCTCGATCTGGATATCGATTTTAATGAGCTGGCTGACCGGCCCGCGCTGACTGAACAGTGGCAAAACCGCGTTACGGCTGATGGGCAAAGTTTTTTGCAGCTTAAGTTGCCTATTATTCATTCTGATCTGGGTAAAGTACTTGGCCACTTATATGTCTATGTGCTGCTAAACGATAACTTCTGGATTCTGAATGAGATTAAACTCCTAACCGGCACACAAGCGGTCTTGTTGATGCAGGATAACCAGGTTCTGGCTCAGATCAGTCCGCATAATGAGCAGGTGCAGCTGTTGCATCAGGCTCAGTTTTCTAACCAGCCTTTTCAACGTGTACCCGAAGGTATAGCTTATCAGTATGATCTGGTGATTGCGGATCAGCACTTTAAAATCAGAGCCTTAATACCCGACACAGGGTTACAGATTTTGGAAGAGGCCTACACGGGGCGCTTGGGGATCAGTGCCCTGATTATTCTCGGCAGTGCTTTTATCATCTTTTATTTCCTGCGTAGCCTGCTACAAAGATCCCTGCATCGTTTGGTGCGCTACGCGGAAGAAACGGCTTCTTTGGCTCATGAGCAGGCTTATCCCAATGAGCGCTTTAAAGAGTTTGCCCGCGTGGGTAATGCGGTAAACCAGATGGCTCAGCATATTCGGGAAAGGGAGCAGCGTCTGTCGGCGGTGATTCAAAACGCACCGGGCTTGGTAGCCATTAAGGGCACCGATATGTGTTATCAGAGCGTCAATGCCAAGGTTAGTGAAATGACAGGGCATGATGAGATTATTGGCAAATCGGATCGTGATATTTTTCCGAAAGCCTTTGCCGATTTTCTGCAGTCTTCCGATAAATTGGTGCTGGAAACGGGGAAACCTTGTCAGTATGAGATGGACCTGGCAACACCGACGGGAATACGTACGTATCTGACCAGTAAATTCCCTCTGCTGGATGAACAGCGGCAGGTGTATGCGATGGGGAGTATCGCTACGGATATCACCGAGCAGCGACAAAATCAGCGGCGTTTAGAATTGGTGAATCAAGTCTTTGAGGACACTGCTGAAGGTATCTTGGTGTTTGATGAGCAAAATCAAAGTTTATTATGTAACCGTTCGCTGACTGAATTGACAGGTTATGAGCAAGAAGAAGCGTATAAAATTGCCCGTAACCTGATGCAGGAACATAATGAAATTCGAAGAGGCTTGATCCACCATCGGCACTGGCAGGGCGAGATTCTGCAGCGTCGTAGAGATGGTAGCGCTTTTCCAGCTTGGGTCTCAATCTCAGTGGTTAATATGTCAGCTGAGGAGCAATCATCCAATCGTTATAGTTTGTTGCATAAAGCGGTCGATGAAAGTATGCAGCAATATATTGTCGTAATGAGTGATATCAGTCGTCTGCGTGATGCCGAAGAGCGTTTGGTTCGCATTGCTAACTACGATACGGTCACTAATCTGCCCAACCGAAGTCTTTTCTTTGATCGTCTGGAACAAAGTCTGGTGCGGGTCACTCGCAATCAGCAGATTCTGGCGTTATTGAATATGGACATTAATCGCTTTAAACAAATTAATGAACAGCATGGTCATCAGGTAGGTGATCTCTTGCTACTTGAAGTCGCGCAAGGGGTCAGAAGTCAGCTGGATAGCAGTGCGACTCTGTCCCGTATTAATGCTGATGAGTTCCTGGCTCTGGTCGAGCTCAAGTCCAGTGCCCCGGCTCCTATTGAACAGCTGGCTACTACTATTCTGGCTCAGTTTGACGAACCTATTTCGTTGGGCAGTGGTGTTACGATTAAAATTTCGCTCAGTATGGGGATTGCTCTTTATCCTAATGATGGTGAAGATGCCCAGACGTTGGTCAGTCACGCGGATGTAGCCCGTTATCATGTTAAACCCCGTCAGGAAATTGGTTTCCAGTTCTACGATACCACACTGAATGCCCAAGCCGAGCAACGTCTGCGCCGCGAACGGGATCTGCTGACCGCACTAAAAAGTGATGATCAGTTATTTATGCACTACCAGGCTAAGTACTCGGTGGATGGTAAACGCATTATTGGTACAGAGGCTCTGGTGCGTTGGATTCACCCGGAAGATGGTTTTATTCCTCCTGATCACTTTATTCCAATTGCAGAAGAAAATGGTTCAGTCATCGATCTCGGGCGTAAAGTCTTGCAGATGTCTTGTCAGGCGGCTAAACAATGGCAGGATAAAGGCTTTGGGGTGCCGGTTGCGGTGAACTTGTCTCCTCGTCAATTGCTGGACAGCCATCTGTTTGAGGATATTGCTTTTGCACTGGAGTCTACAGGGTTACCTGTTGAATTACTGGAGCTGGAGATTACAGAAACGGTAGTGATTGAAGATATTGAGCGCGTTATCACTATCCTGCAGCAGCTGAGGGATATGGGCATTCGCATCTCTGTTGATGATTTTGGTACCGGATATTCCTCTTTGATCTATCTAAAGCGTTTACCCGTCGATACTGTGAAAATCGATCGTTCTTTCCTGGACGATGTACCGGGTGATCCAGATGACGAAAGCCTGATTCGAGCGATTATCACCATGTCCCATTCCCTGGGATTACAGGTGATCTCTGAAGGTGTCGAAACTCAGGAACAGCAACAGTTCCTGCAAAAGCACGATTGTGATGAGCTGCAGGGCTATCTGTTGAGTAAGCCGATCCCTCAGGAGGCCTTCCTGGCTCTTTTGGAAGAGCAGTATAAAGGATCTCTTCATTAAGTCAGCACACTGTACCCGTGTATACTTTGCTCTTGAGAGGCTATGTCCTAACCAGGTTAAATCACTGCATCTTAAGCGGGTTTATGCCTCTGGTTTGACCTGCTATTTGACCTTAGTAGTCCGAAGTAGGCTGCCGGTGAGGGGGATCATTCAGCGCCAAACAATACCGGCCGATATGATATGCCGTCACTTTCCAATATGATAATGGGGTATTACGGCACAGGTATCGCTTCCTGAGAGCTTTAATAGGTTTTACTGACTTAGAAGTGTGAGTGAGAACATCCTTGTTTAGCACGACTTCCAATTCTTTAGGCTCGGATCTGGGCTGAAACTATAGCCCTTAGAACTGCCTATGAGGTCATCAAGGTTGGCAGGTACAGTACAATGGACGGGTAAGCGGTAATCAGTACAATCGCCAGCGCAATCATAAAGAAGAACGGCAGTGCCGCTTTAGCCACATAAAGAATATTCTTCCCGGTCAGGGCCTGAATCACAAACAGGTTAAAGCCCACGGGCGGTGTAATCTGCGACATCTCAACCACCAGCACCAGGAAAATACCAAACCAGATCAGGTCGATATTGGCCTGAGTCACCATCGGCAGTACCACAGAGGTGGTCAACACGATTACCGAGATACCATCCAGGAAGCAACCCATTACGACAAAGAATAGCGTTAGACACAGGATCAGCTGAATCGGACTTAAACCCAGAGAGGCGATCCATTCCGCCAGGGCATTAGGGATACCGATAAAGCCCATAGCCAGGGTCAAAAAGTGTGCCCCTACCAGGATCAGACCCAGCATACAGGAGTTCTTCACCGCACCGGCCACGCTGTCGATAAAGCCTGTCAGAGTAAAACTGCCCATCACCACGGATAACAGCAGAGAACCTGCGACACCAAATGCGGCTGCTTCTGTCGGTGTGGCAATGCCCTGATAGATAGAACCCAGTACACAGCTGATCAGCAGTGCGATAGGAATCAGGCGTCTTAAGGCAAATAGCTTTTCTTTTAGAGTGTATTGCGCTTCATCGGCACTGTTGCCTGCGCGTTTCTGCATCAGTGTCCAGACGGTTGTGAAGGCCATAAACAGACCGATTAGCAGTGCGCCTGGCAACACTCCAGCCAGAAATAAACGGGCAATAGAGACCTCGGCAGAGACACCGTAGACAATCAGAATAATTGACGGTGGAATTAAAAGACCGAGAGTACCTGAACCGGCCAGAGTGCCGATAGACATGGTATCGTCGTAGCCGCGACGGGACAGTTCCGGCAGTGTCATACGACCGATAGTGGCAGCCGTTGCAGCAGAGGAACCTGATACCGCTGCAAAAATACCGCAGCTGAGAATATTCACATGCAGCAGTTTGCCCGGAAACTTGGACAGCAGCGGAGACAAGCCTTCAAATAGATCTTTAGATAGGCTGGTGCGAAACAGGATCTCGCCCATCCAGATAAACAGTGGCAGTGCGGTTAGCGACCAGCCAGTCACTGCTCCCCAGGAGGAGGTGCCCAGCAGCAAGCCAATACTTTCATTGCCAATCAGTTGCAGGCCGACAATAGCCACACCGGTTAAGGTTAATGCCACCCAGATACCACTGGTTAGCATCAGTAGCATACAGATGACTAAGATAATGCCGGTTAATGTGATATCCATGATTTACTCCACGCTCAGCGCGTTGTCTTCCTGGGCTGCGAACCCCGGTACTTTTCCACTCAGTGCTGTTATTAAGCCGTCGCTCATGGCCAGAGCCAGAAACAGAGAACCCAGAGCCATAGGGGATTGAATAATCCAGAGCGGTACCGCCAGATAGGTGTCGGTAACGTCTTCGTAGATATAGGATTCGTAGGCGGTATAAGCGGTGTAATAAGCCAGATACGAGCAGATCGCCAGGCCAACCAGCAGGTTAAACAACTCAACGATAAAACGGGTTTTACCGCTCAGGCGGGATAGTAGAATGGTGACGCGAATATGCCCGCCAGAGTTAAAGGTATAGGCCAGACCAAAGAAGATGGTGGCGGAAAGCAACCAACCGGCAAAATCTTCTGAGGAGGGGATAATAACACCCAGCATACGCGCGCCAATCTGGGCCAGAATCAGCAGTGTCATAATCACCAGGCAGCTGCCGGAGAGCACCGCAGAGGTCAGGTAAAAGTAGTGTTTTACAGTATTCATTTTATTGTTATCCGATGACCGAGCTTGATGGACAGTCTTGTCAGGCTGGTGTCCCCGATTGCAACACCGTCCGGCTTTCAGGGGAAAACCCATTTCTGGGGGTAAGCCATAGGTGATGCAATCAGGGTGAAACGTCTTCTCTAAAAACAGAGAAAGTGAACGCAGTCCGCTATCACTTAAGCCAGAAAAGGCTTAGTGAGCCTTGTAGGCTTGCAATACTGCTTTTCCATCGGCCCCTGCTTCCTGCAGCCATTCATTGACCATGGTGTCACCAATCGCTTCCAGCTCAGACAGCAGAGTTTGGCTAGGCGCAGACACCTTGATGCCTTCTTTAGCCAGTGTTTCAGTGTGAGTCACGGCCAATCGACGTCCCAGCGCCCAGCCTTGTTTCTCGGCATTGGCTGCAGCATCCAGAACCACTTGCTGAGTCTTGCTATCCAGGCGGTCAAACATACGCTTATTAGCAAAGACCATGTTCTTTGGAATCCAGGCGTGGATGGTAGTGAAATGCGAGATATAGTCCCAGCTCTGGCTGTTTACGCCAGTGCTAGGTGAAGTCACCATGGCATCAATCGCATTGGTGGTGAAGGCTTGCGCCACATCGCTGAACGGGATATTCACCGGCGTGGTGCCCATCAGGTCTGCCAGACGGGATGTGGTTGGGCTGTAAGAACGCATCTTCAAACCGGACAGGTCAGACAGACTATTGATCGGCTTGTTGGAATACAGATCCTGCGCAGGCCATGGAGAGGTATACAGCAGAATCAGGTTCTCTTTTGCCAGGGCCTTGTTCAGTGCTGGCTTAGACGCTTGGTACAGTTTCTCGGCGCTGTCAAAGTCTGTGGCCAGGAAAGGGATATTATCCAGTTTAAAAATAGGGTCCAAATTACCTAAGCGTCCAATAAAAACTTCACCAATGGGGACCTGGCGGGTTTTTACTGCGCGGTGGATTTCAGGATGCTTGATCAGGGAGCCACCGGAGTGAACCTTAATCAGTAGTTTGCCCTGAGCGTTAGCATTCACCTCTTCCGCAAAGCTACGTGCTACCTGAGTCTGATGGGTACCATCGCCGTAAGGCGTCGGCATATCCCAACGGGCGGCGGAAGCCAAACTGCTGGCCCCCAATGTCAGGGCTGATGCGAATAGAACGGCAGCTTTTTTGGCGATAAATTTCATTATTATTCTCCAGTTATAAGGTTTATCAGCCTGCAACCCTGAAATGGGTTTGGCATTGGCTTATAGAGATAAAGCAAGGGGTATACCAAGCTGGAAAATAGTAAAAAAGTTGTTAATAAACAGTAGGTTATTTTTTGATGTGTTTCTCGAATAATGGATTTTGAGTTGGTTTTGACTCGCAGGATTTAAGGCGGATGAGTCACCTTTGACCCACGGATGATTTCTTTCCGATGGCTCTATAGCCTCGTGATATCAGGTTTTGTACGTGCTTGTTTGTTTTCAAATGGCCTGTATGTCGCTAAGGGGAAGGTAAGTGACGTAAAAGTGTTTTTGCACTAATAGCTTGCACTCCGGAAAAAATGTCACTTTGGAACCTTGTCGATAATGGTCATTTTCCCGGTTTAAATGTCGTTATAAGTCAGCTGATGTTCCAAGAGTGCTCGTACTATTGAATGACGTTGGTTCGGGTAAAGAAAAGAGACAACCTTTCCTGCCCCCGTGATCAGCTCAGGCTACCCGGCCTGCAATAAGTACTGGCTGTTAAAGACGTACTCACTAATAACAATAATGCTATTCCGCTAGGGCGTTTCTGAGTAAGTTGGTTGAGGTTCGCCAAGGCCTGCAATGGCTTTTTCAGAGACTCCCAAAAACGGAAGCCTCTCTTCAGGACAAAGATTCCTCATAAAGGACCGGGTCTCTGAAGAAAGGTGTCACAATAAACGGAGTCAACTCTATGAACCAAGCTGTAAAGCAACCGCCGAATAAGTCGCAGGACTATACCTCTGACTATAAAGCGGGGCAGGACAATATTCAGGTGATGGGGATGGATATTCACAATCCTGTTTTCACCACCAGTGCGCTGGCCATTGTGGCTTTTATTGTTCTGGCTCTGATCTTTCCTACTGAAGCCAATAAGATGCTGACAGGGGCGCGTACCTGGTCAATCGAAACCTTTGATTGGTTATTTATGATTGGCGGTAACATCTTTGTTATCTTCTGTCTGGCATTAATCTTCCTGCCCGTGGGCAAGGTGCGTTTAGGTGGCGACAGTGCAAAGCCTGATTTCAGCACCATGTCCTGGTTTTCCATGCTGTTCGCTGCGGGTATGGGCATCGGTCTGATGTTTTGGAGTGTGGCAGAGCCTGTGGCTTACTACACCGATTGGTGGGGTACGCCGCTGAATGCTGCTGCGAAAACACCAGAAGGTGCGGCAGCTGCGATGGGTGCTACCATGTTCCACTGGGGCCTGCATCCGTGGGCTATTTATGGTGTAGTGGCGCTGGCTTTGGGTTTCTTTACCTATAACAAAGGCCTTCCTCTGACGATTCGTTCTGCGTTCTACCCACTGTTTGGTGAGCGTGTCTGGGGGCTGTTGGGGCATATCATCGATATCGTTGCGGTACTGGCAACGATCTTTGGTCTGGCAACGTCACTGGGCCTGGGTGCTTCACAAGCAGCGGGTGGTCTGAATTTCCTGTTTGGTATCGAAAACAATATCTCTACACAGATAGGGATTATTGTTGCTATTTCAGCGATTGCCATTTTTTCTGTGGTACGTGGTCTGGATGGTGGTGTTAAGGTACTGAGTAACCTGAATATGGCATTGGCAGCAGTTCTGCTGCTGTTTGTGGTATTTGCAGGTTCCGTTTCAGGTTTCTTCGGTAATCTGTTCGGCACTGTTAGTGCTTACGCTCAGGACATAGTGCCTCTGAGTAACTGGGTTGATCGTGAGGACGAGAAATTCTATAAGGGTTGGACTGTATTCTACTGGGCGTGGTGGGTATCCTGGTCGCCATTCGTAGGTATGTTCATTGCTCGTGTGTCGAAAGGTCGTACGGTTCGTGAGTTTATGGTGGCGGTTCTGCTGATTCCAACATTGGTTTCTGCCGTATGGATGGCTGCATTCGGTGCGCAAGCGCTGGATCAGATTCAGGGTGGTGTTGGTCAGCTGGCGAATGGTCTGGGCGATGTGTCTCTGGCGATGTTCCAGATGCTGGAAAACCTGCCAATGGCTGAGATTACCTCGGCAATCGCTATTGTACTGGTACTGGTATTCTTTATCACCTCTTCGGACTCAGGTTCTCTGGTCATCGACTCCATCACTGCCGGTGGTAAAGTCGACGCGCCTGTACCTCAGCGTATCTTCTGGGCCGTTCTGCAAGGCCTGATCGCGGGTGTTCTGCTGTACGGCGGCGGTTCAGAAGCGCTGAAAGCCCTGCAAGCCGGTGCCATTACCACAGGCCTGCCATTTACTGCAATTCTGCTGCTGATGTGTGTCAGCATCTATAAAGGCCTGAAGTCTGAGGTGTAAATACGAATAATCGTTTTTACTCAGATCATCAGTCAGCCTGAATAAGCTGGCAGCAAAGGGGCACGGGTGAGAATCCGTGCCCTTTTTATATCGATATGGAGAAATAAGGGAACTATTTGTCAGGCTTAATCCCTTGATGAACATAACTTGATTTCCCTAAGGGGCGTTTGAAGAGAAACATGCTGATTGCTTCTGGTGGTTAATGCTCTTGCAATCAGGCAAAAGACTTTCTAAAAAATTCAAACAGATTAGAATGAGCCATTATTGCGAAAAGACTTACTGTTTTATTTAGGAATCGATCATGAAAACTCTGGCAAAATTGGCCATCGTTGTAGCGGCAGCTGTTTCCGCTCAGACTATGGCGGCTTCAAAAGACCCTTTTGCAGCGATGGAGCCTGCAGGTCCATCTCAGCATGGTAATATGTCAGGCGATAAGATGAAGAGCTTTAGCTGGGGTGGTAAAGATGAATCTGAGAAAGATGCAGTAGAAGCATCTGTACCGGGTGCTGGAATCAAAGCAGCAGAGACTAAAGCGGTCGAGTCTGAAGTAGTTGAATCTAAAACAACTGAGTCTAAAGCTGAGACCACAGAGCCTCAACAGGAAGCCGACGTTGTTGGTACGCCCGAAGAGGCTTCTGCAACGCAAACGGTTGCCGTACCAAAAGCAGAGAGTAAACCAGAGGGGCAGGCTGAGCAAACTGCAGCCAAAGCAGAGAAAAAAGAGTCGAGCTTGGAAGAAGAGATGATTGAGTTTGCTTCAAAAGCAGAGAAGTTTTTTGATAAAGTCACCTTCTCAAAAGGTGTGAATGAATCTCTGTTTCAGGATGGCGATACACTGAAGTAACCTTGTTGGTTGGCTTGAGCTATCCCTTTATAGTCATCCCCCCAAACAGGGGAGTCCTGCCAGTGCGCTTATCGCAGTATGATCCCGTTAATGATTATGTAATACAGCCCATGGCTGTCGGTTAGCGTGCTGTTGAGGAGTGCCGGAAATGCTGACGTTAAAATCCTGTATCAATATTGACGATCTGGGTCGCCTGGCGGCACGTAAGGTGCCTTTTCCGGTGAATGATTATGTGGAAGGGGGCGCAGATGATGAGGTCACCCTAAAGCGTAACTCCGATGGTTTTGGTCATTATCAGATTGTGCCTAAAGCACTGCAGGATGTGAGTTCAATTTGCACGAAAACCCATGTCATGGGCTGCGATATCGAGCTGCCATTCTATATCTCAGCCACTGGTTTTTCTGGCATGATGTGTCCGACGGATGCAGAGTTGGCGGGGGTACGTGCCGCGGCTAAGTTTAAGACTCTCTACACAGCGTCCACTTTCTCGAATCGTTCCCTGGAAGAGATCGCTCAGGCCAGTCACAGTGATAAGCTGTTTCAGGTTTATGTGCTGGATGATGCCGAGCTGGCGACCCGATTGAATCAAAGAGCTAAAGATGCCGGTTTTAAAGGCATGGTACTTACCATAGATACTATTGTTGGTGGTAACCGTGAACGCGATGCCCGCAGTGGCTTATCTATCCCACCACGTCTGACCGTAAAATCCACTCTGCAATATATGTTGCGTCCGGTCTGGTTATTCCATTACCTGCGCGGTGATGGTGCCAATATGGGTAATTTCCCAGAGATGCCAAAGGTCACTTTAGGTGATTCAAAAGCTTTTGTTGAAGCGATGAGCAAGCTGTTTAAGAAGGATCTGACCTGGGCTGATGCGGAGCATATGATCCAGCAATGGGGCGGCCCTTTTGCTATTAAAGGCATTATGTCAGTACAGGATGCACTGCGTGCGAAAGAAGCCGGTGCCAGTGCGGTGATTTTATCCAATCACGGTGGCCGTCAGCTGGATTGCACGCCATCGCCCATCGAGCTGGTAGAAGAGGTGCGCCAAGCTGTTGGCCCTGAAATGGAAATTATCGTCGATGGCGGCATTCGTCGTGGTACGGATATCTTTAAAGCACTGGCGTTAGGAGCTAATGCTTGTAGTCTGGGCCGGGCTTATGTTCGTGGTTTATCTGCTGGGGGACAGGCGGGTGCTGAAAAAGCCCTGTCGATTCTGGAAGCGGAGTTTAAACGCTGCATGATACTGGCGGGGTGCTCCTCTATTGACCAAATTGGTCCTGAGCATGTGCGTAAAATAGGGGCTTAAGCATTTTAAGGGGCAGGCTCAGCCTTAAGTTAAATCGGAAGGCTGGGTTGATTGTCTGAAGTAGTCCTGTTTAAAGCAGATGGTATCTGTTTTGGTAATGTTCACCCCAACAAACCCAACTCATAGCCAATCGCCACGGCTTGGGTTTTATTATCGGCGTTAAGCTTTTTTAGAAGTGACTTGATATAGCTGCGCACTGTTTCTTGCTTGATTCCCAGAATCTCAGCGGTTTCAATGGCGGATTTGCCCTGTGCGGACCAGTGCAGGCACTGCTGTTCTCTGGGCGTGAGCGAGAGGTTATTTTGGCTCAAGTCTGTCACTAACCCCAGATCCTGGCACAACTGCGCCAGCTTATGGCTGAAAAATAGAAGTTCGGCCTGGGTTTGAGATGAAAAATGTGTTGTTGGTGATGGATTATCCCGGCGCTTTAAGCAAGAGAGGGCAAAGTAACGTTTGTCAGCAAAGTGTACCGGGGTAACGGTAAGCTCTTTAAAGCCCTGGTCGACCAGGCTCTGCAACCAGTTTTGTTCTGCAATAGAGTAGTCCTGCTGTGAATCCTGAACCATCTTTCGCAAATCAAACTGTCTGGGTAACGTTTGGCTCAGGGTCATACGCCAGGTAGGAGAGATCACATGGCTTAGTGGGTTTTGCTCGGCTTGGGCACTCCAGTTTGGAATCAGTTCATTTTCTGCTAATCCCGTACTGATCAATGCATAAACCGGGCCCGGTGTATTATTAGGTAGCCTTCCAATGGGCGCGTAGATCAGGCTGCCAGCATCATAACCCAGTTGTTGAATCAGTGTTGTCTGAGTCTGTTCCAGTTGGTGTCGGCTTGTGATCTGGGACCAATCCGGTTGTTGAATCATACTGGGCGAGTCGGGCTGTAGCACTTTGGAAACAGGCTTCAGATAACTGTTCATTGTGTTTTACCTGTTTGCGATGTGCTTGGGTTTTGAGGTGCAATGCGGGTTTGCATGCACTGTTGAATTACGCCTCTTAGCCAGCGAATTCCGGGGTCGTGTTCCTTACGCTCTTCCCAGATTTGGCAGATCTGAAGGTTGCTGAACGCTATCGGAGGATGATAAGTCTTAAGCCGGGTGCCTGGGATAATCAAATCCGCTGCATACTGGTTGATGACGGTGACCATATTGGTGCCGGATAACAGTGATGGCAGGGTGGTGACATAAGGGGTCTTTACGATCACCTTACGATTCATGCCCAAAGACTCCGGCCTCTTATTTACCAGAATCGGTTCATCTTCCCGGTGCGACAGAGCAACATGGGGCGCGTCCAAAAACTCCTCCAGCGTTAACTCATCTTTTTCACCGTAGTGGTCCCTATCGGCGATACACATCAACTCTTCGCTATAAAGCAGCTCACAGTTTTTATCGTTGGGTTGATATTCAAATTGCGTCAAAGCCAGATCCAGTGATTGTTCCTGTAGGAGTTTATAGGCTATTTCAGGGCTGGATATTTTGGCATAAAGGATATTAAAGCTGATGCCTGGGGCGGTTTGATTGACCGTTTTTACCAGATAGGGCACCAATTCATGAATCATAAAATCCATAATGCCGACACGAAACTCCCGTACCGCTTTTTCAGGCTCAAAGCTGTGAGCGCTGGCCAGCGCCTGGTCAAGCTGAAGTAATCCCTGCTCGATCAGCTGAAAGATCTGCTTCGCCATCGGGGTGGGTAACATACCTTCAGCAGTTTTGGTGAATAGCTCATCTTCAAACTGTAAACGCAGCTTTTTCAAGGAATGGCTCATGGCCGGTTGGCTCAAATTCACCTGTTCAGCGGCACGGGTAAGATGGCGCTGCTGATAGAGGGCGTAAAAAGCCACCAGCAGATTGAGATTAACCCGGCTTAACCGGCTGCTTAAACAGTTGCTGTCTTTCATTGCGGACACTATTACAGAGTTATCGGACGTCAGTTGTCTGTTGTTATTGTTGTTTAGTGTTATCTGAATTTTGAATGATTCACTATATATGACAATAGGGCTTTTTGGCTAGACAATCGTTATTTAAGCTTTTTGTCGTTTTTTTGCACAATTTATGTGCTTTGGATACATGTGTATTTCTGCTAATGCACTATTTTTGTGATGAGTGTTATTCTTTTTTTGAATGACTGGATTCAAATAAATAATTTTTTTCCATTTGGTTACAGCTCTATTATCAGCATTATTCATTTTATAAATCGCCCCCGAACGTCGATATTCAGAGACAGCGGGGCTCACAATAAAAATAGTGGAGTCCACCATGTCGAGCCAGCCGTCTGCACCGAAGCCTTTATCAGGCCAAAGCCAACAGCCTTTAAAGCATGCTTTATATGCTAATGAGGAACAGCGTCAGCAACTGATTGCAGAACTGACGGAGTTGTTCGGTGAGCGTGTTCATACCGCATTGCCGGTGCGTGAGCAGCACGGTCAGGGCGAAGACAGTTACGGTTGCTATCCACCGGATGCTGTGGTGTATCTGCACTCGACGGAAGAAGTCGCAGAGCTGATGCAGCGTTGTCACCACTATCGTGTGCCTGTGATCCCGTTTGGTGCGGGTAGTTCGGTTGAGGGGCAGTTGTTGGCGCTGCATGGCGGTATCTGCATTGATCTGTCTGAGATGGATCAGGTGCTGCAGGTGAATGCCGAAGATATGGATTGTCGTGTGCAAACCGGTGTCACCCGTGAAGCCCTGAATCAGGAGTTGCGATATCAGGGGATCTTCTTCCCGATTGATCCCGGTGCCAATGCCAGTATTGGTGGTATGGTCTCCACCCGAGCATCCGGTACCAATGCGGTGCGCTATGGCACCATGCGTGACAATGTGATGGGTTTGACCGTAGTGACACCGGATGGCCGTATTATTAAAACCGGTGGCCGTTCTCGTAAAAGTTCCGCCGGTTACGACCTGACCCGCCTCTATACCGGTTCTGAAGGCACCCTTGGTGTGATCACCGAGGTTCAGCTGAAGTTGCATCCGATTCCAACGGTGATTAAAGCGGCGACCTGTCAGTTTGAAGATCTGGCCAGTGCAGTGGATACTGTGATCTCTGTCATGCAGTGCGCCATTCCTGTGGCGCGTATCGAGTTGCTGAATCATCTGCAGATGCAAGCTTGTATCAATTATTCCGATCTGACCGGTTTTGACGCTAAACCGACGCTGTTTTTTGAATTCCATGGCACCGAAGCCTCTGTGGCAGAGCAGATCGATCTGCTGCAGGAGATCGCCGAATCCTTTGGTAGCAGCCAGTTTAACTGGGCGGAAAGTACCGAAGATCGTAATGCGTTATGGAAAGCCCGCCATCAGGCGTATTTTGCTGCCTTATCACTCTTGCCGGGAGCCTCGGCACTGACCACTGATTTGTGTGTACCGATTTCCGCTTTGGCAGAAGCCATTCTTTTTGCTGAGAAAGAAGCACTAATGACAGGCCTGACCTGCCCGATTGTCGGGCATGTGGGGGATGGTAATTTCCATATGTTAATTCTGTTTGATGAACAGAATCAGGAGCAGAAAACCAAGGCCAAACAGTTATCTCAAAGCCTGGTGAAAAAAGCGCTGGAGCTGGAGGGCACCTGTACCGGAGAGCACGGTATCGGTTTCGGCAAGAAAGAATACCTTTTACAGGAGCACGGTGAAGGGGTTGAGGTGATGAAAGGCCTGAAGGCTATGATGGACCCGCACTGCATTATGAATCCCGGCAAGGTGTTTGATTAATACCCTATTGAATACAGTCTATTGGATCAAAAATGACTGATCGACACCTTGCTTATCTGCTCAAATCAACGGCTCGTAGAAGCCAACTGAGTGGATCATTAATAGAGACAGGTGCTTATGGTAACTGAAGCACTGTATAACAAGAGCAAACTTTTGACCTTAACGCTGGAGACCCGGAATGAGAACGCCGAACAAACGGAATGCCCTAAGTGTTTTAACCCCTTTAGCCCTGGCCGTTGCTACCCTGGGTGCGGCGCAGGTGCAGGCAGCCGATAAACTATTGCTGAAAACGCCCACGGCTTTCCCAAGCAAACTGCCTGCAGTGGGCACCCCTGTAGTCAAACTGGCTGATACTCTGAAGATGACCAGTGGCGGCAGTATTCGCATGAAAATCTATGAGCCGGGTAAACTGATTGCACCCTCTGAAATTTTGGATGCGGTATCTGCCGGCAAGGTAAACTCTGGCTTTGCTGCATCGGCTAACTGGCAGGGCAAGATGCCTGCGGCGGCGTTCTTTACCTCTGTGCCTTTTGGCCCGGAAGCCAGTGAGTTTCTGGCCTGGATGTACTACGGCAATGGCCGTAAATTGCACCAGGAGATGTACGACGAATCCGGCTATAACGTGAAAGCGATTCCGTGTGGCATGATTCCACCGGAGACCTCAGGTTGGTTCGCTAAGCCCATTGATACTGTAGAAGACCTGAAAGGTCTGAATATGCGTTTCTACGGTTTGGGTGCCAATGTGATGGATAAGCTGGGCGTGGGCACGGTTCAGCTGCCACCGGCTGAGATCTTCCCGGCACTGGAGAAAGGTGCGATTGATGCTGCAGAGTTCTCCCTGCCTCAAGTGGATCAGATGCTGGGCTTTAATAAGATCGTTAAATACAACTATTTCCCTGGTTGGCATCAGCAGACCTCTATGCAAGAGCTGCTGATCAATAAGAACACCTGGAATGATATGAGCGAGCAGCAGCAGTCCCTGGTGGAAACCGCCTGTAAGTCTGTGATCGCTGATACGCTGGCAGAAGGTGAAGCCAAGCAGTTTGAAGTGCTGGCAACCGCGAAAGAACGTGGGGTTGAGATCCGTTACTGGAGTGATGAAATTTTGTCTGCTTACCAGAATGCCTGGGATGAAGTGGTGACTGAAAAGAGCGCCGAAAATCCTTTCTTTAATAAGGTATGGCAGGACCTGAAAACCTTCCGTGAAGGTTACGATATCTGGGAAAAACATGCGTTCCTGCCAAGGAATGTCAGCGAGCGTTGATTTGAACTGATATCGATTTTAATCCGCTGTCTGCCCTAAACAGATAGCGGATTTTTTCTTTGCCAGTTAGGGAAGTATTAATTCTGTTGATTACTGTAGTGACACAGAGCCAAAACTCGGCTCAACCTGAGCACTGAGCAGAGCCGTTCTCGCACGATCAGAGCCTTTAATTAAAACTTCATCCACCAAAGTCGCAAGGCTTTGACTGGGGCCTGTATCCCAAGCTACTTTTCGCTCATCTCGCGGTGAAATACCGATATGTTTACGGTAACAGCGGCTAAAATGAGGTGTTGAGATAAAGCCGCAGGCTGCTGCGATCTCAACAATCGACAGGCTCGATAATTTCAGTAACTGACGGGCTCTATCCAGACGTAATCTAAGGTAATAGCGTGATGGGGAGCAGTGTAGATATTTTAAAAACATCCGCTCCAGTTGACGGCGTGATACGTTCACAAAACTGGCTAACTCGTCCAGACTAATGGGTTCTTCCAGGTTGTTTTCCATCAGCTCAATCACATCGATCAGTTTCGGTTTGGATTCACCGGCTTTATGCACCTGACGTAGTGGAACCCGCTGTTGATCCTGATCGCTACGGATACGGTCACAGATAAACATATCGGATACGGCACGGGATAGATTGGAGCCGTGATCATTGGTGATCATGCTCAGTATCATATCCAGCGGGGCGTTACCACCGGAGGAGGTCATGCGTTTTTGATTCAGTGTAAACAAGCGATTATTACAATGAACCTTGGGATAACGTTCCTGCAGAGCCGCCATACACTCCCGGTGTACGCTGCAATCGTGACCGTCCAGTAAACCGGCATGAGCTAACACATAAGCACCGGTACAGATTGCACCTAACCTAATGCCTTTACGATCCAGGGATTGTAGCCACTGTATCTGGTATTGGGTAAAGCTGCGGGTAATATCGACACCACCGACCACAATCACCAAGTCGAGATTGATTGCTTCAACAATAGAGAAATCAGGATTAAAGCTGATGCCATCACTGGCAGAAACGGCCTCACCCTTTTCCGTCACCATATGCCAGCTGTACAACTCTTCACCAGATAACTGATTGGCCATACGCAGGGGCTCAACTGCAGAAGCCAGGGCCATCATGGTGAAGTGATCCAACAGAAGAAAACCGACTCGAGTCACATTTTTTTGACCGGGTGCAGGGTGTAAATCTTTTGCTGTTAACATAGCAATTGCCCTCTAAAACGTTATCTTACTTACCTTAAATGGCAATAAATGGGCCAGATAAGCAGCAACGTTGTGATTTTTATTATGTAGGACTTAACGTCAGATTGTTGTGCACTTTTCATCAAGCGTTTCCCTGTTGACGATATAGTCATGGGATACGGTTGGCACATTATTATGCCAATTGATTTTCACCACTCCGCTGACAGCGACATTTTCACAGAGTGAATGATCTAAAAGCGACACCGTCACTTTTGTGCATTGACTCTTTTTTCAAAGAGTCAGGAGGGAAACGTTTGTGTTTAGTATTTTTAAAGATAAACCCCGCCCGATTGCGGTGGCGCAGGTTTATCGCCTATAAAGGGAAGGTTTGCACTAAAAAGAGGCGTGATAAATTAGTTTTGCACCAAAAAAGTCATATATATCAATCTGTTATAATCTTTTATGTGGAGGTGATCATTAGCACCACAGCTCAGATATCGGAGAGTCTTCCGAGTAATGATAGCGAATTTGAGCCTGCAGCAATTCTGCAGTAGCTATAGCGTCCGTCAGGGCATGATGTTGGCTGTAACGAGGCAGACTGTAACGTACACGGCTGTCTGATAGTCGTATAGAGACAGGTTTTCGACCTAAAAAGCGGGACAGTTTACGAGCAAAACCCTGGCGATGCATACGGGCTTCCAGCTCCATAGTGTCCACCACGGGGAACTGAATGCCTTCGTTGACCCGACGTTTTAGCGCTGCATCCAAAAAAGGTCGTTCGATATAGCGGTAATGTACCACAGGAATACGACCGGCGATGGCTTCCAGTACTGAACCTAATACTTCTTCCAGATCGGGGGCATCATTAATATCCGAATGCGTGATGCCGTGGATTACCACAGACTCTGAGGCTAATTTTTGTCGGGGTTTCGGTAACCAATGTCGCGCTTCACGTATACGAATGCGTGAAAGATCAAAGGGGACTAAGCCAATGCTGATGATCTCATCGTGCTCCGCATCCAGCCCTGTGGTTTCAAAATCCACCGCAACAAAGGGCACTTCAGCCAGAGGGGTATCTGAGGCGATACATCCCTGCTGATAGAACAGCTGTAACTGGGGTTCAATACTTGTCAACGCTAATGCTTGAAAGTGACTGGACCAGTCAATATTTTCCGGTGGATCTGTCCGTGGCATAAACGACTCCAGTTACTTATTGCTGCTTTTATTATGACTGCTTTTACTACTACTCTTACTCGTATACGGATAACGGAACTTCAAAAATCGCTGGCCGTTACTGAGTACCTGAAACGCTTCTTTCAGATTGCGACGTTCGAAGTCGGTTAGGTTTTCCGGTTCAATATTATTATCTGGTTTACGTCCCGCTTCGATATCCAGCGCCTGATGACGAATGCGTACCATGGAGATAAATTCGAGTGCATCCTTCATATCCCGGCCACGGTTTTTTGGCAAAATATCTGCTTTAATGACATCATCCAGACGCTCAAAAGAGTTCTGGGCTCTTGAGCCTACCGCCAGCGCATGCACCCTGACCAGGTCAGCGGTTGGCGCTGTACCGCGCCGTTTCAGGTTCATGGAGTTTCGGTGCTGACCATCTTGCTCCATGACAAAGTCTTTAAAGAATCCCAGTGGTGGCGTGCGACTCAGGGCATTTCGGGCCAGGCAGCCCAGGAAGTGTGGTGAGCGCCGGGTCTTACGCACAATAAAAGTGTTCAACTGGTTAGCCCAGTCGGTTTTGCCCCAAACACCATCCAGGTCAAAAAAGATCGAGCTATTAAGCAAGGCTTCCGGGTCTGGATCATCAATCCATTGCGCAAAACACTGCTCCCATTCCACTCGGGTTTTACGCCAGCGGGGATTGGTCGCCATAATGCCTCCGGTGCAGTAACGGTAACCGCAGGCATCCAGGCCATCGCTGACAAACTGTGCCAGCGCCTCAAAGTACTCACCATGTTTCTCTTTGTTGTACCGGTTATCCAGAATCAGAGCATTATCCTGATCGGTAGCCAATAGCTGCTCATCCCGCGCCATAGAGCCCAATGCCAGAAAACAGTAAGGGATAGGTGGAGGACCCAAGGATTCTTCCGCCAGCTCCAGCAGGCGTTGCTTAAAGCTCCGTCCAATCACAGACATAGCGCTGCCGATCATATGGGAATTGGCATCTTCGTGAACCATACGCACAAAGCAAGCGGGAATATCCTTACTTAACTGAGCCAACTCATCCACGCTTTGTCGGCGAAGAATATTGCTCACCATATATAGGCTGCTTTGGGATTCGTAGCGGATGATATCTGAGGTTGCCAAAACACCAACCGGTGTGCCGTTATCCAATACTGGCAAGTGATGCAGGTTGTAGCGCAACATGGTCAGCATCGCTTCAAAGGCGTAGGCGTCATCGTCCAAAGTCTTCGGCTGATCAGTCATCACCTCTGTGACCGGTGTATCCAGATCTAAACCTGTGGCGACGACCCGGTTACGCAGATCCCGGTCGGTAATAATTCCTGCCAGTTGAAGTCCCGTTTCATCCTCATTTTTCGGCTGACGCATCACCAGTAATGAAGACACCGACTCTTCTGACATTTTCTGAGCAGCCTGACGCACCGTGGCATTGGTTTCCATACACACAGGACCACGACTGATCAAAGCCGTGACCTTGGAGATCATCAGCTCATTGCTTTCTTTCTGCCGGGCTACGGCATTGTTTAAACGGGAGCGGTCATCAACTTCAACAAAATCAGAGAAGGCCTCAAACTTTTCACAAAGCTCTGAAAAGATCGCTTCGGGAATAAAGTAGAGCAGAGAGTCTTCTATCGTCCGTGAGGGCAGGCGGATCTTATTGCCCATTAATAAGCCAAGCTGACCAAACAGATCACCTTCACTTAAACGATTATAGAGGTTGCCATTACGACGATAGATCTCTACCGCTCCACTGCGAATCACGCACAGATCTTTAATTTCATCGCCGAACTGATAGACATCTGTTCCTGCCCGGTAATAACTGATCTCAACCTGGCAGGCCACACGATTCACCTCTTCTTCAGGCAGTTCGTTAAACGGTGGATACTGGGCCAGAAAACTGGCAATTTCAATCTGCTCGGATTCCACTCTCTGTGCTCCACAAGGTTAGCTGCTTTTAAGGTTAAAACAGTATAAATCAAGTTGTAAAAGGCAGGGGTATTAACACACATCACAGGTACACAAAACGGGTGTGAAAGCCAAAACGAATCAGCTTCCCAGCACCCGTTTTTTATACGCACCGTCACAGGACTTCATCGTCACTGCTTCAGTGTTGTAAACCGCCTTAATATTCTACGACGACATCACCATCCGGCACACTACAGCAGGACAGTACATAACCCGCAGCAATATCGTCATCAGTGATACCGCCGTTATGGTTCATAGACGCAGTACCTTCTTTGACTTGTACCTTACAGGTTCCGCAGATACCCATACCACAGGCTTTTGCGATATTGATACCCAGCTTAGAAGCCGCACTGTGCAAGGTTTCCCCTGGTGCAATCTGAACGCTTTGACCACTGTTGCTGAAGGTTACCCAACTCATATCAGACTGAGTCAGTGCATCCGCTTCTTCCTGCGCGATCTCGGCCGCCTCGATAGCTTGCTCTTCAACACCTTCTGGTGCCTCACCGAAGGACTCTTCATGATAACGGGTCATATCAAAACCGTTATCTTGCAACAGCTTTTTCACCGCTTTCATATACGGCGTAGGGCCGCAACAGTATACCTCCCGCTCCATAAAATCAGGGGCCATCATTTCAAGCTTAGCTTGATCCAGATAACCGCGGTAACCATGCCAGGCCTGGCCATTTTCAATTCGTTCACTAATCAGGTGTAATGAGAAATTACTCACCCGCGAAGCCATATGGTCCAGTTCACGCCAGAAAACGATATCACTCGGTGTTCTGGAGCTATGAGCAAAAACCATATCTACATCGGCATTGGTATCAAACCACCAGCGAGCCATTGACATAACCGGAGTGATACCCACGCCACCGGATAACAGCAGTACTTTGTCCGCGGGGAAATCGATACAGTTAAACTGACCGACAGGGCCGTGTACCGCCAGTTCCTGACCTTCGTCCAGATTATCATGTAACCAGTTGGAAACCAGACCACCCGGATTACGTTTTACTGTAATGGAGAAACTATAGGGTACAGAAGGAGAACTGGAGATGGTGTAAGAACGCATCACCTGTTGGCCATCAATCTCAAGCTCCAGGGTCACAAACTGACCGGGTTTGAAGAAGAACATGACCGGTTGTTCTGCCATAAAGCAGAAGGTTCGGACGTCTCTGGTCTCCTGAATCACCTTTACACAACGGACCACATGGCGACCGTTGACCCAGGTTTGGGTGTTAACAGGAATAAAGCTATCAGAGCTCACAGTATTTGGCGTTGTATTTGTAGTCATCTTAGTTCTCTCTCAAAAAGTGGGCAACACCCATAGCGCCTATTCTCTTCCCTCCTGAAAGCACTAAATTAACCATTAGCGACAAATACTTGCTTAAACCGACCATCCTGCAACTCTCCAGATGGCACTGGTCGATTTACGTACTTTCCTGTGTCGTATTTGGTCATTCCCAGTCAGAGAACTTGAGCAAGAATACAGTCCATCAGCAATGCCTCACCCTTTGTAAGGTAATCGCAGTAAAGCGGCTTTTTTTTAATTACTAAACAAAGAACGATGCAGGGTCTGACAACAAAAAAGATTCATAGATACAGAGCAACAGGAACAGCCCGTACTTAAGCGTTGAACAACGGTAATAATCAAAAACGCCTAAGTTAAAAAGCTGAACAACAATACCCTCCACGCCTATCTGGCATATGAGGATAAAAGCGAGATGAGCACGATGAAAGAGAGCGATCTGATCAACACCACTTGCCCTACAATCGAAGAGGCACGTAAAGAGATGGCTAACCTGCTGGAAGGTCGTGAGCCTAACTACTCACTGCCACAGTCACTCTATAATGATCCGCATATGTTCCGCGTCGACATGGAAGAGATTTTCCAGAAAGAATGGCTGTTCGTGGGTATGACCAGTGAGATCCCTTCTAAAGGTGATTACTTCACTGTTGAAATCGGCCAGAACCCAGTACTGGTTGTACGCGATGACGAAGGCAACGTACAAGCGTTCCACAACACCTGTCGTCACCGTGGTTCTAAAGTGTGTCTGGAACACCGTGGTAAAGTGGCTAACCTGATCTGCCCTTACCACAAGTGGGCTTACGACCTGAAAGGTAACCTGCTGTTTGCCGGTACCGAAATGGGCGACGCTTTTGATATGAAGAAGCATGGTCTGAAAAAAGCACACACTAAAGTGGGCGGTGGTTTCATCTTTATCTGTCTGGCGAAAGAAGCGCCACAAGGCGATGATTTTGATGAGTACCTGAAGACCATGGACGAATACATGGAACCGTACGATGTGGAAAACACCAAGCTGGCGGTGGAATCCAACATGTACGAAAAAGCCAACTGGAAACTGGTTATTGAAAACAACCGTGAGTGTTATCACTGTCACGGCGGTAACCACCCAGAGCTGCTGAACACCCTACTGGAGTGGGATGACACCAACGATCCGCGTGCACCACAGGAGTTCCTGGATCAATACGCCCGCCAGTCTGCTGAGTGGGAAGCAGAAGGTATTCCACACGAGCGTCGTGACTTCGGTCATCACCGTAACCGTATCGTGCGTATGCCGCTGCAGGAAGGCAAAAAGGTAATGACCCTGGACGGTGAGGCAGGCTGTAAGAAGATGCTAGGCCGCATTAAGAACCCGCACCTGGGCTCCATGCGTATCCTGCACCTGCCAAACTCCTGGAACCACATGCAGTCTGATCACTTTATCGTGTTCCGTGTACTGCCGATCTCCGCTCAGGAATCGATTGTGACAACCAAATGGTTCGTACACAAAGATGCGGTAGAAGGTGTGGATTACGACGTTGAGCGCCTGCGCCTGGTATGGGATGCCACCAACGATCAGGACCGTGTACTGGGTGAAGACAACCAATCCGGTATCAACTCTCTGGCCTACGAGCCTGGACCTTACTCCGAAACATTCGAGTTTGGTGTAATCAACTTCCTGGATTGGTACAGCACTACTGTTCAGGAAAACCTGAAGAAGAAATAAAGTCTTATTTCTTCAAGTACCGAAACAAAGGTTTCTCTAAGCAATATCCAGGGCCTTTGTTTCGGAGCGCATCAAGCAAAGTGAGTTGTAAGTTGTTGGAGCACCTAAACAGCAGTTCTTTGCAAAATCATATAGCACACTGTTGTTTAGGTTTTGTTGTGCACTAGAGGGCGTTTGCTACCGCATTGGTTAAACGCTCCCTATAGCTTGAGCTGATGTCAGCTCACCAGCCGGTAAGGTATCTTACCGGCTTTTTTGGTTTTGTATTTTATTAGGACTTACGCATTGACAACGAACTCTAAAATTTGATGATCGCCAAAAACAGCTATCTTTCAGGGACGAAAGTGAGACGTACTACTTGCTTAGCAACTGCATGGTGCACACTTCCATTGTTGCCAAGTTAACAGCTATTTACTCCTAACGTCGAGGAGCCAATAGTAAAGAGGCCGATACCTGGTTGTCTGCCTATGATATTTATCCTGCCTGTTTGCGATACTCATCCGGGGTCATCGCCACCAACCTTCTGAACATGGCGATAAAGGCGGATGCAGTGCTGTAACCCAGATCCAGAGCGATGGTTTCAACTTTTTCTCCCTCCTCCAGCATGGGCATGGCCCGTACCACTTTAAGGCGCTGTCGCCATTCGCTTAAGGGCATACCCAGATCCCGTTGCGCCTTACGAGCCAGAGTTCGTTCTGAACTACCCGCTTGCTGTGCTAAATCTTTTACTGAGGTGTTATCACCGGGGCATTGCTCCAGGTAAGACAGCACCCTTGCCAGGAGTGGGTCATCGGATACCGGCAGATAGCTGCCTGCGCAAGGAGCTATCGCCAGTTGGTCAATCACCACTTCCAGCAAGCGGCTGTCTGCATCATTGTAGGGTGTTTGTGGTGGCTGTATGCGCAGGTGATTGAGCATAGCACGCACCATCGCATTGATGGTCAGGGCGCAGGTGACGCTTGAGAGGCCTTTTCTCGCGGCCAATGCCGTTTCGATATAAAACGAACAATGCAATGAGGCTCTGCGGTTCAGCCCTTTATGCTCCACTCCTGCGGGTAACCAAAGGCCATAGTTGGGCGGCACACGAAACAGTGCACCTTCGGCCTGTAACTCCAGAACACCGCTGAACGAATAAACAAACTCTCCGCTTTGATGCTTGTGGGCCGGATAGATGGTATCCGATGGCATGGTGCGTGCCTGAAAATAGATCGGATGAGGCAGGCTTGCCAGATTGTGGGGCTTATGGATAAAGGGCTGAGTCATAATACTGGTTTTTAGTCGTGAGTCAGAGAGGGGGGACTTTTTAAAGAGTTAGGGGGATTATAAAAACAGCGCTGGCTGATATGTGGTATCAGATGTCTGATTCTAGCTATATCTCTTATTTCTGACAAAAGATAATAGCCCCCCTTTATTATTGTGTCTATGGGAGTCGTTATGGGCAGTCGTCAACCTCTGGATCTGCTTGCGGTCGGCATTATGCTGGTGTTTTGCCTGGTGATGGCCTCTCAACAGGTGGTGTTGAAGGCGGTGGCGGAAGATATCACGGCGGTATTTCAGATAGCGCTACGTTCCGGCATTGCGGGTGTGTTGCTGTTGGCGCTGATTGTGCTTCAGCGTCAGAAGATGCCTTTGGCGGATGAGAACCGTATCCCTGCTGTATTAATCGGTGTGTTGTTCTCGTTTGAATACCTGTTCCTGGGCGAGGCATTGCAATACACCTCAGCAGGTCATGCTACTGTCTTTCTTTATACCTCACCAATTTTTGCGGCTTTAGGTTTGCATTGGAAAGTTGCGGCAGAGCGCATGAGCGGTTTGCAGTGGCTGGGCATCTTGCTGGCCTTTGGCGGTGTTATGCTGGCTTTTTTGGGTAAGGGGGCTGGTGTTGATAGTTTAGGGGCTGGCGGTAGTGGAAACAGTGGACTCAGTGCTCAAAGCATGTTGTGGGGCGATTTTTTAGCGCTTTTGGCGGGAGCTTCCTGGGGCGCGACGACGGTGGTGGTTCGCTCGACTGGTTTAGGTGTTTTGCCTGCCCGGCAGACGCTGCTCTATCAGCTGATTGGCGCTTTTATTATTCTGACGTTATGGGCCTGGATGACGGATAAAACGTCGATTAATTTTACCTCTGATGTGGCGGCGAGTTTGGTTTTTCATGGTGTGGTCGTGTCTTTTCTGGCCTTTCTGGTGTGGTTCTGGCTGTTGACGCGCTATAAGGCTTCTCAGCTGGGGGTACTGTCATTTCTGACACCTGTTTATGGCGTTTTACTGGGCAGTTGGTTGCTGGGTGAGCCGCTTGAAAGTCACTTTATTACCGGGGCGGTTTTGATTATTGCCGGTATTCTGGTGGTCAGTTGTGCGCCTTGGCTGAGTGGGTTTAAAGCACGACGGGTGAGAGCATAGGTTTGCTTCTCCAGGTGCTTGACTTATCCCGACGGGTTCCAGTGCCGGGATATTGTCCGGAGAAGTGTAAACAGATGCTTAGCGCTGGGAGTTAAAAATATCATCACCCTGAAAATCGATCATCTGTTTGGCTTTGCGAATCATCTCTTCGGCGCAGCTATCCGCAGAGGGCAGACTGTCGGCGCGGATAAAGGTATGGCTTTGTTCGCCCTTGGTGATCGTGCCATTGATGCGAAAGCCAGTATCTTCCTGCACCGGTGCCGGGGTAATGGTGTAACCGTTATATTCCACGGAGGGTAGGGCTTCCGGCTCTTTAGTTTTGTTCTCACCGGAAAAAATGGATTTAATCGAATCAAACAGTCCCATACAGAGCCCTTACTATTACAGTGATAGAAATAAAAAAACGGATGCCCGGCAACTGGGCAAGAGAGCCTATTTTAGCCTGAGATGAGGGGCGCATCTAATGCTATTGTGTTTGGACAGGGCTTCATTCATTAAATAGTTAAACATGATGCTTAGCATGGCATGATAAAAAAAGACTAAACTGAGCGTAGTTACAGGAAAAAAGAGTCGCTTATGTGGAAGCATTGTTTGGCATTGTTGCTGGTTTTCGCTGTAGAAAACGTTGCTGCCTGTGAGTTGGTTATGGGGTATCGCATGAATGCCAAGCCCCCCTTTATCAATACAGCGCCGGATAATTCGGGGTTGTACGTCGACTTGTATCAGGAAGCAGTCAGGCGCATTGACTGTCGTTTGACGGTTCTGCGTCAACCCAAAGGTAGAATCCTGCATCTCTTAAAACACGGCGATATCGATTTTTATCCGGGCCTCTCATTCTCTGAAGAGCGTGCACAATATGTGACTTTTATCCCTAATGGATTAAAAGATGGCTATATCGGGTTAACGCGCCGATCTGAACCAGAAATCCTCTCTCTTAATGATGTGGCTAAGCGTAATCTGGTGATGGTGATGGCCTTTGGCGGTTATGACCTGAATGCTGAAGATTATGGCATTCATGTACGCAGGCCCTATGATTTCACTCTTGAGCAGATTGTGGATTTAATTATTGAGGGAAAAGCGGATTTTCACGCCTACAATCTACTGGCCGTGCAGCACTTTTTGAGTAATAACCCTGACAAAGCTGCAAAACTCAGGGTGCATGAGTACTGTTGCAGTGAACCAGAGCAGATGTATATGGCTTTTTCAAAACAGTCTGCTTATGCCGAGATGATCGACAATGCCGACTATCAGCGTCACCTACCCTTGTCTGCTGGGAATACGCCGGATAGTGTCAGTACCAGCAGTATTGCCTGGAAACTGCGCCGGGCGCTGAGTAGTATGCAGAAAGACGGCAGCTTCCAGGTGATCTATGGCAAGTATTTTGGCAGCGCCCCGATGGGGACCGATTAGCTCTGATATTTCATATGCAGCATGATTTCCACAAGCCTAAGGTCGTACTGATTTGCAGAAAAGCAGGGGCTTCTATGATCTAAGATATTCAAAGGCCTGAGACATTCAAAGACTATTAGCAAATTTGGCTTGAACAATACGCTTTTTTAAGGGATGAAAACGGCAAAGAGTATGGTAGCATTTTATCCCCCGGCTGAAGCCTTATGGTTATTGTCTAGACATCAATAACCATAAGGCTTTCAGCCGTTTTTATTTAGCTCTCAGGCGAAATAACCGGGCTAATTGGGCTATATGTGATAATGAGCCCATATCTGGCGGACCATCACTCATTAAGGAAATAATATGTTTAAAAAACTATTGGCCACTATCGGCATAGGCGGTGCAAAAGTGGATACCATTTTGACTACTGAAATTGTAAGCCCTGGCGATACGATCAGTGCCAACATTGTGGTAGTGGGTGGTGATAGTGAACAAGAGATATCTGGACTGGATCTGGCTCTGATGACCCGGGTTAAAGTCGAGCGTGACGATACCGAGATGATGCTGAATAAGTCTCTGGCTCACTGGCATATTGCGGATAAGTTTGTGATTCAACCCGGTGAAGTGAAAGAGATTCCTTTCACGGGTACTCTGCCCCATGAAACACCGATTAGCGCTAATGAGGCCCGCAATAATCAGACCCGTGTATGGATTGCGACTGGTCTGAATATTGATATGGCCATTGATGCCAGTGATAAAGATCCTCTTCATGTTGTGGCAACCTCTACACAGGGTAAGGTGTTACAGGCGATGGACGATTGCGGCTACTCTCTGGTAAAAGCTGATGTGGAAGAGGGGCAGCTGAGAGGCAATGGTTTTGTCTCAACAACCGGCTGTTATCAAGAGCTTGAGTTTCGTCCTAATAAGTTTGCGCTGTTTGGTCTGAATGAAGTGGAAATCTCTTTTGTGCCTACGCCAGACCAAACGCATATCCTGCTGGAGCTGGATCGTAACTTTGGTGGCGATAGCTACCTGAGTCTGAGTCTGGGCAACAATATAAGCCAGGAAGAAGTGACAGCCCGAATTAAAGGCTTATTAGGTTAAACGCAGTTATAAGAAAACCGGGGCTGGCTCCCGGTTTTGCTTCTATCTTGTAACAACCAATGTCCCAAACCAGATATATTTGATCCAGATTATACGCGTCTTTAATAACCCATAAGTGCGTATCAGGTGATATCGTTTAACACTGCGGCATCGGGTATAATCCGCACTTCTCCCTGCCAACCCTGAGCTGTTTTTTCTGCAATCACTAATGCTGTATCGATCTCATTGGCACTGACCAACAATCCTTCGGGACTCCAGATGCCGCTGCATCCGATAGGATACCAACCGCCGGTTGGGTGATTATAGTTCGCCATCGCCACCAGCATATTAAATTGCTCTGCGTCTGCTGCCATTTTCGCAGTATCATCCGCATAACCGCCTTCAGTGATTAACACTCCTGCAACATAGATATCAGCTCCTAACACTGCATATTGCTGCGCATGGTGCTCAGAGTTCATATCTGCACAGATCCCGTTGCCGACTTTCACCTTATTGATATTTAAGATCTGTAAGTCTTTACCAGGTTGGAAAAACAGATCTTCACCCGGATGCAGGTTCATTTTGCGATAACTGAGCACGTTACCTTCAGGCGTAAAGATCAACGCGCCAATATAGGGCTTCCCTTCTCCTTTCAGAGGAGCGCCTACTACAATAAACATCTGATGCAAAACTGCGGCGCCTTTGAATAACTCCAGGCACGAGTCATCGTCCGTTATCGCTAACTGCCCGGCCAGCTCAGGTTCATACCCGGTTAATGATAACTCAGGAAATACCAGATAAGACACCTGATGGGCAGAAGCTTGTTGAATGACTCGTAAGTGCTCACGAATATTAGTGGCTATGGCACCTTTTTTAACGGCTATTTGAGCAACCGCCAACTTAAAATGGCTCATAGGTATTCCTGCTCTGTTGGCATATAGTCGCTAAATTATAGCGTCAAAATACCCATGAGACACAATATGTCCTAAAAAAACACACCGTAACTCACTGATCTATATTGGAATATTCTATGCTAATACCTTTTTATGAAAGCCTTGAAATATTAGCATGATTGTTGTTCAAACCACTCGAAGTGGCCTATATAGATCTACTTTTCCAAGTGAGTATTTTTATCGGGAATTTCCATCAGAAAGTCGGTTATACCGATATCAATGCCATTTTGAGATAACAGAGTACTCACCTGTCCTCTATGATGTGTTTGATGATTGAACAGGTGGGATACCAGTTCGGCAAAGCTTCGCTGGCTCACAATACCTTGGGTATTGCTGTAGCTCAGGTCTTTTTGACATCCTCCCCGCCCTAAAGGACGGGGATTCCTACAGCTAGACGGCCATGCCCGACCGCAAGAATGTTCCTGGCCGCGTTCACATCGCGGTCGTGAGTGACACCACACTCACTGCAGGTCCATTCTCTTATTCGCAAACCTGATCTACCTCTCGGACTACTGACGGAAATACAACCGCAGCACGAACAGGTTTGGGTGGTGTACGACTCATTCACTTCTTTGAAAACAATACCTGCGTGAACGCATTTATAATCCAGCATCGTTTTCAGCATGGCCCAACCTGCATCCAGTACAGACTTGGCCATCTTGGTTTTGGCTAATGAGGAGGATTTCACGTTGCCCACATAAATTTCACCCGAACGGTTCACCAGTGAGCGACTGAATTTGTGCAAGGCATCTTTGCGACGGTTGGCAATCTTGGCGTGGATCGCCTTAACTCGATTATTGTTGCCCGCACGTTGAGCAATGGCCAATTCAGGCTCAAGATCCCGGTAGAACCGACCCGCCTCCAGCTTGATGCCATCAGAACAGGTCGCCGTATCTTTAAGGCCCAGATCGATACCGATACTATCCTGGCCTGTCGGTATCTCTGGTTCGGCATCCACGACAACATTGAAATACCAGCGACCACG
>NZ_AULT01000024.1 GCF_000422425.1 Oceanospirillum beijerinckii DSM 7166
TACAGCATTCAAACCTCTTGTCAACAGTGATTTGAAATTTATTTTCAAATCGTCTTTTTCAAAACGGTTAAAAACTTTTGAAAAATCAGACTGTTACGGTGCTGCTTGAGGCCTTACCCCGTGACAGCGAGGGCGTATTATACGTATGGAAGACCAAAGCACAACCCCTATTTTCACTTTTTTGTAAAAAAGTTACAGAGAAGCTGAAAATAGCCTAAATACGGCTTATAGAGAAAAGATCAGAGAATGGAATCAGGTAAGAGGGGAGGAAGTAAGAAAAGGGAGCCAGTCAGCTCCCTCTCTTGATCCTTCCTATAAGACCAATGTTGCTCAGCAAGTTATTTCAGAGAAATCCGTGTCTATCTATTCAACGACCTATTTAGCTATGACCGATTCAACTATGGCTAGAAAGAGTCCAGCAACGGAGGAATACCCGGCAGCATACCCACCGCAGCCATTACACTACACATCACCACCAAGGTAATTGTCGGGATAATCCAGCGATCGGTGTGGCGTAACTCTTTACCACGCTCTTTATCACCGATAAGACCTAGTAACCCATCAGTCTTATAAATTAGGATAAAGGCGTTTTAACTTAATTCGGGCATCTTCCGTTGTAAAACGCCAGTCCACTCTTTGTTTTCCCCGGTTTCTCTCTCCAACCCAGCTACTTACCTCACGCTCGACTGTTTCAATATCTGGCAATCGTCTGTCCAGACATTGCCGTGCTAATACACTGAACTCACACTCTGCCATATTCAGCCAGCTACCATGCTTTGGTGTATAAACAAACTCCAGTTTATCCAACAAAGCCCTTGCCACTTCGGGTTTGAATGCTTTGTAAAGTGATGCGCGTATGTGTATTGAGATTGTCCATCACCAGCGTATCATCAGATGTGCAACACCATTTACATTCATACTCTGCATCATAGCGCTCAGCCTGCCCGGGGCAGGCCTTTATTGGCTCCCGAACCTCTTTCGTACATTGCACGCTGGTTTCATCCATGCAAATCACAGGGTAGTCCTTATCTGATGGCCGTTTGTAAACCTCCAGAACCGACTCCATCTGACAGACAAACTGTGCGTTACTCTGTGCCGGTATAGTAAATCTGAAACCACATAATATCTAACATCGGAATCTTGTTACGCCGATCCCGGTAATGCTTACGCCAGAAATACCGGCTCAACTTCCACAGCTCGGTAGGCGTTGGCCGCCGCTCCCTCTGCTTTGGCCGGGCGATCAGTTTATGCTGACGACAGATCACCCGCGTATCCTCAATCACACCCAGGTCCAGCGGAATGCCTTTAGCCGCTCTTACCGCCTTAAAAATCACTCCCAACCAGATCAAATCGTTATTCACCGTGGTCGGAGAGGCTCCGCCAGAAACCCGCCAACGGACATGCTCAATCAGACTCTGAGACATAACAACAACCGCCGGAATCTCTGCCAGCGCATACATTCTCAATCGAGCCAGGTCATAACCTTTGCTGCGTCCCCAGCCCTCAACAGGCTCAAATAGCCCCTCTGCTCTACCACATCGCCGATCAAAGTACCGGCATGGCGCACTTTTTCCAGACCGCTTTGGTCCTGCAGTTCAAGCTCACGCTTGTTTGCCCACTCTTCTGCCAACTTCTTTCTATCGAATGTGCGTGACTCCCTGTGTATAATCCGGCCTGCCTTTTTTATTCGTATATCCGCCTTATACTTAGTCTTACCGGCTGCGGTTTCTCTTTTCGTAATCATCGCCATGGGTGCGCCCTATTTGATCCCGGTGCGCCTTGCGAAAAAAGGCGCACTCTAGGCGCACCAATATACGAAAAAAGGTTAAAAACGTGCAATAAAAGATAGGTAAATATACAGTGACCGAGACCGAAAAAACCGCCAGCACCCCTTTAAAATCAAGCGCTTACCCTAATAGACGGTTTTCGGTGGCCCCTATGCTGGATTGGACAGATAAACACTATCGCTACTTTGCCCGTATTATGAGCAAAGAGGCCCTACTGTTTAGTGAAATGGTGACCACTGGAGCCATTCTGTTTGGTCAAAACCCTGAGCGCTTCCTGGCTTATAACGACGAGGAACACCCTCTGGCATTACAGCTGGGCGGCAGCAACCCGGAAGATCTGGCAAAGTGCACCAAAATCGCCGATGAATTTGGCTATGACGAGATCAACCTGAACGTAGGTTGTCCCAGTGACCGTGTACAGAACAATATGATCGGTGCTTGTCTGATGGGTCACGCCGACCTGGTGGCAGAATGTATCAGTGCAATGCGCTCGGTAACGGATAAAGCGGTCACCGTAAAATGCCGTATCGGTATCGATGACCAGGAGCCGGAAGAGATATTACCTAAGTTTATCGAAACTGTTGCCGCTACAGGGTGTACCAGTTTTACACTGCATGCCCGTAAGGCATGGCTACAGGGCTTAAGCCCTAAAGAAAACCGAGAGATACCTCCGCTGGACTATGATCTGGTCTACCGTATGAAGCAGACCTATCCAGAGCTGGAGATCTCGATCAATGGCGGAATCAAAACTTTTGCCGAGATGGAGCAACACCTGCAACATGTTGACGGTGTAATGGTAGGCCGCGAGGCCTATCAGAACCCTTATCTGCTGGCAGAAGTCGATCAGAAGCTGTTTAGCTCTGACCGTCCTGTGATCTCACGCCACCAAGCTATCGAGCAGATGCTGGATTATATCGAACAGCAGATAAGCCAGGGTGTGTATTTAGGTCACATTAGTCGCCATATACTGGGTATTTTCCAGGGCTGCCCCGGTGGTCGTAAGTTCCGTCGACACATAAGTGAAAACGCATACAAGCCTGGTGCCGGACCTGAAGTAGTGAAAGAAGCTCTGGCTTTAGTTTCCGAACAGGCCATTCTGGATCAGGCATTCAAATCACAGCCTGCTCTCGCGGAGTAGCCGCGATACCTGTACTCAGCATACAAGCATAAAACCCACCCGTTATCCTCCTGACCTCAAATATCCACTGAGGTCAGGACTCTATCACGTCACTTTACCCTCATAAACTCCTCTCTCGACCAGAGCCAACGATATAAAATTTTAGAGACAGGTTTACAAGCAAGGTCTGTCTATCTTAGTGTTATTGCAGGGTACTGATTTTCTCTTTAAAAACAAGAGATTCATCGATTGCAGGACACAAATGTTATGCCAAGCAAACTGGAACAACTTCGCCAAATGACTGTAGTGGTTGCCGATACAGGCGACATTGATGCCATTCGAGATCTACAGCCACAGGATGCGACAACCAACCCCTCCCTAGTACTCAAGGTTGCTGATAAACCTCAGTATCAGCCCTTGCTAAAAGAGGCAATAGAGAAGGCGCGCCAGGAGAGCCTGGACCTGGCTCAACAACTGGCTTATGCCGTAGACCGCGCATCTGTAGCCATTGGCGCTGAGATCAATCAGGTCATCCCCGGCTACATATCTACTGAAGTCAGCGCCAAATTGTCTTTTGATATTCGTGCTACTGTTGAAAAAGCGCGCCGTCTGATTCACCTCTATCAGGAAAAAGGTATTGGCCGTGATCGAGTACTGATCAAGATCGCTTCTACCTGGGAAGGCATTAAAGCGGCTGAGATTCTGGAAAAAGAGGGCATCCACTGCAACCTGACGCTGCTGTTTGCAATGCCTCAAGCAGTTGCATGTGCAGAGGCAGGCACTACACTGATCTCACCGTTTGTGGGCCGTATTCTGGACTGGTACAAAACAGCTCAACCCAATGAAGACTGGAGCGGCGCAAACGATCCAGGCGTATGCTCAGTACAGAAGATCTATCAGTACTACAAAGAGCATGGCTACCAAACCATCGTGATGGGTGCCAGCTTTCGTAACACCGATGAGATTGAACACCTGGCAGGCTGTGATCGCCTGACTATCAGTCCTGCGCTGCTGGAGCAACTGGCAGCGGATCAAGGCGAGCTAAAGCAAGTACTGAAGCCTGAAGCAGCCAGCAGTCAACAACCTCAGCCGCTAGATGAAGCCACATTCCGCTGGCAGATGAATCAAGATGCGATGGCCACTGAAAAGCTGGCCCAGGGTATCAGCCAGTTTGCAGCGGATCAGGATAAGCTGGAAGCGTTACTGGCACAGCTTTAACTTTCCAGTCTCTCTTATCCCCCCTGAAATCCAAATAACCAGTACAATAAAAAAACCCTTAGGGAAACTAAACTTCCCTAAGGGCTCTATTCTTTCTAACCACCAGCTTTTCATATGCAAAAAGCATAAAAACCACCAAAACGACCTCAGTGTCGTGTCACACTATCCTCTACACCCACAGCAGGGCAATTTTCCAGCGCAAAGACCACAGGTTCAAATTCAGCTTTATTTTTAGGATTTAATCCCATCAGGATTCGATGAGCATCAATCACTTTTTGGCGCACACTCTCTGCACATTCATCCAGAATCGGCGCTTCCTGCATACAACACCCTAACTCAACCGGCTCCCTACAGATTTCAAAATAATGCTCAAAGCCCATGGTTTCCAGAATATGAGTAATATCCGTACGGGTACTGATAATCGTAGGCTTATGATTTAACACACCTTTCGCATTAACGGCTATTTTTGCCAATAACCCTAATGCCGTACTGTCGATGCCGTCTGTTTCCGTCAGATCCACGACAACGGATTTTAATTCCCCACCAAAAATTCGCTTCAATAGAGAATCGATTGTGGAACATAGTGTCAATCTAACATCGCCCATAAACTTCAGAACGTAAACATCCTGATTTTCGGCGACCATGATTTTACCATTTTGCATAATTTAACAACCGGAAATAGACAAACAACTGACTACCCTTTTTTACCGGATATCGTCATTAAAGTGACATCATCAGGAGAATCTTCCATCCCCATCTGAGCAAACCACTCCACCATCCCAGCGTGATCTCCTGCATACTGTTGAGCAATTTCCAACAGTGTAGTTTCTTTATCGGCCAGACTGCCGCTTTGCATTAACTCAAAAACACCATCAGAGAAAAGCGAGAGATAGTAGCTTGGCTGCAACAATAACTCAAATTCCTCGTAGACCGCATCGTCAAAAAGTCCTACGGGCATACCCTTACCTTCGATAAAAGCGGCCTTACCATCCCGAACTAATACAGGCGCTGGATATTGAGCACCGTTGCAATAACACATTTTATGATTCCCACCATCCAAGATGGCCAGGAAGATAGTGACATGTTTACCCAACTCGGTACCCAAAATCTCCTTATTCAACTCGGCCAAAATCGCTCCCGGGGAAATTTTGGCACCTCTGATTAACATACGGGTAACAAAACGCCGGATAAATACCCTCAAGAGGATAGTCAGGAAAGCAGAAGAAGCGCCATGACCAGACACATCTGCTAAATAAAAGAGCACTCGCTCACGATCCATCGGGAAATAATCTACGAAGTCGCCACTCAAATATAAAGAGGGACATACTTTATGTTCAAAAGTCAGCGCCTGAAAATCCCACGGAGTTTGCGGCAACATCTTCTGCTGCACATAACGTCCTGCCTGCTGGTCCTGCCTTAAGACATCCAGGCTGGTCATCAGTTCCAGATTAATCTGCTCCAGCTCTTCATAAGTTTGCCGTGCCTGTCGGGCATCCCGTCGTCGACTGACAACCCTATGGGCAACCAGAGAAACCAGATTCAGGTGTCGATTGGGGTCCAGCACATAATCATCTGCACCAGCCTCCAGGCCCCGTACCACTAAACCGGCCTGCGAATCGTCAGCCAATAACAACACCGCATACTCTCGCTGAGAATCCAACCAGCGCTCAAGACGGAACAGGTCTTGATGATCATTCAGATAAAAGATCACCAACTCACAAGCTTTTGACAGATCCTCTGGTACAGCGTCAGTAGCTAAAGACTCTACTGCCAAATCTACATCCAGTAATTCAGCAAGATGCTCTATCTTACCCGGGCAGGGAATAAACACTGCATCTGCTATAGTTGAAAGCATGGTCGCTTATCATCCTTATTCAGTACCTAAACCTAGTGTAATCCCTAGACTCACTTAGGGAAATATCGGGGAGACATACAACCCCAATTTATGCCATAGTAAGTGTAACAATTTGTAAGCTTATGACTAAGAGTGATTGATATGGATTTTTTCTTACCCTTCAATGAAAAGCGTAAGTTCCCTCGAATTAAGGTAAACAGCCCGATAACCCTGGAAGAACAGGAGTCGGGTAAGACCTACGAAGCTCACTGCCTGGATCTTAGCGCTACTGGTAGCCGTGTTATTCTTGACGAACCACTGACTGTAAACACCCTGCTACGCATCAAACTCTCCAGCCCGCTGGGTTTAGATCCTTTCTGCGCACTAGCCAGGGTTGTTTATAATAGTCTTGAATCAGGCCATGAAATTGGGCTGGAAATTACCGAGATATTGGATTGAGCCCTCACACCAAATGATGCGAGAGCCAGCTCTTCCCATAAGTTAATACCACCACTATTATAAGCGGTGAAAGAAAACCCACACACAATATAGTAAAAGGCTGATTTAGCGGTTTTAAAGGAGTTGTACACTACTGAATAAGCAAGAGAGTACAAAAAAATAAACCTCTGACGGGGTACCAGCCCAAGAAAACCAGCCTCCTTTACAGAGAGTTAAAGTGCTTCATCATCAAGATCCAGATCATCAAAGCCCGCATCAAATTTATCTTCAACCTGACCATCATTGATCTGATAAGTACGGCTTTGCAAATACACATCCCGAATAAAACTGTACTTATCACCTTGAATGATGCCTTCACTATCCAGCAACTGATGCCTGATATGAATCAGTTTTAACGCAGTAATACCGTAACGCTCATCTTCTTTCAAATCCGCATGATTCAACGGGTCCAACAGGTAATCTGGATATAAACTGAGACCATCACGAACATTACTTGGCCCCAATATCGGCAAAACCAGATAAGGGCCGCTCTCAACACCCCATACGGCCAGGGTTTGACCAAAGTCTTCGCTATGCTCTTCAATATCCAGCATAGAAGCCACATCAATCAACCCCAGTAACCCAACAGTGCTGTTGATCAGAAAACGTCCTGCCGATGTTGCTGCTGCTCCTGGCTTGGCTTGTAGCAAATCGTTGGCCGCCGTCGGCACCTCTCCTAAATTACTGAAGAAATTACCTACACCACGGCGAATAAACGTCGGCACAACAGCCTTATAGCCCTTTGCTACCGGTTTGGCGACGTAACTGTCTACCGCTTCATTAAAGTAAAAAACTTTGCGGTTCCAATTTTCCCAGGGATCAACGTCTTCCACTGCCCAGGCAGAATTTGCCCCTAATAGCAGAACCAGCATCAATGCCGGGATTATCTTGTTCATCAGTAACACTCTTGCTTCCTTCATATCACCCTGGACAGGGCATTAGTTCTTCCAACATAAGACATTGCACTTCAAAGGGCACTTGTAGCGTTGAAGTACGTTTAAGAATCGCAGGACACATTCAACCTAAACAACATCCAGTCAAAGTAAATTGAGTGGATTCATACAAAGCATCTGCTGTAATTAACTCAGTCCTTCTAGCCTATTAGCTAACTAACACAAGATTTTTCAGCAATCTCCTGTAACCAAGCCAGTAACAAAGGATAGTAATCCTCTTCGGCATCTGTATTAGTGCAGAGCTCCGATACCGAATAGTTCCTTTTATTACCTGTTTTAGCAGACAACTTGATCATACGGGCATCGTGCTTTGCCAGCTCGAACATAAAGTTGCGACTATCCACTTCCCTTTGCATCCACTTCTGATGAGCAGAGACAAAGTACAGGCTAGGAGGAAAAGAGAGCGTTTTCATCGCCTGATGGTAATCAAAGCCGTCTTCTCTGTCTTGCCAACTATCCTGTTGCCAGCCCTGTATATCCGTTAATAAAGCACGGGATTCATTCACCAAGCCATCACCCATGAACATAGCGGGCACATACCCCAGCAAAGCAGCGAAAGAAGGGATCAGCTTGCATTCAAAAAAACCATAATTCAGCTGTTTTAGCCAGCCAACGGAAGACTGAACTCGCTGCGGATTAAAGTGAACAATCCCTGCCACTTGGTTAATGATTTCGGGGTTGCGGGCTAAAAATGCACTCCAAAGTACACTCCCCAATTGATACCCCATTAAAAAGCGCTGTGGGTGCCTATGTCGCTTATCTACCGCTTTCCAGATCAAGGGCAGGTCTTCGATCACTAATTGCAACCAACTATAAGGCTGCTGTCGGAGTAGAGTGCGAGAGGCATCTCTTCCACGATAACTACAGACAAACACCTCATACCCCTGATCGACAAGAGAGTAAGCTAAGCCTACTCCCTTATCTGAATTCAGGAAGATACGACTATCCTGCCCAAATCCGTGCAGCATAAGTACACACCCTTTTAGCTCTCCCTGGCGCGGTGTTAAACGATGCAGACCTGCAGCCATAGAAGGCGTTAGCGGTAGAGTAATAAACTCCTCCAGCACCTGTCGATCCATCGTCATCAGGCTAGTTCACTCCATATTTTGTCTAAGCGCTTCGCTGATACGGGCACTTTAGTACCCAATTGTTGCGCAAACAGCGATACCCGATACTCTTCCAACATCCAACGGTAAGGAGCCAGAGCCACCGCACTACCCTCACGCTGCTCCAACTGCTCTGCCTTGGTCTGATATTTCTGCCACAACTGATTCAGCTCATCACTCCAAAGCTGCTCACGCCCTCGGTTTAAGCCTGCTTTTTCCAGACGCAATAGAATCGCTTTCAGATAACGGGGCAGCTCCTGTAACCATTCACGGCCAGTTTGGTGCAAGAAGCCTACATAAACCAGATTTTCCAGCTGAAAGCGAATATCACTATAGATAAAGGCCAGTGCCAACGGAATCTTACCCTTCAGCTTCTTCTGAATTTCGTGATTCAGCTTAAGTACTTCATGGCACAGCTTGAGCACCTCAACCGCTTCCTTGGCGACTCGATCTTTATTGGCTGCAAGATGTTGCTGAAAGGCCTGTGCATCTCTTGGCATCGACTCTTCCCTGAAGGCCCAGTCAAAACTGGCCAGCACTAAGTCCTGTACCAGCTGGTCTTTTTTACCCAGGCTATTGAACAGTAAAGCCACCTGATTTAGATTCGGCAATGATTTTTCCACCCATTTCACCTGCTGAGGCAGTGCCAGCATCAATAGACGGCGTACCCCTTGCCAGTGGGCTTCTTTTGCCTGCCCCGGTAGATCAAACAACGTAGAGTCCACACTGTCTTTTTTATCCACCAGTGCCGGATAGGCTCTTAATACAATACCCTGCTGTTCCTGCTCAATCTGCTCCGGTATTGTCAGGTTAGCAGGCCAACTGGTCAGGCCCTGCTGCTTAAACTTATCATCACCGCTGATACGCACCTGCTCAGCGGATTGACCGGAGAACTGTTCCAGCAACTCAGACAGATCACGGGATTCACCCAGAATCTTGCCTTTGGCGTCCACCACCTGAATCAGCATTCGATGATGAGCATCCAGTTCATGGGGCTTCCATAGCTCAGGGTCAATGCGCACCCCGGTTTTACGGCGCAGCTGCTCCGCCAGACAGACCGTCAACGGTAAATCCCCTGGCTCCAGCATCGGGAGTACATCATCAATATGATCAGGGATCGGCACAAAGTTCTTGCGCACCTGCTTAGGCAGATTTTTTACCAGCGCAATACATTTATCCCGCAGCATACCCGGTACCAGCCAATCCAGACGGTTCTCATTGATCTGCTGCAAACCCGCGACCGGCACCTTGATATTCAGACCATCGTGTTGCTTGCCCGGCTCAAACTGGTAATCCAGCGCCAGGCGCATGCCTTCCAGCCCCAGTTGATCCGGGAACTGGTAATCGATCGCCTGCTCGTCGGCTTCCCGCTGTAACAATTCATCTTTATTAAAGAACAGGTAGTGTTTGTCGTCCTTCTCAACGGTTTTACGCCACTTTTCAAAACCGGCACCGTTGTAGATTTTTTCCGTAATGCGCTCATCATAGAAACGGAACAGGGTTTCATCATCCACTAAAAGATCACGACGACGCACCTTGGATTCCAGCTGCTCTACTTCGGCAATCGCCTGCTGATTGTGTTGATAAAACGGCGCTTTGCTGAAATAGCCACCTTCCACCAGGCCAGTACGGATAAAGATCTCACGGGAGATCACCGGATCGATCGGGCCATAGTGCACACGACGATTGGGTACAATGGGCAAGCCGTACAGGGTCACTTTTTCAGCAGCAACCACCTGAGCGCGTTTTTTCTCCCAGTGGGGCTCACTGTAACTGTGCTTGGTCAGGTGCTTGGCGTAACGCTCCACCCACTCAGGTTCGATCTTGGCGACCTGACGGGCGTAGAGTTTGCTGGTTTCCACCAGCTCTGCCGCCATAATCCAGCGCGGCTGCTTTTTAAACAGCGCAGAGCCTGGGAAAACATGGAACTTGCGGTTGCGGGCCCCCAAGTACTCACGGTCTTCCAGTTTCATGCCCAGATGGCTTAACAGCCCCGGCAATAGGGATTTATGCACATTGTCATAACCCGCTGGATTCTCATTAAACTCCAGTTTCAGCTCTTTACTCATCAACTTGAGCTGATGGTGCACGTCGCGCCATTCGCGCATCTTCAGATAGGACAGAAACTGCTTATGACACCATTTACGGAACTGGCTGCTGCTCAGCTCCTGACGCTGCTCTTCATAGCCGTTCCACAAGTTCACAAACGCCAGGAAGTCGGAGTTATCATCTTTCCACTGACGGTGTTTCTCATCCGCTTGCTGCTGTTTGTCGTGGGGACGCTCACGGGGGTCCTGGGCGCTCAAGGCACTGGCGATAATCAGCACTTCATTCAGCGCCTTATGTTCGGCACCGGCCAGTACCATACGGGCGATACGAGGATCGATAGGTAACTTGGATAGCTGACGACCAATCTGAGTCAGGTTTTCCTTATCATCCACAGCACCCAATTCATGCAGCAAACGGAAGCCGTCACGGATATAACGATTATCCGGCGCATCGACAAACGGGAAGTGGGCGATATTACCCAGACGCAGATTCAACATCTGCAGGATCACCGATGCCAGATTGGTACGACGGATCTCGGGATCGGTAAACTCAGGACGCCCAACAAAATCTTCTTCGCTGTAGAGGCGAATACACAGACCTTCTGCAATACGGCCACAACGCCCTTTACGCTGATTAGCGCTGGCCTGAGATACCGCTTCAATCGGCAAACGCTGGACCTTGGAGCGGTAGCTATAGCGGCTGATACGGGCGGTACCCGGATCGATCACATAGCGGATACCCGGCACCGTTAATGAGGTCTCGGCCACGTTGGTGGACAACACGATACGGCGGCCATTGTGGGACTGGAACACCCGGTTCTGCTCTTTGGCGCTTAAGCGTGCATACAAAGGCAGAATCTCCGTATGCAGGAATTTCGCCTTGCGCAGCACCTCAGCGGTTTCACGGATCTCACGTTCACCGGGCAGGAAGATCAGAATATCCCGTGGACCCGAGCCCCATTTACGCTCTTTCTCAATAACGGTGATCTCTTCCACCGCCTCGACAATACCCTGGTGCAGATACTGGTCGTAATCGCGCTCTTCGTCGTCATCCAACTCCATCAGCGGACGATACAGCAGATCTACCGGGAAAGTGCGACCCGACACCTCTATCACAGGGGCATTATTGAAGTGCTTGGAGAAGCGCTCCACATCAATGGTTGCCGAGGTGATAACCACCTTCAGATCGGGACGCTTAGGCAGCAGCTGTTTCAGATAGCCCAACAGGAAATCGATATTCAGGCTACGTTCGTGAGCCTCATCGATAATCAGTACTTCATAACGGTTCAGGAAACGATCATTCTGGGTTTCAGCCAACAGAATACCGTCGGTCATCAGCTTAACCAGGGTATTTTCCGTTACCTGATCGGTAAAACGCACCTGATAACCCGCCTGCTCACCAAAGGGCACTTTCAGCTCTTCAGCAACACGGCTGGCGACGGTTCTGGCGGCTAAACGACGGGGTTGAGTATGGCCGATCAGGCCACGGGCACCCAGGCCCAGCTCCAAACAGATCTTAGGAATCTGAGTGGTTTTACCGGAACCGGTTTCACCGGCAATCACCACCACCTGATTATCACGAATCGCTTCGGCGATCTGCTCTTTTTTCTGGCTAACCGGCAGGTTTTCCGGGTATTCCACCTTGGGAATCAGCTGCAAACGCTCTTGTACTCGTTCCGCAGAACGTTGAATCTGAGCAACCAGTTTTTCCAGCTCGGCTTGAGGATCTTTGATCTCCTCGACTTTACCGCCACGACGTCCTTTTCCCCGTCCCTTTTGGCCCGGGCTCTGACCCCTGTTTGGTCCATTAGATACCAATGGCGGCTGCCCAGACAGCACAGGCTTTAACTGCTTCCACTTCTGCTGTAAGCGAAAACGATCTTTCAGCATCGAGGCTGCTAATAACTGCTCAATTTCAGAGGGAATTACCGTAGACATTACCGCACCAGACAAACAAAAAGCGGCATTCTACCTTGTTTAGCGCCAAAAGGCAGACTTTCCCCAAGAAAGATTCCGACTGAATCTAAAGAAGCCGTTTCAGTCTCTCTAGGCCAGGGAACAACCGCCTATTATTTGCTCTTCAGATTGAGCCTGTTCCTGTAACAAAACCACCTCCTGTAACAAAGCCTGATCCTTTCGCAACTCTTTCTCTTGTCGCAAAAAATGACCGGCTGCCTCTTCCGGTAAAGGTTTTGAAAACAGATAGCCCTGTGCGAACCGACAACCGGCTGCTTGTAACAACGCCTTCTGTTCCTGAGTTTCCACCCCTTCGGCCACTACTTTCAGATTCAACAAACGAGCCATATGTACGATGACCTCAATCATCGCCTGCTTACTGCTGTCTTCTTCCAGTTGATGCACAAAGGAGCGATCCACCTTGATACCATCAATGGGAAACTCCACCAGGCGTTTAAGGGAGCTATAACCGGTGCCAAAATCATCGATATAGATCTTAAAACCCATATCCCTAAGTGCCGTCAGACGCCCAACCACCGCCTGCTCATCCATATCCAACGCACTCTCGGTCAGTTCAAAGCGGATACTATGGGCGTTCACTCCCGCTTGCTGCAACAGATCCGGTAGCGCATCAATCAAACTATCATCATGTAGCTGACGAGGGGACAGATTGATATTAATGGTAATGGGTTTATCAGGCACACAGGCTTGCAGCTGATTAAAACCTTTTAGGGCTTGCTCTACAATCCATAGACCGATACCCGGCATCAGATGCTGCTGCTCCGCCAAAGGTATAAAACGCTCCGGTGACACCTGGCCCAGCTGTGGGTTATACCAGCGCAGCAACACCTCAAAGCCGCATACGCTATTACGCTCGGGGCCACTGGAGTGACATATAGAACTATCCTCTATAGAGACGACGGGCTGATAATTCAGGCTAAACTCTTGTTTACCCAAAGCACTATGCAGATGATTCTCAAACTCGGTCTGCTGCTGAATCTGCTTATGCAACTCCAGACTATAGACCTGATGGGCCGCCTTACCGTTTTTCTTCACCTCATACATCGCCAAATCCGCATCCCGTAAGATATCATCGGCATTTTGGTAGTGAGGTCCCAGGAAAGTGACACCGATACTAGCGGAGACCTGTAAGGAAATTAAGCAGCCATCTAACATCACTGGCCGGGCAACCTCCAGTTGTAAACGATCGGTCAGCTGTTGCAGTGCGAGGTTAGACATCTCGCCGGCCAGATAGATGACAAACTCATCACCACCAATGCGAGCAATACTATCCTGCTGACGCAGTACCTGTTGCAAACGTTGAGCGATCTCCTGCAGAAAAAGATCGCCGTTACCATGGCCATAGGTGTCGTTGATCTTTTTAAAGCCATCCAGATCGATAAACAGTACCTGCCCCCATCGCTGCTGTTGCAGGTGGTTTTCCAGCAATTTCTGACAGGCGCTACGATTTAACAGCCCCGTTAACGGATCATGATTGGCCTGATAGTTCAGTCGCTGTTCATTAAACTTACGCTCGGTAATCACATCCAGCGTACCCTGATAAACCAAACGATCTTCTGCTTCGGCATTCAGATAGGCATTCTCCGATAACCAGATACTGTTACCGTAACGATCGATGCCTTCCCACTCGTAGTTGTAGACCTCTTTTTTCTCCAGCAAGGTCTGCATAAAGCTTTGGTAGCTCTGCTGCTCCCGATGTAACTGCCGACCTATATGCTCTACCGCTTGCTGCATCTGTGCCGGATCATCATAACCAAAGGCCTTGGCCAAAGAAGGGTTCACCTTAAGAAAACGCCCTTCCAATGTGGCGCTATAAACACCCTCAACCACCTTTTCAAATAGATTGTGGTATTCACTTTGCGCCACAGCCAGAGAACGGCCCTGCTCTTTCGCCAGCTCCTCGGCCCTGATACGCCGATCCACCGCATGGCGCAGCAACGATAAGAACAACCAGATCACCAAGGCAATGCTGCCGACAATCAAGCTGGGTCGGGACAGCAGCCACCAGGGCGGTTCAGGGCTCAAATCGATAAAGCGGTATTTCAGTGTCCAGCTACCATACTGCTGCATAAACTCAGCCCGATAACGGCTATCACTCGTGTGGCGATGCAGAGAGCTAAACAGCAGCTCGGGTTCAACACTGCCCTGGCGATAGATCTCCAGCCCCAGATTCTGTCTTTGATTCAGCACAGGCCCCAACAGGATCTGCATCGCTTCATCAAAATGCACCATAGCACTGACATAACCTCTGAGTTCGGGGCCTACCTCGCGGTGCTCGCCTTCACTATTTTCTCGCAGGGAAAATACAGGTAACAGCAGGCGCATCTCTGGGGTTTCACTATCATCAAACCCCATATTCTCGCTGATCACAATCTCGACACGGTTGCTGTTAACCGCCGTCACCATGCCTTTACGAATACTGGGAATAGCCGCCAGATTAACGCCTAAAGACAAGCCATTCATCTGACCAGAAGCGGAATAATAGATGGGAAAGAGCTCTTCATATTGACTGACCCGGCTTAAACGGAAATCAAAGATGCCGTCCTTTCTGGCTTGCTCTATCATCGCCTCAGATTGCCCAGGCAAGGTTTTAGGTAGCCATCCATATACCACAATGCCATAACCACTCAGCTTTGATTGAGCATTAAATTGATCAAACTGTTGCCGGGTCAGATCCGGCTGAAAAGTCATCAAATTACGCAGAGCGACTAAGTGCTCTTCCAATGCTGCCAGATTGCGCTCGGCGGCACTCATACTCAGACTGGCATATTGATGCAGCTGTTCATCCCTCAGCCTTTGCTCATTATTCTCCAACGCCTGATACAGCAGATACATCGGCAAGACCAGGGCACAAACCGTAATAAATAACCAAACTCTGATTTTTTGTTCCGTCACAAGACCACCGACTATCGCAAATATGGGGGGATAACCTTTTATTCCTTGCTGTTGCCCCATAAGTCCTGTTTTCGCTCTACCTAGAGCCCTGTCAGATGCAGACAGCGGTACTTAATGATGCAAACAAGATAATGGTATATATTCTCATTTGCAAATTAAAGCTCCCAATCTAATAAAATTTTCTTCGCATAAACAAAAGAACCCCGCTTACGGCTGTAAGCGGGGTTCTTTCTGAGCAGAAGGCCTGTTAAAACAACGATCCGTTAAAACAGCTAGAAGCGAAAACAAGAAGCTGTAAAACGAAAATCACTTAAAACAAAAAGCTGCCAGTTTCAGTACGTTGGATTACGCGGCCTGAGCACTATTTAGCTTGCTCAGCTCCTCATCTCTCAGTGTACGGCGTAGTACTTTACCGACGTTGGTTTTGGGTAGCTCTTCGCGAAACTCAATCTGCTTAGGCACCTTATAACCGGTCAAGTGACTTCGGCAATATTCCTTAACCTCTTCAATCGTCAGCTTGCTATTACGGCTGACAATAAACACCTTAATCGCTTCACCAGCCACATCATCGGGCACACCGATAGCCGCCGCTTCTATAATATCGTGATGGGATACAATCACATCTTCAATTTCGTTTGGATAGACGTTAAAACCAGACACTAAGATCATATCTTTCTTGCGATCCACGATACGGGTATAGCCATCTTCCTGTATCACAGCAATATCACCAGTCATCAACCAGCCATCTTCGGTAATGGTTTTTGCGGTTTCTTCCGGGCGTTGCCAATAACCTTCCATCACCTGAGGACCACGCACACAAAGCTCACCAGTGCCGCCCCAAGGTACGGTATTACCCTCTTCATCAATAATTTTCAGATCGGTAGAAGGTACCGGTAGACCAATAGTACCCATCTGAGACTGGCATGGCAGATTAAAACTGACAATGGGTGACGTCTCCGTCATACCGTAACCTTCGTTGATATGACAGCCGGTTACCTCAAACCACTCCTCTTCTGCGGCATGAGTCAGCGCCATACCACCGGAAATGGTCAGCTTCAGATTGGAGAAGTCCAGCTGTTTAAAGTCCTCACGGTTACACAGCGCCACAAACAGCGTGTTCAGACCGACAAAACCGGAGAACTTATGTTTAGCCAGCTCTTTGACAAAGGCTGGCAGATCCCGTGGATTAGTAATCAGAATGGAGTGGTTACCGGACTCCATCAGCACCAGGCTGACAGTAAAAGTATAGATGTGGTACATAGGCAGAGGAGAGATAATGGACTCTTGCCCCTCTTCCAGAATAGTGTTCAGAATAATACGGGCCTGCAACATATTCGCCACCAGGTTCCGGTGGCTGAGCATCGCACCTTTGGCAACCCCTGTCGTACCACCGGTATACTGCAATACCGCCAGGTCACCAGCATTAGCGTGATGCTCTTCCATGGGTAACTTTTTACCCGCAGATAACACCTCCCTAAAGCTGATCGCCTGTGGAATGGAGCAATCCGGCACCATCTTCTTCACATAGCGTACGACTGAATTGATTAGGGTACGTTTGGCAAAGCTGTGCATATCGCCCAGCTCGGTGATAATGACATGTTCAATCTTAGTATCCGGCAATACCTTCTCTGCCAGATGAGCCATATTAGCCAGTACCACCAAAGCTTTTACGCCGGAATCCTGAAACTGATGACGCATCTCACGCTCGGTATAGAGCGGATTAGTATTCACCACCACCAGACCGGCACGCATCGCCCCAAACAACGCAATAGGATATTGCAGAGTGTTCGGCAGCTGAATCGCAATACGTTCACCGGGTTTTAGGCCCAGCTGATTTTGCAGATAAGCGGCAAAGTCCCGGGCATAAAAATCCAGCTCTTTGAACGTGATGGTTTTGCCCAGATTGCTGAATGCAGGACGACCTGCAAAACGGTTACAGGCTTCATCCAGCACATCCAGAATAGAGTCATACTTGGACAGATCAATTTCCGTCTCAATCCCCTCGGGGTATTTATCTTTAAAAAACTGACTGATCATCATTAATCTCCCGGCATTTATTGTTATTGGCTGCCTGGCTTAAACCGCTCAGGGGCTATATTAGTCGTTCTGATGACACAACATAAACCAGTCCCAAGAAAAAGTAAAACACACGATTTAAACGCACGTTTGTTTTATTAATCAGGTCAGCAAGATCAATTAGTTAGCCTGACACTGGCTTTTGCCCCTTCTCTTAGATAGGACACCCTGGGGGCAAAAAAGTTGGGCTTTATTAGCAGTCTAGAGGGATTTTGGCTGGGTTTACAACTCAGGATTTCCCTTAATGCGCCAGTTTTGTGCAAATGTGTCTTTAATGATAACACTTCGGCGAAAAATGATTGTTAAGGACATCGCAAAACGGCTCTTGGCTGAAAAATGAAGCTATCGGTCAAAAAGAAACTTTTGCGTGAATGCTTATATCATTTCTAATAAATGCCTTGATATCCGAGTAGGTTGGATAAGCGATGTAGGGCCGCGAGATATTTCAGAATTATCAGCGAGATAATTGGCGTTCAGAATTCTTCCGCATAGTGAAAGATACTTTCAAACAATACGGAAAAGGAACTGACTAGTAGGTTTGTATGGAAAGTAAGCAAGGGTGGGAGTCGAACCCACATAAAGGGGTCAGCTCTCACCGACCACCCCGTTTTACCGATCAACGTACACTTGCTTACTTCGATGGGGATTTTACAACTTAATCCAGCCAAGGCACGACAAGAACTTCTACCGCACCGTAGTTCGCATTACTTTCACCGTAGGCTTTTCTTTCAGCTTCAACAAGCTGCTTAGCCTGAATACGATTACTAGGACCGACTACAAGTAAACTAGGAACAAGACCTAAAGGTCGGCCTTTGTCGGACTTCATTTCCGTAATCATGCTGTACGCCTGATTAAAGTTATCTTCTGTCAGATCTGATGTTGCACCAATGGCCTGCTGCCAAAACCCGAAACCAGCGTTCAGTCTAGCATCGACGCCATATAGATACTCATCGCTCAGAAACACATGATCAGAGGTTCCTGCATCTGTTTTAGCTTGTAATCTGTAGTCACGTCTGGTTTGTAAAATTAAAGGTTTCAGAGGACGTTTAGTGTCCAACAAAAACCATGGTGCACTGCTGCCCTGGATCAGGTTTGAAACAGCTTTCTGCTCTCCATCTGAACCTACCATATGGGAGTCATCAAAGAAATTTAGCCCATCATAGCAAGGTGTGGAGAAACCGTCCTTCAGCAATGAAAATACAAGCTCATCAGGGTGAGTTGCTGCCGCATACCCCATATCTTCAAACTTAGGGGCCATAATGCCATAAGTATCATCTTCGATTCTTTCGGCTGGAATAGACTCAGTAGCTTCAAACTTGCGGTTACGAACAACATAGTTCGAAACTTTCATTCTATTAATCTGGCGATCACCGATCCATTCACGTAATCGGCTAAACTCGCCTAGCCAGCTGTAGTTCTCTTCCGACCCTGAAGACGGCACCTGAGTAGCAACTTTATGCCACAATGGTTGATAGCTGTCGCGCCCTTTATTAAATGACGTATTAACAGCGGCATATAAAGATTGAAGTGCTTCTTTTGAAATATCCATTTGATATTTACCTTATTTAATTCCCATTTGTTCTAGTAACTGGTCTTGAGTGGCCGTAATGGCTTTTCTATCTAGCTCACCATACTTACTCTTGATTGGTTCTGATAAAAATCGAATAGACCAGCCAGGGTTCATACCATCGCCAGCGGCGATTATTTCTCTCAGCAAGTCCAGCAGATCACCGTCAAGCTGTAACTTTTTACAAAGCTGATTGTGTTTTTCTTTCCACAAATCCTTCAGAGCTTGATTAATAGCTTGTTGTTTGTTGTGAGCAGAAGAATTGAATACCTCTATTCTTTTCTCCAAATTGATAACCAGAAGCTCTGCATCTTCGAAGGTAGCCTCTGCTACCTTAAGAGCCTTTCGTATACCTTCAATATCCTCTATAGATACAGCCTCTCTTAGCTTGGACTGCTCAATAGATACACCATGCTGTGCTTTCCTTAGATGCTCTTGTGCTTCCGGTAGCTGCTTATCGGTAATTAAATCAATATCAGATTTCTCTTTTTCGAAAGATGATAGTAGATCTTTGTACTTACTGATGCTTTCAGAAAGTAGCTGAGAAGTGTCCTTTGTCATGATTTATGCTCCTAATAAATTTAAAAATAATAAGGGTGATATAGTCTTTAATAGATTGATCTAGACAGCAGCACCATTAGGAGGTGCATGGTGTAATTCTCGTTGTTGCTCAATGATGCTATATACCCGCTGAGGTGTTAGCCCATATTCTTGAGCCAAGCTTCTTTGATTGAAGCCATCAAACGCCTGGTAAATCTTTATATTGCGTAATGCCCGCTGCAAACGATCGCTACGAGGCAAGTAAAATGCTCGACCGGATAGATAGTTGGACAGGGCCTTACAAGCATCTTTTGCATGTGGATATGCAGCCTCCAGAGTGATGTCAAGGCTGCGAGCTAACTCGCCCTGAATAATAGATAAAACAGCCATAAGAGTTTGCTGAGGAGGCAACCCACTCTCTTCTAAGTTGGCGCAAGTAGTCTCCTGATTAGCCTCAATATCACGAAAAGCTCGCTCTAACAGACTACTACGAGGCAAGTAGATTTGCTTTCCCCCTAAACAGTGGGCAATTGCAACACAAGAATTCCGCGCATATGGGTATGCCGTATCTAGGGTGATATTGAGACTTCGAGCTAATTGATACTGTATAACGGATAAAAGATCAGCCAGTGCTTTCGGCCATACATTTGGAGTTCGATCTATAGCTTCAATATTGTTTAGAATAGCGCTCAGCTCTGGATCTAAATCATCTAAACTATTTGTTGTATTTTCCTCACTTGAACTCATATCTACTTCCTGTGAACGGGCTTTGTGTAACACAATCTTATTCATAGGTAGGTCACAGATCTTTTGAACAAGGTCAAAAAACAGGAGGCAATTGCGGAAAATATTTGCTGAATGGGCTAATAAGAGAGCAGAAGTGCAGAGTTGGCTATTATTCCATAGCCAACCCTGATTTGTGAGTAAAGCATTTGTAAACTATATACCTTCCTCTAAATTGGAAGCAAGTTACTATCAGATTGTCTTTTTCTTAGCAAAAATATATGTATAAGTGCGCTGTATCTCATCAGTCGATAACTCAGTAAGCGAGTCAGCTTTAAAATTCTTCTTAATGTATGGCTTGTATGCATTCGGATCGCCAAGTTGGTTCTTGCTTCGGGCTTTGATTGCTCCTATACGCTTTGCTCTCCACTGGTCATCTTTTGCTGGGGCTGATTTCATATTACGCAGTTGGCCCATTTCTTTCTTAATAAACGCGACAACCTTTTTAAATTTTGCTTGTGGGATCATCGCATATTTTGTTACTCCACCGGTTTTATTAATTCTGGACCAGGCTGCACCATAAGTTAGTGGTCGTTTCTTTATGCTGTTATGTAATGCAACCCACTCATCGCATAAAGATTTAATTTCTGCCTTCTGTTGTTCTGAGATTTCGTTAGGCCCAGGATTTAGTACAACAACCTCTTTTACCTTCTTATTTTCCGGTGGTGTGGTTTGAATATGAATATCACCCTGATTGCCAATGATGTTGGTGCCACCAAATATACTATGAACATTGTTTGAAGGTGCTTCTGTTGTATTGATATCCCTACCAGCCGCACTCCCTTCCGGTGCTTCGATTTTCTTAGTCATTCCTTTATCCTTTCTTTTTGATAAACATATCACGCCCTGCGGCATGTCCATTAGAAGCGTTAACCGTCACGCTATTTCCTTGCTCACTTTCATCTGATTCCAGTTCACCAGTTAATAGGGATGCCAGCATTTTTTTTCTCTGAGCCATTGGTAATGTCCGGTACGCATCAACCAACATTTGTTCATCTGCTGCTAGAGATGGAGGTAGATCGGCCTGATTCTTTTTGCCTGTAACTACATAGGTTATGTCCATTCCAAACTCAGCAAAAAGTTCTAGTTGGGCTGCTGTAGGAGATGACGCCCCCTTCTCCCATTCAATAATAGTGCGCTTCTTAGTGCCTACGATTTCACCCATAGCAGGCTGTGTTAAACCCAGACGCAGCCTTTCTTCCTTAAAACGTTGTCCTAACATGCAGATATTCTCACCAAAATAATTGACAGGTGCAGAAATATGCACCAATATATAACTCAAGACAACGCCTTATACACAGGCGGTTATCAACCTAAATAATTAAGTAAAAGGATAACAAAGCATGCACCCAGAAGAAATCAAAGCATCTTTACGTATTCATGGGTTTACCCAGGCAATGTTAGCCGATGAATTACAAGTCGCTCAGTCATCAGTACACCAGGCTATCTGTGGGAGTATCCGCAGCCAACGCATTCAGTCTCGTATCAGCGAGATCCTTGGGAAGTCAGTGAAAGATATTTGGCCGTACCAAGTCATTATTCGCCGTAGTCAGGCACAGATTCAGGCTCAAAAGGCCAAAGCTAAAGGGTAGCAATCATGACTATCGGTGAACGTCTAAAAGAAGTGCGTGAGGCTTTGGGTATGACTCAAGAGGAACTAGGTAATAAATGTGGTGTGACAATGCGTTCCCAAAGAAATTATGAAAGAGGGAAACAGCAGCCTGACGCGCAGTACCTGAAAGAAATAGCGTTGCTGGAAATTGATGTCGCTTACATCCTAACAGGCGAAAAGAAGGAAGCACCTATCACCGGGATGCACCCTGAGCAAATTAAAGCAGATATCCGAATAGCAGGTACCACACCAGCAAAAATTGCTGAAGAGTTGGGTGTTACACGATCAACCGTTTCCCAGGTTATTCATGGCCGAGGGACTTCTGAACGCATTCAACAATACATTAGTGAAGTTATTGATAAACCGGTGTCGTTAATTTGGGCACCGAGAGAATTGCTAGCCCGGAAATATAAGTAACTCAGCGCCTTTTCCAATAGATGGGAAAAGCTCCCTTTTAAGAGTACCCATACAGCTTAGGAAGCATTCTTATGAACAAGAAACTACGCAACTGGGCCATTTATCAAGCATTTAATGGCAACAACTTAGAAGAAGTAGCGCAGGCCTTTGATGTTAGCAGGGATAAGGTGACTTGGGTTGCAAGTCAGCCTGCACCCAAGAAGCCAAAAAACTTCAGTGAGCAGGATGCTACACAAGTCACTCAGGCTATCTTCGATGCTAAAGCGCCTGCAAATAAGCAGCCTGAGAGCCTGCAAATTATGGATGCGCTGAAAGGGCACGTGCTATCTGGCTTAGCACTGGATGATTTAACCCGTCAGCTGGATATGGCACCAAGCACTGTCATCCATTATTTAACCATGCTTACAGGCGCAGGAATGGTCACCCAGTTGGAAGATGGCAATTACGCGCTGAGTGTACGCACGCTGCAAATAGCACAGGCCTATTCCAATGAAATGATCAAGGCTTCAAATCGTATCAACACACTATCACAGCAAGTCGTTGCTGGTCGCTTTTAAAGGGTAAATAGCATGACAAAAGAACACGCAAACCAAGACGTACTGACCGAACTTCAGAATCAAGCTTCAGCAATGCAAAGCCAGTACGGTAAAGAAAGAGATGTCGTAAATCAGCTGTTAGGCCAAGCCCAAATGGCCGACTCAATTGCTAAGTTTACCTCGACAGTCGCGATTTCAAAGATGGCTTTTGTTAAGGAAAACAAGCTGTACAAAGGGCTTCACGGAATGAAAGGGCTCGACGGTCGCGATTTAAGTGGTACATGGGAAGAGTTTTGTAAGCTGCTTGGCACATCTGCTGCCAAGGTGAATGAGGATATTCACAACCTACAATCTTTTGGTGAAGAAGCTTTGGAGTCGATGGGGCGTATGGGGATTGGCTACCGTGAAATGCGCCAATATCGCAGGCTTCCTGAAGATCAAAAAGCGGCACTTTTAGAGGTCGCCAAAGATGGGGATAAGGAGTCATTTGTCGAACTGGCAGAGGAAGTTATCAGCAAGCATACGAAAGAGAAAGAGCAGCTGACAAAAGATCTGGAAGAGTCAAGGGCAGATTATGATGCGCTTGACGCAGTAAACAACACTAACTCTATGAAGCTGGAAGAAACCAAGCTGGAGTTAGAGCGCACCAAACAACGAATTAAGAAAATGAAACCAGATGAAGCCATTAAGGAGATACGGCAGGAAGTCAGCAGTGCAGCCTATGAAGCTGAAGTCTCGGTAATGAGTGGGCTACGCAAATCGTTTGAAGCACTGAGTGAGCAATCTGATGTTAGCGAAACCGATGAGCGTGCTTTTATGTCGGGCCTGCTGGATACGTTGGAGAAAGAGATTATTGCTCTGAGGGAAGACTTCAGCCTACCCAGTCTTGGTGCGGGTGATATTAACTGGATGAACCCTGATGCACTGGCAGAGGCTGAGGCTCGGTTAGGTGTCGGTCAGGGAACCAGTGGAAGCGATAGCTTTGAAGACAAGGAGCCGTCTGATGAGTCCCGCGATAGCTGAGGTAGTCATGGCCGCTGTTAGGGCAGCAGAACAGATGGGGCATGGTGGCAAAGGTGAAATTTATGAAAAAGCTCGTCTGCAATTGGGTATTTCTCCCGCTCAGTTTTACCGTTATCGGAAGGAATTAACAGTGGAACTCAAGACACGCAAACAACGTAAAGATGCCGGTCAAAGCTGGTTAACCCGTGAAGAAGCGTTGACGATCAGTGGCGTATTAATGGAGACCCTGCGTAAAAACAATCGCCAGATGGGTAGTCTGGTTCAGATGGTTAAGGCTTTGCGCAAAGACGGCAAGATCCGTGCTGAGCGGCTGGATAAAAATACGGGTGAGCTGATCCCTTTATCTGAAAGCGCTATCAGCCGCGCTTTACGTAGCTACGGCTTGCATCCTGATCAATTATTACAGCCTACGGGGCATAGCACTATGGGGTCCCTGCATCCTAATCATGTTTGGCAAATTGATGCTTCTTTGTGCGTACTTTATTACCTGAAGCCAAACAAGAGAACAGGTAACGGGCTGCATGTTATGGAACGAGATAAGTTCTATAAAAACAAGCCTGCAAACTTGAAAAAGATTATGGCGGATAGGGTTTGGTCTTATGAGATCACGGACCATACAACCGGGTGGCTTTATGTCGAGTATGTAATGGGTGCTGAGTCTGGGGAAAATCTGTGCTCTGTGTTAATCAATGCGATGCAGGAGCGCGGCGGTGCTGACCTGATGCACGGTGTGCCCAAGGTGCTTTATATGGACCCTGGTAGCGCGAATACCAGTGCCATGGCGAAGAACCTTTGTAAGGCTTTAAAGATTGATGCAATAGCACATGCCCCTGGCAATGCCCGTGCAACTGGTCAGGTGGAGAATGCCCGGAAACTGATTGAGGAGCATTTTGAATTTGGGCTGAAGTTTCGCCCTGTCGCTGATCTGGAAGAACTGAATAAGCTGGCGGTTCAATGGCGCTCGGTCTGGAATGCTTCTCAGAAGCACCGTAGACACGGCCTGACGCGTTCTGAGGCTTGGTTAAAGATCAAGGAACATGAGCTGGTGAAGGCTCCTACAGTGGAAGAGTGCCGTAGTTTAGCAATTTCAGGGCCGGTTGAGCGTAAGGTCAATGCTGGTCATTACGGCCATTACATTAGCCTGGATGGTGAAGATTACGATGTTTCACATCTGGACATTGAGACAGGCCAGAAGATTCAGGTTGCTCGTAATCCACTGGGTAACAAAACCGCATACGCTTTGATGTTGGATGAGAACGGGCATGAGATTCGTCATGAGCTGGCACTGATTGTGAAAAATGAATGGGGCTTCCCTGTGGAAGGACCGATTCTGGGTGAGAGCTTTAAAGCACCTGCTGAAACTACAGGCCAGAAGGCGAGGAAAGAAATTGAACAGCTCATGACTGAAACTGATTCAGTGACTGACGCTGAGCAAGCCCGTAAGAAAAAGGCAATCCCTATGGGTGGAAGCTTTGATCCATACAAAGGTTTGGATGATGCGAAGCTGCCGACTTATATGCCACGTAAAGGCACTGAGCATGGGCTGAAGATGCCTTCCGTTGAAGCGCAGCTTCTAACCACGACTCAGATTGCAATGCGCTTACGCAGCCGTATGGGAGCTGATTGGAAACCTGAGTTCTTTGCTTGGTTGGAACAGCGCCACCCGGACGGTGTTCAAGAATCGCAACTCGGTAGTTTAGAGGAGCAATTGAGAAAGCCTCACGCGATGGCATTAAAAGTCATTAACGGAGGTTAGACCGATGTTAATACTGAAAAGTGTAATGGCAGGCTTAGGGCTGAAGCAGGCCTCACTAGCTAGAGTGCTGGATCTATCACCGGCGGCTATGTCGCAGATTATCAACCATGATCTATGGCCTAAATCATTCAATAAGAGTGATCTGCAAAGTAGGACTATGAGCTGGCTGGAAGATAAAGGCGCTCAACCGGAACAACTGAAAACTGTGTTTGAAATGGCAGGGCTGTCGCAAGCAACCCTACCTACTTCAAAGAAGCAATCCCTGGAAAAGGACGACGTTATGTTACTACGAAAACAGCATCTAACACAAAAGGCACGTCAAACCTTCAAGTTGACACGAGATCCGTTTATGGACCCCAGATCATCGGAAGAAGTTTTCATGACGCCTGATGCCCGTTATGTGCGTGAGTCCATGAGAGCTGCAGCCAGGCATGGTGGCTTTATCGCTGTGGTTGGTGAGTCTGGTTCTGGCAAGTCGACCTTGCGCAAAGATCTGGCGGAATGGGCTCGTGAGGAACAAAAGCCCATCATCATGATTGAGCCTTACGTATTGGGTATGGAAGACAATGATATTAAGGGCAAGACGCTCAAGGCGCGCAATATTGCAGAGGCTATTCTGGCGGAGTTGGTTCCACACGAAAAACCTAAGCGCAGTCAGGATGCTTTCTACCGCCAGCTTCATGAAGCTTTACGGGAATCTCATCGTGCCGGTAATCGACACTTGCTGGTGATTGAAGAGGCTCAAGGCCTTTCCATTCCAACGTTAAAACATTTGAAGCGTTTTTTTGAACTGGAGGAAGGTTTTTCCAGATTACTAAGCATTATCCTGATCGGCCAAACAGAACTGGGACAGAAACTGGATGAGCGTAACCCTTCTGTTCGTGAGGTAGTGCAACGCTGTGAAGTCGTTAATCTGCGCCCACTGGATGCAGAATTAGAAAATTATCTGCACCACCGTTTTGCAATGGCAAATCGTTCTTTGGTGGAGCTTATGGGAGATGAGGCTATTCAAGCCTTACGCCAGAAGCTATCAGGTCGCGGCAATCACTCCGTACTGTATCCCCTTGCGATACACAATGTGGTTACTGCTGCTCTGAATGAGGCGGCTGAAATTGGTCTGCCAAAGTTGAACTCAGATTTGATCCTTGAGGTGTAGACATGGCGATTGACTACGACTTAAACGCACTTCTTTCTGATGACACTCAGCAAATGGTTCATCTGACGTTACAGCAAGGTCAGTTTTCAGCAATCTTTGAGCAGTCTGTGAGTAGTAGGTATTGGGGGATGGCTGCTGTTGATTCTGCCATTAGCCAAGCTTTTTCAGAACTAACAGCAGATAAGGACGATGGTCTGATATGTCGATCTGAAAGAGCCTGACGGCTTTCCTCTAAGAATGAAGGATGATGCAAAGCTCGGTGAAGCATGGCTCAGAAGCATGATCATCAAGGCTGAGATTGTAGATGTGCGGCGGGAAGAGTCATCAGAGAAGGGTAAGGGAGAAAGCTAATGTCCACTCTGAACGAACCACAGCAGCCAATCAGGATCGTTATTGAAATAACCCAAAGTGATAACGGTGTTGTAAATGCTGACCTGGACTACAGCAGCAATGATGAAAAAGACCTCAAGCTGAAACAGGTTGGCTATGCACTAACGATGGCTCTGGGTACAACTGTTTTACCAGGTGTAATCCCGATGATCGTGAATGAGATAGATCATCCCACAAATGATGCAGAGCATAGCGAAAACGCCATCTCGCATTAAACAAGACAATCAAGAGCTTTAGGGGCTGATTGCAGCCCCTTCAACAAAGTTACTGCTAAAAGCAAAAGGCACTGGAGATAAGAAGATGACGATGGAAGAAAGGAGACATGAGCTACTGGCCGACACCGCTCAGCAGACAGAGGAACTGTTAAAGCTATATGGCATTGATGAAAGCATCGCTGATCAAGTAGGCTGTGCTGTGGCTGATCATTTAGCTAATCACTGGGGAGGTCAACTTATCAACATCCCCAAAGATTACCAGTACAAACTTGCCAATCGCGATTTAGAGATCTGGAATGACTTCACTGGTAGCAACCATGCTCAGCTGGCGAAGAAATATAAACTTAGTACCAGAGCGATATATAAGATCATTAAGCGGGTCAAAGAAAGGCAGAGTGCAGCAGATCAGCCAGGCTTATTCGATGTTTCGTAATTTGAAAGAGTCTTTCAGATTTGATCCCACTAAATCCCGGTTAATCTCGTCTAATCCCGGATTTATCTCGCAAAACCATTATTATTTTTATCACCCCCTAACAAAGCGAAGCGCCATCCGACACTGACACTGACTCTCGGTTATTGTCGGAAGGCGCCTTGCGGCTTTTCCGACCTACAACAACTTATCTTGATTGGTATTAGCGATAAGAGTAGAAAAAATGGTACAAAACAGCAGGCACAAAAAAGGGAGCTTACTGCCCAAGGCAGAATCAGCTCCCAAAGTATCTACAGACAGGAAAAGTAAGCAGCCATAAGCCGCTTACAGGGTGAGCCTATTACAGCTCTTTGGCACGATCACGAAGCATAAACTTCTGGATCTTGCCGGTTGAAGTTTTTGGCAGCTCGCCAAAAACGACGGTCTTCGGCGCTTTAAAGTTCGCCATGTTATCGCGACAGAACTGGATCACTTCCTGTTCGGTCAAGTTCGCTTCCGCATTCAGAGTCACAAATGCACATGGCGTCTCGCCCCATTTCTCATCAGGACGGGCCACAACTGCAGCTTCCATGATTTTCGGGTGACGATACAGTACATCTTCTACTTCGATAGAGGAGATATTTTCACCACCGGAGATAATTACATCTTTGGAACGGTCTTTAATCTCGATATAGCCATCTTCATGCCACACCGCCAGGTCACCAGAGTGGAACCAGCCGCCTTCGAACGACTCATCCGTGGTGTTCGGGTTCTTCAGATAACCCTTCATCACCAGATTACCGCGGATAAAGATCTCACCCATGGTTTCACCGTCCTGAGGTACCGGCTCCAGTGTATCCGGATCAGCCACCATCAAACCTTCCTGCATTGGCGCACGCACACCCTGACGGGCTTTCAGCTTAGCGCGCTCACTCAGTGGCAGATCATCCCACTCGCTGTGCCATTCACACAGTACACAAGGGCCATAGGTTTCGGTCAGGCCATAAACGTGGGTCACCTTGAAGCCCATGGACTCCATGCCCTCAATCACAGAAGCCGGAGGCGCGGCACCCGCAGTCATCACTTTCACTTCATGCTCAATACCCGCTTTCAGCTCATCAGCTGCGTTATTCAGCATGTTCAGAACGATCGGTGCACCACAGAAATGATTCACACCAAACTCTTTGATCGACCCGTAGATCTCATCAACACGCACATGGCGCAGGCTGACACTGACGCCACAGGCTGACGCGATGCTCCAAGGGAAACACCAGCCATTACAGTGGAACATTGGCAGAGTCCACAGATAAACAGGGTGATGCCCCATATCCCAGGAGATCACATTGCTTGCCGCATTCAGGTAAGCACCACGGTGGTGGTACACCACACCTTTTGGATTACCCGTGGTGCCAGAGGTGTAATTCAGAGTGATCGCATCCCACTCGTTACCAGGCATCTCCCAGGCATAATCCACATCACCTTCGGCGATAAAGTCTTCGTAGTTGGTATCGCCAATCAGCTGACCACCTTCGTAGTAAGGATCGTCGATATCGATGATACGTGGCTTCTGATGCAGCATTTTTACTGCACGAGAGATTACTTCAGAAAACTCACGGTCAACAAAAATAACTTTGGTCTCTGCATGTTGCAGAATAAAGGCGATCGCTTCTGCATCCAGACGGGTATTTAATGCATTCAGAACTGCACCGGACATAGGCACACCAAAGTGCGCTTCAAACAGCGCTGGGATATTCGGTGACATAAAGGACACCGTATCACCTTTCTGGATACCCGCTTTATTCAGGGCAGATGCCAGACGAACCGCACGCTGATAAGTCTCTTTCCAGGTGATTTTATCGCCATGGTGAATCTGAGCGGTATAGTTCGGGTACACAGACGCCGCACGTTTCAGGTAGCTTAACGGTGTCAGCGCTTCGTAGTTGGCTGGGGTCTGTTCCAGCCCCATGTTGTAGATGTTCTGATGCATTTTAGAAAATACCTTTTATTTCTGAGCCCTGATTGAGTTTCGGATTCACGACACTTTGCGCCATGTGCAGCGCCCCCCCTTCCTAAACCAAGGTAGAGCAGGCACCACACCGCCACTCTTTATTTTTTGTTATACACACTTACACAAAAGTGTTTCGATATTTTTTGACCAACGGCTGAAGCCATTTGTTAAAAAGAAATTTTTGCGTGAGTGCTTAGGAAACGAGCTAAAGAGTAAACTCTTCTGTCTCGTTACTTTGATCAAACACTTATATCAAACGCTTAAAGCAATCACTTGCGTGTCCAATCAGTCACCTTTTTCTTGTAAAGCAACCGAAAGACGCTGTTTATTTCGGCTTTTCATTAAGCATTACGCTGCATAGCAAAAGAATCAGACTTTAGTTGAGTCAATAGCGGTTTCAGCTAAATATTTGCGACTCAATAGTCATACTTTTTGTGTGAAGCGAAAAGTCTGTAGAATGCCTAGCGGTAAATATTCAAATACAATAAGACACTGATTTTTATGACATTCAGCGCTACTTTTTCCCGCTCAAGCCAAGATGATAATCCTGTTGTTTTTCTGCACAGCTCTTTAAGCCGTGGCCAGCAATGGTCAGCCCTAAGCGCCCGTTTTCCCTGCACCAGCACACCGGATCTTTTGGGTTATGGCCACAGCCCTATGCCAGCCAAAGCACGTAAGGAGTTTCGCCTGAGTGATGAGCTTGAGGCACTGGCAACCGAGCTGTATCAACAGCCGTTTCATCTGGTAGGGCACTCCTTTGGTGCCGCCAATGCCCTGCAGATCGCCCGACACTTTCCTAAACAAGTGCTAAGCCTGACTCTGTTTGAGCCTGTCGCCTTCCACTTACTGGATCAACAAGATCCGGCATTGGCTGCCATCACTGAGATCAGTCACACCATCGAAGCGTTTCTGAATGAGGGGCAAACTCAACAAGCCGCCCAATACTTTGTCGATTACTGGAATCAAACCGGCACCTTTGAGCGCTTAAGCGATAAAACCCGCGCCCAGTTTATCCGGGGTATCGAGAGGGTGGCATACGATTTTCATGCCCTACTCAATGAAGAATCAGGTCTTCAGGATCTGGCACACCTGCAATGCCCGGTGTTGCTGATGGAAGGTCAGCACAGTCCAATGACCACCCGTGCAGTAATCTCAGCCCTGGCACAACAGTTCCCTAACGCAGAGCGACACGACCTGCCTTGTGGCCATATGGGCCCCATCACACACGCTGAGATTGTTAACCCGATTATTCAACAATTTATTGCATCGCACAAAAAAGCGTAATATTTTTGCCTTAGATTAGGCACAAAATCGGCAGATAAGAGATTGAGCTTACCTACCCGACTGCCTGAGATGAGCAAGAAGCAGATCCGGCTTAAACGGACAGCAAATGCCATGCAGCCGAGGAATATCCTTTAAGCAAGGAATGTCATCAGACATTTTGCATTGCGTCATAATGCCGTAATATGGTCTGTAATAGTCTGATTATTAATGGATTACCGTGAGTCAGTACGCTGACTAATGTCGTACTGACCCACAAAACTTTGCACTACACAGCATCCAATGAATGAAACGGATTATCCGAAAAGAAGTGGAGAATATTCATGAGCGTACTGATCAACAAAACTTACGATGAAATTCAGGAAGGCGAAAGCGCAACTCTGGTACGCGCCCTGACTGAAAAGGAACTGGTGCTGTTTGCCGCGGTATCTGGCGACGTAAACCCAGTTCACCTGGATGCCGAATTTGCTAAAACTACTATGTTTGGTGAGCAGATCGCTCACGGCATGTGGTCTGGCTCCCTGATCTCTGCGGCTCTGGCTACCGTACTGCCAGGACCGGGCACCATCTATCTGGGCCAGGAGCTGAGCTTCCGTCGTCCGGTTAAACTGGGTGATACCCTGACCGTAACCCTGACCGTTAAAGAGAAGCTGAGCAAAAACCGCGTTGTGATCGACACTCTGGTGACCAACCAGAACGAAGAGAAAGTGGTTGTGGGTACTGCTACAGTAATGGCCCCGACTGAGAAATCTGAACTGCAGGCACCTGAACTGCCAGAAATTACCATCGGCTAATTTCTCAGTTTTCTTTTGCTGCAAATAATAGCAATCCAGATGAATTATTGTAGGTCGGAAAAGCCGCAGGCGCCTTCCAACAATAATCAGGTATCGGGCTCAGTGTCGGATGGCACTCCGCTAATCCAGCCTACCCTGAAACAAAGAGACTTATTGGGAATGCTATAAGCAGATACAACAAAGGGCAGATTTCTCTGCCCTTTGCTTACTCTATATTAATAATTCAAAACCACTTATCTAAAACCACACAGAATAAGCTTTATCCCTTACCCCTTATCCCTTCTTAGACAAACGCTGAATCGCATCGGTAATACCACTGATCGTCAGCGGGAACATACGATCTCCAATCAGCTCCTGGGTCATACCGATGGAATGGGTGTAATTCCAGTACTTCTCATTCACCGGGTTTAGCCACACCAGATTGGACCAGGTATCGGTTACCCGCTTCATCCATTGGGCACCACTCTCCTCATTCCAATGCTCGACACTGCCCCCGGCCAGCGCGATCTCATAAGGCGCCATAGAGGCATCACCGACAAAGATCACTTTATAGTCCGGGCCATATTTATGCAGCACATCCAGCATGGAGATACGTTCGTTATAGCGGCGGATATTATCCTTCCACACCGACTCATAGATAAAGTTGTGAAAGTAGAAATATTCCAGATGCTTAAACTCGGTACGACAAGCTGAAAATAACTCCTCACAGGTGCGGATATAACCGTCCATGGAACCACCGACATCCAGAAACAGCAGCACCTTCACGCTGTTATGACGCTCGGGCACCATCTTGATATCCAGCATACCGCCGTTATGGGCCGTGGAACGGATGGTATCATCCAGATCCAGCTCGGATGCTGCACCGGAACGGGCAAACTGGCGCAGACGTTTCAGCGCCACCTTGATATTCCGGGTGCCCAGTTCAACACTGTCATCCAGGTTTTTAAACTGACGCTTATCCCACACCTTCACCGCGCGGTTATTACGATTGCCATCCTGGCCGATACGAATCCCTTCCGGGTTATAACCGTAGGCACCATAGGGGGAGGTACCACCGGTACCAATCCACTTATTACCCCCGGCATGGCGTTTCTGCTGCTCTTCCAGACGCTCTTTAAAGGTATCCAGCAACTCTTTCAGGCTACCCAAAGATTTAATCTTCTCTTTCTCTTCCGGCGTGAGCAGCTTCTCAAACTCCTTGCGAATCCACTCCCCTGGAATCAGGCTGTCTAACAGATCATCCTGCCCTTCCAGACCGTTAAAATAGGCACCAAAGGCCTGATCAAAACGGTCATAATACTTTTCATCTTTAACCAGACAGGTGCGGGTTAATAGATAAAAGTCATCAATACTGGCAAACACCAGCCCCTGCTCCAACGCCGCCAGCAGATCCAGCAACTCTCTCAAAGTCGTTGGCACACCGGCTTTGCGGATATCGGTAAAAAAATCGATCAACATAGATCAGCTCCTGGCCGATTACCGGGACTCACGACGGTGCATAAAGGCCAGTTTTTCCAGCAGAGACACATCCTGCTCATTTTTCACCAACGCACCGTGCAGTGGCGGGATAGCCTTGGAAGCATCACGGTTCTGCAGCATCTCCAGGCTGATCTCATCGGCCATCAGCAGTTTCAGCCAGTCGATCAGCTCAGAAGTGGACGGCTTTTTCTTCAGACCACGCACTTCACGCAGATCAAAGAACAGCTCCAGCGCTTCCGATACCAGCTTTTGCTGAATATCCGGATAGTGCACATCCACAATCTGCTTCATGGTGTCTTTATCCGGGAAAGCGATATAGTGGAAGAAACAGCGGCGCAGGAAAGCATCCGGCAGCTCTTTTTCGTTGTTACTGGTGATAATTACGATAGGACGCTGTTTCGCCTTGATGGTCTCGCCAGTTTCATAAACATGAAACTCCATCTTATCGAGCTCCAACAGCAGATCGTTCGGGAACTCAATATCCGCTTTATCCACCTCATCGATCAGCAGTACCACCTGCTCATCCGCTTCAAAGGCTTCCCACAGTTTGCCCTTATTGATGTAGTTCTTAATGTCATGAACCTTATCATCACCCAGCTGGGAATCACGCAGACGGGAAACTGCATCATATTCATACAAGCCCTGATGCGCCTTAGTGGTGGACTTGATATGCCATTGGATCAAACGTACACCCAACGCCTCTGCCAGCTCTTCCGCTAGCATCGTCTTACCTGTACCCGGCTCCCCCTTAATCAATAACGGACGCCCTAGCGTAATCGTAGCGTTTACCGCCATCTGGAGTTCTGGAGTAGCAACGTATTGATCAGTACCTTGGAATTTCATGCAGTAAACTCTTTAATCGGTTGTGTTAACGTTCAGTCTGTTTTTACTAACTTGTAACCAGTTTTGCTGATTAGCACTGCCCTTAAGTGTACCTATCCTGCTTGACAACAAAAGGTTAATTGTGACTCATAAGTCATGGGGAAAAATAACTAAACCTTATCAATGAGCTGCCGATAACCAATTTAAGAAATATAAATTTGCCAATAGGCAATGCAAATCTCGTTTATGAAAAGTGAATTTCATGTATTAAAGATGGTAACCGTTTATGGTATTTGTAAACACCAATGTGAACGCGTTGAAGGGCACGAATCATCTGTCAAATGTTACAGAACGTATGAATCGTTCTTTTGAGCAGCTGTCATCAGGCTCCCGCATCAACTCCGCACGGGATGATGCCGCTGGATTACAGATATCCAATCGCCTTGATACTCAGCTAATTGGCACTAGGCAAGCAAACCGCAATATTCAAGACGGTATATCTGCACTGCAGATTGCGGACGGAGCTATGTCTGAAATAACAGATATAGCTCATAGGATGAGACAGCTCTCGGTGCAAATGTCGAGTAATACCTTAAGTCAAGATGATCGGGATGGCGCCCAACTCGAAATCGAAGAACTGATAAATGCGGCAAATAGAGTCGCTGAAGGAGCTAACCTGGGCGGTGAAACCCCACTATTAGATGGGCCTGAAGGGAACTTCACAGCCAATTCAGACCAGGACATCTTCGCCCGGGTAACGGGCATGATGGAACAAGCTGAAGCCAATATCAAAGCTCACTATGGCCTGGTCGGTGATGGCGAAGACACATTCCAAATGTTAATCTCCAATTATGATGGCGCAGGAAATGTTGTCGCATTTGTAAGCTCATCTCCCGGAAATGTGAGCAGTATGACCCTGGATAGAGATGACTTTAATGGATCAATTCCTAATATCGACCGAATTATAGAGCATGAGATGGTTCATGCTGTCATGCGTAATCAGATTACATCAGCCATGCCCTTGTGGTTTACAGAAGGTACAGCCGAGTTGATTCATGGCGCTGATGATAGATTATCTGCGGATCTGGCTGCTGCTGGGAGCTCAACAGCATTAATGGCAGCATGGGATGGTGCTGCAGATGACAGTGCCGATTACTCTAGGGCCTATGTTGCAGCTCGCATGCTACATGATGATTTAAAAGAAGCGGGTCATGCCGGCGGCATGAGAAGCCTAATGCAAGAAATGGCAAAAGATGGCACAACGCTCGACAGCAGCCTGCAAAAGCTACTGGGCATGACTCAGGCTCAGTTTGAAACCCGTGTTCAAAATGATGGGGCTTCCTATATCGACAATATGGATCTAACGAATAATGATCTTGGTGGAATAGGGGCATTTGATGCAGACAATCTAGGCATACGAAATGCTGCCGATGCTGTAGGAGATGCGTTCAGTTATGCTGAGCAGCCTCTCGAAGGCTTTAAGTTGGACTGGTCTGCCGCTGGTTTTACCCCTGCTGAGAAAAAAACCTTTACCTTTCAAACAGGCAGTAATTCAGGTGAACGATCTAACTTCACCATTCGCGGAGGATCTGCTGAACGTATTGGCCTGGCAGGAGTAAACGTCTCGGCAAATGCCCGAGGTTCCATTGCTATTGTTGACAAAGCTTTAAAGAACATTCATGAAATCCGCAGGGAAATTGGTGGCGCCATGGCGGAAATGGAATCAATGCTACGTAACAACAGCACTATGGTTGTTAATGTATCTGATTCTAAATCAAGAATCACTGATACTGACTTTGCTTCAGCCACTGCAGAACTAACCCGCAACCAGATTATTCAACAAGCAGCATCTTCAGTTCTTGCCCAAGCAAATCAAAGTCCTAATATCGCACTATCACTACTAGGCCGTTGATAATATCTTCGGCCTTGTATTTTCAAGCAGTCTGTTCTTAGCTTAAAACCTTATCGAATCAAGTTGCGATGGATTTTTCACCAACGAATCCCTAATCTTAGTGTCAACTTACAGTGGAACTTTCCAGCTAACTGTAAGAAAACAATCAGAAATATTAGGGATTTTTTATGAGCAAGGTTTTCGAAGATAATTCACTGACCATCGGCAACACCCCACTGGTTAAAATCAACCGCCTGAGCAATCACCCTAACCTGTATGCCAAACTGGAAAGCCGTAACCCGGCCTTCTCAGTAAAATGTCGTATCGGGGCTAATATGATCTGGGATGCGGAAAAACGTGGCGTCCTGAAGCCGGGTATGGAAATTGTTGAGCCAACCAGTGGTAATACCGGTATTGCTCTGTGTTTTGTTGCAGCATCCCGTGGCTACAAGATCACTCTGACTATGCCATCCAGTATGAGCCTGGAACGTCGTAAGATGATGAAAGCCCTGGGTGCTAATATCGTACTGACCGAGCCTGCAAAAGGCATGAAGGGGGCGATTGCCAAAGCAGAAGAGCTGATCGCCGAACGTCCTGACTACTACTTTATGCCACAGCAGTTTGAGAACCCGGCTAACCCAGAGATCCACGAAAAGACCACGGGCCCTGAAATCTGGATGGATACCGACGGTGAAGTGGATATGATCGTAGCTGGCGTAGGTACCGGCGGCACCATTACCGGCATCTCCCGCTATATCAAAAACGTTCAGGGCAAAGCGATTAAGTCTGTTGCTGTAGAGCCTGTAGACTCTCCTGTGATCACTCAAACCATTAACGGTGATGAAGTGAAACCAGCCCCACACAAAATTCAGGGCATTGGCGCCGGTTTTGTACCAAAGAACCTAGACCTGTCTCTGATCGATCAGGTTGAACAGGTGGGCAACGATGAGGCGATTGCCATGGCCCGTGAGCTGATGCTGCAGGAAGGCGTAATTTGCGGTATCTCTTGTGGTGCTGCTATGGTTGCCGCTATCCGTCAGGCGGAACTGCCAGAAAACCAGGATAAAACGATTGTTGTGATTATGCCGGATTCTGGTGAGCGCTATCTGTCTACCGCACTATTTGAAGGTATGTTTACCGATAACGAAATGGTGCAGTAAAGCTGGACATAAAAACGGAGTATTAATTGCTCCGTTTTTTTACCTTGAGTCGCTCGACTGAGAGATAATGAATACAAAGTTTTGCTGAGGCCTAAAGAAGCTGTATAAAATAACAGATATATTCACCTAAACAGCGACGCAGTGTGACACTATGCCCTCAGCAAGCCCAAGTACCGACTTTAACCTGCAGCCCTTGGCCTTTATTGATCTGGAAACTACAGGCCTTAGAACCACAAAAGACCGTATTACCGAGATTGCTATTATTCGCTATCAAAACGGCCAGGAGCTGGATCGCTGGAGTCAGCTGATCAATCCCAAAATGAAGATCCCGGAGCAGATTCAGCACCTGACAGGTATTCATCAGGCTATGGTCGACGACGCTCCCGAGTTTAAAGAGGTGATTGATATAGTAAGAGGTAAACTACAAGGCTTTACTCTAGTCGCCCATAACGCTCGTTTTGATTACGGTTTTCTGCGCAATGAATTTAACCGTGTAAACGAACAGCTGCACTGCCAGGTACTATGTACAGTCAAGCTCTCCCGTCGTTTATTTCCAAAGCAACAGAAGCATAATCTTGATGCGCTGCTAGCCGCTGCCAATATCCCTAGCGAAAACCGACATCGCGCCATGAGTGATACCCAAGCCCTGGTTGGCTGGTTTAATAGCCTGCCAGAACGGGTCAGTATCGAAAGCATTAATGATGGCGCAGATCAGGTGATGCGCCAGCAGGCTTTGCCTAGTCATATTGACCCAGGCCAGATTATGGATATTCCCGATACTGCAGGGGTTTATCTGTTTTATGGTGAAAATGAGCTGCCGCTCTATGTAGGCAAGAGTGTAACATTACGTAGTCGTATCCGATCCCACTTTTATGATGATCGTCATTCCAATAAAGAGATGCAGTTGCTACAGCAAGTGCGCCATATTGAATACCGCTCAACAGCAGGGGAACTGGGTGCCCTGTTACTGGAGGCCAGCCTAGTTAAACAGCTTTGCCCTGTATTTAACCGTCAGCTACGTAAAAAGCAGCAATTGGTGAGCTTGCAGTGGAATGGTTCCATAGCCCAAACCCCACAAGTTGTCGACGCCTGCAGACTGAACCTTCATCAATGCGAGCAGTTTTATGGTCTGTTCCGTAATAAAAGAGATGCCGACCAGACACTACGTAAACTCAGTGAAGAGTTTCGCCTATGCCTGAAAAAGCCGGGCTTAGAGAAAGGTAAAGGGGCCTGTTTTGGCAGTCAGATTGGCCGCTGTGATGGCGTTTGTGCCGGTAAAGAAGATGAAGAGATCTATCTACAACGTCAGCATGATGTACTCAATCGAATTCGTCTCAACGCCTGGCCTTACCCGGGAGCACTTGTGATCGAAGAGATTGCCAAAGCACCTTATATTGGGTTCGATGGTAAAAATTATCAGTCGGATTTTTTGCTATTTGATAACTGGCGTTATCTAGGGCGTTTTAATAGCTTGGAACAAGCGAAAACGACCTATGGCGATAAACAGATCAGCGATAATCTGCCAGCATTTGATCGAGATATTTATAAGATACTAATCAGCCAGCTGAAGAAGCAGGGCGAACATTTACATTTAATTCCACTGGAAGCCTAATCGGCTTCCAGCAATAATTTTACAGACGGGTAACTGCGCGGTAGGGTTCAACCCTACAATCATCGCAATGTGATTACACTTAATCCGCCAGAAACTGACTTACAGTATCGAAGAAATCCAGCGGCTTTTCAGCATGTAACCAGTGACCCGCACCGTCAATCGTGCTGAGCTGGGCCTGTGGGAACAGCGCCTCAATCTGCGGCCAGTAGCTATCCAATACATAATGGGAGTGACCGCCTCGGATAAACAGGGCCTTACCATTAAACGGTGTACCTGCCGGAGCCTGTACAACGGATTCATAGTCATCACGAATCTGATCCAGACCCACACGCCACTCCAGCTTGCCGGTCTCTTTTTTCTCCAGATTGGTCATCAGGAACTGACGTACGCCCAGCTCTTTCACATACTCACTCATCAGCACATCGCCTTCCTTGCGGGAAGCCACGCCACCGGCGGCACGTACTGCATAAAAAGCCGCAATCACATCATCATGGCCATGCTCGTAAGTTACTGGCGCTATATCTGCTACTATTAGCTTAGCTATTCTCTCAGGATGATTCAGCGCCAACTGCATAGCAACCTTCCCTCCCATAGAGTGGCCAATGATATGCGCCTGTTCTATTTGTTGAGCCACCATAAACTGCTCAAGATCCGCCGCCATGGCATGGTAGTTCATGCTCTCGACATGAGGTGAACGACCGTGATTGCGCAGATCAACACAATAGACTTTATAGTTTTCTGCAAACTTCTTGGCCAATGTCCGCCAGTTATCTGCCGAACCAAATAACCCATGAATAATGATCAGGGGAAAGCCTTCACCCTGTTCGGTGAAATACAGATCAACCGTAGGCCAATTATCAGACATTGTTTTACCTGTTGTGTTTGGAGTCGCTGTTTTTATGAATGTACAGCTGTGAATATACAGTTTTAAATCAGTGCTGTTCTAAACCGGAGCATTATCATATGTTTCGATGCCCGCTCCAAGTCTTGGCGTAATGCTAATTTAAAGGCAATCCCTTTATAGTAATGGCAAGCTCTCTTTCCCCTCCCCAATTCTCATCTATCACTATCAACCCTTAGTTAATGCTGAGTTCCTATTAGCCTACTTTTTGTCATGAGACGAGAAATCTACACTATATCTAATTCGCCGGATCTTAATGACAACACGGTCAGCACCGCTATTAACTCTATATCACTATCAAGCACATATTACTTTGAGTACCTGGAGGTTTTTTATGAACCCGGATCAAGCCAGTAAAACAGTTCAACCCAGTCTGTTTCTCTCCCATGGTTCACCTGATTTGATTCTGAGTGACTCCCCTGCCAAACATTTTTATCAACAGCTGGCAACGCAGTTAGCCAGACCTGATGCAATTATTGTGGCATCGGCACATTGGGAAACACCGGCCCCTATTATTGGAATCACCGCCAGTCCTGAGCCTGAAACTATACATGACTTTTATGGTTTCCCCGACGCTCTGTATCGTATGATTTACCCTGCTCCAGGTGCGCCAGAACTGGCTGACAGGGTACAAAAACAGTTACAGAAGTGGGATTTTGACGCTCGTCTACATGAAACCCGAGGTATAGATCACGGCGCATGGTCACCATTAAAGCTGATCTATCCTGAAGCAGATATTCCTGTAATTCAGATCTCTCTACCCAGGGGTGTCACGAGCAGTACATACTGGCAGATTGGTCAAGCATTACAGGCCTTTAGAAGGGAGAACATTCTGATAATCGGTAGCGGCGCTGCGACCCATAACCTGAGTTACTTTAATCGCCGTCGTCAACCCGGGCAGACTGTATTGACTGAAGCTCAAGGCTTTATAGACTGGTTAAACCAAGCGGTAACTTCTGGTGATAAAGATGCTTTATTATCATACGATAAAGTGCCTTATGGCTTGGAAAATCACCCGACACCTGAGCACTTTGTGCCTTTACTTGTCGCAGCAGGGGCCAGTAGCGGCAACCAAAAACCGAATCGGGGTGAAGTTATCCACGATAGCTTTGAATACGGCTTTCTTTCTATGGCCTGCTATCGTTGGGAGTAACCCAAACACTAACTAAAGAGAGTTTCCTGCGATGAAAAATCAAGCTGATATTCAGAAAATAGACTAAACTCATCTCGCTGTCGCAAAAACGCAAACAAATCAGACTAGCCTAAGGCTCAATACATCAGCCAGTGTTAGATCTGGTTTAGTTTTAACACAATGAGCGTTCCTGATAGACCTCTGCCAAGATACACCAGGTCTAGCAGGCCAAAGATTTAAAACCCGTTTGCAACAGGAGTGCAGTGTGGGCATTTCAAAACTAGAGTTAGTCTATCGTAAAGCGAAGCAGCACGACGCCGTCCCTGTGCTTTTTGTACACGGTATCTTTTGCGGAGCATGGGTATGGGAAGAGCACTTCCTGGACTGGTTTGCAGAGCATGGATATCACGCTTATGCCGTTAGTTTACGGGGGCACGGCAGGTCATCTGCGCCGGACCCTATGGGTCAATACTCTCTGAATGATTATGTACAAGATCTGAAAGATACGATTCAAACTATTGAGATGAGCCATAAGCAACCGCCCATTTTGATAGGTCACTCTATGGGAGGTATGGTTGTCCAGCGTTTTCTCAGTAAACATATTTACCGAGGTGCTGTACTGATCAGCAGTATTCCCCCTCAGGGTATGATGCCGCTATCCTGGCAAAGCTTCTGGCAAGATCCGCTGATCACAATGGAGATGACTCAGACTTATCTGATGCCAGAACTGGCAACAACAGAACAGCTACGCCGCTATCTGTTTGCCGGACCGGTTGAACAGGAGAAACTGGATGCTTGGTTGGAATATCTGGTACCGGAATCCCAGCGTCTGTTATGGGACATGAGTTGGCACAATCTACCGAACCCATTTGAAGTTGCTAAAACTCCGATTGCGGTGGTTGGTGCACTACATGATCGCTTAGTGCCTAAAGTGATTGTCACCATGACCGCTGCTACATACAGCTGCAAACCACACTGGATCGACTCCGGTCACGGTGTGATGCTGGAGCATAACTGGCAAGAAGCAGCTCAGGTCGTTGCGGCAGCGCTGACCGAAGTGTTATTGAGTGAACAGGATGAAAGCTTGATGCAGGAACCAGTACCAGCCTGATATAAAGAAGGCCTCTTAAGAAGCTATGCTATAAGGCAGAATACAAACCAAAGGCGTACAACCAACTGTCGATAGAGGCTGTAGAGGTAAATTGGTTAGTGCCTAGAGTAAGTTGGTTAGTAGAGTAAGCTGGTTAGTAGAATAAGCTGATTAGTAGAGTACTCAAGCTTTGTAGAGCCCTTGCGATAACGCTCTAATCAGCCCTAACTTCCTGTAGGTTCGGTCTAACAATCTGCAAGATGTTATCCTCAAGCCAATGTTTGGCCCGCAGTGTTTTCCGAAAGGTTGCGATTGCGGGCATCTTTTTCATCCCTCAATTCAAGTTATTATCTCAGTCCAGACAGGGCAATAGAAACAAGACTTCACAGCCTGACCTCTTCGGCAAAGGAACTATTAAGGTGTTATTGCATCTTAGTTTAATCCTGTTATTCTCCTGAACTTATATACAAAATCGATCTGGTGCTATGGTAGCGACAAGTGAGCCTCCTGGGCTGTATTCAAAGTTAGTGTCTCCTATTGCTATAGGTACATCCAAGCCTCTGTATGCTCGCAATACAGCTATTCATATCGTCTACCCATACCTATCTGGTGATACGCTGATCGCCACTCTCCTTTTTCCTGCTTATGTGCTGCTATCCCGAAAAATCAAGGAGGGCTTGCTCCTTCTATTAGGCAATAGCACTAATTTTCCACATAGGCTGTTTAAACTAGGAAGAAGTCACCCTGGTAGCCGTATGTACAAGCTTCCCAGATTCAGAATTCAAAGCAATTGAGGCATCACGACCAATGCGCATACATGTTTTACAACATGTTCCTTACGAAGGCCCGGGCAGTATTGCTCGCTGGGCTGAAAAAAATGAATACCTGCTTACCTTGACTCGTTTTTACGCTGGCGATTCTCTGCCTGATCAGGACAGCTACGATATGCTGTTGATTCTGGGTGGCCCTATGGGCGTGAACGACACTAAAAAAGTGCCTTGGCTTAAAGAAGAAAAGCACTTTATCAGCGAAGCCATTGAGCAGGGAAAAATGGTTCTGGGCATCTGCTTAGGTGCACAGCTGGTAGCCAATGTACTGGGTGCAAAAATTAAGAAAAATGAGCACCGCGAGATCGGCTGGTATCCGATCACAGCCACACCTAATGCCATGGTGCTGGGGTTACCGCAACAATTCCAGGCATTCCACTGGCATGGCGATACGTTTGGCCTGCCTGATGGCGCGATTCCTATCGGTACCAGCGACGGTTGTGAGAACCAGGGTTTTATCTATCAGGATCGGGTTGTTGCGCTTCAATTCCACCTGGAAACCACACCTGAAGCAGCAAAAGAATTGATTGATGCCTGCGCCCATGAAATCGACGACGGCCCTCATTGTCAACCAGCAGAGGCGATGCTTGTTGATTTGGAGTTGTTTAGTGAAGCCAACCAGCGTATGGAACAGATTATGAGCTATATGCTCAGCCAGATGGAAACTGACTGGTATATGGGTTAAAGATAGATAGCTGTAACGAAAAATGCTCCTGAGTACTCAGGAGCATTTTTCACATTATAGTCAAACAAGCCGCCCCAAAATAGAGCCAATCCATTTAAGATCAAGCGCCTCTTCCAGGATTAATCTCTAGACAGACCTCAAGAGATCTAAGCGAATCTCTACGATAAAAGCATCACTAAACGCTTAATCCCCTCCTCCATCTCTGGTAAAGAGATCTGACTGAAGCTTAAACGCAAACAGCGATTTCCATCTGCCGCAATAGTAAAAGAGCTACCCGGCAAGACAACAACCCCTGCTTCGATCCCCTGCTGAAGTAGGCGCTGACAATCCGCCTCCAGCGTCAACCAAAAAAACATCCCCCCGGCAGGAGATTGCCAACTAACCCCTTTGGGCAAGTAATCAACCAGTAAGCGATGCATATTGTCACGCTTAGATCGGTAATGTTTCTGTAGCTGTTCAATGTGAGTAGGCAAGGTACCCTGTTGCAGAAAGCGAGCAATCAACAACTGCCCTAAACGATTAGTGTGTAGATCCGTTGCCTGTTTTGCCCGATACAGATAAGGATATAGCTCAGGATGAGCCACCATAAAACCAGTGCGCAGACCTGGCCACAACATTTTGGAAAAAGAACCCAAATAGATCCAGGGCGACTGCTTCACGTAATGGCAGATAGGGCGGGTAAAGACTCCATCATAGTTCAGCGCCCGATAAGGATCATCCTCAACCAAAACAACACCGTAACGGTCAACCAGCTGCGCAATATCGATGCGCTCCTGCTCGCTGTAGCAGTATCCGGTTGGGTTCTGAAACGTTGGGATAAGATAGAGCATTCGAGGTTGACGTGTTTGTAACAACTGCTCCAACGCATCCAGGTCGTTCCCATGACCAGATAATGTAAAAGGCAATAGCTCAGCACCTAAACCATTCAAAATCTGTAACATTGCCAGATAACTGGGATCTTCAACAATCACTTCACTGCCAGGATCAACCAGCAAACGTGCAGCCAGATCCAGCCCTTGCTGAGAACCAGAAGTGATCAGAATTTGACCTTCTTCACAAGCTAATCCTTCACCAGACAACCAGCTTACCAGTTGCTGTTTTAGCAGCCTCTCTCCCTCTGAAGTCCCATACTGAACCACACTGGCCAACTCCTGTGATGATAGTTGTGGTAGCTCTGGCATAACAACAGCATCAGGCAAGCCGCCGGCAAAAGAGATCATTCCCGGTTGCTGACTCACTGACAGTATCTCTCTGACCGGCGAACCGGGTAAACGTTTGCCGTAATCCGATAACGACAATGTCTGTATTTCAGGTATCTGGGGGGATATCTGTGCAGGGATATCCAGCTGTAGGGCCATAGGAGCTCTCCTTTTTCGCCGTTTATTGTGGTTCATTTAGTGCCTGTTACTGCCCGTTATCGACCGCAGCCGTAACAGTCTTACGTACAACTATTATGGAAACGTACTAGGCAAACAGAATAGAGACAGATAAGCTAACCACCAACACACAGATACAATATCAAGCAAACAGATCAATAAAATCAGATCTAAAACCTAAAAGAGCAAACAGATGGTAAAAAATAAGCAAAATAACACCAGTAAAGATGCCCATCTGTATCTAAGCGCCAGTCAAAAGCTCAAACAGCTGATCTCACAGCATAAAGACCCAACACAGAAGCTTCCCAGCTTACGTCAGATCAGCGAGCGCTTTTCCATTAGCTTAAGCACCGCTCAGAGCGCTTATCAGGTATTGATTGATGACGGCCTGATTCAGGTACGGCCTCGCTCCGGCTATTTCCTTACAACAAAATCCGACCCTCAGCTGCAACCACAAGTCCCAGCACCAGATCCAGGGGCCAAGCGGGTACAAATTGGTGAATTGGTAGTACAGATGCTGGCTCTCACCCGCCAACAACCTGTCATCAATCTTGGTACAGCAGTACCGGAACCACAGCTTCTACCCTTGGATACCATAGCCAAAGCGCAACGTCGTATTAGCCAACGCCAGCGCTGGGCTTATGGCAGCTATAGTCCCAGTAGCGGTGAACCGGCCTTGCAGGCCGCGCTGGCAGAATATCTGCAGCAGAAAGAAATACCATGCAGTGCAGAGCAACTTCTGATCACCAACGGCTGCACCGAAGCACTACGACTGGCTTTAATTAACAGCACCCAACCTGGCGATGTCATCGCCATCGAATCTCCCACCTACTTTACTGTGTTGCTACAACTTGAAAGCCTGGGTTTAAGAGCGCTGGAGATCCCGACTTCTCCCGAAACAGGAATCGACCTGAAACATTTGGCTACCATGATGTCTGCAATCAAGGTGAACGCCTGCGTGGTCAACCCCGTAGGCCATAATCCCCTGGGTTTTGTTATGCCTGATGACAAGAAACAGGCACTGATAGAACTGTGCCACAATCATGGTACTCATCTAATTGAAGATGTGATCAATCTGGACCTGACTTACCATAACCATAACTCCCGCTCGCTAAAAGCATTGGATAACTACGGCTTAGTCAGCCAATGCGGCTCCTTCTCAAAAAGTCTGTCACCGGCTTTACGGGTAGGCTGGCTGCTGCCCAGTCATCAGCTAACACAAATCACCACTAGCAAATTTATCAGTAATGTCAGTGTCAGCACACCATGCCAGCTCACCATTGCAACAATGCTGGAAAAAGGCTGGTATCAGAAAGCAGTCAATAAACATAGAGGACAGCATGCCGAACGGGTACAGAAAACCAGGGAGTGGATCTTACAGCGCTTCCCGCAAGGCACCCGCGTATCACTACCGCAAGCGGGATTTGTGCTTTGGGTCGAACTCCCGGAACCTTATCAGGCGATGCCGATTCACCAAAAAGCCCTGGAAAAAGGTGTGCTGTTTCTGCCTGGGGATGTGTTCTCTCCGACCAGCGATCTCTATAGCCGCTATCTAAGGATCAACTGCTGCGCCTGTAAACCGGAAGAAGTATTGGAAGGGGTAAAGAGAATTGCCAGATGTTTTTAGAGCACTTAGAAAAAGAATACAGATTGAATTATAGGCTCTTAAAAGCATCCTTACCTGACAACCTGTTGACCTGAAACAACGTACTGAACGGCATACTGTTTACATCACGGATATGCAGCTCCATGGCTTTATACGACCCAGGACTCAATGGTTATTATTAGAAGCATCGCCTCCAGCTTTTCAAAATCGATCACTTAAATAAGCGCCACGCTATTCCGTAACTCCAGCATCATGCCCAAACAGCTTTCACCGCGCATCTCATAAGGATTAAACTCAGAGTTCCCGGAGTACTTAATACACAGCGGCTTAGTTAGATCACTTTCCGGTACACAACCCATTGCCCAGTCAGAAAATTCCCGTCGAGAGATTTCATCGTACTCCAAAAGTACAACTTGATGATGACGGGGATCATTCAGAATATTGTGATAGACCTTGTTTACATTGGTGCGGGCACCTTCCAGGCATTGAAGGAAGTATTTGCGGTTAAAGCATAGCAGACCCGTCACTTCAACCTTCCCGTTATTCTCTTTGGCAGTAGATATAATTTGTTCTACTTCCTGCATATTAAGCTCATGAGTTACAGCACTACAGTAAATCAAACGAACTAAGTACATATGTCCATCTCCTCAGGCACTCCACATCAGTGTAGACGGTGATATCAATGCTGCAAGAAACAGGGGCTTTTTATAAGCCCCTGTTTTACTTCTGTGTCGCTTGAAAGGATGCAGATTAATCCCCCAGCGCTATTCCCTCACGTCGCGGATCAGCCGCACCCACTAACTTGCCATTATCAAAGTGGATGGCATGCAGGCCTGAGTTCAGGTCACGTACATTCACCTTAAAACCCATCTGTTCCAGCGGTGTTTTAAACTGCTCAGCGGTTGTGCCTTTTTCCAGATCATAGGTGCCAAAGCGATTAATCAAGCGAGGCAGGCTCACAGCTTGTTGAATCGGCATGCCCCAATCGATATGAGCGATCAGACTGGAGGCAACATAACCGATAATGCGTGATCCACCCGGCGAGCCGATAGCCATATAAGGTTTGCCGTCTTTCATCACAATAGTGGGTGCCATGGAAGAACGAGGACGTTTACCCGGCTCCAGTCGATTGGCAATAGGGTAACCGTTTTTATGACTGGCAAAGGAGAAATCCGTCAATTCGTTATTAAGCAAAAAGCCGTTACTCATCACACGGGAGCCAAAACCGTTCTCAATTGTGCTGGTCATCGAAACGATATTACCTGCTTTGTCCACGATCACCAGGTGAGTAGTCGATGGTAACTCAATAGACTCATCATCCGCTTGGGTCATGGCTTTTTCCCAGCGGGGTTCACCGGCATTGGCTTCTTCTAGTGCCTGACCTGGGGTGATTAATTTGGCTCGCGCTGCCAGATAGTTGGCATCCAGAAGACCTTCTGGCATAGGCACATAATCGGTATCAGCCATATAGCGGCCGCGATCAGCAAAAGCTAAGCGGGAAGCATCGCCAATAATCTGCCATGCCTGCGGACTATCTGCCCCCATGGCTTTCAGGTCAAAGTGGCTGCTGATCCCCAGAATCTGCCCCACGGTTAGCGCCCCTGAGCTTGGAGGCCCCATGCCACAGATATCATATTGACGATAAGGGGCACAGGTTACCGAACGCTCCTTTATTTGATAGTTGGCCAAATCCTGCCGGGTTAACAAGCCAGGATTATCAGGAATATTGTTCACTCGATTGACGATATCCTGACCGATTTGACCGTGATAAAACGCTGCTGAACCTTCTTTAGCCAGTGTGGCCAGGGTGTTAGCGTACTCTGGGTTCTTTAGTAGACTGCCCTCAGCAAGAGGTTCACCATCAGGGGTGAAAAAATAAGCCTGGGTATCAGGGTAGCGGCTGAGTCGCTTCTGATCTTTTGCAATAGCGCCCGCTAAGCGCGACGATACGATGAACCCCTGCTCAGCAGTGATTTGTGCAGGCTCCAGCAATTTAGCCCAGTTCTGGTTGCCGTAGCGGGCGTGCAATTCAGCCATGAGCTTGACCGTTCCCGGGGTGCCCACTGAACGACCACCTACAACAGCATCAAAGAACTGCAGTGGTTCACCATTTTTGTCCTGAAATAGCTCTGGAGTTGCAGCCATCGGTGCTGTTTCACGGCCATCAAAAGTGGTCATTTTTTGACTTTCTGCATCGTAATAAACCAGAAATGCACCACCGCCTAGACCTGAGGATTGAGGCTCTACCAAGCCCAGCATCGCCTGTACCGCAACCATGGCATCAATAGCTGTGCCACCTGCTTTTAGCACCTCATAACCGGCCTTTACCGCCAATGGATTGGCGGCAGCGACCATAAAATCATCGGCACTGACACTGGCTTTTTCGGTAAAACCACTGGCCACTTCCGGTGCAATGGCATCTGTGGTTTGTGCTGCATGTAGATTAAAAGAGAGCAGGGCAGAAGCTATTAATAGGGTTGATCGTTTGAGCTTCATTGAATCCATCCTTTTTGTTTTTATTGATCATTGCACAGCGAAACAAAAGTATTCGATAACACTGAGACAAAAGTGTTTGGCATCCTTCGGTCAACGATAGGGGGGAATGAAGCACTTTGTTGTAGATAAACTTTTGTGAGTGCTTATGATTCCTTCACGATGTCCAGAAATAGAATATTATTTGCCTGAGAAGTTTCTGTTCCACTGATAGGTTGTATTACAGCTGATTGCTGATCATAGGATAGTAAATTGATCAGGAAAGGCGAGCGATCTCCTTTCGTGCCAGTTTGACCTTCTTGTGTGCCGTGGGCACTCTGCTCAAGATTATTTTTTGTCAAAGTAAAAGAAAATAAGAGGGTTATTTTCTAGTTTGCTACAGTAAGTGGCGGCTTAGAGAATAAGCCGATCATTACACAGCGCTTTTATGGAGGGATAGATGTCATTAGAAGATAAAAAGATGCTATTGGCTGCCGCAGACTCTGAACCTGTGACCGTGAGCATTTCCCGTAAGGTAAAGCCAGGTTGTGAAGCAGAATATGAGGCTTGGATCTCCGATGTAATCGATGCGGCACGCGACTTTCCCGGCCATCAAGGCGCAAGTGTATTACGCCCCTGTGCAGCAACCCGTCAGCAGTATGTGATTATTTATCGTTTTGCCAGTTATGAAGACTGTCGGCGCTGGGAAGATTCTGATATTCGGACTCAGTGGTTGGAGAAAATTGAACCCTGGGTTGATGGTGAAGCAGTTACCCGTCGCGGCACTGGTTTGGAGTTCTGGTTTGACCTACCTGAACTGCCGGCACAAAAGCCGCCTTCACCTCATAAAATGGCGTTAGTACTGGTTGTCGTGGTGTTTACGCTGGTGATGGCGATTAATCTAGTTTTTGGCAGTTGGTTAGCTGAGTTGCCCATTGGGTTACGTACCTTGTTGGTTGTCCTTACCCAAGTATTGCTGATGACTTATATTGTTATGCCCAGGGTGACCAAGATACTGAAGTCCTGGTTATTCAAGTAGCCGAGTTGAGTATGAGTCTTTATGAGCGCCCTAGTCCCTTTTAACAATGGAACCTGGGCGCTACCTGCTCAAGGTATAAGTATTTTACATATCGTTGTTTAGGGCATTCGTTGGATCAAGCCCCAGGAGCCAGTCCGAGCATCTTAAGTACAACACTCTGGCTTTCGGCGATTTCTTGATAGCTTTGATCCCGCCCAGAACCTCCCGCGTGACCAGAGTCCATACGGGTGCGTAGATATACGTTATTGATCCCGGCTTGCTGTAGACGGTAGTGCCATTTGGCCGGCTCCCAGTATTGTACCCTTGGGTCATTCAGACCTGCTTCGATCCAGAGTAGAGGCTTGCCTGTGGATATAGAATCCTGTGCAGTCAGTCTGAGATTATCGAGCGGGCTATAGTGGCGGATGCGCCAATGATCTTCTATATTGCCTGGGTCTCCCCACTCTTCGTACTCCGTCACTGTTAATGGAAGCTCCGGACGGGACATGGTACGCAATACATCAACAAAAGGTACTTCGGCCAGTATGCCTGTTATCAGTTCAGGGATACGGTTATAGATCGCACCCAGTACAATGCCAGCAGCACTCCCTCCTTGTATTACCAGTTGTTGGGGGCTGGTAATATTCCGTTGAATCAGTCCTTGGATTGAGCTTTGCAGATCCCGAATACTATTTTCTTTGTAGCCCAGTCGCCCCTGATGATACCAATGCTCACCACAGTCACCCCCGCCTCGCAGGTGAGCCACCGCAAACACGACGCCTCGCTCCATCAGGCTTAAGCGGCTACCGGAGAACCAGGGATCCAAAGCATCGCCATAAGCGCCGTAGACATACAGTAGCATAGGGGCTGGTTTATCACTGTCTAAGATGTTTGTTTGCCCTACCAGGCTAATGGGCAGTGTATTACCATCCCAGGTCGGTACGGTGATCTGTTTACTGCTGAACTGGCTCAGGTCAGTGTTGTTCAGTGGCATACGTTTCAGACAGTCCAGCTGCTGGTTAGCCATATCATATTGATACAGTGCCGGTGGCTGGTTAAAGGATTCCAGCTCTAAACGCACAAGTTGACTGTTACTAAGCGGGTTGTCTGACAGGTTGATCGATACCAGAGGAAACGGGGCCTTGAATTCATGCTGGAGTTGGCCGTTCAGGCTTTTGATAAACAAATGCTGTTGGCCCAGAGTATGATCACGACTCAGGATCATCAGATGGCGATCAAACAGCTCAAAGCCTTCAAAGGTGGTGTACTGACAACCAGGCTCAATCACAGCGCTTTCAATCAGCTGCACCTTATTCAGAGGTGTGTGTTGCTTTTTAACAGACAGAAGGCTGAAGCATGGATGCTGGCAATTACTGCGGATATAGAGGGTATCACCCAGGCTATCGGCATGGTATTCATGGCCCTCTTCCCTGGGACTGATCAGTTGCAGCGGTGCCAAAGGGTCTTTGGCAGAAACAAAGTAGTACTCTGAGCTTTGCTTGCTTAAGCTTTCGATAAAGAGAGTCTGCTTATCGCGACTCTTGCTGCATCCAACCCAAAAGCGGGCATCTTCTTCGGTAAAAATAACGTGTTGTTCACCGGTCTGAATATTGAGCACCATCACCTGCCAGGGACGCTGAGTATCATCCAGAGGAAAACAAAGCAGCAGGCTTTGATCTTCGCTCCAGATAATGTCTGAGGTCAGTGGTGGCAGATCATCAAAATAGGTGATTTCACCACTGTTCAGGTCCAGTAGCTGCAGTTGATACTGCTCATCACCCTCGGTGTCCAGAGTCATGGCCAACAGCATCTCATCTGGAGAGATTGCTAAATCACCCAGATCAAAATAGTTTTCGTCTTTGGCCCAGGGGTTGATGTCCAGATAGCACTTGGCGTTATCTTTCAACCCAATCGGGTAGCGCCAATACTGGGGATAGTTCAGAGCTTCGTGGTGTCGGACAAAGTAGCTGAAGTACTCCAGATCTGTAGGATAACTGTCGTAATTCAAAGGTGTACGGTGACGAATTTCCTGAAACAGTTGCTCCTGAAGAGATGAATTGAGCCATTTATCCGCTTCCAGGTTTTGGGCTGCCAGATAATCCAGGGTTTGTTGAGACTTCTCTTCAAGCCAAAGCTCAGAATCTTCCGGTAGTTCGCGTTTTAAAAAGTTTGGGTGGTCGTTATTTTGTTTGGCTTGAGACATAATAGGATGCTTAAAAATCAGGGTGTTAATGCCGACAACGGAAACCGCAGTTATGACTTTTGAAAATTATCAGACTTGGATCTGGGCGATCTATGCATTATCCGCTTTGGTGGTAATGCTTGTCACGCTCAGAATGACGCGCAACTGGCATAGCGGTGTTAAAGGTTTTTTACGGGTAACCGTTCTGGTATTAATGGCGATGCCTTGGTATGTGCAGCAGGATGCTACCGGGCCGCTTGCTCCCGCTATTACCGTTGCCGTCTTTGAAGGTGTCACTTTAGGTGGGGATGGCTGGAAGCGTGCTGGGTTACCGCTGATTGCCGTTCTGTCATTGGGGTATCTGCTGTGGTTTGCCGGCTGGTGGATTAGCCGCCGCCTCAGTGTTGAAAAAGAGGATAAGCAGCGTGAGCCACACAATGCAGATAGGGAAAAAGTGGAGCCTTCAATGGACGGGGCCGAAAAAGTGATTTAGTAATAACTAACTGTTAAAGAATATATTTTTACGCACATTTTCCATTGTGTGTAACAGGGGAATGCATAACAATATCCCCATTTAATTTTAGTGGGTGGTAACTGGCGTCTGGTGATGAGTCACTCAGGTATCGTCATTGCAGCTTCAAACACGGAAACGGTTCGGGAAAATAAAACATGGTATCACACGTTGTTATTCTTACTTTTGTCATGCTGATGGCAGGGGTTTTTGGTGGTCTGATTAACTTCTATCTGCTTAATCAGAATAATAAAGATACAGTGGCACTGGCACGCTGTTTGGTGGTTGGTGTTGGGGCTTCGTTCCTGGTTCCGGTTGTTCTGGACCTTATGGGTAGTGATATTGTGGTACTCAGCCAGACGGATTCCGCAAAAATGCTAATCTATACAGGTATCTGCCTGATTGCGGCTATCGGATCCCGTATGGTTGTGACGAATGCATTGGATCGCTCACTGGTGGCTTCTGAGTATGCTAAAACTCAAGTTGAAGAACTGAAGCAGGAACTGAAGCAGCTACAGGATGCTCTGACACCTCTGCTTGAAACCGAAACCGAGCAGGAAGCAGCGTTAGTTGTTTCTGAAACTGAGCTGGATACTCTGGATGTGACTTCAACAGCGGTATTGAAAAGCTTGTCCAGTGGTCGTCATATCTACCGAGCCCTATCGGGTTTAAGTGCAGAAACCGAGCTGGATGAATCCGACCTGCAGAAGAGCCTGGCGGTACTCGTAGGCAAAGGTTTCGCGGGCAAAGTAAACAGTGGTTGGGGTGCTCGCTGGTATGTCACTGAGCATGGACGTAAGTTGGCAGAGACGATTGTTTAGTTTGTTAGTTTATAGCCGTCAGTTAAATGCTCTTTAAGGCAAGTTTGTAATTAAGTAAGGATCAGTAATGGCACTCTCAAATGATCTTCGTATCGAAAAAGTTCTGAGTATTGTCTGCACCCTGTGTCTGCTACTTGTATCCCCACTGGGGTTGGCTGCAAATAGTAAACCGGATGTTCGGGTGTTGATCGATATTTCCGGCAGTATGAAAGAAAACGATCCGAATAATTTAAGGGTGCCTGCATTAAATCTGCTGGTTGACCTGTTGCCTGAGGGCAGTAAAGCCGGAGTGTGGACCTTTGGTGAGTATGTTAACGCTTTGGTGCCCCATGAAAATGTGAATGAAGACTGGCGCAGTCAAGCTCGTAGTCGCAGTCGTGATATCACCTCTTCAGCACTGTTCACCGATATAGAAAATGCGCTGGAGCGCTCCACTTACGACTCTAAGCGTGGTAATGGTGGTTTTGATCGTCATATCATCTTACTGACAGATGGTTTAGTGGATATTTCAGAAGCGGGTAGTGAGCGCCAAAAGCGCATTGAAAATAATCGTTCCCGTGATGATATTCAATTTGACCTGCTACCTAAGCTGCAGAAAGCGGGCTTTACTATTCATACCGTTGCATTATCGGATAACGCTGATAAGGATTTGATGCTTAAATTGGCACAGCGCACCGGTGGCCTGGCTGCGGTTGCAAATAATGCAGAGGAGCTGATGCAACTGTTTGTTCAGGCACTGGACCGCACTGCTCCAAGTGAACAGGTACCGCTGGAAAATAACCGATTCCTGGTAGACAGCAGTATTAATGAGTTCACCGCACTGGTATTCCACAAACCAAATAGTCAACGTGTATTCCTGATATCGCCAAGCGGCACCCGTTATACTTCATTGGATAAGCCGGACAATATCCGTTGGCATTATGAAACTCACTACGATCTGATCACAGTCACAGACCCAGAGGATGGTGAGTGGTTAATCGAAACAGAGATGCACCCTGAGAACCGGGTAACGGTGGTATCTGATTTGAGTCTGCAGACCAGTGATGTGCCGGCGACCCTGTTCCGTGGCCTGAGCCTGGATATCGAGGCCTCGATTACAGAAGAAGGCGAGCTGATTACCCGGTCAGAATTCCTGAAGGTGATGACGCTAAATGCGGAGCAGGTGTCAGATAGTGATCAGGTGCTTAAATCAGATATATTGACTGGTAAGCCCGGGGCTGCAGGTTACTTTGAAACCGAGCTGGGACCGTTTAATAAAACGGGTAACTTCCGTATTAAGGTGAATCTGGATGGTAAAACTTTCCAGAGATCGGTTTCTCAGCCAGTGTCTGTTCAGGATATTGTCAGCACCAGTGTTGATTATGACGAAGGCAATGATCCAACCCGGGTCTTTTTTACCAAGGTTCTGCCAGAGCTGAACTCCAGGGATGTACAAATTACGGCTTCGGTTCAGGGTTTAAATCTGCAAGCGGCACTGGCCAGCCAGGAAAGCTGGACCATGAAACTTCCTGAACTGAATCGCGATAAAGAGCAGGTGATTCGCCTATTTGCAAAAGGCACCGTTGAGGGTAAACCTCTGGATGTTGAACTGGAGCCTATTGTGATTCCTTCTCTGAATCCTGAGCCCCAGGTTTCTACTATGGAAGAAGAATCGGCTGTTCAACCACAGGCATTGCCACCAGAAGAGACTGGTGATAGTGCAGGGGCAGAAGGTGCTGACGAGCCTGCACCTGAGGAAGAAAAGAAAAAAGAGCGCATGAATTTGCTGGATCCAAACGATAAGCCTCTTAATTCAACACCAGGCGGTTCTGATCTATTGTGGGTCTATATCGCCGTAGGTTTGGCTAATATTGCACTGTTTGCAGGTGCCTTCTGGTTATACCGTCGCTTTGTGCAGCGTCGTACTGCAGCCCGTCAACAGAAAGAAGAAGCGAAACGCGATAATGATCTATCGCTGTAAGTAAAAGACTGAACAGAGGAAAGCAAGCGTCACATGTGTGAACTGTTAGGCATGAGTGCCAATGTACCAACAGATATCTGTTTTAGTTTTAGCGGCTTGATCAAGCGGGGGGGAGATACCGGCCCCCATAAGGATGGCTGGGGAATCGCGTTTTACGAGGGCAAAGGCTATCGTGAATTCCGCGATCCTAAACCATCCGTTGATTCTGAAATTGCTCAGTTGATTCAGAACTACCCTATTAAGAGCAAGGTCGTTATCAGCCATATTCGCCAGGCTAATGTGGGTGAAATCTGCTTGGAAAACACTCATCCGTTCAGTCGTGAAATGTGGGGGCGCTACTGGAGCTGTGCTCATAACGGGCAACTGGAAGATGCTCCAGGACATTTCCCCGCCAGCTTTTATCTACCCGTAGGTTCTACTGATAGTGAACAAGCATTTTGCTGGCTACTGGCACAGATTCGCTTAAATTTTACGGACCAATGTGCAGTAGAGCCATTAAGCATGGCGTTGCACACGTGGTGTGAGCAGTTAAGAGACAAGGGCGTATTTAATATGCTGCTGTCTAATGGCGATTATCTATTTGCGTACTGTTCAACCAAGTTAAACTGGATCACCCGCCGTGCGCCGTTTGGTGAGGCAAACCTGTCAGATGTCGAGATGACAGTAGACTTTAAGAAAGAAACCACACCGAATGATGTGGTGACAGTGATTGCCACTCAACCACTGACCGATAATGAAGCGTGGAACACTATGCAGACAGGTGAGCTGACTGTGTTTAAAGAGGGTGAGGTGGTATTACAGCATTTCTCTAAGCGGGTTATGGCTAACAGCAATGGCGCGCAGGGCTGACACGATAATTGATATCGGCGGCGCTGATCACACACTCCATATTGGGGAACAGATACACATTGTACCCATTTCCCAATAGCCTACCCTCGCTCTTCCCAGCCTTCGTACGCCCTAATTCGAATCATCTTATAACGTCGAGATCAGTCTATACTAATCTCCGCCCACTCTACATCTGCGGCCAGAATATAACCGGCACCGTACACGGTTTTAATAATCTGCGGTTCTTTAGGGTTCACTTCGATCTTTTTACGCAGTCGCGACATTCTGGAGTCGATACTGCGGTCATAAGGGATCGCCTGTTCACCTAACAGTCTATCGCGGGATAAAATCTGTTTCGGTGCCCGTAACAGAGTCATCAACAGATCCGATTCTGCGGTGCTCAGCACCTGGTTATCCGTGCCATCATGATCATCCTCATGACTCAGAGTCAGCGTCGACGGGTTATATTGCCACCCGGCAAACAGCGCCTGCTTGATGGTATTGGCAGACACCACCTCCGTGCGATCCAGACGGCGGATCAGGCTTTCAACCCGTGCCACCAGATAACGGGGTTCAAACGGTTTGGTGATATAGTCATCCGCGCCCAGTTCCAGACCTAAGACCCGGTCGGGCAGGCTGCCGCGACCGGACAAAATCAGCACCCCGACATCCGGGCGGTTATATAGCTGACGCACCAATGCCAGACCATCCATATCCGGTAAACCCAGATCGATAATACACAGTGTTGGGGCGCAGCGTTCCAGTGCCTCCTGAGCTTTTTTGCCAGTATGAAATGCTTGCACTTGATATCCATATGCACTCAGTTCAGAACTGGCCAGATCACAAATATCCTGGTCGTCATCGACCATATATATAAGGCTAGTCTTTCTCATTGATTATCTGCTTGTAAACCTGAATTACTTCTTGTTTTTATTGTAATAATAAAGCCTTATATAAGGAGCTTCTTTACGACTTAAGGTGTCCAGAAAGCTCCTTGGCTTGAGCCATTGCACGCTCTAACGTAGCTTTATCAAAAGGTTTACGCAATATCTGATACTTTTTCGAGCTGACCGGTGAGTCTTGTTCGTACTCATTTCCACTGATAATCAATCTCTGGCTATCAGGATTATGCTGATACATCAGCTCTGCCAAGCCAAAACCATCCAACCTACCGGGCATATTGACATCGGATACCAGGCCTTCAATACTGTCCAGCGTGGTGATCAGCTGCTCCGCTTCATCGGCATCACAGGCTTCGATAACCGTGTAGCCTAAGCTGGTGAGTTGATCCCGTACCACCATACGCACATCACTGTCATCTTCGACCAGTAGGATTAGCTCTCCAGTGGCCCTATTGCCTGTAGCTGTACGATCCTCAGTTCCTCCCGTGGCTATACCGCACGTTGCTTTATCCTCTATGGCACTATTTGTAGTTGATATATTTATACCGGTGACATTTTTGCGAGCTTCTACCGTCAATTTTAGTGGCAGTAGCAGGGAGATAGACGCGCCCTTGCCCGGTTCACTATTAATCGCGATAAAGCCTCTGGATTGTTTGATAAAACCATAGACCATACTCAGGCCCAGGCCCGTGCCTTCACCAACACTCTTGGTAGTAAAGAAGGGTTCATAGGCCAGGGTTTTGGCCTCAGAAGAGAAACCGGCTCCGGTATCATTGATCTGAATCTCCACGTACCGCCCTGGTGGTACCAGATCGTCGTAGTTCAGGGGTGTAGTGACGGTCAGCATCTGGATATTAAAGGTAATGTCACCACCTTCCGGCATGGCATCACGGGCATTTAGCGCTAGATTCACCAGCGCATTTTCCAACTGCCCAGGATCAACTACCAGTTGCGGGTTATCAACGATATGACTGCTAACGTTGATATTGTCCGGCAAAGAGCCTTCCAGCAGTTCGGTGGTTTCTTCCAACAGCTCACGCAGATCTACCGCACAGGGGGCCAGGGCCTGTCGACGGGAGAAGGCCAGCAAACGTCCGGTAATATCCGCACCACGGCGGGAGGCACGAATGGCAGGGTTGATATAGCGCTTCAGCCCTTCGACCTCGTCAAAGTGATCCTTGGCCGCCAGCAGATTACCCATAATCACGGTGAGTAGATTATTAAAGTCATGGGCCAGACCACCGGCTAACTGACCGGCAGCACTCATACGCTGGGCTTCCATCAGTTTTATTTCAGCATCTTTTTCACTGGTGATATCAAGCGACAGGTTCAAGACGCCGATCACCTCCCCCTTATCGGACAGATAAGGAATCAGTTTACGTTTGGTGATCACCTGACGCTGATCCTGAGTAAAGGAGTACTCATACACCGAGGGTTTTCCCGCCAGACACTGATCAATCTGATGATGAATACTTGCCATCATCTCGCTGCCCAGAATATCGGTCGAGGACTTGCCTACAATCTCCTCTTTACTGCGGTTAAACATCTCCGCATAACCCTGATTAACAAAGATATACTTCAGGTTTTTATCCAGATAAGCGATCTGGGCAGGCAGGGCGTCAAGAATCAGGCGCTGACGCTCTTCCTGTTGCGCCAGCTCCTGGGTGCGGCTTTGTACCTCATCATCCAGGGTCTGAATATTGTCGTGCAGACGTTGCACCATGGTATCGAAGGTTTGCGCCAGCACACCGATCTCATCATTGCGCACCACACCACTGGTGGCGGTCAGATCACCGGCACGAATCTGCTCAGCAGTACTTGCCAGTTGATTGATGGGCCGGGTAATCCGGCGGATAAAGAACAGTGCCAGCGCAGTAGCAATCAGGGTGGAGAACAGTGCAATAGTGAGGATGCGCTCACTGAGCAACTCAGCACTTTGCTTCAATTCATCTTCATAGACTGAGGAACAGATATACCAACCCAAACCATCCAGTGAGCGGGCCAGGGAGACCTTATCGTAGATATAGTTTTCCGGATCAGAGGGTTTGTCCCACTTGTAGTGCCACTCTTTACCGGTGTCGGCCACATTCATCAGGTTTTCCAGAATGGGCAGTCCGGTCACCGGATCTTTTAGATCAAAGCCTACGGCGCGACGCAATTTGGCACTGGGGTGAATAATCAGATTACCGGCTTTATCAAACACAAACACATAACCGCTTTTACCGACGGTCACGCCTTCTAGGGCCTTAGTCACCTCTTCGATAATGCCCTGCTTGCGCTTTTCCACTTCCCGTTCGATATCGTCCAGATAGAGCCCCGAGCCTATAACAAAGCCCCATTTGGGGAAGCTTTTCACATAAGACAGCTTGCCGGTCGGTACTCGCTCATTCAAGCGTTGCCACTGATACTGATAGAAACCTTCGCCCTCCTCCTGAGCGGATTGCACCAAATTACGCAAAATCTCTGTTTGTTCCCCCATATCCGGCTTAGCGATGGACATATTGTGGAAAAAAGGATCGGGATGGGACAGCACCTGGGTGCCATAATCGGTAATCCAGATATAACCCCCGTTGTCATAGGTAAAGTTGCGCAGGCCTTCAAAGATACGTTTTTTCGCCTGTTCAAAATCAACACCGGTTCTGTGCGCCTCTTCAAAGGCCTCTTCCAGGTGCACTTCACTCAAATCCACCACCGCTTTTAAGCGCTCTTTATGGGCTTCCAACGCCTGTTTTCGATAGCTTTCAAGGTTGCTGTGCATCGTATTGGCAAGCTGAAAAGTGTTATTTAGCGTTAAACGGGCGGATTTCAGTTCAATCTGATACACCTCCTTTTGTATTAGAGGCACCGAGTAGAAGTAGATGACCACAAACATCATGGTCATGATCAACACCACTACCGCAAAGAAGCGTCTGAACAGGGTAGTCCTTGGGGTGTTATCCGCTCTGGAATAGGCCTTAGCGCCAGGTTTTGACGGGCCGGAGCCAGAGGAAAAAGTATCAGAAGTTGCAGACGACATAACGTATTACCAGTGCCTTAGATGGCTTCAGTGTAAAGCGAAAAATAGCCAATTACTGCCATGTGCACATTTCGGTGCATTTGTGACAAACCCTAGCCACAGTTTGTTCTGACAATGGCTTCGGCTGACACGATCAGGCGCCTATTAAACCTGATCCACTGCTGACCTGAATACCACAGCACAAAAATAACAAAACCCCCATTTTTCAGGATAAGGGGCTGGGAAGGTTTTATGACGCAAGATTATATCCTCTCGACGAACTCTCTGACGAAAGAGTTTAAGGGCTTCACTGCGGTAGATGATGTGAACCTCAATATTGAACGCGGCACCATTCATGCGCTGATTGGCCCAAACGGTGCTGGTAAAACAACGTGCTTCAATCTGCTGACTAAGTTTTTAACGCCAACCCGTGGCACCATCCTGTTTAACGGCAAGGATATTACACATAAAACACCGACCGACATCGCTAAGATGGGAATGGTTCGCTCCTTTCAGATCTCTGCAGTTTTCCCTCACCTGAGCGTGATGGATAACGTGCGCATCGCGCTGCAACGCAAGACCGGCACCTCCTTCCACTTCTGGAAATCAGACAAAACCCTGGACGTGTTAAACGACCGAGCCATGGAACTGCTGGAAGAAGTAGGCCTAGGCAAGTGGGCTGACACCATCACCGTTGAGATGCCATACGGTCGTAAGCGTGCACTGGAGCTGGCCACTACGCTGGCACTGGAACCTGAACTGCTGCTCTTGGATGAACCAACCCAGGGTATGGGTCACGAAGACGTTGAGCGTGTCATGCACCTGATCAAGAAAGTATCCGCAGGCCGTACCATCCTGATGGTTGAGCACAACCTGCACGTGGTTTCCAGCCTGTCTGATCGTATTACTGTACTTCAACGTGGCGCGGTATTGACCGAAGGCCCATACGAAGAAGTGTCTCAGAACCCTCAGGTACGTGAAGCCTATATGGGTACTGAAGCAGCGGGGAGTGAAGCAGCATGAATGCGGAAGTAAAAATGGCCAGCGAGAGCACAAACGAACATAAAAAAGGTACCGAGCAGCTGCGTATTGCAGATCTGCACGCCTTTTACGGTGAGTCTCATATCCTGCACGGCATCGATATGAAGGTGAATCGCGGTGAGCTGGTAACGCTGCTGGGCCGTAACGGTTCCGGTCGTTCCACCACCCTGAAATCCATTATGAATATGGTGGGCAAGCGTACCGGTTCCATCATGATCAACGGTAACGAAACCGTAGGCATGCCAGCACACCAGATCGCCCATCTGGGCGTGGGTTTCTGCCCGGAAGAGCGTGGCATCTTCTCCAGCCTGAACGTTGAAGAAAACCTGATGCTGCCACCGACCGTACGCAGTGGTGGTATGTCTCTGGATGAAATCTACGAGATGTTCCCGAACCTGTATGAGCGCCGCATGAGTCAGGGTACCAGACTGTCCGGTGGTGAGCAGCAGATGCTGGCCATGGCGCGTATTCTGCGTACTGGTGCCAACCTGCTGTTACTGGACGAGATCACTGAAGGTCTGGCTCCGGTAATTGTACAGACCCTGGGCGAAGTACTGCTGAAGCTGAAAGACAAAGGTTTAACGATCGTACTGGTGGAACAGAACTTCCGTTTTGCGGCACCTCTAGCGGATCGTCACTATCTGATGGAACACGGTTCCATTGTGGAAGAGATTGCCAGCCATGAGCTGGAAGAGAAGATGGATCTACTGAACACCTATCTCGGTGTCTAGATCTCCGGTTTCAACCGGTGACAAAGAAAAAGAGGTCAGAAGCAGCAAAAAAAAGCATTTCGCTGTGAATGACTGAAAATGGCTAACAAGCCAAAGCAATGAGTAACAACAAAAACAAAAAGCTTAAAAACACCTAAACAGAATCAAAACCCCTTTGTTTAGGCTGACAAGCAATGGAGTGGACTATGAAAATGATCAAAAAACTGATGTGCAGCGCAGTTGTATCAGCTATGGCAGCAGCGGGTGCAGCTCAAGCTAAAGGTATCTCCGATGATGAAGTACGTATCGGTTACCTGGCGGATATGTCCGGTACTTATAGTGCTCTGGCAGGTCCTGGTGGTCTGGAAGCCGCTAAAATGGCGATCGAAGACTTCGGCGGCAAAGTAAACGGTAAGAAAATCACTATCGTAAGTGCTGACGACCAGAACAAACCAGATATCGGCGCAAACAAAGTACGTCAGTGGATCGATGTTGATAACGTTGATATGGTCGCGGGTATGGTTTCCTCTGCGGTAACGATCGCAGTAAACAAGGTGGTAGAAGCGAAAGATAAAATCTCTATCGTTTCCGGTTCAGCATCTTCTGCTATCACCAACCAGTACTGTACAGCGAACTCTGTACACTACGTTTATGACACCTATGCACTGGCACACGGTACTGGTGAAGCAGTTGTAAAAGAAGGTGGTGACAGCTGGTTCTTCCTGACAGCCGACTACGCATTTGGTCACGCAATGGAAGGCGACGTAACCACCGTTGTTAAAGAAAGCGGCGGTAAAGTCGTCGGCGGCGTACGTCACCCACTGTCTACCAACGACTTCTCCTCTTTCATCCTGCAGGCTCAGGCTTCTGGTGCAAAAATTGTAGGTCTGGCTAACGCGGGTGCAGATACCACTAACGCCCTGAAAACGGCAAAAGAGTTTGGTGTTGTAGATGCAGGTCAGAAACTGGCCGGTCTGCTGATCTTCCTGACAGATGTTTACAGTCTGGGCCTGGAAACCACACAAGGTCTACAGCTGACCACCGGTTTCTACTGGGACCGTACTGACGAGACCCGCGCCTGGGCAAAACGCTACGAAGAGCGTACCGGTGCTAAGCCAACCATGGTACAAGCGGGTGTTTACTCCTCGGTTAATCACTACCTGAACGCGGTTAAAGCAGCGGGTACTGATGAGACTTCTGCGGTAATGGCGCAAATGAAGAAAACGCCAATCAACGATTTCTTCGCCACCAACGGTCAGATTCGTGAAGATGGTCGTATGATCCACGATATGTACCTGGCTGAAGTTAAGAAGCCTTCAGAGTCTAAGAGTGACTGGGATCTGTACAAGATTCTGCGCACCATCCCGGCAGATAAGGCGTTCCGTCCTCTGTCCGAGTCTAAGTGTAAGCTGGTTGCAGGTAACTAATACCTGATACCTGGATGGCTCTGGTTCTCAGGAATCAAGCCATCTGGCTCAACCCTGCCCTATCGGGGTTGAGCTAAGTGTCCTGCTACAAAAGAAACAATAAAAATAACGACGCCTGTTTGAGGGTGGTCGCGTCTTCACGAGCGTTAAAGGGTTTTGTTATGGCTGAGTTGCTGGGTTTTCCGCCACAAGTGTTATTTGGTCAGTTATTGATCGGACTGATCAACGGTTCGTTTTATGCACTGCTAAGTCTTGGTTTGGCTATTATTTTTGGTCTGTTAAACATTATTAACTTTGCACACGGTGCTCAGTACATGTTGGGTGCGTTTGTTGCCTGGCTGGGTCTGAACTTCCTGGGTGTAAACTACTGGGTTTCTCTGTTACTGGCCCCACTGGTGGTCGCGGCAATCGGTATTGCCCTTGAGAAAACCATGCTGCGTCGTCTTTATAAAGAGGACCACCTGTACGGTCTGCTGCTGACCTTTGGTCTGGCGCTGATCATTGAAGGCTCCTTTATTCACTTCTTTGGTGTATCCGGTCAGCCATACTCTGTACCTCAGGCACTGACTGGCGGTAACAACCTGGGCTTTATGTTCCTGCCGACTTACCGCGCCTGGATTATCGTAGCGTCTCTGATTATCTGTTTCGGCACCTGGTACATGATTGAGCGTACCAAGCTGGGTTCCTACCTGCGTGCGGGTACCGAAAACCCACAACTGCTGCAGGCATTTGGTATCAACGTACCACTGCTGATCACCCTGACCTACGGTTACGGTGTTGCGCTGGCTGCCTTTGCTGGTGTACTGGCTGCGCCGATCTACTCGGTAAGCCCGGTGATGGGTTCCAACCTGTTGATCGTCGTATTCGCAGTGGTAGTCATCGGTGGTATGGGCTCCATTATGGGTGCAATTGTGACCGGTCTGCTGATGGGTCTGATCGAAGGTCTGACGAAAGTGTTCTACCCGGAAGCATCCACCACTGTGATCTTCCTGGTAATGATTATTGTACTGCTGGTACGTCCTGCAGGTCTGTTTGGTAAGGAGGCGTAACCATGACAACTCAAGCCTTAAACAGCAGCGCCGTGGATAAGTCCATGGCAAGAACCAAAGTATTGTTCCTTGTTCTGATTGCGATTGGCCTGGTCGCGCCGTTTGCGATCTACCCAGTATTCCTGATGAAGGTTCTGTGTTTCGCTCTGTTCGCCTGTGCTTTTAACCTGATGCTGGGTTATGGCGGTCTGCTTTCTTTTGGTCACGCAGCCTTCCTGGCCACTGGCGGCTATATCACAGGTCACACTGTGATGGAGTGGGGTGTAACCCCTGAGGTCGGTATCCTGATCGGTACGGTATGTTCCGCAGCCATGGGTTTTGTCTTTGGTAAGCTGGCGATTCGTCGTCAGGGTATCTACTTCGCCATGATTACGCTGGCACTGGCCCAGCTGGTGTTCTTCCTTTACGTTCAGGCACCGTTCACCGGTGGTGAGAACGGTCTGCAGGGTATCCCGCGTGGTGAACTGCTGGGCTTCATCAGCCTGGAAGATAATCTGCCGATGTACTACTTCGTATTTGCCATCTTTATCTTTGGCTTTGCGCTGATCCATCGCACCATCCACTCGCCATTTGGTCAGATCCTGAAGGCGATCCGTGAGAACGAGCCTCGCGCCATCTCTCTGGGTTACGACGTCGACAAGTACAAGCTGGTCGCATTTGTAATCTCTGCGGGCTTGGCTGGCCTGGCCGGTTCCACTAAGAGCCTGGTATTCCAGCTGTCATCCCTGACCGATGCACACTGGCATATGTCTGGTGAAGTGATCCTGATGACCCTGCTGGGTGGTGTGGGCACTATATTCGGCCCTGTCGTTGGCGCAGCCACTGTTGTAACGCTGCAGAACTACCTGTCTCAAGGTCCGTTAGCATCATGGGTGCCGGTAATTCTGGGTCTGATCTTCGTAGTCTGTGTACTGCTGTTCCGTAGCGGTATCGTGGGTGAGATTCAGAAGTTTATGAAAAAGAACTTCAGCTAATCGATTGATAGGAAACGGTTCAAAAGGACTGAACGGTTTCATCGCAAGACACCTGAACAAAAGTTTATCTGCGCTGGCCTGTGTGCCTCAGCCCAGCGCAGAAGTTATCGAAAGCCTTAATATCAAACGTTTTGATATGGGGTTGTACCAAACCAGACAGGTTGTTGTAGGTCGGAAAAGCCGCAAGGTGCCTTCCGACAATTATCCGGTATCGGAGTCAGTGTCGGATGGCGCTTCGCTTATCCAACCTACTCTGATATCAAGAAACTTATCGGGGATGGTATTAGATAACAACGCTTTTGTTCAGGTCGCTACAAGAGTCTCTGAAGTACAGGATCTGGTTTTTCCTGTTACCAGATCACTTCAGAGACTTTCCAAAGGATGCTTTTCATTGACACTTTGTGCTTGTAGGCCTGTAGCTTTTTGTACAGGCTTTTTTTTGTCTACAGAAAAGTAAAGCTATCCGCATCATTACTGGCAGGGAAAGCGGTACGAAAATCGTCCAGCGCCTTCAGATCCAGCATAGTCGTTAATACTTCCACTTCACACGGTTTCGCCTGCAGTTGGCCATGACCTTTAAAGTCAATCAAAGCAGAATCACCGCTGTAAGGCAGTTCATTACCATCGACACCAACACGGTTTACACCGGCGACATAACACAGGTTTTCAATGGCCCGTGCCTGTAACAATGCTTGCCAGGGGTGATTGCGTACCTGCGGCCAGTTCGCCACATAGATCGCCAGATCATAATCGTTATGGCTGCGACTCCACACCGGGAAGCGCAGGTCGTAACAGATCTGTGGCAGAATGCGCCAGCCCTTATATTCAACAATCAGGCGCTGTTCACCGGCCTGATAGTGCTTATGTTCACCGGCCATACGGAACAGATGGCGTTTATCGTAATACTGGCTGTCGCCCTCTGGTGTCACCCAGTAGAAGCGGTTGTGATAGCCCTGTTCACTCTGTACGACCACACTGCCACAGATTGCCGCATTTAGCTTTTCCGCCTGCTGCACTAACCACTGAAACGCTGGGCCTTGTTCTGGTTCAGCGACATGTTCCGGGGTCATGGTAAAACCGGTGCTGAACATCTCAGGTAAGATAATCAGATCGGTTTTACCCTCTAAAGGATCAGTCAGCTCAGAAAACATCTGCAGATTGGCTTCAGCATCGTGCCAGTGCAGTTCTGACTGCACTAAGGTCACTCTTAATTCATTCACAGTGCATCATCCTTTTTAACAGCGTCCATTGCAGCTGGCTTCGTTATGGTATATGCAGTAGTAACAGGCTGAACCGTTGTTATAGCTGGCCCTGTTTTTATAACTGGCATAGCAACTCCCCAGCTTCGCGTAAGGTTTTTTCGTTCTTCGCAAAGCAGAAGCGCACCAGTCGCATATCTGGATCAGGGTTTTGACAGAATACAGAAACAGGAATCGCGGCAACGCCCTTTTCTGTCGTCAACCAGCGAGAGAAACTGACATCATCCATATCGCTGATGGCACTGTAATCCACCAGCTGGAAATAGGTGCCTTTTGCCGGAGTAAAACTAAAGCGACTGCGCTCAATCACCTGACAGAACAGATCACGCTTTTCCTGGTAAAATCCCGGCAGTTCACCGGTATATTCCGGGTGATGCAGCATATAGTCGGCAATAGCCAGCTGGAAAGGTGCTGCGGTACTGAAAGTCAGATACTGGTGCACCTTACGCAGTTCAACAGAAAGCGGCTTAGGTGCAATACAGTAGCCCACTTTCCAACCCGTGGTGTGGTAGGTTTTACCAAATGAGGACACAACAAAACTACGTGCTGCCAGCTCAGAATGAGTTAACAGGCTGCAGTGCGGTTGCTGATCAAATACAATATGTTCGTAAACCTCATCACCTAATAGCAGAATATGTGTATCTCGAACCAGCTCAGCCAGCTTATCAAGATCTTGACGACTTAGAGTCACACCGCTGGGGTTATGGGGTGTATTGACGATAATCATGCGGGTGCGTGGAGTGAGCGCTTCTTTCAGCGCCTGCCAGTCGATGGTGAACTCTGGCAGAGTCAGCGAGATATGGCGGCAGATACCACCATTCAACTCAATAGCAGGCTCGTAGCAGTCATAGCAGGGGTCAAACACGATCACTTCATCACCCTGACGCACGACAGCACTGATCGCTGCAAAAATCGCTTCGGTGGCGCCAGAGGTTACCGTGACCTCTTCATCGGCACAGACATTGGCCCCGTAAAGGCGCTTGGCTTTTTCGGCAATCGCTTCACGCAACGGCTGCACGCCTGTCATAGGGGCGTACTGATTGGCTTTATGACCGATATGGTAAGCCACACGTTTACGCAGCTGTTCCGGTCCTTCGAAATCAGGAAACCCCTGAGATAGATTGATGGCGTTATGCTGAGCTGCCAACTGAGACATAACACTAAAGATAGTGGTGCCAACTTTTGGCAACTTGCTGTCGGGGTAATACATAGCCAATACCGCTCAAAAAGTAATAAAAAACGGCTTAGATAGTATGCAGAATTATAGCCTCACTCAAGCGGATTCTTCAGACAGCTGTTGAGGTGTCATTACAGGAAAACGCAGGATAAAGCGGGCTCCCCCTTCCGGTACATTCTGAGCCCGAATACTGCCTTTTAACACCTGAGTGACTAAGTTGTAGATAATATTACCACCCAGGCCACTGCCACCGCTGCTTCTGCGAGTAGTGAAGAAGGGGTGGAACACTTTGGCCAGTTGCTCATCATTCATACCAGAGCCGTTATCCGAATATTCCAGCACCACTTGATCTGCTGATGGCTGGCTGATCTCAATCTTAATCAAACCTTCCCGACGCTCATCAAAGCCATGAATGATGGAGTTCATTATCAGATTAACAATAATCTGCGACACCGCCCCTGGGTTATGTACCACTTCCAGCATCTCGGGGCCTGTAACTTCAACCTTATGCTTCTTCTGTTTCAGCCTCGGCGTCAGGGAGTTGGCTACAGTACGAACATAGTCTACCAGCAGGAACTCACGCACCTCGCTATGGGACTGATCCACTGCCACTTTTTTGAAATCGCTGATCAATTGAGAGGCGCGATTCAGGTTAGAACGCATCAGCCCCAGAGCTTCATGAGACTGATCGATATGTTCCTGTAGCATGCTGGGTGTTAGTGTCTGCTCTTTAAACGCTTTCTGCAAATCATTCAAATCATCACTGATGTGAGATGCTGCAGTGACACAAATACCAACAGGCGTATTAATCTCGTGGGCTATACCGGCCACCAGCTCACCCAGAGCGGCCATTTTCTCGCTTTCAATCAGCTCCTGCTGAGCTTTTTGCAGTTGCTCCAGCGTACGTGACAGCTCCCTAGTCCGATCTTCGACTCTAAGCTCCAACTGGTCGTTGAGACTCTGAAGATCCTCAATCGACTTTTCCACCTTTGAAGCCATTTCATTAAAAGCAGTCGACAGTAGAGAAAACTCCACATGGGAATCAATCTTTAGATCTGCATGATAGTCGCCACGGCTGACCTTTTGAGCGGCATCAACCAAAGCGGTAAGAGGAAGAGTAATCTTACGAGCGATCTGACGCCCCACCAGCCACACAAATAGCAGTGCAACAAAAGCTCCCAGCAGGGAAAATATCAGCATATTCTGCACTGGACTGGTAACCAGAGAATACGGAACTTCAGCAACGACTAACCAAGGGGTACCAAACAGGCTTCGAATATTACCCAGAACGGGCCGATTTAAGGCTCCGGTATAATGCTCCAGCTGTGCGTGACCTGAATGCCTGAGTTGTTGCTGTACGCTGGAGGATAGAATGATTGCCTGCATATCTGCCAGATACTGTTTTTCTAACTCCACACTGGAAGCGATTGTATTACCTCTGACATCCAGTAAATAAGATAAGCCATCCAGATCAGAGTGAATCTTAGAGAGCAGAAATGAGATATGGTGCAGATTAACATGAGCCATCAATACACCATCGATTCGATCCATTTTGTTCCTAATCGGCAGAGAAACCACCACAAACTGGTTTTTTAAGAAAGGATCGTATTGGGGGTTGGATAAAAACTCTTCATGACGTAGAAACGAGCGACGGAAAAAGGGCTGGTTACTGACAGAGTTTAACGCTCTACGGCCATAAGGGCTGTTCTGAGCAATGATTTTGCCCTTTCGGTCATATAATACAACCATCTCAAAAGCATTGTTTTGGCGAATCAGGGCCTCAACTAAAGGAGCGGACTCCGTATCAGAGAATTCGGACAAGCCGCGTACCCTAGCTAACAGATTTAAGCTGCGCACAACTTCATCCCAGAATACCTTCACAGATTCTGCCGCTAATTGACTGGTACGAGAGGCATGCGTATGCGTCTGCTTCTCCAAAGCCGAAAAGCTAATGGGTAGGATTAGCACTAGGGTAATCGCAACTGACAGAAAGGTCAGTCCCAAACTGCCTATCAGCAATTGCTTACGAATAGTCTTCATAACAATATGCCTGATCTCATACTACTGATCACTCTCCAACTGATCCACTTTGAGTTGTCCGTACACCAGCCCTCCTTTTAACTGCTGAATGACGTCAGCAACCTGCTGCTGATATTGCTCTCCAACCAGCACGGAATTAAAACGAATTTGTGCAACCTCTTCTTCAAAGCTAAACCAAACCTGTTCACCACGCCAATGCCCTTTACCTGCCATATGTGCAGTTTGAGTAATGATGCCTGCAACGTCCATAATACCTGTAGCCAATACCTGATCGATATTCCATTCATCCCGAGGCTCGGTGTCAATCACCAGTATCCTGCTGGCAGGGTACTTTCTGGCCAGTTCAATTACAGCTTTATTTCCCATACCTGTGTTAATAAAGAGCACCTTTACACCTTGATCAAGTAATGCTTTCGCTTTGTCAACCGACAGCGCAGGATCGGAAAAGCTATCGACCCAATCAACCAACACCTCAACATCTGGCTGATATTCAGTAACTGCACTTTCATAGGCGTCTGCCATTCTTTGATAAGCTTTAAAAGGAATCCCTCCAAGAAATGCGACTTGTTTCCCTGCAGGGCTCTCAACCTGCTGAGCTGCCAGCACGCCCATGACATAGCCAATATCATTGAAACGCCCTGCAGCACCACCAAAGTTCGTATGATTGCCTTCAACTTCTCCCACAACTGCAACACTGGTATATTTGAACCGCTCTGCAAGCTGGCGTAGAAAGGCTTCATATTGCCCTCCCAAACCGATCACTACCCTCAACCCTTGCTCTAGTTCAGGTCGTATTCTCTCCATTAACACTTCTTCACTGACCTTATTAGGGTCACTGTTGGAGACTAAATGCACATGCGCATTAAGCTGAGATTTAATACGCTCAGCACCATCAAGGCCAGCTGCACTCCAAGGATCACTCTCTGGCTCCTGCGGCGTCATCAGTACTACAGATATCTTGTGCTGCTTCTGTTCGACAGAGGGAAGCTGCTCTGAATCACAGCTGGTTAATCCAAGCAGCACCAAGAGGCTACACATTAGCCGTACATGAGTCTTAGTCAAGGCACCAAAAAGGGAATCCTGAAAGTGATTGTTCACCGCTCCACCTCCAAATGACCCAATACTACTTTTTGATAGACCTGCTTAAACTCTTGTGCCTGTTCCGGTGTTAATGCTTTAGGCTCCAGGTGAATCTCCTGTACCTGATCCTTAATACCAAACTGGTATAGTTTGCCTTGCCAGCGTCCCTTGAGAATCTGATTAAAGCCATATTGAATCAAGCGAGGGGTATAAAGCTGCACATTAGCGAGCAGAGTGCTGGGAGGGGAGTCATAGTTTTCTAACTGCCGACCAATAACTGCAACTCCTTTCTTCTCTAACAAGGGATAGATCACCCGGCTGGCTGGATCAGCGTTAACCGCGATAACATCCACGCCATCTGCTAACATTTGCTCGGCAATAGCCATGGCCTGGACCTCATCGGTCCAACTGGTAAGATAGTGTTCGAAGAGCTGCACACCAGGATTAATATCCAACGCCCCTACCCGCATACCTGTCGCCATCTGTTCCAGGATAGGTAGCTGCATACCGCCGATAAAGCCTATCTTTCCAGTCTCAGATTTTAACGCCGCTAAGGTCCCCGTCAGCAGACCCAATTCTCGCCAATCAAATGACAGACAGCCCATATTGGCGTTGTTACCCGGGCAATTGGTATTAACGATAAAGTTTACTCTTGGGAAATTGCGTGCCAACCGGGAAACAGGGTCAATATATTGTCCGCCATGGGCCATCACAATATCGACGTTATTGACCTCTATCTGCTGCCTGACTAAGGCACTAAAAGCCTCATAATCTATAAAAGGCACAGACTCAAGATAGATAAAATTGAGTTCCAGCTCATTACTGAGTGTTTGCACCCCCGTAAATCCAGCCTGATTCCAACCAGAATCGGAAACTTTCTGAGGAAACAGTGCCAACAAAACCTGTTTATCCTCAACAGATGTCTGTTGAGGTGGACTCTTTTCAGAAGTCGACTGCGACTGATCACACCCGCTTAAGGCAACAAAAGTAGACAGCAGCAGAAGATAAAATAAACGACAAACAGCGGCCATAAACACCTCTCTGTATGGGTCGAGAGTTACGCTTTTATTTAAAAATACCTCAAAAATATTAAGCGTGTAGGGAAAACTTACGACACAAACATACAACTATTACACCTGTTTTTAAACAAAACAGATTGCAAAACCAGAAAATTTAGCCTAATCCTAACTATATACAGAAAAACAACGTGTTTTGATATTTTCTGCCCCAAACGTCAGAAATATATCCTTCCTGTGTGAAAGCGTTTGTTTCACTGTTTTATTTGTCTGATTTAAGGCAAAGACCCTTCCCTATCTGTTACCAGATTATTTGAGTGATAGAAGCAGGCTTGAATAGTGGAAAAGGGATATGACGAAGCTAAAAGGACCCGTCATGGCTGACTCCAAATACAGACACAGACATCAGACTCTTGCCGAGCTGAAACAGCTCATCACACTGCTGGACAATCAGGAGCCGCCTGAAGAGGTTATCGGCGTCGCACTGCAAGATATGCTACGTATTAGTCAAAGCCGTTATGCTCTGCTTCTGCAAGCAACGAGCGATAATAATGTAATTTTGCATTGGCAGGGGGATCTTCAGAGCGGATATTGGCAGCATGAAAATTCACCGGAATACCTTCAGCAATGGCAACAAAAAATCAGGGATCTATTGGTGCCTCAACTCAGGCGCACTAACCACCTGATCGCTAATTCGCCCTCAAGCCTGAAATTAGCTTGCAATGATACAAACGCCTGGTCCCTGCTGCATAAGACGATTATGTTACCTCTTACGTCAACAATAGGGGAGCGTAAAGGTCTGGTCGTATTGTGCGGTAAAGAGGAAGACTTTCAGCTCAAGCATATTATGGCGCTCGAGCCTCATTTAGCATTCTGCATCAATATGCTGCTGTTTGAGAGCTTCACCAATTATCCGGGCAAGACTTCTAAAAGTGGCGATAGCCTCAACTTCTCATCGCTACCCAGCGAGATTGATGGCCAGAAGTTTGATCCTCAATTTACCTACAGCAATCACCCAGGGTTTATTACCGATGTCGATGGCATCATTTTGATGGCCAATAAAGCGGCAGAAAGCCTGCTTGCCTTCCCATCTGAACGCCTTATGGGCCAACCTATCAATCAACTTATCCCTAAGATCCAGCTTAGCTTGCACCTGAATGACTCAACAGAGCAGGCGGAGAAATACCAGGAACTTAAAGCTTTCACCCGAACCGGTCGAGCTATCTCTGTTCGGGTATCCTGTGCAGCAGAATTAAAAGAATCAGAATTAACTTTCTCAGTAAAGGTGCAGGATATCAGTGCTGAGCTGGAGTCTGTCAATAAACGACAGGAAAGAAATATCCGTATTCAAAGCCAGCAAAGAGCGACGTTAGAAGTTGCCAGGTTGGCTACTCAGGGCAAATCGCCCTATGAAGAACTGGTTAACAAAATCTGCGAGCTAACAGCAACTACACTGGATGCTCCCAGAGTCGGTGTTTGGCTCAACGAGAATGATAGCCCTATCTACCGTAACTTCTGTCAGATCAAACATAATGATCCCCCCTACAGTGAATGCCAACCTCTCGTGCTCACACAGAAAAACCCATTTGTGCGTCAACTGGAGCAGGTCCGGGTGATGGCCCTGACCAACCTGAATAACAGCTTCCATCAGCCGGACTTTTTATCAAAAGACTACTTCCGTCGTCACCGCGTTAATACACTGATGTGTGCCGCTATTATTAAAGAGGGGCATTTGATCGGTTTTCTGGTGATAGAGGACCATGACAGACCTTTATGGCACGAGGATCAATTTAACTTTGCCCGGGAGGTGGCTAACTACCTTCATATTCTGGTACTGAATGAATCAAGGCAACAGATTCAGGACGCCTTGTCATTACAGGAGCAACAGTTTCGTTTGCTGTTTTATGACAGCCCTATGGCGATGATGGCCTTTGATAGGGAAGATTTTCGGTTTATTGCCGTTAACCATGCCGCAACGGAAGAGTTTGGTTACTCACACAGTGAGATGTTGAGTAAGAACATTTACGATCTGGTTCCATTACAGCACGTAATTGATGTACACGGCTTGGTTTCAGCCAGTGAGAATAGTTCACAGGGCGATTACCGTATATTGGAAACCCGTATGCAGAAACACTCTGGTGAAGTGATTGATGTGGAAGTGCACACCCACACGATTGAGCTCTCAGGCCGAGCTTCGATTTTGCTGGTTGCCCACGATATTACGGAGAAAAAGCGCATTGAAAGTAGCTTACGCCAGACGCAGAAGATGGAGGCTATTGGGCAGTTGGTTGGCGGTATAGCTCATGACTTTAACAATATCACCAACATCATTCGTGGCCATGCCGAGCTGCTGGAATTAAAACTGAAGAATAACGACAAAGTACAAAAGCATATTGATGCCATCAATAAAGCGGCTAGCAGAACGACCAGTTTAACCAATAAGCTGATGCAGTTTTCCCGCCAGCAGCAGATGAGTAGCCAGGCCTATAACCTCAATGACATTATCGGTGATCTGATCGAGCTGATTACTAAATCACTGACCACCAATATCCGGGTAGTACTGGAACTGAGTAATCATCCATGGCCCGCCATTATCGATAAGGGCGATTTTGAAGATGTGATGATCAACCTGGCCATTAATGCCAGAGATGCCATGGATGGAAGGGGAACCCTGACCATTACCACCCAGAATATCACCCTGGAGCAAGATAGCCCCCTGATTGTACGGGATCGTATACCCGGTGATTACCTGTGCATCAGTATACAGGATACGGGGTCAGGTATTCCGAAAGAAATAAGAGAGCGAATTTTCGATCCATTTTTTACGACTAAAGAGAAAGGTAAAGGCACTGGATTAGGCCTGAGTATGGTCTATGGTTTTGTAAAACGCAGTGGTGGTTTTCTTGAGTTAGATTCTCAGGAAAATGAAGGTAGCTGTTTCCAACTCTGGTTACCCCGTTCGGAACAGGAAGCAGTGAGTGAGGAACCCACTCAGGATAAGATCCCTGATCTACACTTAAAACAGTCGCTGTCAGCCCTTGTAGTGGATGATGAAGAGGATATCCGTTCATCCCTCAGTGAGATGCTCAGCTATATCGGTTTTGCAGTCTCCCAGGCTGAAAGTGCTGCTGATGCTATCGATGTTGTGCAAAACAGTACGACTCCCTTTGCTCTGCTGCTGTCGGATATTGTTATGCCCGGCGAGCACAATGGTGTTTGGTTGGGGCACTGGATGAAACAGAATTCTCCAGATACCCGGATTATTCTGGCTTCAGGCTATGCTGAGAATGTGCGTTTACAGGATGCACAACAAGTTGGTGAATTGCTGAAAAAGCCTTTTAGTCGAAAAGATCTGATTCAAACGCTGTCAAAATGGCATTGGGCTTAATATCAGGGAAGTTATATAGAGCAAGAGGCATCATGAACAACGTAATTGCTGGAAACGCTCAGGTTAAAATGGGTACTCAAAACAACCTTGGTGATCAAAGAGAGATCACACGCCGCAAGTTACTGGTGATTGATGATGAAGAGGATATCTGTGAACTGATATCTGAGATAGCAGAACTTGCCGGTTATGAAACAGATAGCATCAGCCTGCTCAACAGTGTTGACGATCTCTCAGTTCTGGAGGCATTTGATGTATTAGCGCTGGATTTGTCAATGCCAGGCTTAGATGGCATTGAGATTCTTCACTATATGGAGCATCTCAATCTGAAGCCTCAATTGGTACTAATGACAGGTTTTGAGCAGTCCGTACTGGAGGGTGCTAAAAAACTGGCCGATCAATTACAGATCCCGGTACTGGGTACTTTATCAAAGCCCTTTCAGGTTCAAAATGTAAAATCTTTGCTGATGCAGCCCTTTACCGTTCCTGCAAAAAACAAGTCTCAACTTCGTAGTGGCCAAGCTAACGACTTCTCAGTACAAGAGATTGAGCGAGCCCTTGTGCGAAATGAGTTTATCCCCCATTTTCAGCCACAGATTGATCTGGCCACCGGTCAGGTTCATGGAGTAGAAGCACTGGTACGCTGGCATCATGACCGCGGTATCGTAATGCCAGACAACTTTCTGCCGCTGATTGAAAGCAATAAACTCATTTTGCCGCTGACACTCTCAGTTATTGAGCAAACTATGGCACAAATGGAACGTTGGCAAAACCATGGGTTGGTTGACCTTCAGGTCTCAATTAACCTATCCGCAGCTTATCTGGATGAGTTAAATCTGGCATCCCTGATGCCTCAGTTACTGCAGAAGTATCCAGTCACTGCGGAGATGATTACTTTTGAAATCACAGAGCGCATTGCATTGGATGGCAGTAATCAATCTTGTTTGGACGCGCTGACACGCTTAAGACTTAAGGGCTTTTTCCTTTCACTTGATGATTTTGGTACCGGTTACTCCTCTCTGGCTCAGTTGAATCAGCTGCCCTTTAATGAGATTAAGATCGACAAGGGCTTTGTTATGCATGCCTTATCAAGCCCTATCTCTCAGACTATTGTGCAGTCGTCCATTTCACTGGCTAAACAACTGGGTGTGCGCTGTATTGCAGAAGGTGTTGAGACAAAAGAAATAGAATCTTTCCTGATTGAATCAGGGTGTGATGTTGCTCAGGGTTATCTGTACAGCCCCTCTCTACCCAGCGATGATTTTATTCTATGGGCTAAAGAATACCTGGACAAGCTTTAACCCTTATTAAAGTTTAACCAAAAAACATACTGGCTTGTTCCCCGCACAGGCTTCAGAAAATAGGATACGAAAAATGAGTGAGCTAACACTATTAATCGTTGATGATGATGAAATGCACTGTGATCTGGTCAGCGATATGCTGGAAGGTGAATATCGCACTCTTACCGCGACCACCAGCGGAGAAGCGGAAAGCCTGTTCGCCGAACATAAACCGGATATTCTATTGCTGGATATTAATATGCCTGGCAGGGATGGTATTGAGCTGTGCAGGGCCTTAAAACAAGAATACAGCGATGACTTTTCTGTCATCTTCGTCTCTGGACACAATTCACTGGAGGAGCGTCTGCGGGCTTATGATGCTGGTGGTGATGACTTTGTAGCTAAGCCCTTTGAAATGAAAGAGCTACTGGCTAAGATCCACGCTGTGGCTCATTACCAAAGTAATAAGCGTAGCTTGCAGGATCAGGAGGCCTTTTCACGGAATATGGCCTTTCAGTCGATGGCAGAGGCCTCACAGTATGGTCACGTATTGCAGTTTTTCAAAAATAGCCTGCATAGTAAAAGTCTGGATGAACTGGCTAAACATTTCTTTGAAATGATGGCTAACCTGAACCTGATCACCAGTCTGCAGTTCCATGGCCGAGACACACATTCCTATGATCAGATTAACGGTCAGTGTAGCCCTATTGAAGAGAACCTGTTTGAACTATTACGCGGTGTGGGGCGCCTGTATGACTTTGATAACCGAACCATACTGAACGATAAGCATGTTTCTTTCCTGATCAAGAATATGCCCGTCGATGATGAAATGAATTATGGCCGCCTACGTGACGTAACCGCTGTAATTATTGAGGGGTTGGAAGCAAAATACTTGGATTTACAGCGCGAGCAAGCACTCAAAAATATCCTAAACAGTGTGCAGGATATGATTGATCATGTCAGTGATCAGATTAATCATCATGATAGCCATATGAAAGTGCAAACGAATAACCTCATTATGGATATCAGGTCTAGCTTTCATGAGTTAGATCTGACATTAGAGCAAGAGGAGTTTTTTACTCAAGTGATTGAAAAAAGCATTAAAGAGATGGATCACTCAGAAGACGGCCTATCTGCAACCAGCAACGCACTGAAACAGCTGGCAAATAAAATTCAAGGCTCGTTGTCCTAAGCTCAGGGGATACATCTGCAGCCATCAATAATAAAGAGGGCCCCAGGTCACAGGAAGCACATGTTTTAAAGGCAGGTTGTAAAGACAGTACTTGGGTCAGCCTCCCCTAACTCTTTACAGCCTGCCCTCATTTCACTAGAGTGCGCCCTCTTCAATCACAAGCGACAGGTGTAACTCCATGGCTGCTCAACAACGGGATGTCATTATTATTGGTGCCGGTGCAGCTGGCTTAATGTGTGCCATCAATGCGGGTCAGCGTCAGCGTGACGTTCTGGTACTGGATCACGCCCGTAAGGCAGGTAATAAAATCATGGTATCCGGTGGTGGTCGTTGTAACTTTACCAACTACTATATCGAGCCCAATCGCTACCTTTCGAAAAACCCTCATTTCTGTAAATCCGCTCTAAGTCGTTATACGCAGTGGGACTTTATCGCTTTGGTTGATAAACACGGCCTGCCCTATCATGAAAAAGAGGAAGGCCAGCTGTTTTCCGACCTGAAATCGAAAGCGATCTTAGATATGCTGCTGCAGGAAGTAGCTGATGCCGGTGCTCAGGTACAGCTAAAAACCGAGATTGAAAGCATTACACCGCTGGATAAGCGCGCAGCCCCTTACCGTTATCAACTGACAACCAATCAAGGCACATATCATTGCCAATCGTTGGTGATAGCCACCGGGGGGTTATCTATGCCGACTATGGGGGCCAGCGGTTTTGGTTATCAGGTCGCTGAGCAGTTTGGTCTGCGCATACTGCCACGTACTGCTGCCCTCGTACCTTTTACTTTACAACCAGAAGAGAAAAACTGGACCGAGCCGCTATCTGGCCTGAGTACTCCAGCCACACTCAGCTGTAACACAATGAGTTTTACCGGTAGTTTGCTGTTTACTCACCGGGGTATCAGTGGTCCTGCTGTCCTGCAGATCTCCTCTTATTGGCAATCTGGCGATACTCTGGAAGTGGATCTGTTACCAGGTTTAGAGCTGGATGAGCATCTGAAACAACTGCGTCAGGACAGGCCCAAGGTTGAGCTAAAAACGGTACTCAGCGAACACCTGCCCAGCCGTTTAGCCAAAGCCTTGTGCGAACACTTCTTTACCAATAAAACGATGAGCGAGTTAAGTAACGCTCAGATCGAAGAGATCGCACAACAACTTCACCACTGGCAACCTAAGATCTCTGGTACCGAGGGTTATCGAACTGCCGAGGTCACTCTTGGCGGCGTGGATACCGACGAACTATCATCCAAAACCATGGAAGCAAAAAAAGCCCCAGGCCTTTACTTTGTGGGTGAAGTGATGGACGTCTCCGGCCATCTCGGCGGCTTTAATTTCCAATGGGCCTGGTCCAGTGGTTGGGTGGCTGGAGAAGTGGTTTAAGCCTACTCGAAAAACAGAAAAACAAAGCTACTGTGTTTTGTCCTCAGGACAAGATGCCAGAACAGAAAATATTATTAACCCTGAAGGCTTTTGTTTCGCAACTTAACCGCCTGGCTAAAAACTCTAACTGTTTAAAGTCTTATCTATTAATAGTATTCGGCTCTCTATTTCAAGGACTGAACAGTGCGTAGCTCTGATTACAATGAGCTATGCACTATACACTGCTCAGAAATATATTAGGCCAAAAAAACTGGAATAAGATATTTTATTCACTATTATTACTTCATCTCCAAAAAAGCCAGATTATTTCAGTCAACTTTTAATCGCCATCCCAAAAAACAAAATTAGACAAGACTTAATTAAAAAACTAATACAGATACTATCTGGCGAACCACATAGCAAGCTAAAAGAATAGGAGCGTACCATGAACGCCGACAGCGCCGTGATTAAAGAGCTAAATGCCGCCTTAAAAGGGCAGCTTACGGCTATCAACCAGACCTTTTTACATGCCCGTATGGCAAAAAACTGGGGGCTTGAGGAGATTAACTCTCACGAATACAAAGCATCTATTGAAGCGATGAAGATGGCTGATGACCTGATCGAGCGTATTCTATTCCTCGAAGCTCTGCCAGGTATGCAGGCGCTGAATCGTCTGCAGATTGGTGAAAATGTACCTGAAATGTTCGCCGGTGATCTGTCAGTACACACTGAAATTCGTGATCAACTGGTTACTGCTGTTGATGTGTGCGAAAAAGCTCAGGACTATGTCACCCGTGATCTGTTGATTCATGTACTGGAAGAAACAGAAGAACAGATCGATTGGCTGGAAACTCAGCAATGGCAGATCACGAACAGCGGTCTGGAAAATTATCTTGCTGCTCAGATGGATGACTAAGGAGATTAATCATGAAAGGTAGTGCAAAAGTCATCACCCATCTGCAGGCGCTGTTAAATAACGAGTTAATGGCACGCGATCAGTACCTGGCCCATGCCAATATCTTTAAAGACTGGGGACTGCACCATCTGCATGAACGCCTGCGTCATGAGATGGAAGAGGAAACGGAACACGCAGAGGCACTGATGGAGCGTATGCTGTTTCTGGAAACCACACCGGATATGAATGGCCACCTGGACGCTAACGTGGGTACCGATGTGGTCAGCATGTTTAAAAATGATTTGGCTGTAGAGTATGAAGTAGATAAAGCCCTGAAAGAAGCCATTGCGGTCTGTGAGGAAGAGAAAGACTTCGTCACCCGTCAGGTATTGGTCAAACTACTTGATGATACCGAGATGGATCATGCCTACTGGCTGGAACAGCAGCTGCGCCTGATTGATATGGTTGGCTTGCCAAACTATATTCAGGCTCAGATGCGAAAAGGCAGCGAAGGTTAAAGTCTACTTTGCCTGACCGAGGCCATCCTGGGATGTGCCCGTCATAAAAGCCAAAGCCCTGTCGGTTTTGGCTTTTTATTTCCCTCTTAAAAACCATAGCATTGGCTAAATCATCCCCCACACCTGTAAATTTTCATTTGTCATAAAAATCACCCGCTTTAACGATTAAGGTCAGCTTTCCTAAATAGGAAAAATAGAATTAAATCTCTATTTTTTCTGGCATCCACTGGCCGCTTTTTGTACATTCAGCCAACAGCCTGACAGGGCAGTAGCTCAAAGCATTCAGCGCCAGAGCTGACTTTATAACGATACTTTTTATATACCTGAGTGACCATACTTGGGTATTTACGGGCACAAGGAGTCTCAGATTGGCAAAAACTCTGATGCAGTTTCGCCAGGTTTCCCTGAAGTTTGATACACAGGAAATCCTGACGGGATTTGATCTGGATATTAAGGATGGTGAATTCTTCACCCTGTTAGGGCCCTCAGGCTGTGGTAAAACCACTGTTCTGCGCTTAATTGCCGGTTTTGAGCAACCGGATGAGGGGCAAATTTTACTGGATGGTCATAATATCGCTGAGCAATTGGCAGAGCATCGCCCTATTAATACCGTATTTCAGAGCTACGCGCTTTTTCCTCACCTAAGCGTGTTTGATAACGTTGCCTTTGGCCTGAAAATGAGCCGTACTCCTAGTACAGAGATTAAGCCACGGGTTATGGAAGCGCTGGAGATGGTACGACTGGCAGAGTTTGCAGACCGCAAACCCGCTCAGCTCTCCGGTGGTCAGAAGCAACGTGTTGCAATTGCCCGCGCAGTTGTAAACCGCCCTCGTCTGCTGCTACTGGATGAGTCTCTGAGTGCGCTGGACTACAAGCTGCGTCAGCAGATGCAGATTGAGCTAAAGCACCTGCAACGTCAACTGGGCATCACCTTTGTCTACGTCACCCATGACCAGGAAGAGGCCCTGTCTATGTCAGACCGTATTCTGGTGATGAACCATGGTCAGGCACAGCAGGTCGGTGCGCCACGGGATATTTACGAATCCCCCGCAAATGAATTCGTCGCCCGTTTTATCGGTGAGATCAATATTTTTGATGCCCGTATTGAACAGGTAGTCTCCATTGATGAACAACAAGGACGCTATTTAGCCTATTTCGACCAGGGGAATATGACCCGGGAGATTGTTTCCGAAACCCGCTTTGAAGCCGGAGACAAGGTTAAAGTCATGCTTCGTCCGGAAGACTTGCGCATTGAGTTCCTGGAAGACGCTCCCGAAAAACCGGGCTTTATCGGCGAAGTGCAGGAAAGAAACTACAAGGGTAAAACCCTGGATTCCCAGATTAAGCTGAAGGATGGTCAACTGATTCTGGCCAGCGAGTTCTTTAACGAAAATGAACCCGATTTTGACTACAAGCTGAATCAAAAGGTGTGGATCGATTGGGTTCACGGCTGGGAACATGTAATTAAAGCAGACCTATTGTAATTCAAGTCGATCTATAGCGTTCTGCTGAGGATATTTGCGATGAACTTTCGCCGCTTAATTATCTCCGTCACCCTGGCCTGGTTGACGGTATTTGTTTTTTTGCCTCACCTGTTGCTGGTCGGCACCAGCGTCATGACACCCAACCCCGATCATCTGGTGGTGTGGCCTGTGACACTGGATAGCTTTGAGAAGGTATTTACCCCGCTCTATTTCTCTGTATTCTGGCACAGCCTTGAACTGGCGGCTATTGCAACAGTAATCTGCCTGATGCTGGCCTACCCTTTTGCCTGGATACTCTCGACCTTTAACAGCCGTACTCAGGCCTTACTGCTGTTTCTGTTAATTCTGCCATTCTGGACGAATAGCCTGATCCGAACCTATGCCATTAAGATTCTGCTGGGTAAAAAAGGCCTGGTCAATGCGACGATGATCAACCTGGGCATTATTGATGAGCCGATACAACTGCTCTATACCGAGTTTGCGGTGATCTTTGGCCTGGTCTATCTCCTGCTGCCTTTTATGGTACTACCGCTCTATTCCAGTTTCGATAAGATGGATAAGAGCCTGCTGGAAGCGGGCCGGGACCTGGGCGCAGGCACAGTGCAGCGTTTTCGTCATATTATCCTCCCCTTGACCATGCCTGGTATTGTCTCAGGTAGCCTGATCGTCTTTCTGCCTGCCATGGGCATGTTCTATATTGCGGACCTATTGGGCGGTGCGAAAAATCTGCTTCTGGGCAACGTCGTGAAGAATCTGTTTCTGGTAGCCAGGGACTGGCCAATGGGCGCAGCCTTTAGCGTAATTATGATGTTAATGATGGCTTTAATGTTACTGCTCTATGTACAGGCCAATAGACTGGTCAGCCGTAAAGGAGGCCTGCATGATAGCAATCTCTAATCTGATGGGTCCGAGCAAAGAAGGCAAGGGGTCAGCCCGCTGGGCAAAAGCTGGTCAATGGCTGTTTTTGGGCGCTATTTTCTTCTACCTATATGCCCCTATAGCCGTTCTGGTTGTGAACTCTTTTAACCAGTCAAAATATGGCCATAACTGGAAAGGCTTTACCTGGAAATGGTATGAGAAGCTGCTGAACAATCAGAACCTGATGGATGCTTTCTGGCACTCAATCGCCATAGGTTTACTGGCAGCCACCTTTGCAACCCTGCTTGGTACTCTGATGGCCTACGCCTTATACCGCTACAACTTTACTCTAAAGCGGGTGACCAGTGGCATGCTGTTCGTCGTGATGATGTCACCGGATATCGTACTGGCGATCACCTTTCTCGTGATCTTTATGGCATTGGGTATTCACCTCGGCTTCTGGTCTTTACTGATCGCCCATATCACTTTCTGCCTGCCTTTTGTGGTGATTACGGTCTATGCCCGTTTAAATGACTTTGATGGCAACCTGATCGAAGCGGCACGGGATCTGGGTGCCAGCGAAGCACGTACCTTTTTTACAGTAGTCATGCCAATGTCCATGCCCGCTATTGTCTCAGGCTGGCTGCTGAGTTTTACTCTGTCACTGGATGATGTGATTGTAAGCTCATTTGTCACAGGCCCCAGTTATGAAATTTTACCGATCCGGGTCTTCTCCATGGTCCGGGTGGGTGTATCCCCTGAGGTGAATGCACTGGCCACAGGCCTGTTGATTCTCTCTGTTGTTCTGGTTGTTGTGGCACAACTGATATTAAGAAAAGGAAAAAGCCAATGAACAAACTACTGGCTGCCAGCGCTATTCTGGCATCAAATCTGGCCTTTGCTGGCGACAAGGTGGTGGTTTACAACTGGTCGGAGTATATCGACGAAAGCGTAGTTGAGCAGTTCACCGAAGAAACCGGTATCGAAGTTGAGTACGCGACGTTTGACAGCAACGAGGTGATGTACTCGAAACTGAAGCTACAGCAGGGCAAAGGTTACGACATCGTCGTGCCTTCCACCTACTATGTATCCAAGATGTCCCGTGAAGGTCTGCTACAGCCCATAGATAAAAGCAAACTGAGTAACTTCGGCAACCTGAATGTTGACCTACTGAATAAAGATTACGATAAAGGCAACCAGTACAGCGTGCCTTATTTCTGGGGCAGTACCGCAATCAGCTACGACGCCGACTCTATTGAAGCCGGAACCATCACCTCCTGGAAAGATCTGTGGAATCAACAGTGGGAAGGCAAACTGCTATTGACTGATGATGTGCGTGAAGTTTTCCATATGGCGCTGCGCATCAACGGTCATAGTGGTAATACCCGTAACCCGGAAGAGATCAAGCAAGCTTACGAAACGCTGAAAAGCCTGATACCTAATGTACTGGTATTTAACTCTGAGGCCCCACGGGAGCCTTTCCTCTCCGGTGACGTTTCTGTGGGTATGAACTGGAACGGTGAAGTCTATATGGCACAACAGGAAGGTGCCAACCTGGAGTACGTATACCCGACAGAAGGCGCTGTTTTCTGGGTTGACAGCCTGGTGATTCCAAAAGGCGCTGAAAACGTCGATAACGCCCATAAATTTATCAACTTCCTGTTGAAAGCAGACGTTGCCAGAGCAAATGCCGAATATGTGGGTTACGCCACACCAAACCAGGCTGCAATTCCTTTGCTCAGTGATGAGGTACGCAACAATCCGGCAGTATTTCCTTCTCAGGAAGATATCAATAACGGGGAATTCCACCACGATATCGGCGACGAGGCCTCTCAGCTGATGAATGAGTACTGGCAGAAGCTTAAAACCGGCATGTAATCCATCATTATCCGGCCTTTTACAGCTTAGTGCTGTCAACTCAAAGCCTGGTGTCTTAGCCTGATAATGGCAAATAAGATACCGGGCTTTGTTCATTTAATAATATCAAGAATACCTGGAAGCAGATCAAAGAAGGATAAACAGGGGAATAAGGAAAAAGAAAGGTCCACGGCTAACAAACAAAGAGCCAATCAAAAACGAGGAAAGAGAGTAATAAAAAGAGCCTGCGCAGTTAGACCCACACAGTTAAAATAGAAGACGGCCTGTTACGCCGCCTTCTGACCTGCATCCACAATTTCTACCATCACAGCCTGCTCAGCCAAACGATCAGATTCCGCTGTCAGGATTTCACGGGCATCTGACACACACATCCCGCAGCTATTCGCCAAACCCAGTTTTTTACGCAAGGTTTTAAGATCGCTATCACCCGCCTGAATCGCATCTCGAATTTGCTGGTCGGTTATACCGGAACATAAACAGACATACATGGTACTGGAGTCCTGAATCGCAGTTATTAACGGAATCAAACTACCGATATACTATATGATAAGATTTATCATTTGCAAGTCTATTTATACCCATCCTGACAAGCTCTCTCATATGACTTGCACTTACGAATACGATAGTCCTGACACAGCGGGCCATTACCAGAAAGAGACATACCACCCCCTTCTATTAAGACAGATACTGTGAAATATCTACGTGATCGATCTGTTCTGGTAGCAGGAACTTTTCAGCATAGTCTTTATAGACGCCGGAGGTCAGGAACAGATCGAAGATGTCGCCATCAATGTGTTGGTCTTTCTTAAAGAAGCTGAGAATTTTGATGGATTCAGACAAAGTTTTGGCTTTTTTGTAGGGGCGATCTGATGCTGTCAATGCCTCGAAAATATCAGCAATCGCCATGATACGAGAGGGAATGGAAAGCTCTGAACTCTCGAGTTTTCTCGGGTAACCGGTGCCAATCATTGTTTCATGATGCGTACCGGCATATTCAGGTACACGCTGCAAGTGCGCGGGGAAGGGCGGAGCCTCAAGCATAGCAATGGTCTGCATGATGTGTTCTTTGATCTTAAAATGTTCTTCCGGTGTTAATGTACCACGACCAATGGAAAGGTTGTAAAGTTCACCACGGTTATACAGATCCTGAGGTACAGGAACTTTAAAGTTTAAATGCTCATACTGTGCTGTGACATCGCTCTGGCGTGGAATAATGTGGTAGGGCTTGTCCTCTAACAACTTCTCAACGGCTGGCGCAACGGCAACATTCTGAAAACGCTGCGCTTCTTCATGAGACAGCCCCTGCTGAATATCAAAGTGACGTACCCACGTTTCTTCTGCAATATTTTTAAGACGTTCAAGCTTGTCGTCACTCATAAATTCACCGCCAACATTACATTCGGCAACGAAGGCGAAATCATCAATAAGCTTGGCTTTACGTTTATCAAATCGTTCCTGAGCCACGTTGATATCTGCGCCGCTGACTCGCTCTTTATAATAAGCAATTTCCGCATCACGCAGCAGCACTTCAAATCGAGTACGTATTTCATGAATGCGGTTATAGATGGTCTCCAGTTTGGTGGCTTTATCAACGACATATTCAGGAGTGATTACCTTGCCGCAATCATGCAACCAGGCTCCGATGGAAAACTCGCGCCACTGTTCTTCTGTTTCAAAATTGAAATCGGCATAGATGCCATCCTGCTTTTCGCATGCTTCTCGCGCCAGCATGATGGCCAGTTCCGGTACTCTCTCGCAGTGTCCACCGGTATAAGGGCTTTTCGCATCAATCGCACCAGCAATCAGTTGGATCATAGCATCCATCAAACGTTCCTGAGCATCTAACAGGTCATGGTTATAGAGGATAGTGGCAGCCTGCGCCGAAAGCGCTTCGACAAAGCTTTGAATTTCATCACTGAAAGGGATGATGTCACCATTTTCATCCTGTGCATTAATGATCTGCAAGGCACCTATTGCGTCACCACCACGTGGTTTCAGAGGAACGGTAAGAAATGACTTAGAACGATAGCCGTTCATTTCATCAAACACTTTGGTACCGGAGAAGTCGAACAGGTCATTATTATATGCATCTTCAATATTGACCGACATAGCACGATGGACCGTATGACTGACTATATTGTGGTGATTCTCTTCCCCGGCCTCATTAAACAGGGGCACCGGAGAGAGGACAGGCTCAACGCCGCTTGTCCCACCCATCTGGATATCCAAAGACGTGTTATGAACAATTTTGAAGCTCAGGGCATTATCTTCAATTTTATAGAGCGTTCCCCCATCAGCATTGGAAAGCTCTTTGGCCCCCATCAACACCATCTCCATGACTTTATCGGTATCACGTTCGGCAGACATGGCGATGCCCAGTTCGACCAAACGATTAAGTTTTTCCTGCGATATCGTCAAAGCCCCGGCATTTTCAGCCAATGATTTGCGCATATCATCAAAGCTGTTTTCCAGTTCAAAAAACTCAACAATATGGGACTCACGGTTTCCACTCTCAACAAATTCAAGCTGCTTGATCATTTTGGCCTGCTTGACTAACCGGCGAACCCGTGAAGACAAACGGTCACTAAAAATCAGCGATGCGGGGATAAAAATTGCGAAACTGATAAGCGTCAAAATAAAAATACGCTTTTTCATTGAAATAAAACTTTGACGGAAATCGTCCAAAGGTGCACTGACGGCAATGTTCAGTGCCCCAGAAGCGATGTCAAGGCTTACGATGTTTGCAAGATAGGTCTGCCCATTCACCCCAAAGCTTCTAAAGCCAACGTCTTTTTGTTCGGAAAAATATTTAATGTCTGCACGCCGGGCATCCTGTAAAGGACTTAAGACGCCTACATTTTCAATGCTATCAGATGCCGCTATGATACGATGATGCCGGTCATAAAGAATAACCACCCCATTTTCAGAGACTTTCTCACCAGAAACAAACTCCCCGAGTCCAGATAAGGTTAGATCTACACCAACCACCCCTATCGCACCGGTAATTTTATGAGATGCCGTCAGACCCGGCTGTTGCAGAGAGTGGAATGAATACACTTCTGAAAGCTGTCCCTCCGGTCTCTGCATCGCGGATTTATACCATGGGCGCTGACGCGGATCATAACGGGTACTTTCAACCCGTCTGGCTATCTGTTTAAAGTCTGCATCCAAAAACGCCCAGTTCTGAGTTCTCTCTTGGATAGAATGACTTAAAATAGTACGGGCAATCCAGACTGTACCAGCCGGTGCATTATGGGCCTTAGCGATGCTTTCTCTGTCATTTACAGCAATTAGCTGGAGAAAGCTCCCATCTTCAAAACCTTTATAAATGGAATAGTACGTTTTATCAGCTTCCAGGATACTACGAAAAAGAGGTAAAACCGACATGTCCGGGCCATCACCACTGACATATTGTAAGCCTGCTCTGCTGGACACTATTTTCGCAATTTCCAGTGAATGCTCCAAAAGGGCCGATACTTTTGTTTCTACATTCTGAGAGGTGACTTCAAATAAGCTTTTGCCAACTTCTTGAGCGGCTTGTTTTCCTGAAACCCAAAGAATGGCAAGAATAGTCGTGGACAGGGAAGTAATGATCAATAGACTAGCCAGTGTCAAACTCAATCTAAAACGTATACGCATAAGTAACTCCGTCGAGATCGCACAAAAAAACAATACCGCTTAGGGAACCTCTGAAAAAGCTAGCTAGTTGATAAAGCCGGTCTTTATTCTTCTTCAGTCCTTTCTATTTCAATCTTTCATAATGTAAGTATGGTGGTCAACTAATTCTGGACGTTCTATTAGTTTTTTAAGCGCTATAAGGCCTGATAATAAGCCGGCACATAAGTTTTTCGGCATCTATGCTTCTGCCTTCTCCGGTCTGCAGCCGGAGAAGATAGAAATATTGATGTGAAGTGTTTTTAAGGGAAGCAGTTTACTTCTGGTAGTCATACAAAACACAAATAGAAAACAGAGACAGGGTTACTTTATGACCCAGAGCAATAAATCCAACCGATGTAACCCCAGGCTACCATCTGACTTTTTCAGGATAGGCTATTTATCTTCACCGTTACGAAACTGAGCCGGACTGACTCCCAACCAACGCTGCCATAAACGTCTCAGGCTACGTTCCGAGTCAAAACCACAGCGGTGTGCCACCTCTGCCAGCGGTAAATTAGTTTGCTGCAAGAGTTGTCGGGAAAGCTCCAGGCGGGCTTGCTGAATCCAATCCTGTAGTGAACAACCGGTGGCCTGTTTGAATACCCGTCTAAGCTGACGCTCCCCCAGGTGTACCTTTTCTGCCAGCTCGGCCATACGCCAGGCATAACCTGGCTGGGCCATCACGCTATCCTGGATCTGGTGCACCCGGGAATGGATATGATTACGATGCTGCAGCCAGAAACTCAGCTGCGGTTCCTGACCACTGCGTCGTTGAAATACCACCATATCCCGAGCGATACGCGTCGCCAAATCATGACCGTAGTATTCAGCAGTCATCTGTAGACATAGATCAATCCCTGTTGTAATGCCCGCACTGGTCCAAAATTTATCGTCTCTGACAAAGATACAGTCCTGCAGCACCTTAGCTTGGGGTGCTAACTGCTCCAGAGTTGGTAGTAGCTCATGGTGGGTGGTACATTCCCGACCGGACATCAATCCCGCATAAGCAGCCAGCAGAGAACCCGAACAGATACCGCAGATCAGCTGGAACTGATCTGCGGTGTTGGCCAACCATTCTCGGGCCTCACGGTAATAGGGCTCATCCAGATGCAATGCCGCACGACTGGTGCCAATCAGAAATAACCAGCTATCCTGAGAAACTGTATCAGGCAAAGGCTCCAGCTGACTGAACATCAACCCCTGATGACACCTCAGCTCACTGTCTGTCGAGATATAGTGCAACTCCACCTGATCCCTTAACCAATCATGACCAAAGATCTGCCCAGGAGCAGCCAGATCCAATAGGTGAACACCAGGCAGTGTCAGCAGATAGACCTGTCGTTTATTTTTCTCAGCACAGTTATCAGTGATAGCGGTCATCGTTGGGACAGATCCTTATCATAGCACTCACAATTAGGACGTAGCTCTAACATCAGTCACCCCCTTCATACTCTTGCGATACAAGAAAAACCGTTACCGCATGACCGCAATACACACTTACGCAAAAGTGTTTCGATATTTTCCGGCCAATGGCTGAAGCATAAAGCCATTGGCTAAGGAGAAAACTTTTGTGTGAGTGCTTGAATAACTTACAGATAATCAGCAACCTGAGTAATACGGGCAAAACGATCTTTTAACACCGTTGCAGTGCGCTGATACAGCATCTGAGCAGAGACCTCTTCACCGGTAATCGCATCGACCATAGGGAAGGTCAGAGTCGCATCCAGAACAAAATCCACCTGATAACCCAGATCACTGGCGACACGGGTTGTGGTTTCACAACACTGCTCCGTACGAATGCCGCAGACTTTCAGCTGCTCAATGCCCTGCTCCTGTAGCCAGACATGTAGACCACTATCTGTTAGGGCATTATGAACCTTCTTATTAAACACCAGCTCGCCATCCTGAACCTGAATAAAATCCATTAAGCGGACAAAACCGGACTCAGGTGAAAAGACACCTTCCTCTTCATTATGTAGCACATAGATCACTTGCCACCCTTGTGTACGGGCAGCTTGAATTAACGCTGCGACATTACTTTCAAAACGGCCATGATCACTGGTTTCCCAAACGGCACGCTGTTTAAAGGAGTCCTGTACATCAACCACTAACAGTGCAGCCTTACTCATCACTCGCTCTCCTGAACTTAATAAAGTGAAACAAAATCAGTAAGGAAAGTGTATGGGGAAGCCGTTATAGCCAACAGGCCGTAACCTGACCTATAGCGGTCATATCCGGACATCTTCATTCTGCACCCATAGCCCAGACTCGGCTATGGCCAAAACCTAAACGACTTAAAGAGGTTAATAGCGTGGAGGTTTGATCAACTTCAGCGGTCAAAATTGCCTGGTGCGGCATATGCTCTGAAGATGATATCTGTGGTAGTAGAGCATCTACCCGACGGGCAATGGCCTGACCGGAATCTACCCAGTTGATCTTGCGGGGCGCAATCTGTTCCAGCTCAGGGACTAACAAGGGAAAGTGAGTACAACCCAGCACCAGAGTATCCAGATCCTGCTGAGCAAATAGCGGGGCTACCGCCTGAGCTAAACGCTGCAGATCCACTGCTTTACCGGCCAGCTTATCTTCAGCCAAACTGACCAGATCGGTAGTGCCTAAACGAGATACCCGACAGCCCTCAGCAAACTCATTCACCAGTTGATCGGTATAACTGCGCTGTACCGTACCCGGTGTGGCCAGTAAACCAATATGCTTGGTTTGAGACAAGGCCGCAGCGGGTTTAATGGCAGGCACAACACCCACCACAGGTACCGATAGACTCGCGCGCAAAGCAGGCAATACCAGCGTACTGGCGGTATTACAGGCAACTACCACCAACTGTAGCGGATACTCCTGTACCACCCTCTGTGCCAAAGTAGCCACCCGATGATTCAGCCAAGCCTCGCTTTTATTGCCATAAGGCAGAGCGCCATTATCAGCCAGATAGAGTAGCGAAAGATCCGGTCTCAGTGCTTGGATATGTTGTGCAACCGATAGACCACCGACACCGGAATCCATCACTAATACAACCGGCTCTTCTCTCGTCACACCCTGCCCCCATCAGTCTTGAAAACACGGAGTTTACCATCTCTGACTATTCTGGAAGTACTCACGCAGAAAATCCACAAATACGACAATACGCTGCGGCAGAAACTCTCGGTGCTGATAGACCGCATACACATTAAATGGCTCTGGTGGATAATCATCCAAAATACGCTGCAAACGTCCCTGCTCAACCAGCTCATTAGCCATAAAATCCGGTTGATGGATAATGCCCATGCCCTGAGCGGCCGCTTCACACAAGGCTCTGCCGTTATTCACCGCCAGAGTCCACGGAATTCTTACCCGGATACGCTCGCCGTCACTGTCGCGAAATACCCAGTAGTTTCTATCGTGGGACAGATAGGTGTACTGCAAACACTTATGCTGCTGCAGCTCGTCGGGTGTTTGTGGGATGCCATACTTTTGCAGATACTCGGGAGCCGCATAGACATAACTGGCACACTCGGTGATTTTCCGGGCCACCATGGTGGAATCCGTCAGGCGCGCGATACGAATAGCGACATCAAACTTATCTGCCAATAGATTACGCTGGCGATCATCCAGATCCAGCTCAATACGTACCAGTGGGAACTGCTCCTGAAACAGGCAGATCGGTTCCATCAGATGCAGCAGGCTAAAATCCATCGGTGCAGTTAAACGCAACAGACCTCTGGGCTCCTGTCCCTGCTGAGCGACTGAAGAGTCCAGCTCATCCAGCTCCAACAATAAAGCACTGCAGCGATTGTAGTAATACAGCCCCTCATCCGTAGGACTAACCCGGCGGGTTGTGCGGTTCAGCAAACGGATACCCAGCTCTTTTTCCAAACCCGCGATATACTTGCTGACCATCGCAGTGGATAGGCTCATATCCCGTCCTGTTGCGGCAAAACTTTCACGTTCAACCACCCGACAGAAAACGCGCATTGCGGTGTATTTATCCATTTTTCCCTCGCAAAGATTAATCAAGATCGATCCACTAGCCGACAGAGTATTTCCGGTAAAGTTCACACTTTATTGTTAACTATAAAGAAATAGTTTTTACACTTTACAATGGATTATCAAGCCAATAATTCACGGATAGAATGCACACATCTCCTGTGATAACCGAATACACAGCGTTCTTAACCGATTAAATATTTCTGAGAAGGTCATTAATATGTTGAAGTCTATGCTAAAACCAGTCCTGCTATCTGCTGCTCTGATCTCTGGCTCTGCGATGGCAGCGAACTACGATATCGACGGTGCTCACACCACGATTCTGTTTAAAATCAATCATATGGGTTTTAGTGAAACCGTCGGCCGTTTCAACAGTTTCTCTGGTAACTACCAGTACGATGCCAACAAACCACAAAGTGCTCAGGTGGCGATTACTATCGATGCTGATAGCCTGGACACCAACCACGAGGCCCGTGACAAGCACGTAAAAAGCCCGGATTTCCTGGACACTAAGCAGTACCCAGAGATCTCCTTTAAATCCACCGCTTTTAATGGCAATGCTGATAAAGGTGTACTGACCGGCGACCTGACCATGCACGGCGTAACGAAGCAGGTTGACCTGAACGTGGTTAAAATCGGTGAAGGTAAAGATCCTTGGGGTGGCTACCGCAGCGGATTTAACGGCACTATAACATTGAAGCGTGCTGACTTTGGTATCGATCAGATGCTGGGTGGCATCGGCAACGATGTGAAGATCGAACTGTTTATCGAAGGCATCCGTAAGTAATTGTTTTTAAAAATCCTTATCTGATACGCTGTGCACACCAGCCACCCTTTCCCTTCCTTTTTACAAGGAATGTTAACAGGCCAATATTAATAGGGCAGTGTTAGCGGGGGTGGCTGACAGCAAGATGCTGAAAGAGATAAGAAATCGCAATAGAGGTGAGTCGTAATGTATGGTGAATCCGTTTCACCTTTAGCGATGCTGCTGCCAGTGGTGGTTTATCCGTTACTGGCAGCGGTCGTTTTAGGCCTGGTATTATTCCAGTTTGAGCATAAACAGCTGCAAAAACCGGCATTCTGGTTAGCCACCGGCCTGATCTGGTTAGCCTGGATCACTGCAGCCCAAGGTATTCATACCCGTTGGCAACTACCACCGAGACAAGCGCTGGATTGGCTATTAATCGCCAGTTTGGTTCCGGTGTTAGCCACCCGATTACCGAAAGAATATCGCATGTCCGGCTTTGGTGTGGCCTCAATGCTAAGCTTTGCGCTAGTAGCACAACCGCTATTAGGCCGCATGAGTACCATTGAAATCTTCACTCAAGTTGTGGGTTGGCTGCTGTTTTGCGGTATGGCGATCAGTGCTTCTGATCGTCAGCAAAGTGCCTTTCGTTTCCCTGTCAGTCAGATTGTGATGATCGTGACTTCCGCCGTGGTGATTGGCATCAGTAGCTCGTTAAACACCGCACAGATGACCGGCTCTCTGGCCGTGGTATTGGGTGTCATCTGGTTGCTGAATCGAATCGTTGCCCTATCGGCACAAAGCATACTGGCCGTGACCCAAGCCACAATGGCCCTGTGGTTATTTATTCTGGCTTATGCGTTCTACTATGCTGATGTCAGCATTTATGCTCTGATGCTACTGGCACTGCCACTGTTGATCAAATGGACGGATAACCCGGGTGATACCTGGTGGAAAAAGATCGCCACAACAGTAGCTATCAGCCTGTTACCGGGTGTGCTGGCGATCTGGTGGGTATGGCCTGAACAGTCTCTGTACTGAGATAAGCCTGATACCTGAGACAGCTGGCCTCATGTGACATCAGACCACAGGCCAACTCAGCTTAACTGAGTTACAATGCTTGTCATTGAAAGCGTTAACCGCGAGTACTGCGTGCACTCCTCACAACCCGCGCCAGCGGGTTGGCACGCGGAGCCTTTCCTCCCTTACTTCTTTTCCACTCGTCGTCACTGATCACTAAATAAGCACTTTTTTCCGCGATCTGGGCAATATTCAGCTACGCTTGCAAATAGAAGACATAAGAAACGTGTGGAGCCAACCATGAGTGAACTCAGCCAATATTCCTGTGAAGCCTGCCGTACCGATGCCCCGAGAGTAGAGGGGGATGAACTGGAACGGTTACTAACAGAGGTGCCTGGGTGGCAATTGGAAGTGGCTGATGGAGTTCGCCAGATATCGCGCAGTTACCAGTTTAAGGATTTTAAGTCGGCGATGTTTTTTACTAATGCCGTTGCTGATTTATCAGAATCTGAAGGCCATCACCCCGCTATTTTGACGGAATGGGGCAGAGTGACTGTGTCCTGGTGGACCCATAAAATTCTAGGACTGCATAAAAATGATTTTATTATGGCATCCCGTACCGACGAAATTTTTGAAAAGGGCTAAACGGCTTTTAGCACTCAAAGCTCACTTGCATACAGCAGGTATTATTTGAACCAATTGCTGATCCAGTTAAATGCATAAGCCGTTTTAACCCTAATCCGTATTTTGTTAGAAAATAGGCCCAGCTTTCCATAACCGGCCGGGCCTGTCTTCTAATACTCTTTTACCAATCTAATGGGGCGTCTTCCGCGCCATCACTAAAGCCCTCATCAGATGACGGTTCCATATCACTGAAGCTTGAATCGTCGCTCTCTACCGCTGCATTATCAACGGCATTATCGAGTTCACCAACCCAACCAGAGTTATCTGAAGTATCAACATTCCCTTCAATCTCACTGGTCCAGTCATTGGCTGGCGAGTTATCCGCGAAGGTAAAGAAGTCATCAGTTTCATCCACTTCTGCTGATTCGTCGACCATAAATGGATCAACCTCTTCAGCTTCATCGACCATAAATGGATCGGCTTCAGCCTCAACTTCTTCGACTTCGGCTACACCTTCAGAACCGTCCGATACAGCATCAGTCTGTTCTTCTGCAGTATCTGAGCTTTCTTCGCTTGCTTCTTCTTGTGTCATTGACTCTGGATTTTCCTCTGCAACCTGAGAATCTTCCTCGTCAGTGGTTTCCTGAACAGCTTGCTCAGCACTATCCTCTGCTGATTCAGCCTCTTCCGTATCTGAGTCAGAACTATCCTCTACCGATTCAGGCGCTTCTTCAGCAGAATCATCGGCTACCTCTGAAGTGTCATCTGAAACAGGTTCTTCATCATCAGCAGAATCATCGGCGACCTCTGAGGTGTCATCTGAAACAGGTTCTTCCTGACCAGTCTCACCAGCAGACTCATCGGCGACCTCTGAAGTGTCGTCTGAAACAGGTTCTTCCTCACCAGTCTCGCCAGCAGAATCATCGGCTACTTCTGAAGTGTCATCTGAAACAGGTTCTTCCTCACCAGTCTCGCCAGCAGACTCATCGCTTTCATCTTCAGAGCCTTCATCAGATGCTGCTTTTTCATCTTCTTCAGACTCGACAGCAGTTTCTTCTGACTCTTCTTGAGTCCCTTCCTCTGGCGTTTCTGCGTTCTGTAGCGCCTGGATCTCTTCCAAGCTCATGGTGAAACCGGCTTCTTCAAACGTGATTACACCATCATTACCCACATCTGAAGCATCAAAGCTGGCGACCAGCTGATCACCTAAATACAGTTCAACTGTATCCCCTTCATCAAACTGGAAAGTCCCACCAGATAGCTCACCACTTAAACCAGAAGATGTTTCGTAATGTAGACCATCAATGGACTGGTTAGCCAAATTGGCCGTGACAATGGAGTCATCAATATGCTCGTCAAAGTCCGTTTGATCTGAATGCTGTTGCAGCATACTTTTAACATGGGCCATGGCTTCTTCTTCGCTTACAGCCGTTTTACCCACTTGTTCAAGAACTGCTTTAACCTCGGACTCAGAAGCTGTCTTCAGGTTGAGAGAAACACCATCAAACAGAGCATGAGTACCATTACTGATCGTAATACCATTATTAGGATTACCATCTGCATCCAGAGACTGTAAGAAGACCCCCATGTTCTCAACATACTCGTTGTTCAGATCAGAACGATCAACATTAGCCAGATCCTGCAGGAAGATATTGGATTGTGCCATATCCTCTGGCGTAGCCGTTCCAATAACGACATCTCCTACCTTAAAGGTAACTGAATCACCCTCTCTGTATTGAAACGCGCCTTGTTGATCAGTGAATCCCGATAAACCAGAGCTTGTCTCATAAGCCAGACCTTCAATGACGCCGTCAATAATAGTTTTAGTCTGGATAGCACTATTATCATCGGCAGGATCTGCAGTCCCCATATCTTCTGTTGATATAGCGGTTACCTCAATATTGAGCCCACCAGGACCATCACTGGCCAGCTCGACTGGACTTGTCAGGGTAAGCCCATCAAGTTGATCCGGCGTTAAAGTTATGGACCCATCTGTAATAATAAGATTGTCACCATTATCATTGGTCAGACTACAGCCTTCAGGAATACCATCTACTCTGAAAGACAATTCTTCACTGTCATCTGTTAGCGATGCACTCAGATCAAGGTTATAACTGAACGTCGCCCCCTCATTATCCACATCATCAGATTCAGATAGTGATGGATCACCCAGATCAGGCTGATCAGCTTCTGGGGTCACAATAAAGTTGAAGGACTGAGTTACAGCGGTATCCAGAACATCACCACCATCAACGGTTTTGACACTGACATTAATGTTCATGGTGCCACTGTAGTCTGCAGGAGGCGCTACACTCAAGGTTTCAGCTTCAACCTGCGTCAGGTTGGTAAAGCTCACCTGGCCACTGTTGCCGACAGTAACAGTTTGGCCTGACACAGAAACAGTGGCTCCCGGTTCAAGTCCATCCAAGGAGATGTTTAACTCTTCGTTCACATCATCCAGTGTCAATACCAGACCTAAGTCAACAGCAGATGCGTCCTCAACAACGGTCTGATCGCTAATCTCATCCAGAGCAACATCATCAGCCTCAGGCTCAACGGTAATCTGTACTGTCTTCGATACTGGTGTTGTTAACGTATCCAGCACATTGTCATTAGCATCTACTTCAACTGATTGCACATTAACTGTCAGATCAAAGTCGCCGCTATAATTAGGCCCTGGCACCAGCTGAATACTTTTTGCCTCTTCTGGAGTCAATAAACTATTCTCTGTCAGCGTTTGTGTTACACCAAAACTATCGGTGTACTTGGCACCAAAACCATTATCGACAAACTCTTCACTAAAGGTGATCTTGAGTTTTTCACTACCATCCAGATCAGTCATGATTACATCAAGATCAAGTGGCATACCCGAGTCATCTTCAGTACCTACAACACGGTTAGTTTGTGCACTACCGGCATCAACTTCTGCTATATCACTTGCAACAGGATTGATTGTCAAAGTAACACTGTCTGCACCTTGCTCAATCTCTTTGGTGACTTTATCCAGGCTGAATGCTGTCACGTTAAGGGTAAAGGTGCCGCCGTAGGTATCTGTAGTATCGTGTAACTTCAGTCCGCCATCTGCAGGCACTTCGTCGCCTTTTAATACAATATCAACGGTTCCGTCACCATTATCACTGTAGTTACCAATCTGGACGCCGTTAGCATTATGGATAACCAGAGCATCAGGCACACCACTGATCTTCACAGACGATATTTCACTGCCATCGCTATCATGCTGCAGGACCGAAAGATCCAGAGGATAATCTTCCGTTTCGTCAATACTGTCTGAGGAAGGCGTCAAATCAACATCAATCTGATCAACTTCAGAAGCCAGATTAATACTGAATGTCTCCGTCACATTCAGTGTCACATGATCAGTACCATTGGCATCCGTATCGATACGGGTGTAACTAATTTCAAAACTATAAGATCCATGTGTATAGGCATCTGGTACAAAAGCAACAGAACCCAGGTTCTCAGGTGCGATAGTATAAGTACCATCGCCATTGTCTATGATGCCTGTCCCTGTTAGCTGCCCTCCGTCCTGAGGTGTTAAAGTAACATCACCCTGTAAGGTTTCGGAACCGTCTGTGTCAGACGATGTAATCTGGATGTTAAGGTCAATACTCTCTGCATTGCCCCCATCAATTTCAATACCACCCTGGGCACTGGTCTGAGCATCATCCAGTACAGGATCAATATCCAATACGATTGTTTCCGAAACTGTCGACTGGTTACCTTTGCTATCTGTCGCAATGATATCCACATCAAAGCCAGCATCGCCGTTAAAGTTAGCGTCGGGATTAAAGTTAATCGCCCCGGTTCCAACAAAACTGCCATCCGGCAACTGATACATATCACTGGTATCAACTGAACCATTATTCGTCGCGGTTGTTACCACGTAGGATACGTCAGCACTACCGGCTGTTGTGCCGCTCAAGACATCATCAACAGACACATCCTCGGTGCCTTCATTTTTGCTATGCACAGATAGAGTAGGCGCCGAACCACTCCCTGGAATTTCTAAAGAGCCATTCACTTCACCGGCAATTGCATCACTGTATGTACCGTTCCCATACTCAATGGTAAAAGTATGAGGCTGATCAAACAGGATATCGCCGTCATTTTCTTTACTGACCGGAATGATTTCCAGATCCAGAGAGCCATCACCTGCGTTTACTTGCAGAATCTTAATATTGGCCGAGTCAAAGGCATCAGCAGGTACAACCCACACACCATTACCCGCATTAATACCATTTTCGACCATCCAGGTCGTATTTGGAGAATCCAAACCAGACTGATCACGGATTATGTAGTACTCAGATTCGGAGGTATCTATATCAGATACCGTATCGTGGTAACTGTCTTCGATATTAATATTATGCGTAACAATATCAGATAGGGCTGTATTGGCATTATCATCACCAGTTACGATTTCAGAACTAACCTTGCCATCTGTAATAGCCAGGCTTGAGCTATCAACACTATTACCTGCTACATTGGTGATATCGACATAGAAACCATTATCTGGATTTGCATTACCATTCGAAGTCGAGGCATCGAATACGATATAGTTGAAACTGACACCATTATTGGCCTGATCATACGCCTCTTGATTACCATTTAGACCATTACTGGTTTTAATATTGGATTCTGTGAAGGACTGAGACCCACTCAATCCTTGAATATCAATTTCGCCAACTTTATCACCAGAAGCATTATAGAAAGAGATTACTCCATCAATAGATGCACCTGAGTCCAAGTTAATGGTGAAACCAACCTGGCTTGCCGACTGACCTAAAGTAACACCAATGCTTTCGTTTTGATCCAACCCTTCGGATTGGTTACTTGAACTGCCCTGACCATCTTGAGCAACACCAAAACCTTTTCCAGCTGTGAAAGAAATCGGAGCATTAGCGCTATCTAACTTGCCAGTATTAAGCATCTGATTATAGCCATCGCCCTGATAACCTCCCATCTCAAATAGGGTATCAGACGATAGACCACTTGTTACATCATCGACAATAAAGCCATCATCATCAGTGCCATCAGTATCATCAGTGGTACCGTTATCTGGATTATCGGTATCTTCCCAACCATCCGCAACGCCAGTGACATTAACAGTATGGCCTGTCACAACCTCTTGAATATCTTCGTGAGAGGTTGAGCCATCATCCATGTCATCTTTCAGATATCGATAGAACTGAATACCAGACAGATCTTCATTCGAATGCTGCGGGGCCTTCACCTCAACGGAAGCCAAATCACTCTGATTGAGATAGATCAGGTTATTGGCATAATCAATCACCAGATTGTCGCCCTGCACCTGGATATCCTCACTGGTTTGCCCCAGACCAGGAATCTCTATTTTCATGTCATAAGCGATGCCATTGTAGTCATACTGACCTTCAACCAAGGTATCACCATCATTGGAGCCTACGATTAAATTAAGGTCTATCCACTCATCTTCATTACCCGAAGATTGGCTATCTCCATACGACTCTACATCCGGCTCCACCACAATCGTCATGGTATGATCAGACACAAGAGTATCCGTTTGCTGACCTGAGTCAGGATCAAGATCCAATACAGTGACACGAATACCGAATTCAATGGACCCACTCATATCTACATCAGGCGTTTTTAGCTGGATGCGGTACTCACCACTATCGATCTTTTGCAGGGTCTCATTGTCGATGCGCCAATCAGTGGTACTGCCATCAGTATCAGCCAGTACCAGTTGATCAAACAATTCATTGCCATTGCTATCCACAATCCGTAGGCCAACGTCGCCGGGGACATTACGAATCAGTGCATACACTTCTTCAGAGAAGTGTTGATCTTCTCCCGAAGCGATCTGGAAACCAGCCAGATCTTGCCACTCACCACTCTCGGTCAGCTCAATTGGCGCATCAGTTCCACTGACTAACGGGTTATCTGCAACACTGTTCAGCTGTACTTCAAAGGTATCGGTTACCTCTTTAGTTTGCTCGCCGCCTACAGTCCCATCCCAGTTAGGTTCAGTGGATTTTTGATTCAGAGTCAGCGTAAAGTCTTCATTACTATCATGTGCAGGTATCAGGCTCAGGTTTTCAACAAAGCTATTGAATGCCTCTTTTGATGTCAGAACAACTTCACCCGCCTGAGGGGTATAATGCTCACCATCAGAAGGGTCCAACACAATTTTTATAGAACTCAGGCTACCGCCTGAGCCGTCGCCATTTAACAAATTACCATCTTTATCAAAAATGAAAGTATCGGCAGGGATATCCTCAACCTTCAACTCAATCACTTCGGTATTGGTGTATTTACCCGCACGGAAGTTAATCTCAAGATCAATAGCATCGGATATATCGTAGGTGCCATCTGCCCTCTGGGTAAGAGCTCCCGTACCCTGATCACGCCCACTGTCTTCATCTGCCCGTACACTGGTCACCGAGATCAGGTTTTCATCAAGATCCGCGCTACCGGAGACATTAATAATCAGCGTATCCGCTGTCCCCCAGACCTGGTTGGTTTCTCCACTGTCACTCCAGCGATTATCCGAACCTGAACCATCTTCATCCTGATCAATGACCCCGGTTTTAATCTTAAGACTCAGCTCACCATTAAAATGAGCCGGTGTTTTAATCTGCAGGCTATCCAACTTATCAGCTGGGACATCTACATAACTGTTGGAGTTTTTAAAGGTGTAAGTTCTGATATTGCCATCACTGTCTTCGTAACGAAGCTGGGTATTTGTCGGCAGATTAGTGTCGCCATCAGAATAAAAGCGCACATAGGTGTTGCTTTCACTACCATCTGCGTCACCAGTAGAAGCGGTTAACTCATCAAAAACATTAACCCCATCACTCCAACCGGCATCTAACGACTGCCAGCCATCATCTTCCAATAACGTATCCTGATAAGTTACAGACTCCGATGTTAGCTTATCCAGTGTCCAGGGTTGGTCAGCCTCTGGAGTAATCACAATAGATTGTGTAAACGTTGCTACAGAACCATCCTGAAGACTCAGTTGATAGTCCAACTCAATATCTTTGCTACTGTCCACCGCTGGCGTTAAAGTGAGCTCCAGAGCTTCCTGCCAGCTTGTCGCTGTATATTCACCGCCATTAACAGTGATGACATTACCATCACCATCCTTAAGCGTCGCATCCGCTGGAATATTTGAAATAGTGATTGAAGAAAAGTCTGCTTCTTGGTGAATATCATCCAGATTTTCTAGAATCGTAATATCCCAGTCACCACCGGCTCCAACACCTTCCTGAGTATTCGTATTATCCTCAATACCCGCAATATCCAGGTCACGGATGGTTGTCGTCACCGTAGCATCATCATAATCAACGGTTTCATATTCACCACCCGGCGTATAAGCAGCATCTTCACTGTAGGAGTTCTCGACCAGCTCTACGGTGAACGTTTCGCCATTATCTGCCCAGGCATCATTAATCGCTGTGGCATGAAATACTTCATCCAACTCGACCTGAGTACCGCTGATATCGTAATCATTATCTTCGGCATCATTGTTGTTGAAACGCACGTTGACATGACCGGACAAATCAACAAAATCGCCGTTGTCGTCCAGTGCCTTAACAACATAGTAAGCACTGGTGCCACCATCTTCATGAATCTGAGTCGCATCAACAGGGTTGCCATCACCATCACGCAGGATATTTCCCTGCTCATCCGCAGCAAACAATTTCAGGGTATAGGCGCTGTCATTATCGTCAGGTGTAGAGGTATTGGTTTCGTCCAAAATAGTGGTAGTCACCGTATCAGGTGCATACTGAACCGTTTCATAAACCCCTGCATTACTGAAACTGCCATCATTAAGAGAAACTACAAAGTTTTCACCGCTATCGGAAATATCGTCATCTTTCGCTGTTGCGGTAAATTTCTCACCCACCGTGACAGTTTGAGGACCAGGACCAGAGTAGTCATCATTAGAGATGTTATCGCCGTTGGTAAAGGTAATATCAATGGTACCTTCCGGCTGCTCAGCTAATGGATTACCTGCGGCATCTACAGCTTTCACCACATAATAGGCCGTTGACTCACCACCTTGAGTACCGGGTTCAGAGATCTCTGTCGCATCAACAGGGTTACCATCACCATCACGCAAAATATCGCCGTTCTCATCAGCAGCAAACAACTTCAACGTAAAGGCGCTGTCGTTATCACCCGGGGTGGCCGGGTCATTATCCATTTCATCCAGAATGGTGGTGGTCACCGTATCCGATGCATACTCTACGGTTTCATAACGGCCACTGCCATCTGCAGTATTGCCCGCATCTTCGCTGTAGGAACCCTCATCCAGTGAAACAATAAAGTTCTCTGCATTATCAGAAAGGACATCATCAACGGACTCGGCACTGAAGACACCGTTAACATTGACGGTCGTATTGCCGTAGGTGTAATCATCCCCTGTTGTCGCGGTTCCGTCCGTAAAGCTGACATTCACGGTGCCCGTAGGTTGTTCTGCTAATGGCTG